>JBFWYU010000001.1:0-234280 GCA_050186075.1 Bacteroidia bacterium
TTCCTCGCGGTAAGATTCTGCATATCAGTTTTGGTTATCAATGTCCCAACCAAGGGCTTTGAAAATAGGGTCTATGAAGTCGCGCCTTGTTAGTGTCTCATTATAGTCGGACTTTTTGTAAGATGCATATTGCTCGTTAAAGCGTTCAACCAAGTTGGCTACTACTTTATATGCTTCTTCTTTTGTTGTCATATTATGGAAAACAAAGGTAGATTTTTAAGGATATGATTTGTTGTGAAAATGCTGTTTACGGAATGCAAGGTAATTTAATTGGAAAATAAATATCAATGCTTGTGAAGTGATGAGCGTTTCTTAGGGAGCGAATATTAATGTTTGAGAAACGATGAGCGTTGCAAGCGGAACGCATATCATTTCTTAGGGAACGTATATTAATGCACGAGTTGCGATGAGTGTTGCAGGCGAAACGCATACCGTTTCTTGGGAAGTGATGACTGTTTCTTGCGGAACGCATATCGTTTCTTGCAGAACGATGACTGTTTCTTGCGAAACGCATGTCATTGCGTCAGGTGAAGGGAGGTGTTCGCGAAGTGAAACGGGGTTTTCGCGAAGTGAAGGGAGGTGTTCGTGAAGTGAAGCGAGGTGTTCGTGAGTTGAAGCGAGGATTTCTTTACCTGAAGGGAGGTGTTCTTAAGTTGAAGGGAGGTGTTCTCGACCTGAAGCGAGGTGTTCGTGAGGTGAAGCGAGGTGTTCTTAACGTGAAGCGAGGTGTTCCTGACCTGAAGAGAGGTGTTTTTCAGGTGAAGCGGGCTATGTCACGAGGTGAAGCGGGGATTGCGCGAGGTGAAGCGAGGTTAATCACGGTAGTAATGAGGGAGTTATAAAACGGGGTGTGGTTTTAGGAAATCGGACATTTTGGCAATGAAAAAGCCCTTTGCCTAAGAGCGTTTTTACTTACCTTTGCCCTATGAACACCACCGAAACAAAGAAACTTCCCGTTACCATATACGCTGAAAGCACGCCCAACCCCAATGCAATGAAATTTGTTGCCAATATAGGGTTGCTGAAAGATGTAAGCGTTGAATATACTTCCAAAGCACAGGCAAAAGGTTCGCCTCTTGCGCAAAAGTTGTTTGATTTTCCCTTTGTGGCTGGTGTTTTTATTGCTGCCAACTTTGTGTCGGTTACCAAAACCAACGCGGTGGAATGGGAAAGCATTACGCTGGAATTGCGCAGCTTTATCCGTGAGTTTTTGGCAAATGGAGGTGAAGCTGTTGCCGAGCTACCTGAAGAAAAGAAGTTGGAAGTTGGAGGTAAGAAGTTGGAGGCTGAGAACTCCGCAACTGCAAAAGAGAACCCGATTATTGATGCGAAAATAATTGCCATACTGGAACAATATGTTCGCCCGGCAGTGGAGGGTGATGGCGGAAATATTCAGTTCAAATCGTTTGAAGACGGTAAAGTAAATGTGGTGTTGCAGGGTGCCTGCAGCGGATGTCCTTCTTCTACCATTACGCTGAAAGCGGGTATTGAAGCGCTGCTTAAAAAAATGATTCCTGAAGTGCAGGAAGTAGTAGCGGTGGCGGAATAATGTATCCCGTTCGCGCTAAAAAACACTTAGGTCAGCATTTTCTGAAAGACGAAAACATTGCCCGCAAAATTGCTGAAAGCCTTAGCGGGCATGGCGATTATAAACAGGTATTGGAAATTGGGCCCGGAACGGGGATGCTGACCAAATACCTTTTAGAGAATAAAGCAATTGATGTCAGCGTAGTGGAAGTGGACCGCGAATCGGTTGAGTTTCTGAAGCTGAATTTTCCGCAACTGAAAGGCAAAATAATTGAAGGCGATTTTCTGAGGATGAACATTGACCTGGAGCGTTATGCTGTTATCGGCAATTTTCCTTACAACATTTCGTCACAGATATTTTTCAATGTGCTGGAACACAGGAATGAAATACCCGAAGTGGTGTGCATGATACAGCGGGAAGTGGCGATGCGCATAGCTTCACCTCCGGGTAGCAAGGAGTATGGGATACTGAGTGTATTGCTTTCTGCCTTTTATGATATTGAATACCTCTTTACGGTAAACGAAACCGTTTTTGTTCCGCCACCAAAGGTGAAGTCGGGCGTTATACGCCTTACGCGCAACACAACTGAAGCGCTTGACTGCGATGAAAAAGAATTTTTCGCGGTAGTGAAAACGGCTTTTAACCAACGCAGAAAAACATTACGTAATGCACTCAAAAGTCTTACTTTCGCACCCGTTGCAGAAAGCAAATTGTTTGACAAACGTGCAGAACAACTGAGTGTTGCTGAGTTTGTTGAGTTGACAAGGTTGCTGTCTGTTGCAAAATAACGTCATTGCGAGCGAAGCGAAGCAATCTCACTTATTGAAAGATTGCTTCTCCGCCTCAGGCGGATCGCAATGACGGTTAATAGTGCATCATGAAATTTGAAGTAACCCCCTCATTTGTTTTTGAAGTGCATGATGCCATCAAGCATCATCGGCACGATGATGTGGTTAACATGCTGGAACCGCTTCACCCGGCTGATATTGCGGAACTCATTAAAGAATCGTGGACACACGATGCACAATACGTTTACAATCTGTTAGACGGAGAAAAAGCAGCCGATGTGCTGATTGAGATGGATGAGGAGGTGAGGGAGAAATTCATCAACTCGCTTTCATCGGAACAGGTTGCCAAACATGCCGACAACCTTGATTCGGATGATGCTGCCGATCTGATTGCTGAACTTCCTGACGAGAAGAAAAGGGAAGTATTGGAGCAGATGGATGATGCCGAGCAGGCCAGCGACATCGTTGACCTGTTGCGCTATGACGAAGACACTGCGGGCGGTTTGATGGCCACCGAGCTGGTAACAGCCAACCTGAACTGGACGGTGCAGCAGAGCATTGTTGAAATGAAAAAACAGGCCGAAGAAGTGGGTAGCATTTATACCGTTTATGTAATTGATGATGATGAAAAATTGCACGGAATATTATCGCTGAAGCGCCTGCTGATATCACCACCCGAAGAAAAAATTGAGAAGATTTATTTTAAAGATGTAATCTCTGTTGAGGCCGGAGCAAAGAGTGAAGATGTAGCTGCGTTGTTTGAGAAATATGACCTGGTTGTAATACCTGTTGTGGATATTACCGGCAAGTTGTTAGGCCGCATTACGGTGGATGACGTAATGGATGTGGTGCGTGAAGAAGCTACCGAGGATTACCAGTTGATGAGTGGTATCTCGGAAAACATTGAGGCCGATGACGGGCTGTGGGTGAGCACACGTGCGCGCCTTCCCTGGTTGGTTGTTGCGCTGGCCGGAGGTGTAGTAGGTTCAAGGGTGCTCACTGCTTATGAGCCGCAGATACAGATACATCCTGAAATGGCTTTTTTTATGCCGCTGATTGCTGCTATGGGCGGCAATGTGGGTGTACAAAGTTCTGCACTGGTTGTTCAGGGTCTTGCCAATCAAACCATCAGCAAGGGTGATATGATTCCAAAGTTGTTGCGCGAATTACTGGTTGGTTTATTGAACGGACTTATTTGTGCCGGTTTGTTACTGGCCTACAATCTTGTTTTTAATGATTACATGGCGCTGAGCGTTACTGTGAGCGTTGCGCTGCTTTCGGTGATTGTGTTTGCGGCTATCTTCGGTTCGTTTGTTCCGTTGGCGCTTAACCGATTAAATATTGACCCTGCGCTTGCTACAGGTCCTTTTATCACTACCTCCAACGACATCATTGGCCTGTTCATTTATTTTATGATTGGCAGACTGATGTACGGGTTGTTTTAAAACAGTTTGTCACCCTGAGCGTAGTCGAAGGGCAATCAAAAACCAATTATTATAAACCCTTCGACTACGCTCAGGGTGACACATAATTTGTATTTTGGTGCTTTAATACTACTACTATGAACTTTGAAGAATACCGCAAACACGATGCAGTTGCACTGGCAGAGCTGATAAAGAAAAAAGAAGTAACACCTGCTGAACTTCTGGATATTGCGATCAAACGCACGGAGGAAGTGAACCCGAAAATAAATGCGGTGGTAACACCTTGTTATGATCTGGCAAAGGAGCAGCAGAAAAGCGTTGATGCTAATTCTGTTTTTGCAGGAGTTCCTTACCTGATGAAGGATTTAGGGCCCGAACTGAAAGGAGTTCGCCATACGATGGGGACACGTTTTTTACAGAATTATATTGCAAAAGAAGATTCGGTTGTAACGCAACGGGTGAAAAAAGCAGGGCTTGTAATTTTCGGAAAAACAAACACACCCGAGTTTGGCTTAACACCTTTTACAGAAAGTGAATTGCTGAAGCCTGCGCACAATCCCTGGAACACGGAACACACTACTGGCGGGAGCAGTGGCGGAAGCGGAGCTGCAGTTGCAGCGGGAATTGTACCCATTGCAAGTGCTAATGATGGAGGTGGTTCTATCCGTATTCCGGCAAGTTGCAACGGGTTATTTGGCATGAAACCTTCGCGCGGAAGAGTTACGCTCGGTTTGCAGAACGGAGAGCTTTGGGGTGGTGCTGTTTGTGAAGGTGCTGTGTCGCGCAGCGTGCGCGACAGTGCTTATTATTTAGATACTATTCAAGGATCGGCACCCGGAGAGCCCTACTCCATTCAAACACCTGAAAAACCTTATTCAGAAGAAATAAAAATACAACCGGGGAAACTGAAGATTGCTTATTCGCTGGAGCATCCGATGGGGAGAAAACAGGACGAAGAAAATGTGGCAGCAATTCATAACACCGTAAAACTTTTAAAGGAATTGGGGCATGAAGTGGAAGAAGTTCCGCTGCCTTACAAAAAGGAATTGCTTACACAGATTCTTTACATGATGGTGTTAGGAGAAACCTCTGCAACCATTGATTATCTGGGTGAAGTGAATAACAAGAAACCAACCATAAAGGATTTTGAACCTAACACCTGGCTGCTTTACAAATTAGGTAAATCCTTTTCGGCAGGTGATTTTGCATTGGCAAAACTGAAATGGAACGAAACCACCCGTGCCATGGGACAATTTGGTTTAAAATACGATGCGTTGCTTACTCCAACTCTTGGTATGAAACCCTTTAAAATAGGTGCACTGCAAAACAGCAAAGCTGAAGATATTGCATTAAGAACGTTGAATGCACTTGGCAATACATCGGTTATAAAAAATACGGGCATCATTGAAAAAACGGCAACTAAAATTTTCTCGTGGATACCGTATGCACCGCTTGCAAATATTACCGGACAACCGTCTATGACTATACCCTTGCATTGGTCAAAGGAAAACTTACCGGTTGGTGTAATGTTTACAGGCAGGCTGAATGATGAGGCAACTTTATTCCGTTTGGCAGCGCAGTTAGAGCAAGCGCAGCCGTGGTTTAATAAAGTGCCTGCTATTTAGCGGCTCACACTGAATTTGGTCATGATAGTCTCATTACCCGTTTGCAGTTGCAAATAATAAATTCCGCCTGCAAATTGGGAACAATCAATTTGCACTTTTTTACTGCCGGTGTTTTGTGCATACATTTCCTTTCCTGTAAGGTCAAACACTTTAACAGCACGTATTTGTTCCTTCAGTTCAACCGTAATGGTATGTTGTGCGGGATTGGGAAAAACATGCGCCTGTTTTGCCGGATTTAATTCATCAACCGCTATGGTGCTGCACATAATATCATTCAGCTTCTGCCAGATGGTGTCGTTCATGGTAAAGGGCACCTCGTCATCAAAAGGAGCGTTGCCCATTCTTACAACAACCATGTTCTGACTTGGAACCACGTTCAGAAACTGTCCGTTTTTGCCCATGGCGGCAACCATATCATCGGGGGCGTTGGGGTTAAGCGAGCCCTGAAACTGAAACTGCAAACCGGGTAGCATGTAAGAGGGTTTTCCGTTTAACCACCACAAATAGCCATACGATTCATTCAATTGTTGCGAGGTGTTTATCATATCGTTGAAATAGGTTGCATCGGTCATTATCTGGTTTCCGTTCCAGTTTCCGTTGTTCAGTATAAGCAGTCCGAAACGTGCCATGCTGCGTGGCTTGCTTACAAAAACATTATTGTAGCCCGAGGTGTAAAATAGTCCGGTCATTCCGGTTGGCGTTTTCAGTTTTTGGGTTGTGTAAGTATTTAGGGTTTGGCCTGTGGCGTTTTCAATTACTGCATCTAACAGTGTGTAAGGCCCATTGTGATATGCCCAACGGGTTCCTGCATCAGCAAGGTAGTTGAGGCAGGTATCTAATGTGCAATGATGATCCGGAACACCATCATCCAATCCGCTGGTCATGGTAAGCTGATGGCGAATGGTAATTTTTTCTTCCTGCTGGGTTGTGCAATTTGTCCAGCCCTGACCCAAATAATCAGCAGTAGTATCGCTGATGGATAAATAGTTTTCCTGTTGTGCAATGCCTGTCATAAACGAGGTAATGGTTTTACCTGCCGAAGCCCAGTACCAGGCACTGTCTTGTGTAAAGGTTCCGAAATAATGTTCAATTACAATTTTTCCATCTTTCAATACAATAAATGCTTTGGTATTTCTGTCTTCTAAATAATTGAGCAGTGTATCAATCTTATCGGGACACCAGCCCAAGGAAAGCGGTGAAATGGTATCCCAGGTATTGCCCACCGTTGGCGGAAAATAAAGTGTCTGCGATTTTAGCGAGAAGGCAAAGAGAATTGCAAGAAGAGTAAAGGTGGATTTCATCAGAAATGTGTTTGGCGTTTGATGCTCATTTGCAGAAAGGTTTAATCACAATAACAGAATTTCTAAAACAAAAGTAGCCGGATAAATGTCTTAAATAATGGCTTTGAAACTTAAATTTCCATGAATTTAGATTCATCTAAGCCCTATAAATCTCTATTTTTGGCGCTCATAAAAAATCTAAACCCATTTATATGCTTAAAAAGTTTACGCTTTCATTAGTTTTTGTTTCAGCATTGGTTATTGTTTACGATGCTAATTACAACAATGCCCATACCAACGGCAGTGGCGCCCCAGCGGGGCGCACGGGCTCGCCTGGTGATGGTGTAACCTGTAACAACGGCAGTTGTCATAGTGGTGCTGCACCTACTGATCAGGTAGCAACTATAACTTCAGATGTTCCGGTTGGGGGTTATGTTCCGGGAGCAACGTATAACATTACCGCTACTGCAACTAAAGCGGGAGTAAGCGAATTCGGCTTCCAAATCTCACCGCAAAATGCAAGCGGGACTAAACTGGGTGAGTTTGTAACACCATTGCCTGCAGGAACACAGTTTGCAAACCCCAACACGGGAATGGCCAATAAATATGTTACCCACACCGGCTCCGGAACTGCGGGCAGCGGAACAAAAACATGGACTGTGCAATGGACCGCACCGGCAGCAGGTACAGGAACCGTTACTTTTTACGGAGCATTTAATTTTACCAACAGCATGAATAACAGCAGCGGTGATGTAATTAAAAACACCTTACTTGATATAGCTGAAAATACATCTATTGGCATTGACGAAACAGTTGTACAAGGCGGTTTTGATGTGTTCCCCAATCCGGCAAATGATATTGTTAACGTTTCGTTTTTTCTGTATGAAATGACCACTGTTAGCGCAGAAATTTTTGACATCAACGGTCGTTTGGTAAAACAAACGGTTACTGAAAATCTGCATCCGGGAAGACACGAACTGACTTTCAATGCACACGGAGATATGGAAGCAGGAGTTTATTTTATCCGTTTGAATGACGGGAAAAATATTTACAGTAAAAAAGTAGTGGTGAAGTAACCACACCCCTTCCCCCTCTCCTTGAAATAAGGAGAGGGGGAACTACTGGCAGAGTTATTGTAATTTCACAAACGCCAAAAATCTATCAGCTTGAAAAAAAATATTCTACTTAGTGTTACCCTTGCAACAACAGTATTTGTATTACAGGGTTGTTTGAATGATAAAGGCGAGGTTCCTCCCCCACCCGAAACGTTTTGCGACAGTCTGGATGTTAGCTACAACCTGCATGTAAAACCGCTGGCAGAAACCAAATGTGCTAACAGTATCGGTTGCCATGTATCTGGCGGAAGCGGGCCAGGTGATTTTACAACGCATGTTGGACTTAGCTCGGTTTCGCAAACAGTTAAAACACGAATAGAACTACCCATAAGCGATCCTCTACACATGCCGCAGGGCGGAACACTTACGCAGGAAGAGTTAGCTATTTTTCTTTGCTGGATAGAAGATGGCGCACCGAACAATTAACACCTTATTTGCCATGAAAAAATTAATTGCCATCATTCTTCTAATCTCCAACTTCCAGTTTCTGACCTCCAAAGCTCAAAGTGTTTACATCAGCGAAAAGACCGAAATCTCTTTTTTCTCAAAAGCACCCGTTGAAGATATTGAAGCAATAAACAAAATGTCCACTTCCATTATTACACTGCACAACGATAGTATTGCTTTTAAAGTGCCCATCACCGGCTTCGTTTTCAAAGACGGATTAATGCAACGCCACTTTAACAGCAACTACATGGAAAGCGACAAAAAGGGGTTTGAAAATGCTACGCTGAAAGGAAAAATAAACGAAGACATAGATTTTAAAACTGATGGTGAATACAAAGTAACCTGCACCGGAGTATTGAAAATGCACGGAGTAGAACAACCACGCACTTTTGAAGGTGTGTTTACTGTGAAAGAAGGAAAGATAAACCTGACCTCAAAATTTAAAGTACTGGTTGCCGACCATAAAATAAAAATCCCCAGCGACAAACTGATGAACATCGGGAAAGAAATAGAAGTAAGCGTTTCGGCTGATTACAAACTTTACGTAAAACCATAAAGCATGATTAAAAAATTACCTGCTCTTTTATTATTTGTTAGTTGTTATTTATCATTGGGTATTTGTGTTGCTCAGGACGACATTATGAACCTGCTTGACCAAAACGAAAAGCCAAAGAACGAACCTGTTCTGGAAACTTTTAAAACCACGCGTGTTATCAATGCACAATCAACCGAAACGGTTCCTAAAAATGCAATGGATTTACGCATTACCCACCGCTTCGGAAACATAGGCGCAGCCAGCGGAGGCGGCTACAGCTCGTTTTACGGAATGGATAACGTTGCCAACATTCGCATAGCATTTGAATATGGTATTCTTGAAAACTGGATGGTAGGTGTTGGCCGCAGCAAAACAATGGGAAACATTGATGCCTTTACCAAATGGCGTTTTCTTACACAAACTACCAACAACAAAATTCCGCTCTCGCTTGCTGTTTACCTCAACGCAGCTATTTCACCAATCAAGCGTGAGCTATTTTATGCCGATGTTCCGGTGTTTAAAAACAATATTCTGCATCGCTTGTCTTACACTGCTCAATTGATTATTGCACGTAAATTCGGAAATGTGGGTTCACTGGAATTGTTGCCAACTTATGTTCACCGCAACTATGTAAAGACATACATTAACCCTGAAAACGGTGCGGGCGAAACCAACGGACTATTTGCATTAGGTGCTGCAGCACGGATAAAACTGACTAAACGCTCTTCTATTCTGGTGGAGTATTTTTACACGTTTTCAGAGTTCAGGAAGAATAATCCTACACGACCTTATTATCAACCTGTCAGCATCGGTTATGAGATTGAAACAGGAGGACACGTGTTTCACATGAATTTCAGCAATGCAGTTGGAATTATTGAAAATGATTTTATTCCCAACTCACCCGACACCTGGAACTTAGGTGGTTTTAAATGGGGATTCAATATTTCGAGGGTATTTAATTTCTAGGGAAGTCTCGCTTATTGTGTCACGCTGAGCGTAGTCGAAGCGTCTAAGAAATATTATTGTAAGCCCTTCGACTACGCTCAGGGTGACAATACTACCATAAAAATTATCAACCTCTGCCCATCATCTTCGCTACATACTTGCCGATGATGTCGAATTCCAGATTTACTTTCATTCCTGCATCAAGCGTTTTGAAACCGGTGTGCTCAAAAGTGTAAGGAATAATGGCCACTGAAAACTCTCCGGGCAGGTCATCAACAACAGTAAGGCTTACACCATTGATGCAGATAGAGCCTTTCTTAACAATCAGGTTTTGTTCGCTTGCGGCATAGCTGAACCGAAAGATCCAACTGCCGTCTTTATTTTCTTTTGATGTACAAGTGGCAGTCTGGTCAACATGTCCCTGCACAATATGTCCGTCTAAAAAACTGCCGGCTTTTACACAACGTTCCAGGTTTATTAAATCGCCTTTTTTCCAGTCGCCAAGATTTGTTTTTTGTAAGGTTTCGTCAATAGCGGTTACCTTGTAATGACTGTTATCAACCACTTCGGTAACGGTAAGGCAAACACCATTGTGTGCCACACTCTGATCAACTTTTAACTCAGAGGCAAACGATGCCTGAACTGTGAAATGCACATTGCTGCCTTGTTTTTCAATGGCTGCAATAGTTCCTGTTTGTTCAATAATTCCTGTGAACATTTAATTACTGCTTCCCGGACCTTTTATTAAATGAACAAACCCTTTCAGTTTGCGGGTTTCAATTCCGGTGAGGTGGATTTCATTTACTTCACAAACGTAGAAGTAAACGCCATCGCTGCACATCAGTTTACTATCCTGATTGGTGCCATCCCAATTGATGGCAGGGTCGGTGGTTTCAAACACTATATTTCCCCAGCGGTTGTAAATGGTGAGGTTAATGCTCTGGATATAACGGTAAGGGAAGGGCACAAAGAAATCATTGAAATTGTCTTCCCCCGGGGTAAAGATGTTCGGCAATTCATACTCAGGACAATTATCCACACATACCGAATCGGTTATGGCGCTTTCGTTGCCCATTGAGTCAACGGCTGTGATGGCATAACATCCTGCAATGGAAAGAATGCTGTCGTGCAGAAATTCAATTTGCGTTGGGTCGGGAATACTTACGAGAAAGGTGAAAGCGCTGTCTAAAAACGGTGTGTAATAAATACGGTATTCCACAATATCATCGGAACAGGCGGTAGGATCAATATAGCTCCACGATAAGGCATTCTGATAGTTATCGCAATCAGGAATAACAACCAACATTGGCGGACAAGGCGGAGTTGAATCTAAAGGCACACCACATTCTTCCTGCGAGAAATTATAAAGTGGTTCCATTATTCCGTCTGAGAAGTAGGAGCCAACGCTGCGTATTTTATAGCAGTACGAAGTTCCGTTTACCAGACCTGTATCTGTGTAGGTCTGTAAATCGGTTGAGTCAAGGAAGATAAAATCTGTTCCGTTGAACTTATAAATCTCGTAGGTATAGTTTGTCCATGGAACATTCTCTTGCCATGAAAGAATAAGTTCGTTATCCGTTTCGGCAACGGACAGAAAAACAGATGATGCCTGTGTTGAGCCTACAATCAAATCAAGCGGCACGCTGTATAATTCAATTTTGTAAGAAAGCGGATTGCCTTCGGTGTTCACGTTATTATCAACGTAAACCGTATCGTTCAAATCATTCAAGGTTGCCGCCAAAGTAAAACTGCTTCCTGTAAAATCATTGGAGCGGTAGAGACGATACTCATACGGTGGGGGTATTTGAACCGTGTCTAATTCGGTTGGTTTACTCCACACCACCGAGTCGGAACCCGTTGTTAAATCGGTTGTAATAATAGAAACGTTGGTGATAACCGGAATGTCTTTTACCAAATCAGTGCATACTTCTACCGAGGCATAACTTTCAGCTCCATCAGGATAACAGGCTACAATCATGTAACAATATTCAACGCCATGAACTAAGCCTGCACCGTTGTTGTCGTCAATAAAGGTGGTGGTATTTAAACCCGAAACGCTGCCGATAAAGGTATAGCCGGTGTAACCCGGAACCCCTGTTTCGCAGTGGTCGGGAATAAATCCGTAATACCCGTTTCTGCGGTAGATTTTATAGCACGTTGCTTCGGTACAAATACTGGCATCCCAGCCAACATGAATGGTATTGCCAACAGGGTTTGCTGTAGGATTTTCGGGTGCAGGGCCAACTACGGTAATGTTTACGGTGTGGTAATCTACCAGACTTACAATGGGGTCATCGTCCTGCAGGCGGAACAGGACCGTATGCGGCTGCAACTGAACATCGGAACAAGCCGTTTGCCATGAAAACTCTGCGCTGACATTTGCAACACCATTTACCGGTTGGGGAAACTGTGCCGGAAAATCGGGTTCATCGGGATTGCCGTTAAATGCATACAAACCACTTGTTGAAGTCATGGTCAGATAATCGTTATCGGGGTCGGTGCCATACACCATAAACTCGAGCAGCGTTCCGGCTTCCACGCAGGTATCTAAAATGGTATTAATTACAGGCGGATTGTTGTTGCAGTTAATAACGGTAATCTGCATGTCGCGTGTTACCGTTCCTATTTTAATTCCGTTGCGCCACTCGTGAATGTACATGGCATAATTGTATTCGCCAATGGCTGTGGGCACGTTCCAGGTAAAGTCGCCTGAGTACACATCTACATTAATGCCTCCGGGAAAGGAATAGCCGGGAATAGGGTCGCCTCCAAGACCAAGGCAAACGGTTAGTTCATACGAAAGGCTGTCGCCATCGGGATCATAAGCACCCGGATTATGAACATAGGGCTTGTTGATGCAGGCATCATCAATAGGAGGATTAAGCAGAATGGGCGAATTGTTTGCGCCCAGAAAAGGATTCATGTACAAACAGGTTTGCACATAAAAAGGAATATTTACCGAATTAGGAATATTGATAACACCTGCATTGCGGTTAGGGTCTTCAAAATACATGCAGTACGAACCGATGGAACTATAGGTATGAATACCTATATAGACGTTCTTCTTAATGTCGTTGCCAATCAGTTCTCCGTTACCTCCGCCATTGATGCGGGGAATGGTATCGGAAGTTCCATCGCCCCAAAAAATTTCAAGGTCGGGGCGGTCGGCAGGACTACTCTCTTTGGTGTAAGTGATGATGGTGGCTTCGTAAGTAAGGTCGGTTATTTTGCGGTAGGTTATTTCGCCTGCGCGGTTGTGCGTAGCATGTGCTGCAAACGCAAACAGAAGAGGGAAAAACAGGGCGAAAAGTTTTTTCATGCGGGGATGAAATTATAACAACAATTATACCGCTTTGTTTATAAAGCCTTGACTTAAAGGGGAGACAAGGTACGGAAAAATTTAAGTACTTCCTCAATTATAAAAATCCCTATTGGGGTTTATAGCTACAGTGGGGGAGGGCATTTATAGTAAACCTTTATTTAGGGTTCTGAAACAAGGCTGGAAGTATTGCGGAGTGATCCCAGAGCTCTAGAATAGGTCTTCCTCTTTTGCAGATGCGATTTCAGAGCTCTGCAATAGGCCTGGAAGTATTGCGGAAGCGATTCCAGAACTCTGGGATAGGGCCGGAAGTTTTGCAGATGTGATTTCAGAACTCTGGGATAGGGCTGGAAATATTGCGGAAGTGATTCCAAAGGTCTGGGATAAGGTTGGAAGTTCAGGAAATGCGATTCCAGAGCTCTGGGGTGGGTTTGGAAGTATTGCAGGAGCGATTCCAGAGCTCTGGAATGGGGTTGGAATTATTTCCGGCAGGGTTTAAGAGCTGAAAACAGCCTCTGCCAATCCTGTTTCATCGGACGAAGAAGGCAAAAGTGCGTTGGTGATTCCAAACTCTTTGAGTTTAGCCTCCGTACTTTTTCCAATAGCTATTACCTTTTTAAGCGCAGAAGCATTTTTTAAGGAGAAGAAAACCGAAACGTTGGAAGGACTCGTGAACACGGTAACATCCGATTCGGGAACCTCTACTCCTACCCTTTGCTGTGTTTTGTAAACAACAAGATCAATGCATTCAGCCGTTGCGCCTACCTGTTTCTGAATAGATTGCAGGGAATCAGCCGCCTGCGGGAAGAGTACTTTTTTTCCCTTCACCAGTTCAGCAAATTGTTTTCCCGTTTCGTCCATGTCGGTTGAGGTTCCGCAGAATGATTCGGTGAAACCGTATTTACGCAAAGCCATTGCGGTGCCTTGTCCCGTTACTCCGAATTTTACGTTGTTATTTAGTTGCGGTTTTTGGGCAAAGAAATGATTTACTCCGTTCTTGCTGGAGAAAAATATCCAGTCGCAAACAGGTATGGATTGAAAAGCAACTTCTGCAGATTCAATTAAGGATGTTCCGGAAACCCTGTAGCCAAAAGCATTTAAGGCGCGGAAAAAATAATCGCTTTCCGCAATATCGCGGGTAATGAAAACAGAAGACGCAGTGTTAGCTCTTACCTTCTGCACCGCAGTTTCGGCAAGACCTTTTGAAGTAGTTGCCTGGAGAAAAATGCGTTTCGGAAAAGCATCCCAGCTTGCAGCATGCGAAACCCAAACGTTGTGATTTCCTTTTTCAACCTTACTGAAAACGCCAATGGGTATTTGACAACCACCGTGAAAAAGCTCGAGTATTTTACGCTCGGTTTCTATTTCCTGCTGCGCTTCGGGCGAGTTTAACTTCTGCATCAGTTCGTGCAAAGCCGAATCATTTTCGCGTATCTGCCATGCCAATACTCCCTGTGCAGGCGCAGGAATAAATTCATTGGGTGCAGGTTCTACCACATGAAATTCAGACAAATCAATTTTCAAACGCCCCACTCCTGCTGCTGCTAACATGATTGCATCATAGCCTCCGTTTCGCAATTTTTCAATGCGCGTGGGTACATTGCCACGCAAATCTTTCAAGGTTATGTCGGAACGAAACGAAAGCAGTTGCGCTTTTCTGCGGGCCGATGAAGTGCCAACAATTGCATTCTGCTTAAACGAGAATTTCAGTTTGGTATCAACAGCTTCTTTGCGGATAAGAATAAGCTCAGCCGGATTCTCGCGGGCCGATACTGCAGCAATCACCAGTCCTTTCGGGCTTTCAGTAGGTAAGTCTTTGTGTGAGTGAACAGCCAGGTCAATTTCACCGGCAAGCAATGCATCTTCAATTTCCTTGGTAAAAAAGCCCTTGCCTTCCAGCTTATCAAAACTCAGGTCCTGAATTTTGTCGCCTTTTGTTTTTATGATTTTCAGCTCTGAGTCAACACCAATGTCGCGCAGGCTTTGCTGTGTAAAATGTGCCTGCCAAAGAGCAAGCTCGCTGCCCCGCGTTCCTATTATAACTTTTGACTTCAACTCAGCAATGCAAGCCTAATTCAACTCGGTAAGCTCAAATTTGTAGCTTTCCATAATCTGGTTTGCCAACAGTTTTTTGCAGGCCTGCTCTACTTTTTCTGTAGCCGCTTCTTTGGTAGCCGCCTCAAATTCCAGTGAAATATGTTTGCCAATGCGCACATCGTGAATTTCGGTGAGGCCTAAGTTTTTCATACCTGCGCCCACAGCTTTTCCTTGCGGGTCAAGCAATTCTTTAAGGGGCATTACATCAATTTCTGCTTTGAATTTCATTTCTGCTTATTTTTTGTTTTCGCTACTTCCGTCAAAAGGCGGAATGTGAGTTGGGTTTAGTTGATTTTTAACAACGGACAAAACTATGTATAATATGACTATGATTGGAATGGAGGCTACATTTAAAATGAAAAAAAGCAATAGCGAAATAATGAGGAAAATGAACACTATTTTATTGTCTTCCCATGAAAGTGTTTTAAACTTTAGCGCAAACAGCGGTATTTCTGAAACCAGCAAATAGCTCATAGCAACACTGTAGCCGATAATAACGGCAGGAATTTCAGTAAGTCCTGCAATAACCTCGGCCACCGGATTGTAGCCCGGAGGAAAAAGCAAACCCGGAAACAGCGTTGAATTATTGGATTGAATAATCAACGGTAATGAAGCTATAAAAATAGCGTTGGCGGGAGTGGGCACGCCAATGAATGAATCGAACTGGCGGGTATCAATATTAAACTTTGCTAAACGCATGGCCGAAAAAACAACCAGCACCAGGGGAAAATATTGAACCGTTTTTGCACCGGCAGCAAGGAATGCACCATCATGAGGATTCAAGCCCAACTTCTGACGCAGCAACATAACCAGTATAATAGAAGGCGCAACGCCAAATGAAACAACATCGGCCAGCGAATCAAGCTGCTTGCCTATAGCACTCTGCACATTTAGAATGCGGGCGGCAAGTCCGTCAAAAAAATCAAAGGTTGCTGCTGCCAGAATAAATAATGCAGGAGCGTTATCGTACCCATCAAACGAAGCTGCTATAGACAGGCAGCCGCAGATCAGGTTCATGCTGGTAATAGCATTAGGTATATTCTGTCTCACTTTCACGCGGCAAAAGTAATTTAAAAACTTACACTACTTTTGCAGGCTCTATGATTGAGTTTCTGAGCCAGCCCTGGCCTTGGTTTGTGTGTGGTCCGCTTATTACGCTGGTTATGTTTCTGCTCATTTATTTCGGCAAAACATTCTCTGCATCTTCCTCCATGCGAACCATTTGTGCAGCCTGCGGAGCAGGGCGCATGTCAGACTTCTTTAATTTTGACTGGAAAACGCAATTGTGGAATTTACTTTTCCTGGGCGGAGCTATTGTTGGTGCTTTTATCGCCACACAGTTCTTCCCGAATGCTGAGCCTGTTGCCATTTCAGAGGCAACCGTTTCAGATTTACAAGCACTTGGAATAACACAAAACGGCAATGAAATTTTTCCATCTACCATTTTCAGTTGGGAGAATCTTTTTACACTGAAAGGATTTGTATTTATGGTTATAGGAGGTTTTATGATTGGTTTCGGAACACGCTATGCAGCCGGATGTACTTCAGGACATTCCATCAGCGGGTTGAGTAATTTACAGTTGCCTTCACTCATTGCCACGATCGGTTTCTTTATTGGCGGACTGCTTATGACCTGGTTGATTTTACCTTATTTAACAGCATTGTGAAATACATCAAGTTCATATTAACCGGAGTATTGTTTGGTATCGTACTTACCAAAGGCGAGATCATATCCTGGTATCGCATACAGGAGATGTTCCGCTTTCAGGGCTTTCACATGTATGGCGTTATAGGTTCGGCAGTGGTGCTGGGAGCACTTGTATTATTCCTTGCTAAAAAATTCGGATGGAAAACCATTGAAGGCGAAGAAATAAACCCTACCGAAAAAACAAAAGCCTGGAAAAACTATTTGTTTGGCGGAATTATTTTCGGCCTTGGCTGGGCATTAACAGGCGCCTGCCCGGGGCCTGTTTATATGCTTATAGGAACAGGCGCAACGGTTTATGCAGTTGTACTAATCAGCGCAACAGTTGGAACCTTTGTTTACGGGTTGTTCCGGGATAAACTGCCGCATTGAGGCTTAGTTATCGTAATGTATTACCATTACATTAAACTGCAAAGCGTCATCAAAATAAGTACCGGGACAAACAGGGCATGTTAGTGCCCAATAGCTTCCATTCCATGTAAGTGAATGATTGATTGCACCGGCAAGTGATGATGCTCCTATTGCCTGAACATAAACCATGTCATTGGCATTTGCTGCTTCCAGAATATTTATTTCAGATACAGATGCTCCATTTACATCATACCTTTTTGACCATCTTCCGCCATTATCAACTACATTTCCTTTCACTACATACAGGGCCGTCCCATATTCCGAAGTAGCTCGCAAAGCATCACAAGTCTGACACTCGGCAACTCCTGAAACACCCACGCCATCGGTTGGTGCGGTTGATGTTCCTATCACACCGGTGTTTGTTCCTGTTGCATCCAAACCAAATAAACCGCTTGCATTAATTGCAGGCCCGGAAGCATCAACATCTAAACCAGTATTGCCAATACCTGAATTATCAATTGCAACTCCGTAATAAGATGAAGAATTAAAGTAAGCACTTCCTTCAACATGAAGTTTGGTATAGGGCGTAGTTGTCCCAATACCTACATTATCCTGATTTGAATTATAAATATCAAGTCCGCTGGTAGTCCATTGTCCGCCACCGCCACCGCCCGAAGGTGTTTGCCATGTTGCCAAACCATTTACATCTGATGTTAAAACTTTACCTGCAGCGGGGCTGCCGCCTGTGATTTTTATCTGACCAGCTACTTCTAACAGTGCAGAAGGTGAAACAGTGCCGATTCCTACATTTCCAATTCCTGTAGTAAGTGCATACCCGTATTGACTATAAAAATGTCCTCCTGTTCCGTAGTCGCTTCTGCCGTATACCCCATAACCAGCAGTTCCAACTGGATTAGTAATAACTTCATTAACGCCCGACACTGCAGTACCATTACCAACGGTTCCTGAATATTTCCCAGCTATTGCAGTAACACCTAATTGCGCATTTTGTGCTGATGCTGTGATTTGAAATGCCGGATACAAATTAATAAGCCCTGTTGCTGAACCTGAATATGGCAGAGACAATCCTCCCACTGTTTGCCAACTTGCTAAGCCATTTGCATCAGAGGTAAGTACTTTTCCACTGCCCGGACTTCCTCCTGTAATTTTCACTTGTCCGGCTACTTCCAGTTGTGCACTTGGGTTTGAGGTTCCTAATCCAACATTTCCGCCTGCTGTTACTAAAGCCGGTCCGCTTTGCGAAATAAATCTTCCACCGATTCCTGTTTGGCTGCGCCCTGAAATTCCGACATTGGAAGAAGAAAAACCATCAACGCCATAGTTGGTTGATGATTGTCCGAGCACACCATTTCCGTCTACAGAAATTCCGCTGATTGCATTTCCATCATTGTTTCGGACAATGAAAGCGGTTGTGTTGCTGTTATTATAAGTCTGGTCAAAAGGCAATACAAAACCTGTTCCTGAAATGGTTTGCCAGCTTGCCAAACCATTTGCATCGGAGGTTAATACTTTACCGTTTCCGGGACTTCCGCCTGTAATCTTTATTTGTCCGGCAACTTCTAATTTTGATGTTGGATCAGAACTTCCTATACCAACATTTCCTGTTCCTGTAGCCGATAAAATATTTCCTGTTCCTGTTCTGTAAATATGAAAGCGTGAGTTAGCGTTGGTTTGCGCATCAGTCTTTCCTGCAAGAGTCCATAAATCGGAATTAGAACCGGAAGTAGAATAGGACGAAACAAAAGATAATCGTGCAAAATCAGCTTCCGTTTCACCCAATAGAAGTTGGTTGTTATTTCCGCCACTGTTACCTTCAATTTCTGCTATATTTGAACTTATGGAAGCCCAATCAGTATATTTTGTAACACGCATTGCAGGAGTTGTTGCAGCATTAGCATTATAAATGTTTGCTCCGATTGATGATGCTGAAAATGCTGTTAATGCTGTACCGGAAAAAGATGTAACATTTAAAGCAGGTTGATTTTGCGAATTAAACCAAACCATTGGGTCAGAAATAGAATTTGAAGATATGTTGGAGATTTTAAATAAAGAAAGGTCATCAACAGCGACCAGGTCTTGTGGTAATTCTATCTTATACGCGCTACCTGCCTGCAAAGCGTAGGGCACAGACAGCAACTGGGTTGTTCCCATATCTAAATAACCGGATTGTGTTCCGGTTCCATCTGGGTCTAATTCAATTTTTAAATACTTATCGCGGTTCCACGGCCAGTTTGTCAAGGCTATACCTGATATTAAGGTACCTCCTCCTATTTTGGCTGTAAACATTCCATATCCATCTGTAGTGAGAGAATGATATTCTGAGTACTGGACAGCTCCGGTGGGTGAATCTAATATGATACTGAATCTTACAAGTATTTGAGTATTAATAATAGGATCGCCAGTAAGCTGGCGAGCAACGCCCTGGTAATTAAAATACCCGGGAACCTGGGCTATCAATATAGAAAAATGGGAAAGCGTGAAAGCGAAAATTAGAAGTAAAAACTTTTTCATGATTTTGGTTTTTAGAAATTTTATTCAAAAGTAAAAAACTTTCTAAATTTCCAATTGCTTGCGATAAAAAATCAATGGCAGCACACTTATCAGCACAAACACCCCGCAGATAAAGTATGCCCATGTAACATTACTTCCCTGAGCAAAAAAGGGAATGGAAAATAAAGCAATTAAAGCAGAGCGCAGCAAAATATTGATCACATGAAATACTCCGCCTGTTCTTCCGATCAGGTTGTTAGGAATATGATGAAACAACCAGGTGACACGAAGAATGCGGGTTCCTGCATTGGTAATTCCTATCAGGAATGAAGCCGCGAAAAAGATACTGATGCTTTGTGTGAAAGCGCAGAGCATCAGCACCGTTGTAGTAAGCAACATTTTTGCAATGATGGCTTTCACTTCGTTCATAAACCGCATTAAATAATTGGTTCCGAAACCGGCAAGTAACGCACCCAACGCATAATAGATCTCGGATGAAGCATACACATCTGCGCCTTCATGTAAATGCCTGTCAACATAGATTGGAAGCAGCAGATGAATCTCAACCAGAAGTATTACAAAAATATTGTAAGAGCAATTGCCGAAAATGAACACCATGGGGCGTTCTTTCAGAAATTTTATTCCTGAAAGTACACGCTTGTAAATACTATCTCTGTCAATTTCCAGTTCTTCAACCGGTGTGTATTTGATAAAAAGAATGAGTGCAAATGCAAGAAAATAGGTTGTTGCATCTAATAGAAATATATCGTGCAGATTCCATTTTGGAATATCAAAGCCCAGGTGGATTTTTATGCCTAACAGATCAAATACTCCATTCTCTGTTCCCGATAAAAGTATTGCTGCAATAGCTCCTGCAAGCACGCTGGTGCTTTGGCCCATTATCTCAATGTAGGATGTTACCTTCCGGTAATAGTCTTTGGTTGTGAGCTCCTGTCCGAATGCATACAATGTCGGGTAGTGAATATTGTAGTTGAACATGGTAGCCGCAAAAACCAACATCACTAATAGTACATGTATGCTGCCGATTAAATAACCGCACAAAGCAACTGCCGCGAGAATAATTCCGCCTGCAAGAGAGGAGATGAGAAAAATGTTTTTGCGCGGAAACCTGTCAACCAACGTTCCGCAATATAAGCTCCAGAAGATGGTGAGAAAAGTAACTGCCGCATACATTGTTCCGAATGCACCCGGGTCATTTAACTCCGTAGTAAAATACCATGGAATAGCCAGCATGCTCACGCCCTGTGCAAATCCTGAAATGGCATTGGCAATGAAAAGAAGTGTGAGGGCTTTTTGGTTTTTCATAAAGCTCGGCAAAGCTACCTGTTTTCCCTTTGCTCTCTTTGCGTCTTCGCGGTAAAAAAATCTTTGCGTTCTTTGCGGTTAAGACAGATGGATGAACAATTAGAAAAAGCCCGAAAGTATTGTGCATACGAAGAACGTTGCCAGCAACAGGTGCGTGACAAATTGTATGACTGGGAACTTCACCAGAAAGAAGTGGAGCAGATTATTTCTCAGTTGATCTCAGAAGGATTTATCAATGAAGAACGTTTTGCAAAAAGCTTTGCACGCGGCAAATTCAGAATAAAAAAATGGGGGCGCGTGAAAATAAAATACGAATTGAAGAAGCACCGCATCACCGATTATTGCATCAAGAGCGGCTTACAGGAGATTGATGATAAGGAATACATTAAAACGCTGCAGGATTCGGCAGAGAAAAAGTCAAGACTGATAAAAGAAAAACATCCGCTGAAGAAGAAATATAAGCTGATGACCTTTCTTGTGGGTAAAGGGTTTGAAAATGATTTAGTAAGAGCCGTTGTAGAAAAATTGCTGAAGAAATAATTTGAATACTATATCTTCGCGGCATGGTAACAGTAGACAATATTCAAGAGATTAACGGGCGCGTAGAGGCTCTGAGGAGGCATCTTTGACATCGACAGAAAACTGCGTGAGATAGCGGAAGAGGAAGAAACAACAACCGCACCGGGCTTTTGGGACGACCCCGAAAAAGCCGAAGGACTATTCAAGAAAATAAATTCTAAAAAAGCATGGACCAATGCTTTTAAAAATGCGGAGGCATCGCGCGATGACCTTGCCGTGATGTATGATTTCTTCAAGGCCAATGAGGTAAGCGAAGAGGAATTAGATCAGCAATACAAAACCACCCAAAAGGTTGTTGAAGACTTAGAATTCAAAAACATGCTGAGTGGCAAAGAAGACCATCTGGACTGTGTTATCAGCATCAATGCAGGTGCAGGCGGAACGGAAAGCTGCGACTGGGCGGCTATGCTTCTGCGCATGTACAGAATGTGGGCCGAGAAGAACGGGTTTAAGGTAAGTGATGTAGATCTGCAGGATGGTGATGTGGCAGGAATAAAATCTGCAACTATTCATGTTGAAGGAGAATATGCTTACGGATATCTGAAAGGAGAGAACGGGGTTCACCGTTTGGTCCGTATCTCACCTTTTGATGCGAATGCAAAACGCCATACTTCGTTTGCTTCCGTTTATGCTTATCCCTTGATTGACGAAAGTATTGAGATTGATGTTAATCCCGGTGACCTTGAATTTGAAACATTCAGGGCAGGTGGTGCAGGAGGGCAAAATGTGAACAAGGTAGAAACAGCTGTGAGGTTGTTACACAAACCTACAGGTATCATTATCAAAAATCAGGAAAGCCGATCGCAGTTGCAGAATAAAGAGAATGCTATCAAGCTTTTAAAATCGCAATTGTATGAAATAGAGATGCGTAAACGCAGAGAAGCAAGCGATATTATTGAAGGCTCCAAGAAAAAAATTGAGTGGGGATCTCAGATCCGGAATTATGTCTTGCATCCTTACAAGCTGGTAAAAGACCTCCGTACCGATTACGAAACATCCAATGCTCAGGGAGTTCTGGATGGAGACCTTTATGATTTTATAAAAACCTATTTAATGGAGTATGGCAAAAACTGATAAGCTTATTATCTATCATAATCCCCGCTGCACCAAAAGTCGTGAAACGCTTGCGCTGATTGAAAAGAAGAAACCCGAAATTGTGGAGTATCTGAAAACGCCACCATCGGCAACAGAACTGAAATCATTGCTTAAAAAACTGGGATTAAGTGTTCAGGATATTATCCGCAAAAAAGAGCCACTGTTTATTGAAAACTATAAGACTAAAAAATTAAGCGATGAAAAGTGGATTGATATCTTGGTGAAAAATCCTGTCTTAATAGAGCGTCCGATTGTAGTAAAAGGCAATAAAGCGGTGATTGGAAGACCGCCTGAAACTGTTTTGACTTTACTATAATTTAATACCTGCCTTTCCTTAAATCTTTCCTACTTTTACAGCCGAAAATCTCCTTCTCACACTTTCCTGCTGTTATGTTTTTTGCTGCTTTTGTCAGAAAAATTCTTCTTTCTTTTCTTTTTATAACAGCCTGTTCGTTTTTTTCTTTCGCACAAAAAGTTGGTTTGGTATTAAGCGGTGGCGGCAGCAGCGGCATGGTGCATATTGGTGTGCTGAAAGCTCTGGAAGAAAACAATATCCCTGTTGACTATATTGCGGGAACCTCTGCCGGTGGTCTGGTGGGTGGCATGTATGCCGCTGGAATGACACCATCTGAAATGGAAGCATACGTTACATCCCCTCAGTTTATTAACATAAGCAAAGGGCTAATAGAAGAGCAATACCAATATTATTTCAAGTCGCGGGATGAGGCATCGGATTGGATTTCCATTCGCTTTAACCGCGATAAAGATTCGGTTTTCAAAGCTGTATTACCCACCAATATTATGTCGCCTTTTCCAATGGACTTTTCGTTGATGGAACTAACCTCAGCTGCTTCGGCTGCTTGCAATTATAACTTCGACAGTTTATTTATTCCATTCCGCTGTGTGGCTGCTGATGTGGCCAACAAGAAACAAGTGATTTTCAGAAAAGGAAATCTTTCAGAGGCTATTCGTTCTACCATTTCATATCCGTTTTACCTGAAACCGATTACCGTTGACGGACAGGTTTTGTTTGACGGTGGCTTGTATAACAACTTCCCGGCAGATGTGGTGCTGGAAGATTTTTATCCCGATATGATTATCGGAAGTACAGTGGCTGCAAACACAGCCCCGCCTGACGAAGACAATGTAATCAGTCAGATAAAAAACATGCTGATGATGAAAACCGATTACAGTGTTATTTGCGAAAACGGAATCATTATTGAACCACAACTGAATGACATCGGCCTCTTTGATTTCACACAATCCAAATACGTGATTGATGAAGGGTATAAAGAAACTATGAAACGGATGCCCGAAATAAAAGCAGCAATTTCCCGAAGAGTATCGGTTGAAGAGCGCACCATCAAACGCAATGAATTTCTGAAAAAGAAGGATGCTCTTGTGTTTGACAATATCTATATCAACGGACTGAGCCGTTACGAAGCTTTGTATGTTGAGCGCAGCTTACGAAAAAGCAAAAATGAAAACATCAGCGTAACCGAATTGCGTAAACGTTATTTTAAATTAGTGGCAGACGACAAAATCAAAAAGATTTATCCGCGTTCAAAAATAAACCGCACAACAGGGTTTTATGATTTGTATCTTGATATCCAGAAAGACAATGATTTTATTGCACAGTTCGGTGGAAATTTTGCTTCGCGTTCCATCAACAATGCGTTCATTGGTTTACAATACAAATACCTTGGCATAACGGCTTTAAGCATTTCTGCAAATACCTACTTCGGCAGGTTTTATACTTCGGGACAAATAAAAGGAAGGATTGATTTCCCTTTCATTGTTCCGTTTTATCTGGAAGCCGGAGCTACTATTAACCAATGGAACTATTTCAACAGTGCCACTACTTTTTTTGAAACCATAAAACCTTCGTTCTTTATTTCAACCGATACCGATGGCGAAATTTCGGCAGGAATGCCGGCAACCTATAAAGGCAAAGTTGTGGTTGGTGTTAATGGCGGACAAATCATTAACCAGTATTATCAGGTAAAAAGTTTTTCACCGGCTGACGAAACCGATAACCTGACCTTTAAATTTATTTCTGCTTTTGGCTCTTACGAAACCAATACGCATAACCGTAAACAATATGCCAATAAGGGAAGGTATTTTAACATGCGTTTCCGCTATGTTCAGGCAGATGTGTATGAAACACCCGGCACAACCGGGAAAACAGATTTGCGCATTGTTGACTTTAAACGTTGGCTGCAAGCAAAAGTAGTTTTTGATACTTATTTAAGAAAATACAGTTTTTACAAACTCGGCATTTATGCCGAAGCAGTTTATTCTTCGCAACCTTTCTTTGCCAACTACTCTTCAACTGTGCAGTTTGCTCCTGCCTTCCAACCTTTTCCCGAAAGCAGCACCTTGTTTTATCCAGATTTCAGGGCTAACCAATACATAGGTTTGGGCGCACGCAACGTTTTTGAAATTCTTAAAAACCTTGATCTGCGGGTAGAAGGATATGCTTTCCAACCCTGGCGCGAAATAATCCGCAAAGACGATTTTACAGCTGATTATGCTGATAAAATTAAGATGCCGCGCTTTATGGCTTCGTTTGCTTTGGTGTTCAGTTCGCCCATTGCGCCTGTAAGTTTCAGTGCAAATTTTTACGACAAGCAAGACAACAACTGGTCGTTTTTATTTAACGTAGGCTATATTCTGTTCAATAAAAAAGCGTTGGATTGATTTATAGTTTTCTCTATTATTGTGAAAATTATTAAAGCAAAACCTCATGTCAATCCGTCCTTTTCACCTCGCTTTTCCGGTAAAAGATTTACAGGAAACAAAAAAATTTTACACCGAACTTCTTGGCTGCAAAGTTGGCCGTACAGATGTAAACTGGATTGACTTTGATTTTTTCGGGCATCAGCTTTCGGCACATTTAAAACCTTCTGAAACCCGCAAGGTTGAAGGAAGTGCAGTTGACGGCAAAAATGTTCCGGTGCTGCACTGGGGTGTAATTTTGGAAATGGAGCAATGGGAAAAACTTGCCGAAAATCTGAAAGCCAACAACATCAAATTTATCATTGAACCTTATATTCGTTTTAAAGGGCAGGTGGGCGAACAGGCAACCATGTTTTTTCTTGACCCAAGCGGAAATGCATTGGAGTTTAAAGCATTCAAAAGCGATGCTTCCATTTTTGCAACATAGAAATGAGACCGCAACAGGGTGATTACAATCCTTATTTTGACAATTATATTTCGCTGGTAAAAGGCGAAAATATTTTAGCTGTTCTCGAAAGCAATTTGAGAACCACACGTGATTTTTTAAAATCCATTCCGGAAGAAAAAGGTGACTATAGTTACGCTGATAAAAAATGGAGTGTTAAGCAAGTGATTATTCATATCACGGATACCGAAAGGGTTTTTGCTTATCGCGCATTAACTATTGCAAGAGGCGATAATACACCACTACCCGGTTATGATGAAAATCTGTGGGCAGATAACTGCGCTGCCGGAAAGCGAACGCTTGCTGATGTGGTTGAAGAATTTTTAGCAGTAAGACAAAGCACTATTCATCTTGTTAAATCATTTGATGAAGAAATGCTTTGTCGCAAAGGAACAACCAACAACAATCCTGCATCGGTTGTTGCTTTGCTTTATGTTATTGCCGGACACGAGATTCATCACCTCAACGTGTTGAGGGATAGATACGGCCTTTAAAATTTTTCAACTTATATTTTGTTAATTTTGTAACAACTAAAAATAGAAAAATCATGCTATCAAAAAATATAGAAAAACTGCTGAACGAACAGGTTCAGTTAGAGTTTGAATCATCACAATTTTATCTGGCCATGGCATCATGGGCCGAAACAAAAGGCCTGAACGGTGTTTCAGGATTTCTTTACGGACAGGCTGATGAAGAGCGTGTTCACATGCTTAAACTATTTCATTTTATAAACGAGCGTGGTGGACATGCTGCGGTTGGTGGTTCAAAATCTCCAAAATCGAAATTCAAAAATGTAAAAGAGGTTTTTGACGATTTACTTAAACATGAATTAACCGTTACCCGCGAAATCAATCAACTGGTTGATGCCTGCCTGAAAGAGAAAGATTATACCACACACAACTTCCTGCAATGGTATGTTACCGAACAAATGGAAGAAGAAAAACAGGCGCTTACCATTCTTGATAAATTAGAATTACTGGGTGATGATAAAGGCGGACTTTACCTGTTTGACCGTGATTTAGCTAATATGATTGCTGCACCGGCAACAAATGCTGCGGATGCAGGTAAATAATTTACAAGGCTATTCCTGCCAACATCATATCATCTAACTGGCGGGTAGATTTTTTCCAATTGTCAATTTCAGCAGAGAATATTTTCTCTTGCTCGTCTGCGGACTTATTTGAGTGTGCAGCCATATTTTTACGCAAACGGGTGAGACCGAATTTTTCGTCATTACCGTTGAACTGGTCAGTGATGCCATCGCTGAACATGTAGAAACGATCGCCCCCCTGATACGAAATTGTTTGCGTTGAATATTTGAAATTAGGCTTGAAGTGGAATCCGCCAAGGCTGAAGAAATCTGCTTTTATTTCGCGCATTTCGCCATTTACTCCAATGTAGCAAAGCCCCATACCTGCACCTGAAAAATCAACTGTTTTGTTTTTGGTATCAATACGGCAAAGAGCCATTTCCATTCCGTCATGCACTTCTGAGTCGCGTTTCTGATTCAGAATTTTTTGAATTTCAATGTGAATGGTATCCAGAATTTCGGCCGTGCCGGCATGTTTGTTTTCACTGGTAATTTTGTTGAGCAGACAGTATCCAATCAATGACATAAAAGCTCCGGGAACTCCGTGCCCTGTGCAATCCACAGCTGCCACATACACATAACCGTTTGAACGGTGGTACCATAAAAAATCACCGCTAACCACATCGCGGGGGCGAAACAAAAAGAATGAACCGGGAAAATCCGTTTTCATTTGTTCGGCATTTGAAATCAATGCCATTTGTATGCGCTGCGCATAGTCAATACTTTGTGATATTTTTTCAAGCGATTTACTTAAATCTTTCTGTGCTATTGATAACTCGCTGTTTTTTTCATGCAAATCACGTGTGCGTTCTTGAACTTTCTGTTCCAGATTTTGATTCATCTGCATTACCTCATCTTGTTTTATTCCGGCAAGCATAGCAAACACACCAAGGAAAAGTGGGGCGCTGTCTATAACCCAATGCAGCGGCTGTGTGTGCTGCACCTGCATAATGCTGTCAATGCTAAAAGGAAGTCCCTGAGCAAGTACGTCTACTATACTGGATATAACAGGAAAGCAACAGCCGAAAATAGCTCCGTAAATAAAATAACGTGTTCTGTAATTCATTAATTAGCTCTCCTTTATTTCAAACGGGATATCAACAATGCTCTGCAATTCTTCGCCTTTTGTTTTCATCATTTCGTCACTGGTTTTGCAATGCCAGATTACTTTGGCGTTTTTTTGTTTGTCAATTAAATCCTGCATGCCGCTGATGATGTTGAACAAATGGCGGGTTGATGCTGAATTGATATAATCTAAACGTAAATGCAGTTCCGTGGTGTCAAGCGGTGACTGATAATATTCTTTCAACCAATCATAAACAGGTTTAAAAAATGCAAGCGAATCTTCGGGTAGTGCTTTGCCTGATATTTCTATCTGTCCTTTTCCTGCATCTAAAATAATTGCAGGTGTATCTTCGGTAGCCGGTATGTTTATTAATTCTGCCATGATGTGTTTAGAACGTTACGTTTAGGGTAAAAAAATTCAGGTTGTTATCTGCATCGTCAAAAGAATAACTCAACGGGCCACTGCTTTCGCGGGCTATTTCAATCAAGCCTAATCCGCCACCGCCTTTTTCGCTGAACATGCCTTCTTTAAGGGTTTTTTTGTAAAGGTCTTTTAATTCATAATTATTAAGCTTGTTCAGACTTTCAATTTTTTCGGAAAGAATATTTTTTGTTTCTGCGGTTACCATATTACCTGCGCTGATGGTGTAGGTATTGTCGTGAAAGGTAATCATAAAAAGCCCTTCTTTGTTTTGGGTATCTAACGAGTGGCGCGAAACGTTTTGCAGCAACTCAACTAAAATGGAATACAGACTTTTCCCGCGCGAACTTTCGTCAGGTGAATACATCCGCTCCTGAATAATGTTGATGATGGGCAGGATTGATTCTTTTGAAAAATCGCCTTTATATACCATCAGTATATTGGAGTTTTTTATCTCATCGTCAAACTGGCGGGTAAAACGCAATGTTTCGCCATGGTTGCGTTCCATAAGGTCTTCGCGCGAAGCCAGTTTTAACGAAAGGTAAAAGTTGTAAAACTTGTCGTTTATGCTCTCAATGCTGTGGTCAATGGGTTGGCCGGCTTTGCGGGCTATTTCAATAAGTCCAAGTCCTGCTCCTCCTTTATCGCTGAATTGTTTGTTTTCAAGAATTTCGAAATAAAGGGCTTTCAGCTTGTCTTTTTCAAGGGTATTAAGTTTATGTAATTTATCCTTGAGCATATCTGCTCTGTTAGCATCTATCAGGTTAATGGAACTGATATAGTTTGCCTGACCAACCACGCGGGTTGAGAACAGGGTGCTGTCGTTCAGCCCTTCGCTGTCATCAGGCTTGCCGTGGCGCACCAGGTTTTGGAAACATTCAACCATAATGTAGTTTACACGGTTGCGCATTTTTGACAAATCTTCAAGGCTGTTTACGTTAAAATCCGTCAAACGAATTATTCCGTCTGTGATTTTGTCGTTTACTTCTCCGTTAAAAATGAGGCTCAGCCTGTCGTTGCTGAGTTTCTTGAACAGGTAATAACTTTTGGATTCGGGCATGACGGGGGGGATTTAATGTGTCGTTTAACGATACTTTTAGAAATAGGTTTTCATTTGAAAAAAACATTATGGTTAAGCATAACTCGGACTAGTAATTAACCAATAGCCGCAAACAAGTATTAGGAAGGAGTAGTCAAGCCTTTGGAAAGCATAAACAAGTGTTTGGAAGCTATAACCTAGCATTTGGAAGCTATAACCAGGTGTTTGGAAATAACAACCTAGCATTCTGAAGCAATAACCTAGCGTTTGGAAGCCATAACCTAGCAATCGGAAACCATAACCTAGCGTTTGGAAGCAACAACCTAGCGCTTGGAAGCAATTTCGTAGGCATTATTTGTCGCTTGAAACCACTTTTTAAGCAATTTGTACCTATAAATTATACCATTTATCGATTAAAAATTCTAAATCCCTTGCTGCATAAGGGTTTTAGAAGTATTTGCCTTTGTATTTGACCCTGCAATTATTGACCCGATTAGGGCGCAATTGAATAAAAATGACAAAAAAAAAGAGGCTGTTCAATCTATGAACAGCCTCTTTTTCCCTTTTTTAATTCTTTACTTTTTCATTACCCGTGTGCGGTAAACCTCATCACCCGTTTTTACCTCGGCTATGTAAATGCCTTGGTCAAGGGTTTGGGTATTTATAGTATAGGTATTGCCTTGCTCCTTTTCATCGCGTAAAATTTGTTTGCCCGTAACATCAAAAAGGGTAAAAGCGAAGCCCGTGTTTTCAATGTTTGTAAAACGCAACTCGCAATTATCGGTGAAGGGGTTGGGGAAGGCCACCATTTCATGCGGCTTGTATTTCAGGGCTTCAAGACCAAGTGGGTTGTAGGTATAAATACCGCCCGAACCCTGAGTAGTATCTACATAAAAATTAAGGTTTCCATAAAGAGAATCATCAAATGCAACTTCAATGCTGTAATTGCTTTGCATTCCTAATCCGGGAATGTTTACCACAAAACTATAGGTAGAGTCAAGTGATGCCGGCATATTTTCAAACCTGAATTGGCCTAAATTCAAAGTGGGTGCCTGACTACCATCACCCGTTTGAGTCCAAGCAATAGCATTACCAGGAGGGGTTTTCTTAACAATTACATCAATTAAAGGAATAGGGTCTTCGGTTTGTGTTTTGCCGATTGTTACCAGATAAACATACCCTTCAAAAGTGCATGTGCTAGATAGATGGAGTATCTCTATCATGTCAATGTCAGTGTTAGCATACATTGTTCCACATTCAACACTTGTAATTTGTGCATCTACCCAATCAAAAACAGTATCAGTAACATGATAATAAGTAGGCATGTAATCAGGTGCCGGTACCGTTTGAGTTGGCTCTGCTTTTACAATATAATCAACTAATGGAAGATTTAAGAACTGGTAATTGCCGTTTCCATCGGTTGTGGTAGTGGCATAGGTTTCCCATTCCGTATCAGGAAGGTCGTTTCTTTTTATAAGGCTAACCAGTATTCCCGGAAGTCCGCTTCCTCCTAATTGATTACGCACCGTTCCTGAAATAGCACCCGGACTTTGTGTTACCTGCAAATCATCACTTCCTGAACAACCATCAGCATCTGTTACGGTTAAAAAGTAAACATTAAATGAATTGCTTCCTGCAGTAAGAATAGGGTTTAGGATGGTATCAAAATCAAGTCCTGCACCTTCACCGGGTTCCCACTGATAAGTAAAGGGAGCTTGTCCGCCACTTACAATATCAGCTTCCCAAAAAGGCCACTCATCACCTTCACAAATTTGTATGTCTGAGCCGGCTTCTACAATTATTTCATCAGGCTCTGTTAATTGAACAGAAGGTCCGGTTGCCACGCAGCCATAAATATCGGTAACGGTTGCAAAATAAACACCATCGCAAAGGTTGACTGCAACTTCTGTATTTTGGGTAGCCGGGTCGTCCCATTCAATCATGTAGTTAGTATGAGCCCCAAAAACAAAAATCTGGGCTTCACCATCGCAAAAGCCAAAGCAGCTTGGATCCTGACTGCCGGATTGAAGATTGGGCGGATCAATTACAGTAATTGTTCGCTGAGCCTGCAAGCCGGTGCAACTCTGCGAAGCAAGAGTAAAGACAACATTAAACGTTCCTGACTGAGTAAAAATATGTGTAGGGTTTTCAATGTTTATAGGGTTTGAACCATCACCAAAATTCCACTGCTTAAAGGTGAGGCTTTCTCCTCCCAAATCAGATGTATTGGTAAAATCAACCGAAACACCCACACATACTGTATCTCCATGCGATTCAAGGCCCGTTAAAAAAGAAGCGATACAAGGAGGAGTGGAATAAGCCGAAAAGGAGACAAGGGTAATTGCTAAAAAGAGTGTGGTCAGTTTTTTTATCATCGCAAATTAAGGTTTAGGTTTTATTTAAAACGCAAAGGGATACGCAGTTACACACATTGTAGTTACACGAGTTTTTGTTGATTTATTAACAAATGAAGAATTGCTTTACTTTAGCCCTTCATGAAAACATATCTTAAACTCTACAACCTTATCCTTGCCATCGGCTGGGCGGCATTGCTATTCCTTTACATACTAAACGGCTGCAAGTTAGATGAAGTTGGGTTAATGCTCCTCAATATCTGCCAGTTTGCAGCTGTGCTGGAAATAATTCATGCTGCATTGAAAATTGTTTCTTCGCCTGTTGGCACTACAATTAAGCAACTGGGTTCCCGCTTTATGGTGGTGGTTCTTATTGATTTACTGAAAAGTGAAGAATACATAAATGTAGTAGGAATAACAGGTTTACACTTAATCATGTTTGCCTGGGGTATTACCGAAATAGTGCGTTACTCGTTTTACTTCTCGGGATTAATCGGCAAAGAAGTTAAGTTGCTGGTGTTTCTTCGCTACACACTTTTTCTGGTGCTTTACCCGATGGGCGTTACGGGTGAGTTGCTTATTATCTACTCCTGGATGGCCAAGGATGGGCTTACCTTCTCTGCAAACGATGTTGTTTTCGGAATCATCTTCCTCTCCTATTTCATCTTTTTCCCCGGAATGTTCGGACACATGCTTTCGCAACGAAAAAAGAAGCTGTAAAATCATCCTAACACGCTTCTAAAACCATACCTTTGCAGCCCGAATTGCAATTGATATGGACAAACATTCCTATTTAAGTAACGCTGATATATCCTCGTTAGAAACACTATACCAACAGTATAAAACCAATCCCGATTCTGTAGATTTCGGTTGGAAAAAATTCTTTGAAGGTTTTGAGTTTTCAAAATATTCCTCTTCGTCTGAAATTCCCGAAAATGTTCAGAAAGAGTTTCGTGTAATCAATCTCATTAATGCTTACCGCAAGGTTGGTCACCTGTTTACCAAAACCAATCCTGTTCGCGAACGCAGGAAATACGAACCAACACTGGCTATTGAAAATTTCGGGCTGGATAAAACGGATTTAAACACTGTTTTTCAGGCAGGCTCTGAAATTGGAATTGGTGCAGCAACATTGCAAACCATTGTTGAGCATCTGTACCAAACCTATTGCCGCAGCGTAGGCTCTGAGTTTATGTACATGCGTAAACCCGAAGTACTGGGCTGGATTCAAAAACGATTAGAAAGCACAAAAAACACTCCTTCGTTTTCTATTGAAGAGAAAAAACAAATTCTCAGCAAACTGAACGAAGCGGTTGTATTTGAAAATTTTCTTCAGAAAAAATTCACCGGACAAAAACGCTTTTCGCTGGAAGGTGCCGAAGCATTAATTCCTGCATTGGATGCCATTGTTGAGCGTGGAGCAAAGTTAGGGATTGCTGAATTTGTAATAGGCATGGCACACCGCGGCAGGCTGAATGTGCTTGCCAATATCCTGAACAAAACCTACGACAAAATTTTCTCGGAGTTTGAAGGCAAAGATTACGAAGACGATTATTTTGAAGGTGATGTAAAATACCACCAGGGTTTTACCTCCATTGAAAAAACCGAAAGCGGAAAAGATGTCAAGTTGAATCTTTGTCCAAACCCTTCACACCTTGAAGCAGTTGGTCCCGTAGTGGAAGGTATTGCCCGCGCAAAAATTGAAAAGGATTATCACAACGATGCCAATGCGCTGTGTCCTATTATCATTCACGGAGATGCGGCTGTTGCTGCTCAGGGAGTGGTTTACGAAACTGTGCAGATGGCTCAGCTTGATGGCTACAAAACAGGAGGAACTATCCATTTGGTAATTAATAATCAGGTTGGTTTCACCACCAACTTTGCGGATGCCCGTTCCAGTATTTATTGCACCGATGTAGCCAAAGTAACATTGTCTCCTGTTTTTCACGTGAATGGTGATGATGTGGAAGCTGTGGTAAACACCATACAACTTGCTATCGAATTCCGCCAGACTTTTAAACGCGATATTTTTATTGATCTTCTGTGCTATCGTAAATACGGACACAACGAAGGTGATGAGCCACGTTTTACACAACCCTTGCTATATAAAATCATTGAAAAGCATCCGAACCCGCTTGAGATTTACAACAAGAAGCTAACAGAACAAGGTGTTGTGGAAGCCGGGCTGGTAAAGGAAATGGAGAAGCAATTCAATCAGTTTTTGCAGGAGCGTTTAGACGAAGCTAAGCAGAAGAAGAAAGCAGAAATTATTCCTTTCCTTGCTGATATATGGAAAGGATACCAACGCTCTAAGCCGGAAGATTTTGATGCCTCGCCCGCAACCGGAGTGGATAAAAAAATACTGCTCGACATCGCAGAAAAAATTACTACTATTCCCGAAGGCAAAAAGTTTTTCAAGAAGATGGAAAAAATCATGCAGGACAGACATGATATGGTTTTTAAAACCGATAAACTGGATTGGGGAATGGCGGAGTTATTGGCATACGCAACGCTGCTGAAAGAAGGTCATCCCGTGCGTTTCAGCGGACAGGATGTAGAGCGTGGAACATTTTCGCATCGCCATGCTGTATTGAAAGTTGAAGACTCGGAAGAAGAATATGTGCCATTGAATCATATCAACGGCAAGCAGGCAGACCCGATAGCTATCGGGTTTCATATTTATAACTCATTGTTATCAGAATATGCCGTAATGGGTTTTGATTACGGTTATGCCTTTGCAACACCTGACACCCTTACAATTTGGGAAGCACAGTTTGGAGATTTCAATAACGGTGCACAAATTATCATTGACCAGTTTCTCTGCTGTGCCGAAGAAAAATGGGATGTAATGAATGGCTTGGTTTTATTTCTTCCCCATGGTTATGAAGGAATGGGTGCAGAACACAGCAGCGGCAGAATGGAACGATTCCTTTCGCTTTCTGCAGATTACAATATGCAGGTTGTTAACTGCACCACACCTGCAAACTTCTTCCACGTTTTACGCAGACAAATGAAGCGCAATTTCCGCAAACCATTGATTGCATTTACACCAAAAAGTTTGCTACGCCACCCTGCCTGTGTTTCATCACTTGATGATTTGGCAAATGGCTCGTTTACTGAAGTTTTTGATGATGTTGCAGCAATTGTAAAAGATGTGAAAAAAGTAGTTTTCTGCTCAGGTAAAATCTATTACGAATTGTTGGAACAGAAAGAAAAAACAGGTGATAATGAAATAGCACTTATCCGTGTGGAGCAATTATTCCCTCTGCCTAAAAAGCAATTAGATAACATTGTTCAGAAATATAAAAATGCTGAAAAGTGGTATTGGGTTCAGGAAGAGCCTGCCAATATGGGAGCATGGCCTTACATTGTGCGCCTGTATCGCAACATAGATCTGGAAGTTATTGCACGTCCTGATTCAGGAACACCTGCAACGGGTTCACATGAACGGCATGCACACACACAGAAAAAATTAGTTGAAAAAGTATTTGAGAAGTCAACAGTAAAAGCTTAAAAAATGATAGCAGAAACTAAAGTTCCCAGCCCGGGAGAATCAATCACAGAAGTAGAAATCGCCAATTGGCTTGTAAAAGATGGCGACTATGTTTCCAAAGATGATGAATTGTGTGAGATCGATTCTGATAAAGCAACGCTGACTGTAAATGCTGAAGAATCAGGAACCGTAAAAATCTTAACTGCTGCAGGAGAAAAAGTAGCGGTGGGTGCAACTATCTGCACGATTGATACTGATGCAAAAGCAACTGCTGCAACTGAAAAGAAAAAAGAAAAAGCAACTGCAGAAGTTGTTGTTGCCCCTGAGAAAAAACAAGAAGTAAAAGAAGAGAAAAAGAAATCCTATGCCGATGGAGTGCCTTCTGTTTCAGCAAAAAAACTGATGGATGAAAATTCCATTCCTGCTTCAAAAATAAAAGCTACAGGAAAAGACGGTCGCATTACCAAAGGTGATGTATTGCAGGCAATGTCAGCAGGATTCAGCACGGAGAGTGTTTCAAATTCATGGCAAGGTGTACGCGATACCGATCGCCAGAAGATGAGCAGTCTGCGTAGAAAACTTTCTGAACGTTTGGTTGGCGTGAAAAATCAAACAGCTATGCTCACTACCTTCAACGAAGTGGACATGAGTGGAATTATGGACTTACGCAAAAAATACAAAGACAAGTTCAAAGAAAAACACGGGGTTGGAGTTGGATTTATGTCATTTTTTACGAAAGCAGTTACCGAAGCTTTGTTTCATTTTCCTGCTGTAAATGCAATGATCGAAGGCGAAGAAATTGTTTATCACAAATACTGTGACATCGGAATTGCAGTAAGCGCACCGAAAGGTTTAATGGTTCCTGTAATCAGAAATGCAGAAACACTTTCGCTTGCTGATATTGAAAAATCAATTGCTGTACTTGCCGCTAAAGCGCGCGATGGCAAACTGAGTATTGAAGAAATGACAGGCGGAACTTTTACCATCACTAATGGTGGCGTGTTTGGGTCCATGTTAAGCACACCTATTTTAAACCCTCCGCAAAGCGCTATTTTGGGTATGCACAATATTGTTGAACGCCCTGTTGCAATAAATGGAAAAGTAGAAATCCGACCTATTATGTATGTCGCACTTTCTTATGACCACCGCATTATTGATGGAAGAGAATCTGTTGGATTTCTGGTGAAAGTAAAAGAGATGCTGGAAAATCCTCAGAAGATTTTGTTCGGCAGCAAAGCGCCTGAAGAGATTTTATTGGGGTTGTAATTCTTGCTTTCGTTGTTTGTATAAAACAAATAACAACATTCCAAGCAGAATCAAACTCAGCACAACAACCAACACATTATCTGAAGCAACACTTTCCAGTTGTTCTTCAGTAATAACATTGCGCTGGTTTAAATAATCCAGCGTTACGGCTGCACCGTTATTCAAAAAGTGTGCAAACACCGAAAGCCAGATATTTTTGCTCCACACGAAAATGCAGCCGAGAATAATGCCAAGCAACATGCGCGGTAAAAAGCCCATAAACTGAAAATGAAAAGCACTGAAAATAATTGCAGTAATTACAATTGCGATGTACACGTTTTTCACCGCCTTAGTCATATACTGTTGAATCATTCCGCGAAAAAAAATCTCTTCGCCTAAAGCAGGAAGAAACGCCATAATAAAAACATTCAACAGAAAAACACCGATAGTATCTGCTTTTAAAAATGCTTTAGTTACCACTGCACCTTGTTCTTCGGCTTGCTTTATCCAATCTGCAATTCCAAAGGCTTCGGGAAAAGGAAACGCGGCATTCCATTTTCCGGTAAGTTCAACTAAAGGTTGAACTGCAAGCATAATTCCAAAAATTATAAGCAAACTGATGATTGCAGGAACTGTTTTCATCTTCAAGAACTCCAATGCGTCCTCCTGAGCAAGTTTTAAAAATACAAAACAGGGAACAATGAACAAGCCGATAGAATACATCGCCTGCAAAAACTTCATTGGGTTCAGAATTGCAGGATTTTTGAAATCACTCAGCGCAGTGGGATCTGAAAAAACCGGAATTCCCCAGACAAGCTGAATAATTGCCATTGCCAGTAAAGAAAAAATTCCTGTGCAAAACAGCGCGAGTGCCGATAAAAACAGAATGTTAAACAAAGGCGAACGGTCGCGGAGTAAGTGGATTTGAGCCATAAACGGGCTTTTTGTGTATTTTTGCGCGGTTTTTAAAAACGATGGCGAAAATAGGAAATATTGATTTAGGTGAATTCCCGCTGTTGCTTGCTCCTATGGAGGATGTAAGCGACCCGCCTTTTCGTGCCGTCTGCAAAGAAGGTGGCGCGGATATGATGTACACCGAATTTATTTCTTCTGAAGGCTTGATTCGTGACGCTGCTAAAAGCCTGAAAAAGTTAGATGTATTTGAATACGAACGCCCGATTGGAATTCAACTCTTTGGCAGTAACATCGAATCAATGCGCGAGTCAACCGAAATCGCAACAGGTGCAAATCCTGACTTGATAGATATTAATTACGGTTGCCCGGTGAAGAATGTAGCCTGCAAAGGTGCGGGTGCGGGAATTTTACAAAACATCCCAAAAATGGTAGCAATGACAGAAGCTGTTGTTAAAGCCACACATCTTCCTGTTACAGTAAAAACCCGTTTAGGTTGGGATGATAACACTAAAAATATTCTGGAAGTTGCCGAGCGTTTACAGGATGTTGGAATAAAAGCTCTGACTATTCACGGGCGCACGCGTGCCCAGATGTATAAAGGTCCGGCTGACTGGACACTGATTGCAAAAGTGAAAGAAAACCCACGCATTGCGATTCCTATTTTCGGAAATGGTGATGTGGATAGCCCCGAAAAAGCCTTGCAGATGAAAAATACGTATGGTGTTGACGGTATTATGATTGGCAGGGCCAGCATCGGCAACCCCTGGATTTTTCGTGAGATAAAACATTTTTTTGCAACCGGGTTACATTTAGAAAAACCAACAATAGAAGAGCGTGTAGCAGTGTGCAAACGCCATCTTGATTTTTCTATCCGCTGGAAAGGTGATACACTTGGTGTTCTTGAAATGCGCACACACTACAGCAATTATTTCAAGGGCTATCCTAACTTTAAAGATTACCGCATGAAATTAGTTACTTCTAATTCGTATGCAGAAGTCTTGGAAACGCTCGAAGAAGTGAAAAAAGTCTATTCGGCAGAGTTGGTGTAATCACCACAAATCCCCCAACGTATAATTCACGCTCATACAAAACAGCAGTTGCCCTTCGTAACTGACTTTTGTATCCGGCAATGTCGTCCGCGAATCACTAACATCACTTATTGTTGTATTTCGGAATTTGAATTCTGTAGCTACCTGTGCGCAATATTGAGTTACAAATCCGAAGTTTAGTTTTTTGCCCACATTCAGCAGCATTCCCATTCCTGCAATTACTCCAAAGCTCCAGCGTTTTGCCTCCCATTGTTGTGAATTAAACTCACGAGAACTTATACGTGTAAAGGTGGAAGTTGGTCCGATTGAAAAATATGGAGTACATTCTTTCCCGGTATAAATTTCGTGAAGCGGGTAGTATTGTATCGCACTTCCCATTCGTACATCTCTTCGCTCTGCTGACCATTTAATGGTAGCCGGAAAATAATCTGCAAACCATTCGGTGTTTACTCTTCGAGAAACCTTTATCCGTATTTGTGCTCCATAACTTATCCATGAAGCAGCGTTTTTCAGAAAAGGATTCAATGTTCCGCGCAGTCCGATTTGCAAATCACCGCTGTATGGATTTTTGGTTTGCACGCTTTGTGCAATTACCGGCTCGTTAGTAAATGAAATACCTACCAGCGAAACAACGGGCGCGAAATAAAAAAGTTTGTTGTTCATGGCTTCAGAGTTTATGTGTTCTGAAGATAGAACGTAAGAATGTATCTGTTTATTGTGCGATTACTTAAATCGGAGCAATAAAATGAATATACAGCCCGTGTTTGCCTAACTTATTTACAGAATATTCAAAACGAAAAATACGATCATAGTAGGTTACAAAATCTAAGCCGATTCCACCTCCATATAACCAGGAATTAGTAAGTGGATTATTTTCTTTGTATTGATCGGCATAAACATAACCACCATCAAAAAGTCCCTTTACATAAAGAGCATAAGGCATAGGGTTGAATTTCCCTTTCTTGATAAATTTAATGTTCCACAGACGTGTTGAAACAAGTGCATATTTTAGTTCAGACTTGAAATAAGCATAATGTCTTCCATCAATAACATAGTATTCATAACTGCGCACAAAATCTTCCATATAACCCAACCCGCGTTGAATATAATACGGCTGGAACGAACGATTGGAAACTTTAACTTTCAACCCTGAAGAGAAATAAAAATTCTTACTCAACTTCCAGAATTTTTTGAAACTTAACTCTGCTGTAAGCATATCGGTTTTCTCATTGTTAAGTATTCCTAAACCATATTTTGTAAAGACAGCCTCAGCATAATGTCCTTTCAACGGATAAACTTTCACATCCCGAAAATCATATTCAAACGTATAAGCAGCCGTGAGATATTGGGTTTTATTTCCATGTCCGGCAAAATAATCAGGGTTGAGTTTTGCTAATGTATCCTGCACATTGGCATGATAGTACATAACATCTAATCGATGTCGGAAGTAGAGCCCATGTCGGTAAAGCAAGCCTGCACCACCATCAATCTCCTGGCGCACATGGCGCTTTGTGTCTTTGTAAAAAAGTTGTTTGTTTTCTTCTGCCGCATACCATATTTCTTTGTGTTGCGAATAGCCCGAAGTAAATGACAAGCCGAGTGTTTGCTTTTTGTTGATGTAGGGGATTTCGTAGGTCAACCGAAACTGTGTGTTAAACCCAAGGCGTATTAATCCAATCAGTTTTTCCTTTCTTCCGCGAAAGTTATAATGCGTAGTCATTATACCATAATCAAGCCGAGAAAAATCTTTGTTCTGCCACCAGGCATTAAAATTTCGCTCGGCAATCTGCACAAACGGAACAGGCCAGATATACCAGCGTTCCTGCATGTTTATAGTAACATCTACCTTGTTTCCGGTGATAGCTGTATCAACTGTAACAATGGTAAAAAGCAAGGTGTTGAACACATTGAACTGCGTGCGTTCAATAATCTGTGGGAGATTATTTTTGTCAATTGTATCTCCGACATGAAAAGGAATTTCACGGTAAATAATTTTTTCTTTGGTGCGCTTATTTCCGTTTAGCGTAATGCTGTTTACAACAAACAGTGTGTCATTGGCAGACAATGAAATTTCTTGCGCAGAAAGTTGAAATAAAAACGAAAAACAGAGGAGGAATAATGCAGGAATAATCTTCCCTTGCATCAGATATTGATGAATTTCATTAACGACTCGAAACGATTTTTCAAATCTTCGAGGTGTTTGGTTTCGTTGAACATTGCCACAATATTGTAGTTATAACGCTCAAAGGTCTGTATAATTCCTGAAAGTTCTTCTTTATTGATTTTAAGTGTCAATTCCATATTATCAGTTCCCGGCAATGTGCGGATATACGAGCTGAGAATTTTTGCATCATTTGATTCAACTATTCTCGCCACTTCTGTCAGTGAATAATCACGCACATTCATCTCCAGCACCAGAATTCCGCCCGGGTCGCTGATAGCAGCCATTTTGTTGGTATTTTGTATCAGATTGTTGATGGTAACCATTCCAAGGTATTTATGACTTTCGTCCACAATGGGAATTACTGTCAGGTTCATACCCGCTGCCATGCGGATGGCATCATACACATGCTGGTTGGCGATATTTTCGGGATTATTGAGCGTTAACGGGTGTTTTGATAACGGTTTGTCGGGAATATTACTGTCAAGAATGTCAGCCTCCGAAACCATTCCCACATAGTTTGTTCCGTCAATAACAGGCAAATGAGCTACCTTGAATTCTTCCATCCACGACAGGGCTTTGCGCCCACTGTCAGTGGTTTTCAGTGGGGGTATTTCATCGGTTATAAGTTCTCTGACTAACATGTTTTTATCTTTTCTAATCTCTGTCTGCAAACTATGTGCCTAAAACGCGTAAGTCGGTAAATTGTTGTGTTGTTTATCTGAAACGCAGCAAACCTACGTGTTTTAATATAAAACGCAAAAGAAGAGTTTTTAGTATTTTCAAACTGTATTTTTGCGGAGAATATTTTCTGATGACAAAACTAAGTGTCAATATCAACAAGATTGCAACCCTGCGTAACTCGCGTGGAGGCAATGTACCCGATTTGCTGAAAGTTGCAATGGACTGTGAGCGTTTTGGTGCACAGGGAATAACCGTTCATCCGCGACCTGATGAGCGCCATATCCGCTACAACGATGCTCGTGAATTAAAGAAGTTGGTAAAAACAGAATTCAACATTGAAGGAAATCCACGCGAACAGAAATTTATTGACCTGGTATTGGAAACAAAACCTACACAGGTAACATTAGTACCTGACGGTACAGGGCAATTAACTTCTGACCATGGCTGGAATACCATTGAACACAAAAAATTTTTGGTCGAAATAATTTCTGAATTCAAACAAAACGGAATCCGCACTTCCATTTTTGTGGATGCCGATGAAAAAATGGTGGAAGGCGCAAAAGCAACAGGAACAGACAGAATAGAACTATACACGGAATCGTATGCACACGATTTTAAAACGGATAAACAAAAAGCAATTGCGCCCTTTATTGCTGCTGCAAAGCGTGCAAATGAATTAGAGCTTGGATTAAATGCCGGACACGACCTAAGTCTTGAAAACTTGAAATATTTTAAACAAAATATTCCTGGATTGCTCGAAGTTTCCATCGGTCATGCACTGATTTCAGATGCCTTGTATTTTGGGTTAGAGAATACGGTACAGCTTTATTTGAGACAATTGACAGATGAAGCTTAATTACAAGAAACTGGGAGAAGGTGAGCCGCTTATAATTCTGCATGGACTTTTTGGGATGTTGGATAATTGGTTCACGCTGGGGAAAAGGTTCGCAGGAGATTTTACAGTGTATCTTATTGATCTGCGCAATCATGGACAGTCTCCGCATAGCGATTTGTGGAATTATCGCGCGATGTGCGATGATGTGGTTGAATTTATCCAGGAACATCAGTTAAATAATGTAAGCATTATTGGACATTCTATGGGTGGAAAGGTCGGAATGTTCTTTGCCGCTGAAGGTGAAGATATGTTGAATAAGTTAGTGGTGGTTGATATTGCCCCACGTTTTTATCCTATTCATCACGACACTATTTTAGATGCTTTACTTTCCATTGATTTGGAAAATCTGAAATCACGAAACGAAGCCGATGAATTACTCTCAAGGTACATTTCCGATTTGGGGACAAAACAATTTCTGCTGAAAAATCTTGCACGGAAAGAAAATGATAACACAAAGTTTGAATGGAAATTCAATCTTCCTGTCATTGCAGAAAACATACATGAGGTTGGTGCTGAAACAACAAAAGGTTCAACTGTTCCCACGTTTTTCATCCGTGGTGAAAAGTCAGATTATATCAATCCGGATGATGAAGCAGAGATAAAGAAATTATATCCGAATTCTGAAATTGTTTCCATAAACTCAGGGCATTGGGTTCATGCTGAAAAGCCTGAAGAATTTTATAATGCTGTAATAAAATTTCTGAAAAATTAATTCTTTGCGAAGCGAAGCAGATATTTTTTCTTCAGCATCTTTTCCCGTTCATCAGGGTTCATAAATGGTAATGACAGCATCGTCACTTTGTAATCAGTATAGGTTATTGCGCTATCGGGAAAGAAATTTTCTTTTTCAAAATTCTGTTTTCCTTCATCGTTTGTAAAAACCCAGACATCACCATTTTGAATTCTATCATTAACACCTTGTGGCGATTGAATCCAGGGCACAATTCTCTTGCTATAAAAATCAAGCGAATGACCTCCTGAGATGTAACACACAAATTGTTCCTTCGGAATATTTTCACTCTCAATAAATCTTCCTGCTGCAACAGTACTTTGATACGAAAGCAGGGTTGGATAAAAATCTGTACTCAACATAAAATTAGCACCAATCATTGTTATTAACGAAATGGCAATCAATTTTTGAAGTGGTTCTGATTTTTCAAAGAAGAAATAAATAGTTGCAGCAACAAAAGCAATTAAACTCATCCACACCAACACACTTTTTATCGGAAAAGAATAAGTGCAAAGCGCAAGAACAACCACCCAGATTAACACGATTGTAATTCTCTGAACAACACTAAATATCTGTTGCAGCTTTTTCTTTTCTGAGTTTTCAAATATTCTCAACAGATAATCTGCGCTGATAATTGCCGCTAACGGAAACACAATAAAAATATAGTGAGGCAGTTTATAATCAGACAAACTCATAGCGATAAACACTAACGTAAATCCGCCTGTGGTAATAGCCTCTTCATTTTCCTTCAATCTAAACGTTGAGAGAAAAATTGTTTTCAGTTTTTGCCAATAACCGAAAATGAAAAACAAACTCCACGGTAAAAATGCCCACAAAAAAGAATGAGCAAAAAAGAAAGGATCTGTCGCTTGTGGTTTCTGCTGGCTATTGATAAAAGGATTATCACCTGTCAACCTGCCAAAACTTTGGTCCCACAAATAAAAGCGAACACCTGAAATTCCTTTTTCAGGATGCAGATCAAACTGCTGATATAATCCCATCAGCATTGGTGAGAGTAGAGTCATAACAACCAACAATCCAATAATCCATTGCCATCTTAAAATACTTTTCCATTCTCTCCTTAAAATAAAATGTGACCCCAAAGCCATTGCAGGAGCCATTAATCCGATTGGTCCCTTAGCAAGCATTGCCAAAGAAATTCCGACAAATCCTGCGAGCAATGAAACCCATTTCCCGCTTTGATTAAATGCTGCAATATTCCAGATAGAGAAAATAATTGCACCCGTTAAAATGGTATCTGTCCTTACATCATTCGTGATAAGAAACATCGCCTGACACGAAGCAAACATCAGTGCTGCAAGCATTCCCGTTTTTTCCGAATACAGCAGCTTACCTAATTTGTAAGTGGAGAAAATTCCAAGCAATGCAAACAATAAAGAAGGCAACTTGTAAGCAAAGTTGGAGATGCCAAAAACCTTAAACGACCATGCAGAAAGCCAGAACAACAAAGGCGGCTTATCTAAATAGTCTTGGTAACGATTGGTAACATGCAGGTAATCTTCGCGCTCCTGCATTTCGCGCGCGATGGAGGCATACTGCGCAGCATCTACATCCATCACATCAATAAATCCGCTGATGATGTAAACTGCAATGATTGCAGCAAAGAAAAAATATGATTGCGTTTTGCTCAGCAAGTGAATTTATTTAGTCTGCGCAAAAATAAACCTTTACTCCACCTTTACTCTTATCCCTTCCGAATGCGCTGCAAACTCTGGCGCATACATACACTGTATACTGGTGATGCCGTTAGAGAAATCACCTTTGTGCGACACACGTAAAGGATACTCAAACACATAACTTCCTTTTGGCAGATAAGCGAAAAAGAAATTGGTTGCTGCATCACGTGTGCTTTCGTAATAACCCAAGCCTCCCTGATATTTGTATTGTGAGATCACGTTCTCCGGCTCAAAGCCCGATGCACGCATATCCTTCAGATGCACAAATTCCATGGCACGGTCAACGCTTAATTCCACACGCACTTTTATTCTGTCGCCCGGGTGCAGAACTGTTAGTGCTGTTACCGGAGTAATGACAGGTCCTGTGGCAGAAGGCTTTTCAAGGAACAGTTTTTTAGTAAGCTTCAATGGAGTTTCAGCAGGTGTGATTTTGTCTAACTGCTCAAAATACTGCCAGTATAAAGCACCCCATGCAATTCCTTTCTCCTGCTTTTCACTTTTCACATTTACTTTCACTTCACCCATTTCTTTAGTGATTTCTTCTCCGCTCCACGATGTTTTAAAATATCCTGTTCCTGCATCTGCCTGATGCCCGACATAAATTTCATTCTCGCGCAAACCTCTTGACGGATTGCTGTTATACACCAAATATTTCCCGACATTAATTTCTACTTCCGGAGTTTCTTCCAGCCAATCTGTTCCTTTCAGTAACAATGCGTAACAAGCCTCAGCCGTTGCCTTAGTGGTTTTCCAATCCTGTGTTTGTTTTTGTTTCAGCAGCCATATTTTCAATTCTGCTACTGCGTCCTGATCATTGGTAACTTCATCAAATGCTTCAATCAGCAATGCCTGTGTTTCGATTGGTGCCTGATGCCAGTAAAAACCTCCCGACATATCTTTCCAGTACATTCCCATCTCATCGCTGTGCAGCGAGTTTTCTTTCAGCGACTTCATAATATCGGCAGGAATTGTTTTTGTCGCGTAGCGGTGCAAAGCCAGTGCTATCATGCCCTGCATGTAGCGGCTGTTCTCTAACCAGTATTTTTCTGACTGGCCTTTGTAGTAATTGAATGCTTCTTTGTTACTGGAAGAAATTTCAATCTTGCTTTGGAAGAAACTGCGTGCATACAGGTATTGTATCTGCTCGCTGCCGAGATTATTCTTGCTCAAATCAACTTTATACTTTTTCAGGTTCTCATAGTCTTCACGGATACGATCATCGAGGTAACGCACAGCCTGTTGAGTCATGTTCCATGCTTTGCGGTCTTTCTCAAAATCAATAACATTCAGCTTTTGAAGATGTCCCATGCCGGTTACAATGTGCTGTGTTATATAGCGGCTGTCCGGCATTCCCGGAAACCAGGGCCAGCCACCATTAGATACCTGTGCTTTCTCTAACTTACGCAAAGCACCATCTAATTCATGACTCATTTTGTTCAGATCAAAAAGCAAAGCCAGTCTTTTCTTGCGCTCGGTTTCATCTTTTGCCTGCATTACCCAAGGGGTTTCTTCCAGCAACAATGATTTCAACTCCTGATTTTTTTCAAGGTTAGATAATAAGGCTGTGCTGCCTTTGTCTGATTCTGCATCGCGTTTCCACGCATCAAACACTGCTTTTATTTTCGGACTTGAATTGGCAATGTGCGTAGCAATGCTGTTCGCATAATAGCGACTGAAAACCTGTTCCGAACATTCATACGGATACTCCATCATGTAAGGCAATGCCTGCACTGCATACCATGCAGGATTAGCAGTGAACTCCAGTGTGAGGTTGTGATTGGTAAGTGTTGTGGAAGCATTTGTGAGCAGTTTGTTAAGCTTATACGTTTTCGGTTGATTGTATCTCACCGGCAGCGGCAATGATTCAGTTACTAGCATACGATTGGTTAACACAGGAACTGCCATTTCTTCTCCGTCAGAAAACTTCCCTGCTTTTGCAACTACCTTATAAGTAACAGCAGAAATGCCTTCAGGTATCTCCATGTTCCAGCTCAATGCAGCGCTTTGTCCTTTTTCTGCGGTAAAGGTTTTAGTAGCTGCAGTATTTTTCAATGCTGCATCTACAGGTTGCATGGTGAGTGCATCAAACAAGAATAATTGTGCGTTGCCGGTCATTGCCGCTTCGCTCAGGTTAGAGACTTTTGCACTGAACGTAATTTTATCTCCTTCACGGAAAAAGCGTGGTGCATTCGGCATTACCATCAGTTCTTTCTGCGTTACCAGTTCGTTTTGCGTTACCGAGTATTTCAAATCTTTGGTATGCGCAAAGCCCAGCATTTTCCATTTGGTGAGTGCCTCGGGAATGGTAAAGCTGATAATCACATTTCCCTGCTCATCGGTTTGCAGATGCGGATAGAAGAAAGCGGTTTCGCTGAAATTACTGCGTGCCTGAACTCCACCTAAGCCGCTTTGTTGTGTTGCTTTTTCATCGGGCGGTGGTGGTGAAGAAAATTTACCGGACACATCTTTTTTATCTTCTCCTGTTGCAACTGTTGTTGCATCCATCATTGCCATTCCATTAGCAAATTCTGCATTTTTACTTTTCTTATTTTCAGAACGGCTTGCACTGGCAGTAACAACAATGCTTTGCAGTTCTGCAACTTCTTCAGTAACTGAAGCGCTTCTTTCCATTAATACATCTCCGTCATAACCATAGCCTCCCCTGTAATATCCGTTACTGAAATAATACCCAAACCAATTCAGTTGATCATAGATATGTGTTTGGCGGTAAGGGCCGACAGGATTCCAGTTCTTTTGATACAGATTAGAACTTGATATGCTGAACATATCGGAACTCCATCCCATGCTGGAGTAGAAGTAATTATAGATATCAAAATACCAGTCGTTGGGAGCAAAGGCATCCAAGGAAGCATCGTACAATGCTGCCACCATTTCTGCTGCCACCTTCTCTCCTTTCTTTCCTTTTATCTTCAGTTTCCATTCTTCCTTTTCTCCCGGTTGCAGTTTGTTACGGAAGGTCTCAAATTCAATGTCTAATTCTTTGTTGGTATAAGGAACGGTAATTAACTGAGAGTGAATAAACACTTCGTTGTTTTTGAAAAACGTAAGGTGCACTGTGAAGTTGCCTCTGTGTTCTTCCTTCACGGGAATAGTAAGCAAGCGCTGTTCGTTATTGAGTGTGAGCCATTGTTTTTGCGAGATAAAACTTTTGTTGGCAACAGCATCAAACTGCTCCACTTCATACAACACTTTCACATCTTTGTAAGAAGAACCAATCAGCATCTTCACTTCTTCTCCCGGCTCTCCGGTTGTCTTCAGAGGTGCAAACCAATCAGCGGTGGTGGTTGGCATGGCAGTTTCTTTCTCAGAAAATAAGGTGAAGTAGTTCAGCGTTCTTACTTCTTCACCGTATTTATCTTTGGAAACAGTTTCTGCCAGGTATAAGCCCTGCGCAAGTGACGAGAGCTTATCTGATTTGAAATTTTTGTCTTTCTCTGTATCGAAATTCAGTTTCAGCACTTCCTTTTCGCGTGCGAAATTCTCTCTATCGTTTTCATCTTTGTAAACCGCATCGGGAAAATCTGCTTTGAATTGTTCTTTAGTATAAATAAACAAATCAGGCTCTGCCCATTTGCGTTTGCGGAGAATATCGTTCGGAGTTTTCAGCTTGTAAATAGTCAGCGTTCCTTTGGCTGCTTCAAATTCTCCCGCAGGGTTGGTGGTGCTGATGGTGAAATCTTTTTTCGCTTCACGGTTCAGTGTTTCCGGAATATCGAGCGAGAGGTTAAGCGCTGTATAGCCTATGGTTACGGATGTTTCAGAGCTGCGTGTTTCACCGGTGATGTCCACCACATCTGCATAAATGGTGTAGGTGAAGGAAGGTTTGTATTCTTTTTTGATGCTGCGATCGGGGATGGCTTCAAACGAAATTTCAAACTCACCGTTGGCATCGGTGGTGGCTGTTCCGTTCAGTATTTCCATGCTTTCGGTTGGCGGAAACCAGCCGCGCTTGCAATACCAGGGATAAGGAAAGTAGGCGCTGCGCACTACACGGTATTTTACTTCTGCACCGTCAATGTTAGAGCCTGCATAGGCTTTTGCGCTTCCTGTTGCTTTTACTGTTTCGCTTAGTTTAAATGTTCCCGAAAAGGGTTTGAACGTTACTTCAAACTTAGGACGTTTGTATTCTTCTACCTGCACCGGATGCGAACCTGTTTCGTTTTGTATGGTCATGCCGCCTGTGAGCACGCCAACGGGTGCTGTGAAAGTACCACTGAAAGTACCATATTCATTGGTGGTTAAATCCAGTGAAGCTACCTTCTCGTAATTAACATCAAAAAGAGTAACGGTTGTTTTGGTATTTGTAACAATGTTCCGGTTGTTTCCGTCTTTTTCAATCAGGATACCTTTGAAGTAAATGGTTTGTCCGGGGCGGTAGATAGCGCGGTCGGTAAAGAAGTGGGTGGATTGCACCTTTTGTCTTTGCGGGTCACCGTAGTAATAGGAGTAAAACGCATTGTCGGTAAACAGTTCGTCATTATTGTAGTTGAGTTGTAAGATGTAGTTCTCGCGTTCCAGTTTTCCTTTCACTGTAAATTGTCCGTTGACATCGCTGGTGTAAACACCGCTCTTGCGCAGGTCGTATTCGCGTGAAGTGTAGTTGTAATACTCTTCCCATAACTGTGCTTTCACACCTTGCAGGGGAGTTCCCGAACTGCGCGAAACCACTACAAAGCCACGGTTACCTTTTTCTTCCTGGCGGCTGGAGAAGGCAATATCTGAAAACGATGTTATGGTGTAGGCCACTGCATTCCCGTCTGTTGAGAAATCAGCAGAAGTGGAAGCAAACACCACATACAATCCTGTTTTCATCGGGGGCAGTTTCAACTCGGTTGAGTGCGTGTTAAAGTCTCCTTCATCAGGTAACATAAAGTCAGTTTCACTGACTACTTTTGAAATGCTGAACAGTTCTTTTATCTGCTCTTCACCGTAATATTTTCTGCGGAATTTTTTATATTTCTCGTAGTCAAGTGTTGCAATGCGGAAGTAAATTTTTGCGCTTTTCTCGCCTGCTTTTGCAAGATTGGCGTAATTGATTAGTGCCAGAAAAGGTTTGTCGGGAAGGTTGACACGCTCGGTATTGAACGACAGACTTTTTTGTGTGATACTAGTGAGCAGGCTGCGGCAATTGCTTGCTCCGAAAGAGGAAGAGAAACGTGCAATAGCCTCGTTGCATTTATCAAAGGCTGCTTTCTTTTTCCATTTCAGTTCATCGTCATCGCCTTTTTTGTAGCCGTTGCCTTGTGTAAAAAAGTAGTTGGCTATCTCGTACGAAATTTCGGTGGAGACCGGAAAAGCAAGGTGCTGTTTTTCTGAGCGTTCAAGTGCTGCAAGAAAGAGGCTGTCTTTGTCTGCATCTACCGAATGGCTGCGCATAAAACGCAAACGTTTTAAATCTGCATCCACCAAGGCATCGGGGTTTTTATCTTCGGTGTGGAATTTTATAACATCGCGCAGTAATAACACGGCACGGTATTCCAGGGAGGTGCTGTCGGCAGTGGTGATGTTAAGTGCAGCAAATTCTTTTGCTGCAGAAAAATACTTCGCGCCCTCTATCTCAAACTTAAAAGCAGGTTGTGTTAAACCTGTTTCTTCATTCATGTAAAAATCAATGGCGCGGTGGGCAAGAAAATCATACACCGTAGGGCGCAACTCACGTGCATTGCGGCTTTCCATGAGCACAGCATCAAAGGTAGAGATGGGCAACTCTTTCAGTTTATCTGCTTCTTCCAGACTTTTGCGGTAGTGGAAATCTACCTGCGCTACAATCTTCTTCAAATCCCAGGTGCTTAAATCTTCGGGCACAAAATCAACGGTTTCGGTGCGGTCCATAAACACCCAGCGGTTTTGCTCATAGTAACTCCAATAGGACTGCGCAAGGATGGAATGCAGCACAGGCTTTACGGGGAACTGCGCATCTTTCAATTCACCTTCCAGTTCAAGGATGCTTTTCTTCAGCGCATCTTCTTCCAGATACGAACTGAATTTCATTTTGTGTATCACCGCTTTGATGAACTGCGGGGCATTGTTATTCTTTTTCGAGTCTTTGAAAATAACATCCACTACTTCGAGCGCAGATTTGGTCAATCCTTTTCTGGTGAGGGAATCTATTTGCGCCCATTGCTTTTCGTAGTTCTCGCCTTTTAAAAGATAAGGGGCGGGAGGCGAAGGACGAGGGATGAGGGAAGAAGAAATGGTTACCAGTGCAAGAAGAAGAATTGCGGGAAGCAGCGTGTATTTTAAAGTTTTCATCGGGTAGTATTTTCGGTATTACATGACAAAGATGCGGAAAAGGGGAAGATTCCATAAAACAGATTGCACCACCCCACTGACCCGTCCTTAAAACAAGGAGAGGGCCGGGGGGTGTGTTTTTTATTTTAAAGGTAACACCGGTAAACCAAAGCCGAGAACAGGAAATGCATAGGAGGCTTTACTACATTTTACCGGATTGTAGTTTTTGAAAACTTTAGCTGCTTTAAGATGGAAGTTGAGGTATTTATGCTTACAGGAACGTGTTTATACATGATAGGGACAGATGCGGACAGTTTAGGAATGGGTGCGGACGATTTAGGAATAAGTTTTTTTAATTTAGCTAAGGGCGGGATTGATTTAGGAGCTTTTAAAGTGTGAACAGGAGGGTGTATTAGTTCTTCAGGAGTAAATAAGAGTAAATTAGGAATTAATGAAAGTAAATCAGGAGTTAATGTGAGTTAATTAGGAGTTATCATTATTGATTTAGGAATTATCACTATGATTTTAGGAATTGGCGAGATGGTTTTAGGAATTGGCGGGGAAGTTTTAGGGATGGGCAAGGACGATTTAGGAAGGGGTGAATTTTTTTGAGGAATGGGATACTAAGACAGAGGATTTGTATGTTACTATTAAGGGAGGAATTGCAGGGTGTAATTCAGTATTTTTAAACTTAGAGGGACTGAAAAAGTTAACTCAGGAGAAGTTGAGTTTTCTGTCTGTGTTTTTATAACAAGCCTCCGTTTCATTGGTTTTAAAATAGTGGCGTACGGGTGGGCCACTATTTAGATAACGGAGGGGGGGGGATTATTGTGGGGGATATTAAACTTATTGAAAATAATTTTGATGGAGGGTGTTGAAGGGAAGGGAAAAATTGGAAATTTGTAGAAGATATTCACTTTTTTTTCTAAACACAAATGGACACAGGAAAAGTTACGATTCAAAATTATAGAAGCTTTGATTCTCATAATCCAATTACAATAGATATTGAACCAGGTATAACATTTATACTTGGAATAAATAATATTGGCAAATCAAACCTGTTGAAATTGTTTTATGAGTTACGAAATATGCTTGGAGTAAGAAGCACTCAGGATAAAGTTAATATCATGTCCCCTGCAAATAATGTTAATTATTCAAATATAATAAATCAAAAAAGCGAATCAGATGAAATAAAATTAATTGCAGAATTTAATGATGTAGCTTTTACCTTTGGTATTAAACCATACCTTTCAAATCCTAATAATAAAGAATTTAGCTTTTCACTAAAAAAGTCTAATTCTGGGAACTCTGATTTAAGCTATAAAGAATTAGGTTTCGTTTTTGAACTGTTTACAAAATCTATGTATGTAGGATCATTTAGAACTCCATTTTTTCAAACATCGGCAAATTACTTTGATATTGATATCGGGCACACCTTCATTACAACTTGGGATAATTGGGCAAATGGAGAAGATATAAGTTGTAGAAATAAAATAAGGGCGTTAAAAAATGAATTAAAAGAACTCTTTGGATTTTCTCATTTCGAAGTTTCAGTAAATCAAAGCAAAACCAGTTTATTAGTAGAAACGGATAATGGTTCATTTAATTTGGATGAACTTGGAGGTGGAGTAGGACATTTTATTTTGGTACTTGCAAACGCTCTAATTCGTCAACCAAGTTTCATTCTAATTGATGAACCAGAAAATGCACTACATCCAAAAATGCAAGAAATCTTTATAAGAACTTTAGCCTCTAAAGCTAAATATGGATTAATAGCAACATCACATTCGATAGCTCTGGCAAGAAGTACTGCTGATAAAATATATAATTTAAGCAAAAATGATAACGGTAGAATTAGCTTAACTCCATTTGGTGATCATTATAAGCCAAGTGTTTTAAATTCTATTAATGAGCTTGGTTATAGTCAATTTGTGGAATTAGGTGGTAATAATATTTTATTAGTTGAAGGGAGAACAGATATAAAAGCATTCAAAGAAATTTTAAGAAAATATAATATTGAACAGCATTTTATAATAATGGATTTAGGAGGTTCAAATTTTATATCTGAGAAATCTTATGACGATCTTTCAGAATTAAAACGTCTAAATGCAAAATCCTATAGTGTAATTTTTGATAGCGAAAAAGAAAGTATAGACCAAGAATTAAAAGAACCATTGAAGAAATTTAAAGACGCTTGTGAAACATTAGGCTTTCAAGTTTTTCCAACGGAATATCATTCAACAGAAAATTATATTACCCAAGACGCACTTGATAAGATAGTGGGTTCTAATCATAAGGCGTTGGGTAATTTTGAAAATTTTCAAAAAATTCCAAATGAAAAGAAATGGGGTAAGGCTTTAAATTGGAAGATGTTTAGAGAGATGAACAAATCAGATTTTGAAGGAACTTTACTTGACAAGTTTATTATTGATAATCTGCTACCTAAGATTAATAATTAACCCTGCTAAACGGAATGTTCTTTAGTCATTAAGTTGATAGGCATGTTGCAGATTAGTATTGTTAACAGGTCGCCCCGCTGGGGCTTTATTAATTTTGGTTATGTGTTTTCTACCAACAGGTCGTCCCTACGGGACTAATTTTTAGAAAGCTTGTAAAGGTTTAGAAGTTTCTACCAACAGGTTGTTGCTACGGGAAAATTTTGAAAAGGCGGAATGCCTGCATTTACAGGCTTATGCCTTTTTATTACTTTTACACATTGTAAACTATACTCAATGAAAAAAAATCTTTTTATAGCCTTTGAAGGCATTGACGGAAGCGGAAAAAGCACGCAGGTAAAACTGTTGTCGGAAAAACTGGAGGCGGAAGGCTATAAAGTGTATAGTACGGCAGAACCTACGGCAGAACCTATAGGTTTGATGATACGAAAAATAATGAAAAGTGAAATGCATGCGGACGAGCGGACTATTGCCGCACTTTTTGTTGCGGACAGACTGGAACACATTCTTAATAAAACGAATGGTATTCTTAAAAAATTAGAAGAGGGTTATACTGTTATTACTGACCGTTATTATTTTTCTTCCTACGCTTATCACGGAGTGCATATTGATATGAATTGGGTTATCAATGCCAATTCATTGTGTGCTGATTTATTGCGTCCCGATGTAACAGTTTACATAGATGTTGCACCCGACATCAGTATGAAAAGAATAAGCAACGGAAGGGATTCAAAGGAACATTATGAAACGGATGAAAACCTGTTTAATGTGAGAACTAAATATCTTGAAGCTATTGAGCTGCTTAAATTTAAGGAGCATATCTTTAAAACTAACGGCAACCGTTCACCGGAGTTGGTTGCTGCTGATATCTGGAACGAGGTTTCGCATTTAAGTGTAGTTTCAAAATCACGTTGATTTATTGAAGGCTATTGATAGCATAGTAAGAGAATCATTCTCGAAAGAGTTAAAGGATAAGGGTGATGTGTGGAGGATTCTTAGAAGAGGTTCATTTGTTGATTTGATACGGGTAAGTTTTTTTGATTACCAAAAGGATAATGATAAAAAGCAGTTGGTTGATATTATTAATTATTGCATGAAAGCTAAGCTGCTTTCAAAAATTAAGTCAATTGAAGTTAAAGATACTTTAGAAGGAACAAGAGAAGGCTTTAATAAAGAAGATGAATTTATTTTAAAGCAATATGATGAAGTTTTTAATGCCCTAAGACCGAGGTTTGCGGCCTATTCTTCAACAGACCGTTATGACCTGAGTAATAAAATGCTTTATATAAAGGTTATCAACCAGCTTGAGTTGGATTCGTATTCGGATGATGTTTTTGATGAGATAATCGGTATTACTTATACCATTCTGTTGAAGGAGGGATAATTTCGATTAGCCCGTTCTTCCGCGCTTGTATGCAACCTTCTCTGCACCTTCTGTTTTTCCTTTTTCTCTTCATCCACACTGGACTTTGTGCGCAACAGCTTTTAAATAATATACCCGAAGCATTTGAAGCCATTCCCAACCAACAGCCCCGCATCTGCCATTTTAAAAGCCGCATAAAAACACCCGCAGGAGGCCACCTCCAGGGCATACAAGGCTACACCCACGATACCCGCAGCTCTTTTATCATCACCGGCAGTGCCTCCTCCTTTTCCTATTATATAACCGCACCCGAAAACGGAGATGCCACCCTTCACAAAATTGCAAACGAGCCTCTGCGCCATGCCGGAGGATGCCAGCTCGCCAACGGCAAGGTGTTTACAGGAATTGAAGACAATGCAGCGAAAGATAAATCCGATGTGGTCATGTTCGCTCCCGGAATAAAACCTGTTGAAACCCTTATAAAGCGCAGTGGAATTTTTAAACGCTCTACTGCCGGTGCCGTGGGTGCTCTTTACCTCAACGGGAAATATCTTGTAGCCGTTGCCGACTGGGATTCGCGCCACATAGATTTCTACCGCTCCGGCACTAAAGGCCTTGATTCGGTTGCAAGCTTCTCCGCTTCCGGGAAATGGGGTTCCTACCAAAGCATCAACCTGCTTGCCGATACTGCGGGCAACATTTTTCTCATCGGCTTTTGCCGCGAAGGAAAAAATAATCGTGCCGACCTGTTCAGTGTTATAAATTACCAGCTCACGCTCCTCAGCTCCCGTTATTTTGAATGCACTAAAGGCAGCAGCTTCCGCTATACCGCAGGCATAGGTATCACCCCCGAAAACAAACTCGTTGTTATAACCTGTCCCCGCCAACTGAAAAAGCGCAACAGCATCAACATCTTTGGTGTGGATGAAGGATTGCCGTTGCGCTTTCGGTAGGTGCAGCCTGTTACTATAGCTGACAGGCGGAGGTGAGGTAGCACCAACCGTTTACTTTTGACCTAAGCTCTGAGGCACTATTTTTTCAATGGCGTTTAAGCGGGCGTCTAAACGGTTAATAAGCAATTGCTGCTCACCGGCTTTTTCTTCGGCTTGCTGCAGGCGCTTAAGCAAGGCCTGTGTGGCAGAGATATTGAGCGTAGTGAGTGCTTCGTAATCTACGGTGCGGAAGTCGTTTACTTCGCGGCCATACACAAACACTTTTTCGGTGCGGCTTAAATCTGTTTTGAACCCTGAACGTGTTACCTCCTTTATTTCGGCAAGCACCTGGTCATCCCCGAATATCAGTTTCACCTTATCACCTTTTTTCAGCGTTGAGTTTTCCAGCATAACAAAACCATTCTGCATTTCGCTGAGCTGATAAATATCCGGCACAACATCCGTAATGGTATGCACTGCCTGCGGGTAAATTTCTTCTACCTGTTGGGCAATTACTTTCTTGAATTTGTTGTTGCCTTTCTCAATAGTGTCTATCAACGTATAATCGGTGATCTTCAATTGAGCAAGTGTAGCAAGGTCGGCCTCATTGTTGGTTTCACCCTTTATGTTCTTAATACGTTCATCAGAATAGGCGTTGAACTCCGTAGCAGCTATACGCGCTGAGGCATAGATAGAATAAGCGTTGGTTCCGCTGGCAGTATTGGTGTTGCCGGTACTGTTAAGGTAACCATAAGAAAGTGTGCTGTTCTGCGATCCGTTAACCACCAGCTTAGCTTGTGTAACGGAAGTGGTGCCAATACCCACGTTACCGTTAATAGTCACCAGATTGGTGCTGAAATCGCCATAGATGAGCGGTGTAGTAGAACTGCTGTTTTCAATATACAGCTTATCACTGCCGGTTTCGTTATACCCGGCCTGGTATCCTAAAAAAACATTATTACTGCCGGTATTAGTATACCCGGCATCATTTCCTATAAATACATTGTAGCTACCTGTATTATTAAATCCTGTGTTAGAGCCTAAGGTGGTATTACTCACCCCGGTAATATTGGAATATAATGCCTGCAATCCAATACCGGTATTTCGTGTTCCGGTTGTATTGCTTCGTCCTGCGGCCCTGCCAATGTAAATATTATAATCTCCGTCTATATTAGAGAATCCGCATTCATACCCTAAAAAGGTATTTCCATGCCCTTCGGTGTTTGACTGTCCCGCGCTGCTACCTAAAAATGTGTTTATATTTCCTGTTGTATTGCTGTTTCCGGCATTGTTTCCTACAAAAGTATTATCGGTACCTGCATTACTTGTGCCTGTATTTGCACCTGCAAAAAAGTTCTCGGTGCCGGCTATGCTCATTACACGGCTGTTGGCCATATAAAGGTCACTACTTAAATTGATGTTGCCGCTTACATCCAGTTTTTGCACGGGTAAGGTAGTTCCAATGCCTACATTTCCACCACCATTAAATATTGCATCGTAGTTGTTGGTGCCGCCTGTAACAGACGAAACATACAAGCCTATGTTTTTTGCCGAGGTTCCTGTCCAACTACCGGTTGATGAAATTTCTAAACCAACTTTATTAACCGAAGCAGTAGAAGACGTGGCTGTATTTTGAATCAATGATGCATTAAATGCAGCGGTTTTGGCACCCGAACCGGTAACATGTAACTGCGCTGTAGCCGTACCCTGGTTAATACCCACATAGCCGTTGCTGCGTTTAATTACAATAGGTTGGCTTTGGAAGGTTCCGGCATCGTTATAGCGGTTAATAAAAAAGTCGGAACCGGCATCACTACCGCTTTCGGCACCGTTGCTCTTGCCGAACATCCAGCGTAGAGTCGAGCCTGTTGCCATACGCATCCCTGATTCATTGCCCGAAGCGGAGCTAATCTCCATGTAGCCGCTGCCTGCTGTGGCTTCCGACATGATCTTTGTTCCCGATGCAGCCGAAACATGTAACAAAGAGCCGGGTATGGTGGTTCCGATGCCTACGTTGGCAGTGTTGTTTTTATAAATGTCGTTGCCGTTGGCGGTCCAGTAATTGGTGGTGGCCAGTGAAGAAACACTTACCCAACTTGCATTTCCGCTTGCATCGCTTTGCAGCACGTAGCCGGTGGTTGCACCATTGGTCATTTGGAAGTTGGTGGTTTTGGTGGTGCCGCTTACTTCTAATTTTTGAGCTGGCGAAGAAGTGCCAATACCTACGTTTCCGCTTTTTAAAACCGTAAGCGCATTATTACGTGAGCCTGACGTTCCGTTTCCGATTACAAAAAGACGGTCAGCAGTATTCCATGATGTGGTAGATACCGGAGTATAGGTTTCTGCATAAGCACCAAAAACAGATTCATCAAAACTATAAGCCGTGTTGTGATCGTTGGCCGCAAAAGAATTATCGCCCGAAGCGGTTGTGAAATAACCAAACCCTGCAGCATCTTTTCCCGAGGCAGTAACCTGCTCACCGGTAACAAACGATTTAGCGCCCGAAGCGGTTGTAAAATAGCCGAGTGCAGCTGAATTGGTACCCGAAGCTACATTTTGCTCACCGGTTGCAAATGATTTAGCGCCCGAAGCAGTGGTAAAATAGCCGAATGCCGCTGAATTGGTACCCGAAGCATTATTCTGCTCACCCATGGCAAATGATTTGGTGCCCGAAGCAGTGGTAAAATATCCCAATGCTACTGAATTATCTCCCGATGCATTTACCCATTCACCCGCAGCCAATGATTTAGAACCGCCTGCCTTTGAATCATAACCAAATGCTGCAGAGTAGCTTCCGATATTACCATCATCCCAATTAGTTCCGCTTACATTACCTGCTCTGAAAGCAGCTTTGCGCGGATAGAAAAACATACGCGCACCGGCACCGTTAACCGTTAATGAGGCACTGCTGCCAAAGGTTCCTGTATTTAATAACGTTCCATCGTTTACATGCAGTTTTTCGGACGGGGAAGAAGTGCCGATGCCCACATTTCCACCACCATTGAACAGTGCGTCATAATTAAATGCTGCTCCCGTGGTTTGAGAAACATGTAAGCCGATATTGCTTGAGGCGAAAGAGCCCCATGTGCCCGATGAACGGATTTCAACAGCAGTTTTAATTTTCGCATCCAATGGGCTGGTAACCGTGTTTTCAAATAAAGAAGAGGTGTAATGGTCTTCAAGAATACCTGAACTTACCACCTGTAATTTACTTGAAGGAGTTACGGTGCCAATACCCACGTTTCCGTCATTTGCTATTCTTATTCCCTCATCACCGCCATCATTACTCAGGTAATAATTATTCAGCTGTATGTTTTGCGTAGCGGTATGGTTACCCATATTGTCGCCAAAAACCCCGTTCTCTACAATTTCCAAACTCCAACTGTCAATGCAGATGGTTGCACTGCCATTACCTCCGGAAGCGTAGTCAAGTGCCAGCGACCATGTTCCGTCAATGGGATCGCCATAAAAATCGGAAATGTTAGTACCTGAAAAACCATAACTGCCACTTACGGGAACAGTTAAACTGGTTTGGGCAACGGTGCCGGTTAAATCTGTGCTGAAACTGGCATTGGCATAGTTGGAATAGCCCGCAGAAAGTTCCAACATATTGCCCGATGGGTTAGTGAGTGTGATGAAATAAAATCCATTCTCAGAAACCAGTGTGCTTGAAGTGCTCAGGTTTATGGTAACACGCATGTAAGTGTTTGCACTGAAGGAGGAAACAGCACCCGTCACTGACACAGAAGAAGGTCCGATATTGTTGAAACCGGTGCCGCAAAGCGAGTTGGTGTTGCTCAGGCTGTTGGTGTCGAGAACAATGTCGGCAATGTTTTTCCAACTTGCGTTACCGTTGGCATCGCTTGTGAACACATAGTTATCAGATGCACCATTGGTCATTTGAAAGTCGGTGGTTTTAGTTGTGCCTGCTACTTCTAATTTTTGAGATGGGGAAGAAGTGCCAATACCTACGTTTCCGCCTTTTAAAATGGTAAGGGCATCGCTACGCAATGAAGAGCTCTGTCCGTTACCTATATTAAACAAACGGTCTGAACTGCTGAAGGCGCTACTGCTGCTTTCAGAATATTGGGTGGCATACATACCTACTACCATTTCGCTGTAGGAAGGTGCAGTGTTTCCCAGACCCAGAGCAAATGACCTGTTGCCTATGGCTAAATTATCTACACCCATTGCTACAGAAGACGACCCATCTGCAATGTTGTTACTTCCTGCTGCAAAGCTATTGTCGGCAATGGCCAGGTTGTCTAAACCAGCGGCAAAAGAATTGTCGCCATCAGTAATATTGTTACTACCCAGTGCTGCTGAGGTGCTGCTTATTACCGTGTTTCCGCTTCCTGCTGCAAACGAATTAGAGCCCGAAGCTGCGTTTTGATTGCCCACTGCTGCCGAACCACTACCGGTAACAGTATTGCTGTTGCCGGCCGCAAATGAATAATCGCCTTTGCTCACGTTGTCCTTTCCAAAGGCAGTTGAGTAGTTACCAATCTCCGAATCGTTCCAATGAACGCCACTTACATTACCTGCACGGAAAGCAGCTTTGCGCGGGTAAAAGAACATACGAGTTCCTGCACCGCTCACTGCAATGCTTGAATCAGTGCTGTACGTTCCTGTATGCAGCAATACTCCATTACTTACATGGAATTTTTCGGAAGGGCTTGTGGTGTTAATTCCCACTTTTGTTCCGCTATTGTTGTAAAGGTTATTGCCGCTTAAAGTCCAATGGCTATCGCCCGTAGCCCCAGTGGAGCCTGTACTTCCATTTGCTCCGGTTGGGCCAGTTTCACCTGTGGCTCCGGTTGCACCTGTTGCGCCATTTGTTCCGTTAGTTCCTGCTGCCCCGGTTGGACCAGTTTCGCCTGTGGCTCCGGTTGCGCCTGTGGCTCCATTTGTTCCGTTCGTACCTGCTGCACCTGTTGGGCCAGTTTCACCAGTGGCTCCGGTTGCACCTGTTGCTCCATTTGTTCCGTTAGTGCCTGCTGCTCCGGTTGGGCCAGTAGCTCCGGTTGGGCCGGTTTCACCTGTGGCTCCGGTTGCTCCTGTTGCTCCATTACTTCCGTTCGTACCTGCTGCACCTGTTGGGCCAGTTTCGCCTGTGGCTCCGGTTGCTCCTGTGGCTCCATTAGTTCCATTGGTTCCTGCTGCTCCGGTTGGACCAGTTTCGCCTGTGGCTCCGGTTGCTCCGGTTGCGCCATTTGTTCCGTTAGTTCCTGCTGCTCCGGTTGGGCCAGTGGCTCCGGTTGCGCCATTACTTCCATTGGTGCCTGCTGCTCCGGTTGGACCAGTTTCGCCTGTGGCTCCAGTTGCTCCTGTGGCTCCATTTGTTCCGTTAGTTCCTGCTGCACCTGTTGGGCCAGTGGCTCCGGTTGCGCCATTACTTCCATTGGTGCCCGCTGCTCCGGTTGGGCCTGTGGCTCCGGTTGCTCCATTAGCCCCTGCAGGCCCTTGTATTTGTCCGGCATCTATCCACTGGCTGCCATCCCAAACCCACAAATGCCCGGTATCTTGTGTTAAATACCCATCACCTGTAGTATTTCCTGAACCGGGAAGATTGCCGGCAGAAGAGACACTACCTTGTATTTGAACAGAAGTTCCATCGGCACCATCTTGTCCGCTTGGGCCTGTGGCGCCTGTGGCACCAATGGTTCCTGCTGCGCCTGTTGGACCGGTTTCACCAGTGGCTCCGGTAGCGCCTGCTGCACCGGTTGGACCGGTTGCTCCATTTGTTCCGTTGGTTCCTGCTACACCAGTTGGGCCAGTTGCGCCTGTGGCACCAGTAGCTCCATTTGTGCCTGCTGCTCCGGTTGGACCGGTTGCACCATTAGCCCCTGCAGGCCCTTGTATTTGTCCGGCATCTATCCACTGGCTGCCATCCCAAACCCACAAATGCCCGGTGTCTTGCGTTAAATACCCATCACCTGTAGTATTTCCTGAAACGGGAAGATTGCCGGCAGAGGAGACACTACCTTGTATTTGAACAGAAGTTCCATCGGCACCATCTTGTCCGCTTGGGCCTGTGGCACCGGTAGCTCCGGTGGCGCCATTTATTCCGTTGGTTCCTGCTACACCTGTTGGGCCAGCTTCGCCTGTGGATCCGGTAGCACCGTTGGTGCCCGCAGCACCTGTTGGACCAGTAGCTCCCGTGGCTCCATTTGTACCGTTTGTGCCGGCTGCTCCGGTTGGGCCAGTCTCACCTGTGGCTCCGGTAGGGCCGGTTGGGCCCTGATTAACACCGGTTGTCTCAGCATAAAGAGCATAAGGAACAGAAAGCAATTGCGAATTACCCATGCTTTCAAAATTGGTTCCACCAGTTGCATCCATCATTGTTTCAAGATAATATGGTCCGTTTGCCCAATCAATAAGGCCAAAATTTCCTGAAGGGTTTAAACCATTACCTACTCTTAAGGTAAATAACCCAAACTGATTTGTAGTAGCAGGGTGTTCTTCGCTGTAAACTACTGTTCCTGTGGGATTTGATTGCCGTAACAGGATTTTTATATTGACAGAGCTATTAGCCAAAACCCCTCCTGAGTTATCGCGTGCTACGCCCTGATAACTCATAGCTTGAGGAGCTTGTGCAAAGCATTGAAAAACAAATAGTAAGAAAAAAGAAAAAAGGAGTATCTTTTTCATGGTATTAAGTTTTAGTATGTGGTCTTAAATCATTGTTTTACAAAACAATTTTGGTAAAAGTGAAAAATAGGACTATACTGTCAAAGCAAAGTCAAGGGGCAGAGGGAGGACAAATGGGGGACGTAAAATTTATTGATTGAATGTCAATAAATTAAATTGCTGAAAGGAATTGATAAATGTCCTGTTCGGGTGCGATTTTCAGCTTTTTTCGCATGCGCTGGCGCGCTTTTTTAGCCGATTCGGGTGAGATGCTTTTAAGATCGCCAATCTCCTTATTTGATAAATTCAATCTTAATAATCCGCAAAGCTCAATTTCTGATTTTGTAAGTGTTGGAAATTGACGATTCAATTTATCATAAAATTCTTTGTTAACCGATTCTATATTCTCCTGAATAAGCCTTATCTTTTTATCGGACTGAAGTTGTGAACCCAGTTCGGTATTTATTTCTCTAACCAAGTCCTTTACATCTTTGATGTTATTCTTTTTGGCTTCATTCAACTTGTCAACCATTTTGGTATTCAGGTTTTTCAGGTTTCCGAGGTAAATGGCAAGATCGCTCAGGTCTCCCTTTTTAAATTTGAGTTCCTGTTCTATTTTTTCTTTTTCCAATTGTTCATTGCGCAGTTCGCTCTCTTTCAGCCTCAGTTCCTGTTCCATCTTTTCTTTTTCCAATTGTTCATTAAGCAAAGTGGCTTCTGATAAATTCAATTTGGCACGGTTCAGTTCCAGAAGATTTTCCTGCCGCTTGCTGCGATTCCGCCAATACAGGTAACCTAACACCATGATGCAGAGACTGAGAAAAATACCGACCATATTCCTTCGTTCTCTTGATTTGGCATGGGCAAGTTCGGCTTGACGACTTTGCAATTCCAACTCGCTGATGCGCATGCTTTTTTTAAATATACTCAACTCCTTTTGTGTAACAAACAGGATTATTTCTTTAATAAATTTACTTTTTGCGTCCGCAATACTGTCTCTTGCGTTCAGCAACCACCGTTGTTTTTCAAGAGCCGGTTTCAGGTTTCCTGTGCTTTCGTAGTAGCGTATCCAAAGTTCTGCTAACTGAAGTTTTCGTTCAAAATACCGGGTATTCCGGTAATACGTGAGCAACAATTCAGCTTCATCAAGGCAGGCTTTGGATTTGTCAATCTTTTCTTGTGATAGATATATGTTTGCCAGCCCGTATAACGTTTGTAACAAGCTGCTAGTATCTTTCCTCGCTTTAGTGAGTTCGAGATTTAATTCATAATTACTGATGGCCGTTTTGAAATCATTTCTTGCTGCTGCCTCCATCGCAATATTATCGCGTATGCTTCTCAACAAGACTGTGTCTTCTGCAAAATTCAGTTTGAGTATTGACAGCGCTTTGTTATAGCAGGACTGAGCGGAATCTGCCTTGTTGCGTTTTGAAAAAAATACTCCGAGATTATTCCAGCCAGAGGCAGTCCAAAGATATTCGCCCTCTTTCTCCGCTTCATCAATCGCCTGACGGTAATAATATAAAGCGCTATCGGGAACTGACATATTCGCGTAGATAGAGGCAATTTTTGCGCACTGATTATACATAACTCCTGAATAAGGCAATCGGATATTTTTTGCCAGTTGAAGTGAGGCCTTAGCGTGTTCGAGCGAGAGTTCCATAGCTTCTGCAATGGCAAGTCTGGCCGAAAAGCGATTATGCAGATCAATCCTCAAGGCAATTGAATCTTTTGCAAATTCTTCTAACTCAAGTGCAAGTAAGAATAGTTTGATTGCTTCGCTGCTTTGTGTTTCGCGCGATATTTTATCTGCGTCATGTACTAACTCTCTGATATGTTTTGCAGCATGAACAGTATCAGAAAGGTAACTATCGAGCGAGTCATCAGAAAAAAGTAAAATGCCGGTTGCTGCTGGTGCTATTTGAGCTGAAGCGCCTGCAGAAAAAAGACCACAGAATAGAAGGAGAATAAAATGCTTCACATGAAAATTTTCAGTGAATTCAAAAGTAGCATTTTAATAAACTATAAACGAGACAGGCTATGAGACTATCTCGCCTTACAACTGCCTTTACTTTATTGCAAACCTCAGCCCCCCATACACCACTGCTCCCATCCCCGGACCCCACACCATGGAGGCATCAAAGTATGGCCCGAAAGGGTCTGCAGCAGCCACAATCGCTCCGCGCTGCATAAAATTGGTCAGGTTCTCGCCCCCGAGGTAAACCTCAAAGCGTTTGAACTTTTTCGTCACCTGTGCATTAATGGTAAAGTAAGGCGCAGAATAATTTGCACGTTGATATTCCGCTGGATTCTCCGTTGTTCCCGGAAGTCTGCTTCTGCCGAAACGTTGTAACGTTAAATCAAACTTCCATTTCTCAAAGCGGGTGAAGTATCCAAAGTTCAGCAACATTCTTCCCGCTGCCGTCATCGGTTTGCGCATCAGCGTTCCCGCATACGTACTGCGCACATCGTAGTATTTATAAGCGGCCTTCACCGAAAATTGTTTGAGCGGTTCTATCGCAGCCTCCACCTGAAAACTGTTGGAATACGATTTGCCGTCCAGGTTATAAAAGCTCACTTCGCGTGCACTGTAATCCAGATCAACCACCACCTGATTCAAAAAGTTAGTGTAGAAATAATCAGCACTGATACTTGATTCCCTTCCGAACAAACGAAAACCCTGACTTAACGAAATGCCATAGTTCCATGCAATTTCGGGCAGCAGTTTTTCTTTAACAATCACTGTGCGCGCACTTGCCAGCACCGAAGCATTTTCAGCAAAAGGGTTAGCTACACGAAAACCTCTTCCTGCCGCCACACGAAAAATGGTTTCTTCGGCAAGATTTATTTTAATGTTCACCCGCGGGTTAAACATAAAACCATACAGGTTGTGATAATCACCTCTTACACCCGCAACAAACGAAAAAGTTGACAGGTTGTTATAACTGTACTCTGCAAACGCACCCGGCACAATCTCTCTGCGCGTAAAAAGCGAATCATTGTACGTTTCCACAAAATCATCCAGCAAAAAACTAAACCCCGCGCGTATCTTATTATCACCATTCACAATTTTATCCTGATAAATCAGATTGGCATACAACGTTTTCTCCGTCCCCGAATACTTCTTCAACCCAAACGCAGAATTCATTTCGTGATAGCGCACCGAAGTGATTAAACCCAAACTGCGGTCAAGGTTTCCGGGAAACATCAATCCTGTTTTGTTGCTTACCTCTACTTGTTTGGTCAACATTTTTATCAGGTATTTTTCCATGGCCCCATGCCCCGAATGTTCTTCAAAAGCCTCATCGGTTTGTCCGCCTGTTTTATTTTCATACACACCTTTTATGTTCAGTTGTGTTTCAATTCTTTTTCCGCTGTGGTATTTCCAGCGGTTGTAAAACGTGTATTGCTGCTGCATGGGTGTATCCATAAAACCATCGTGGTTGCTGTCGTTCTGCCTGAAAATAGTATTACCATGCAGAAATAACATTGTGCTCAGTTTCTGATTGAATTTTGTTCCGGTATGAATATTTGCTTCTGCCCTTCCTCCCGAACTGCCATAAACATTCACAAACAATTTATCCGCCTTCTCTGCATCAGGCTTCAGAAATTCAAGATTAATTTGTCCTGCCATCTGCTCATAACCATTCACCACCGAACCCGTACCTTTCGATACCTGTATGGATTCTATCCATGTTCCCGGCACAAAGCCCAGACCATAAGCAGAAGATAGGCCGCGTATCATCGGAATCATTTCGCCTTGTATCTGCGTATAGATTCCATCCAATCCCAGCAACTGGATTTTCTTTGCTCCTGATACTGCATCGGTGTAAACCACATCTACCGAAGCATTGGTGGTAAAACTTTCGCTCAGATTGCAGCAGGCAGCTTTCTGTAATTCTGCGCTTGTTATTTTTTCCGTCAGTATCGGATCAATCCGCGAAAGAAAGGTGCTTTGTTGCTTCCCTTCAATTGTTATCTGACTTAATTCAACACTGCTTTTCAACTTAACGGTTAGAAATGTTTCGTTAGTAACAACAAGCGTATCGCTTACATAACCGGTGAAACTTATTATCAGTTTTGCCTGCGTTTTTGCATTTCTGTTCAGCGTAAATTTTCCGTCAACTCCGGTAACTACACCTTCGTTTGTTCCCAGCCAATGCACATTTGCAAAGGGAAGCGGAGCTTCTTTTTTCTGTTCGTCAATTCCGTAAACAATTCCTTCAAGGGTTTGTGCAAAAGCCAAACCCGGAAAAGAGAGGAAGACGATTAATAGTTTAATAAATCTGTTTTTCATGTTCTTGTTTTAGCGTAAATACTTTGTTGCCTCTTATCGAAGAGGAGAAGCAGATGCTAAAACTCAGATACGAAAAACCGAAACTAGAATAAGAATGTCTTTCCCTGAAATGAGAGGTGGAGCATGAGCTACCTCTACAAGTTGCGCTGTTGCAACTTCAGTGAAAACAAAAACGGGAAGGATGAAATAATCAACAGCAAAATCAAACTTGAAATTGAAATTGCTGACAATGGTTTGTATATCCAGCTTAAAGTAGTCGGTAGAATAATCGCAACACTTTGCTTCAACAGCATTGGCAGTTTTGCTTTCTTTTGCGCAGCAATCTTCGCTTTCAATAAACGAAAGTGTTACCACTCCGCTTACCAGGCAAACCATTTTGTGTGCCGTAATGCCGATACTCATTACGAGCATCAACAGCGCCATTGCAACAGAAAAGTATTTGCGTAAAAAGTTCATTGACACAAAAGTAAACAATTTACTTCGAGAAATGTTTGCGCGTAATTACCTTCAACAGTTCGCGTTCCAGAATGAACTGTGTAATTTTTTCCACTGCATCAGCAAAAGAATTACCGACAAATAGTTCGTTTGCTTTCTTTTCGCTCAGATCAATGGTATAAAGCAATTGCGAAAACTTGTTGCGGTTATTTTCCAGCATATTCTTTACAACGGGCTTTACCTGCAGAAACAATTCATCATATGCAGTAGCAATATTTCCGGAAAACGAAATGTCTATTCCGTTGGAAGCAAAATCTTTTTCCACCTGCGCGGCTGTGAGGCGAATGATCTCTTCGTTGTTTTTGTAAAGGGAAAGATTGGTTTGCATTTTTTATTTTACCGCAAAGAGCGCAAAGCCCTTCGACTACGCTCAGGGTGACAAATTAAGATGAAGGAAGAACCAGGCGTTCTACAGGCGTATTTTCAATAATGTGTTTCTGAATTATTTCTTCCACATCGCTGAGTTGCACATTGCGGTAATAAACTCCTTCAGGATAAACAACCAGGGTTGGTCCGCTTTCACAGGCATCTAAGCAACCCGCACGTTGTGCGCGCACTTCGGTTTTCAAACCTTTATCGAGCAAAGACTTTTTAAAAGCAGCAACCAATGCCAGTCCGTGCTTCTCACCGCAACTTATGCGTTCACCGGCTGCACGCTCGTTGGTGCAAATGAATATGTGTTTCTTGAATTTCAACTCTGGCGTTGCATTAATTGTTCGGTAAAATCAGTCAGCACTTTTTTCTTTTTTGTATCTGCATTCACTTTCTCCAATGATGAAAGTGCCTTTTTATAAAACTTCTGCATTTCTTTTTCTGCTAGTTTTTTGACCTCTAACTGATGATATATTTCTTTCACACCCGTTACTTTTTTCTGCTCGTCTTTTTCATTCAGCAATAGCTTCAGTTTAGCAGCAGTTTTTTTGTCAGCCAGTTCAAAGGCTTTCAGGAGCAAAAACGTTTTTTTATTAGAGATGATATCACCACCTGTTTGTTTTCCTACTTTTTCTGTTTCTCCAAACACATCCAGAATATCATCCTGTAATTGAAATGCAATGCCTGTATTTTTCCCAAACTCATAAAGCAGTTCAGCATCTTTTTCTTTTGCTCCGGCTATAATTGCTCCCAGCTTCAAGGCTGAACCCAGCAAAACTGCAGTCTTTAGTTCAATCATGTATAGGTAATCAGCAATTGAAACGTTTTTTTTGGATTCGAAATCCATATCCAATTGCTGGCCTTCACAAACCTGCAAAGCTGTTTTATTAAATACCGGCAGTATCTTTTTCAAAACTACGGGCTCATAATCAGTAAGCAGCTCATAAGCCAAAATCAACATTGCATCACCTGAAAGTATGGCTGTGCTGCTTCCCCATTTCTGCCATACGGTTGGTTTTCCTCGCCTTATGGGAGCGTTATCCATTATATCATCGTGCAGCAAGGTGAAGTTGTGAAACACTTCCACAGCAACGGCAGCGTCTAAAGCCCGTTCGTAGTTTTTCTTAAAAAGAGAATATCCCAAAAGCGTGAGCAAAGGGCGCATCCTTTTTCCGCCAAGCGAAAGTGTATAGGCTACCGGATTATAAAGCTGTTCAGGTTTAGCGGGAATTTTCAGAGAAACTACCCGCTGATTTATTTTCTCAAGAAGCTTTTGCATTACAAAGGCTCTTAAATCAGAGAAATAAATTGTCCCTGTTCAATTACTTTTTTCAGTCCTTCTTCAAATGAAATAGGATCGCGTTTCAGCAATTGCTGCATCTTTGATGTGTCGGGCTGCCTGCGTGTCATGTCGCCCTCTTTCAATTCAGGAAGGTGAACAATTTTAGAAGATGAACCTGTAACCTTAATAATGATATTGGCCAATTCAAGAATGGTAACTTCTTTGGTGCCACCAATATTTACCACATCATTAATGTACATGTTGTTGTAAAAAGCATTGGTGCAGGCTTCAATATTGTCTTCAATAAAACAGAAGGTGCGCGTTTGTTTTCCTTCACCGTATATAGTGATGTCGGCATTTTGGAGGGCAGCATAGATAAACTTAGAAATCACAAAGTCTTTGCTTTGCTTTGGTCCATAGGTGTTGAAGAACCTGAATACTGTAAATTCTAAACCAAATTCACGCTGATAAGAACGCAGGTAGGCTTCGCCCACATTTTTTACAATGGCATACGGCAGGCGTGAGTTTAATGGTGTTGTATCTTCGTTTTGCGGAAACTCAACCGGTTCGCCATACACCTCTGACGAAGATGAGAAATAAACACGTCTTACACCTGTATTTTTAGAAAGATTGAGTATGTTTTTTATTCCGGTAATATCTTCAAGTACCATTACAGGATTGGCAAGCGTACGCTTTACCCCAACGAGTGCTGCATAATGAAACACATAATCAAAGGTGTAGGCATAAAATACGCTGGAGATATCCTCGAAATGATTTACATCGCATTTGATGAACTTTACATTCCGGTAAGGCGAATCGGGAAGTTTTTTAATTGAGCCTGTGCGCAGGTTATCAACTATAACTACATAATTATCGGGGTCTTCCGCTAATTTTCCGGTTAATGAACTGCCTACAAAACCTGCTCCGCCTGTTACAAGAATTTTTCTCATCGTTTTTTGTCGGGTGGCAAAAGTAAATGAAATTTACTCGGGATTCACCTGCTCTTTAGCGTTTTTTAATTCCTGAAGGTAGAGTGCATCTGAGATATCTGCTCCGTTTTTATAGTAAAATACACCACCCCAGTCGTGGGTTAGTTTTTTGTAAATGGTTTGAACACCGTCTACTTTAACGGTTGTTACAATAATAGTCTTACCTGTTTCTTTAACCGTTTCTTCTTTATATGAGTTGTTTTTTCGCAACTCATATAAGGCTTTGGCGGCCTCTTCTTTCTTGCGGACAGCCTCCTCTTCTTTGGCTTTTATAGCCGCTGCTTCCTGCTCTGCTTCCAAGCGTTCGCGCTCCTGCTTTTCGGCAAGTATGCGGGCTTTTTCTTCGGCTGATGCTTTTTCCGCTTCTTCTTTGGCTTTTCTGTCTGCTTCAATCTTTGCCAAGCGGTCGGCCTCCTCTTTAGCCAGCTTCTCCTGTTCTGCTTTTATGCGGGCTTGCTCTTCGGCTTCACGTTGTTTTCGCTCTGCTTCTATTTTAGCTGCTTCTTCGGCTTTGAAACGGGCTTTTGCTTCTTCTTCCAGTTGTTTTTGCTGCAATTTTGCTGTAGCAATAGAATCGGCTACGGCTTTTTCTTTAGCTTTTTTCTCTTCCAGCGCTTTCAGCTTTTGAGCTTCCTCTTCTTTTAACCTTAGCTTTTCTATGTTAGCAAGCGAATCGGCAGTGGCTTTTTCACGGGCTTTCTGTTTTTCCAACTGCAGCTTTTCCTGTGTTCGTGCGTTGGCGATTGAGTCGGCAACAGCTTTTTCGCGCATTTTTCCTGCTTTCTTCAATGCTGCTGCCTCGGCTTCTTTTCTGGCTTTTTCTGCTGCTGCAAGTTTTATAGCTTCGGTTTTGGCATTGGCAATTGAATCGGTAATAAACTGCTGGCGGGCTAGTTTTTCGGCCTCAGCTTTTTTACGCGCTTGTTCGGCCTTCACCAATTCATTTAACTTTTCTTCTTCTGTTTTCTTTAAATCTTCTTCCTGTTTGCGCTTTTCCATCATTTTGGCCAGGTGAGCCTGCACAGCCGCCAACGAATCCAATCTTGCCTGTTCTTTTGCCTGAGCAGCAAGGAGCACTGCATTTTCAGCATCGCGTTTAGCCTGCTCCTGCCTTGCCAGTTCTTCGGCTTCCAGTCTGCGCTTCTCTGCTGCTGCACGCAACTTTTCTTCTTCAATTTTTCTTAAACGTTCGCGTTCGGCTGCATCAGCCATTTGTTTCTTCCATTCATCAAGGTCGTAATTAACAGTTACAAAACCTCCTTCGTTTTCTTTATAAAGCACACCACCGGCACTTTGTTCCCATTTTTTCTTGCCTTTGGCATCGGCAGTTAATGGATTTAAATCTATCTCTATTTGCTTAGAAAACTCCTGATTCCTTTTGTTTTCGGGAACTTCGGTAATGAAATTAAATGTTTTGGTGGTAGAACCCGGAAGCCCTGCGCTTATCACGTATTCAGCGCCCAGTTCCAGTTTGGCTCTGAATTTACCTGCTGAATTGGTAGTGCGGTACAACAGTTTACCTTTATCTCTGAAAATCTTTACTTCTGCGCCATCTACGGGCTTTCCGGCACTGGTTACAATGCCGTCAACCATCAATGAACCCGCTTCCTGGGCAAAACCCGAAAACACAGAAATCACCCATATGGCCATTAAAAGGAAGTTTCGGCTAAAGCATTTCATTATTGGTCGTAATAATAACAGGTTTTCGTCTTGTTTTCCGCTTGGAACGGGCAAAAATACAAAAAAGAGGCATTGGTCGGAAGGTATCTAAAACTCGGACGGAAAGAATGGTATTTTTTGTCTTGTTATTATCCCGATTAGTCTAATTTTTAAAACTTATCCACAACCCGATGTGTAATAAGAGGCAATTGAAGTGATTTGGTTTTAAACACACGCAAAGCTCCTTCAACATTAAAAATAAGTATTAACAGTTTAAATAAATAAGAAGATGAGACAAGCACTTACAAACTACATGCCTCCGATGTCTGCGGAAAGAATGCCTCAAACAGATAACCTGATGATTAAAGCTAACTATCAGCTTATCCAGTTAAAAACTGATGATATTCTTTTCATTAAAGCATTAGCCGATTATGTGATTATTAAAACCACTACCGGCAAATACATAACACTGAGCACCATGAAAGAGATGTGCGATGCCTTGCCTAAACACAAATTCGTACGTACTCACCGTTCATTCATCGTGAACATGGACAAAATACACCTTATTAAAGGTTCAAGCATTACTATAACTGACAATAACGTTCAGTTCACCGTTCCAATCGGAAGGGTTTATAAAAAAGCATTAAAAGCAACATTAAATTCTTAGTTGGTTTAGGTTTGATGTGTTGCCCCGCTGTGTTTTAGGTTCACAGCGGGGCTTTTTTTTACGCAAACTTTTGAGAAATAAAAAAGCCCCCTCGCCTCAGGCGAGGGGGCTTTTTCATAATTTTTTGAGTCTATTTCTTATTCGCTTCCTTGATATACTGCTCCAGAGCCATAGTCATAGAAGGTGCAGCAGGCACAGGCGCACTGATGTCGAGATATAAACCGGCTTCTTTTACTGCTTGTGAAGTAGTAGGACCAAAAGCAGCAATGCGGGTTTTGTTCTGTTTAAACTTTGGAAAATTCTGGAACAAAGATTTTATTCCTGCAGGACTGAAGAAAACCAATACATCGTAATTAACATTTGCCAGATCACTCAGGTCGCTGCATACAGTGCGGTAAATAACGGCACGGGTAAACTTGATGTGATTTTTTTCAAGCAACACGGGTATTTCTTCTTTCTGAATATCGGAAGAAGGCAGCAAAAATTTTTCGGCTTTATGTTTTTTAATAATGTCAATAAGGTCGTTGAAGGTTTGCTTGCCGTAAAAAATTTTGCGTTTACGGTAAAGAACATACTTCTGTAAATAGAAAGCTGTGCTTTCAGAGATGCAGAAATACTTTAAGGTTTCAGGAACATTTACGCGCAACTCTTTACACATGCGGAAGAAATGATCAACCGCATTGCGGCTGGTCATAATAATGGCTGTGTAATCGGGAAAGTGAATTCTGTCTTTACGAAACTCAGCAGCCGGAATTCCTTCCACATGGATGAAAGGTCGGAAATCAATCTTAACGTTATACTTTTTTGCAAGGTCAAAGTAAGGAGATTTATCTGTTTCGGGTTTGGGTTGCGAAACAAGAATTGATTTAACCTTTTCTTTTACTTTTACTTTTTCGGCTTTTTGTAGTTGTTTACCCATGCACCTTTACCAATAAAATTTTGCTCTGTTTTATGCTGTATGTTTCAAAATAACTTTTGCAAGAAACACAGCAGGCAAAATTTCGAGGGTGCAAAAATAGAAAAATAAATACAACTTATTGAAGCCCTGTTTCCCCAGACCAATATTTAAACCGCGAATTAATCTGGTAGCATAACTTATTGCGAAAAGAATAATTCCTGTGTAGATAAAAAAAGTCTGTGGCAATGCGGTAGCATACACTATACAAACTAACACGGGAATAAGCGCAAGGCCAAGTGCCTTATTGAACAGAAACACATGGAAACTGTAAAAAGAAAATTCGTTTTGTGCGTTAAAAATAAAGCCTGTAAGTTCTAAAATAAAAATGCGCAGAATGAACAACAGAAAAATGCTTACCCCTATTTTACAAAACACCAGAAAATCATTTCCTGAAAAAAGCTGCGCATTAAAATATTGATTGAGGATAAAAACAAAAGCCGTGGACGAAAGGAAAAAAATCAGCATCAGGAAAACAGAAACCCTTTGCGAAAGCACTTTTTCTTCGCGCACCAGTTGTGAAGCAAAACGCATATCCAGAACAGCCCTGAAAAACTCAACAAACCTTTTTGAATACGCTGCTTTAAGGTAGGCTATAATTACTGCACAACCCAACAGCAAGGCAGTAATCCATCCGGAGTATGAATCGGTTTTGCTTAAAGGAATTCCATTTGCCGGCTTGAGTTCGTGTGACGTAAACAATGAAACTACCGGAACCCCAGCAATGATGGTATCCTGTTTAGGAATGGTATCAATAACTGCTGCCGTTTCTCCGGCTTGCTTTGGTTTAGCAATATCCGCTTTTACAACAGCAGATTTCTTCAAACTGTCGGATGACGAATCTTTCCGCACCGTTTGCTTTACTGCACTATCTTTCGGGATGATTTGTTGTTGCTGAGCCACCTGATGATGAAATTTACCCGAACAAAATTAGTTGAAATACTTTCGTGCCTTGCAACAATTTCTCTTTTGTTATCTTGCTCCCAAAGAACTGAAATGAAGGACACGCACAAACACACCAATGCACTTATAAACGAAAGCAGTCCTTACCTGCTGCAACACGCACACAACCCGGTAAACTGGTTTCCCTGGGGCGATGAAGCCCTGAAAAAAGCAAAAGCCGAAAATAAACCTTTGCTCATCAGCATTGGTTATTCGGCTTGCCACTGGTGTCATGTGATGGAGCACGAGAGTTTTGAAAACGAAGAAGTGGCTGCGCTGATGAACGCGCATTTTGTTTGTATAAAAGTTGACCGCGAAGAACGCCCCGATATAGATGCTGTTTACATGACTGCCGTGCAACTGATGAACGGACAAGGCGGCTGGCCATTGAACTGTTTTGCGTTGCCTGACGGAAGACCGGTTTATGGCGGCACTTATTTTCCGAAGCAAAACTGGATGCAGATTTTGCAAAATATTGACAGTCTTTACCGCACCCAACCTGAAAAAGTATTGGAATATGCGGAGAAGCTTAGCGCAGGAATCCGGCAGAGCGATTGGATGGAAATGAATACAGATGCTTCTCCTTTTCATATTTCTGATTTAGAAAAGATGATGGATAACTGGCAAAAGCGTTTTGATAATGCAGATGGCGGTCCTGATAAAGCACCCAAATTTCCGATACCGAATAATTACCAGTTTTTATTGCGCTATGCGCATTTGCAGAAAGATGAAACACTTCTGAAGCATGTAAATCTTACGCTGGAGAAAATGGCTTGTGGCGGAATTTACGACCAGATAGGCGGAGGCTTTGCGCGCTACAGCACCGACCGCTACTGGAAAGTTCCGCACTTTGAAAAGATGTTGTACGATAACGCGCAGTTGGTTTCGCTTTATTCAGAGGCATATCAGTTGACAAAAAATGTGTTGTATAAAGAAGTGGTTTTTCAAACGCTGGAGTTTATTGAACGTGAAATGACATCGCCCGAAAACGCTTTTTATTCTGCCTTGGATGCAGACAGCGAAGGCGAGGAAGGAAAATTTTATGTGTGGACAAAAGAAAACTTGCAACAACTTTTGAAAAAGGATTATGATTGGCTTGCCGATTACTACAACATCAACGAAACCGGTTTCTGGGAACACGGGAATTATATTTTTTTGCGCACTACAACTGATGAAGTATTTGCAAAAGCTTATGGATTTTCGTTGCAGGAACTGAAAGAAAAAGTAAAATCTGTAAACACTATTCTGCTTACTGAACGCGCGAAACGCATTCGTCCGGGGTTGGATGATAAGCAACTGACATCGTGGAACGCCCTTATGTTAAAGGGTTATGTAGATGCCTACCGTGTTTTTGGTGAAGAGCAATTTTTGAACACTGCTATTGCCAACGCTGATTTTATTTTGCAAAAACAAAAGAAAGCAGATGGAGGTTTATGGCATAATTACAAGAAGGGAAAATCCTCTATTAATGGTTTTCTGGAAGATTATTGTTTTACCATTGAGGCATTCATTGCTTTGTATGAAGCTACTCTTGACAGCAAATGGTTGACAGAAGCAAAGCAATTAACTGATTATTGTTTCACTCATTTTCAGGATAGAAACAGCAAACTGTTTTTCTTTACTTCGGATGAAGACGATGTGCTGATCACACGCAAGTGTGAAATAAACGACAATGTTATCCCTGCATCCAACTCATCATTGGCCCGCAGCTTATTTGTGTTAGGTAAGTTGTTTGATGATGAGCATTACTTCCAAACCTCTGAGCAGATGCTGAAGAATATTATTCCTTCTATTGCTACTTATGGTCCGGCTTATTCCAACTGGGCATTGCTGGAACTGAATCATGTTTTTCCGTTTTATGAGGTGGTGGTGTATGGTGAAAATGCAATGAACAAACTTCAGCAACTGGAACAATATTTTATTCCGAACAAACTTATTTGCGGATTAATAAAACAAGACAGTAACAACACACTCCCGTTAACCGAAGGAAAATATGTTGCCGGCAAAACAATGATTTACGTTTGTGTGAATAAGACTTGCCAACTGCCGCACGAAGAAGTTTTGCAGGCATTGGAAGAGATGAAGTGATGGAACGCTGATTGTTATGATGCTTATGATTGTTTAAGATTTTAATCAGCGCAAATCTTAAAAATCATAATAATCTGCGTTCTATTCTTATTTTTGACTTTAGATTATGAAAAAAGATATTGAACATCCCGAGGTGGAAGACATTGCAGTGGCAGTGGTGAAAGAGAAAAACGACTTGGGCGAAGAAAACTGGTATGCCTATTTTCTGAACCTGAAAAATGTGACGGTACAAAATGTGCTGGTTACTTCGCGCGGCTACGGAATGCTGGACGATGAGGAAATAAAAACCTCAACCCTGCGCCATTTTCTGGAAGATGTTGCGCCTATGAGTGCCATGAAAATAGAACTCATTATGGATAATGTTTTCGGACTGAGTAACGAGTACTGGGTGAGCTTTTACATCGGCAAAACCATTTACGACAAGAAATATATTTTTCTGCCCGAGAGTATTATTGAAGCCAACTTCACGCATATTCCTGTTCTGGAAACTCAGGGCGTGATGATAAAATAAGCACTGTGTTAGAAAACATTAACATACACGATGTATTGTTTCTGGACATTGAAACTGTTCCGGGTGTTGATGGCTATAACAACCTTTCGCCACAGATGAAAGAGCTGTGGGATCACAAAGCCGGTTTTTTGAAACGAACAGAGGAAGACACCCCCGAACTGCTTTACAACCGTGCAGGCATTTATGCCGAGTTTGGAAAAATAATTTGCATCGGTGTGGGCTTCTTCAATCCCAATGTGAAAAAGAAAAGAGAGTTTCGCATGACTGCTTTTTATGGTGATGACGAAAAAGTTTTGCTGCACGATTTTGCTGCCTTGCTCAACAAACATTTTAATTCGCCCGAGCATCAGCTGTGTGCCCACAACGGAAAAGAGTTTGACTTTCCTTTTCTGGCGCGCAGAATGCTGGTGAACAAAATAAAGATACCTTTCATTCTGGATGTGGGTGGCAAAAAGCCCTGGGAGAATACACTGTTAGACACCATGCAGCTGTGGCGCTTTGGCGATTACAAACACTACACTTCGCTGCAACTGCTTGCCGCGCTGTTTGGCATTCCCACGCCCAAAGACGATATGCAGGGCAGCGATGTACACCGCGTTTACTGGAAAGAAAAAGATTTGCCACGCATAGCAACCTATTGTTGTAAAGACACGCTTACCGTGGCGCAGCTCTATCTCTCGTATCAGGGTGAAAGCTTGTTGAAAGATAAAGAAATTGTTTTAGTATTGTAGCTTATGAATATTGAAAAACTACGCAAACTCTGCCTTTCATTTTCTTATGCCACCGAAGAGGTGAAATGGGGAAATGATTTGTGTTTTTGCGTGGGCAAAAAAATGTTTTGCGTTACCGGCTTATCCGGAAATTTTAAGGTTTGCTTAAAAGTAAATGACGAGGAATTTGCAGAGCTTTCTACCTCGCAAGGCATAATTCCCGCACCTTATCTTGCACGTTACAAATGGGTGTTGATTGAAAACGACAGTCGTTTTTCGGAACGCGAGTGGGAGCACTACATAAGACAGAGTTATGAACTGGTGAGGGCCGGTTTGCCAAAAAAAGTTGCCGAAACATTGGTATAAAAAAAGGGATTCCCCTGTTTTACAAGTAGAGAATCCCTTTTGGTGGCAGAAAAATAAACCTTACTATTTATTTCCCGAGCCCAGAATTAGACCGATAACACCGCAAGCCAACGACCACATAATAGTGTTTATCACTACATCAACAACAAATAACTTGGTGGTGTACATGTCAATAAAAAATGCCTCAAATGACAAGTCATAGCCCAGAAATAATAAAAAGCTAAGCAGTGCACCGGTCATGGCGCCATCCATAAATGAGCGCTTGCCCATTTTGTCTAACACTATGGCAAGCATAAGGCTCCACAAAAACTGCCATGCCGCCAGAATAGGCAGGTCGGGCGGGCTTTTCATTAAACCATCATAGGCGTGCGACATCTCGCCAGCCATCATATCCATTAACAACATTCCGAAAACAACCCAGCCGCCAAAGAAAATTAAAACGGTTGAGGCTAATGCGCCAAGTAAAACTTTTGTATTCATGATATTGGGGTTTTAGAGTCCCTCGCCTGAGGCAAGAGAGAGGTTTGTAAAGCAAACTTATAAAAATAGAATTGCCGCCCGTAAGGGTTGATAACCATTTTATTAACCGTGAGCGGTTGAAACAAATGAAGCAGCTTGATATTCTTTTTACATATAAAGTTTGCATTCATTTACTACTTATATGCATCTGTTTAACGCTACTATGCATCCATTTAATCTTGATATGCATCCGTTTAACACTAGTAGTCATCCATTTATTTACAATAGGCTTCCATTTAACTATAGTAGGCTTCCATTTATATTATATTAGCTTTTACATATCAATACTTTGCTTACATAAATATTTTTGCTTCCTTTGTGTGAACAAATGCGTATTGTACTTACTAAAATGAGCATATGATAACTATTAATGTAAAAGAGCTGTGCCGTGCCCGGGGTATAAAACATCCACTGCCTGCACTTAAAAAAGCGGGAATAACCCATTATGTTGCACACGAATATATACAAGGTAAAAAGCACCGCCTTGTAACCTCGCACATTGAAATTCTGTGCAAGTTGCTGCGCTGCACTCCCAACGACCTCTTTAGCTGGGTGCCCGATAAACCCGAAGATGATTATCCCGAAAACCCACTGCAAAAGTTCAGAAAGAAGGAGCGCCACGACCTGAATGAATTGCTTAACGGAATGAGTATTGAAGAGATAGAGGAGATGGTAAGGGAGCGAAAAAAAGGGGCTTGATAGTACGTGACAGCTGGCAGAAGTTTGCCTTAACCGTCAACCCTAAAAAATTGCTGGGTGAGGCGGTGGGATAATTTAATATTCAATATTCGCAATCAGTTCTTTCAACTCTTTATCTGAGATACTTGCTGTTTGCGATTTATCATAAATGGTAACCAGATTTACAACTGTAAGCTTTTCTGATTTTTCTATAAAACCTATTACCTCGTTTTCAAGAAATGAAATTACTCTGGCGCCTCCACTTTTGCCTTTGCCTTTGCTTTTTATGGCAAGGCGTATTTTATAAGCGTTATTGCCAAGCGGGGTTCCCAGCGTTGGATTAGCAATTAAAGAATTTTGCAATTGTGCCAAATCTTTAATCAACGAAGGATATTTTTTCAGTAAAGGCTTCGCTTCTTTTTTAAAGTTGCGGGTAATTCTAACCTCTGTTTTCATTCAGGAAAGCCTCAAGGGTTTGAAGTTTCTTACCTGTTTTGCGGGCCGTGCGAATTTCTTTTATGCCTTCAGTAATGCCTGTTAGAATGCGAACTTTATTCAGCAGTTTACGATAATCACTATTTATCTTTTCCCACTGACTGAATGGAATTACCACCGAAGATTTTTTTCCGGCAGAGTTAGTAAGGTATTGAATAGCTGAGGGCATGGTGTGTGTTTTGATTTACAAAAATAAAGATTTTTACTCTATTATCAGCTTCTCCCCAAACACCACCTCTTCCTTTTCTTTTACCCTGAGCAGGTAAATACCTTTTGAAAGGTTTAAAGGAATGGTTGATGTTTGATTGTTAATTGATGATTGAAGTACAAGCCGCCCAAGCGCATCATAAACCTCAACCGATAACTGATTACCGCTTACCGATAACTGCTCAATAGTTATTTGGTTGCCGGCAGGGTTGGGGAAGATCTTAAGTTTTGGTTTTTCTGTTTCGGGGATGGCAGTGGTCGTGTCTAAAGTTACGGAGACATCGTCAATGAAAAAATAGTTCGTTGCAGAATCAGAATAGTACTGTTTAAAATTTCCAATCACCAAAAATTTTTCATTCCCTTCAGCTATAAAAGAAGAAGAAACTCTTATCCAATTTAAAGTATCAGGAATAACGGGTTCATATATTTGAGGTATTACAGGTAAAGCACTTTGATCAGCAGCAAATACAATATCACTTGAAAAATAAACACCGATAGAATCTACAAATACAGGAAAAAATTCAGCTAACGAATAATAAAATTCAACAGCATATCTTTTGTTTTCTTGTAATATTTCTGGTAGTTCTACTTCAATATATTCCCTCCATACATTTTCAGTCATACCAATACCTGCATATGCATTTCCTGTTCTTGCATATTGATAACCAATAAAATTTGAAGGAACTCCAACACCACCAAACGAAGGAGAAACAGAACAACAACTATTAAAATATTCTGAGGTGCTTTGTAGTAAGGGTTGAAACCAATAATCTGAATAGTCTATTTGATGAGCATAATCTGGACAATCAGAGTAGTCCTCAAAACTCGGGTTCGGCACCAGATTAACCTGCGCCTTTAAAGAAACAGCCCAAACAAAAAGAAAAATAAGGAGGGGTAGGCGCATAAAGCAAAGATAGAGTTTTACCACAGAGGCACGGAGACACAGGGTTTTTATTTTCATTTCTCTCTGTGCCTCCGTGCCTCTGTGGTAAAAAATAAAATATCTTAGCCGCTCTTTAAAAAGAATCATGGCGCAGAAAGAAACCCTCTTAGAAATAAAAAACCTTGTCACCGAGTTCAATACCGATGACGAACTGGTGAAAGCAGTTAACGACATCAGCTTTACCCTTGCCCGTGGCGAAACCATTGGTATTGTTGGCGAAAGCGGCTCGGGTAAATCGGTTACCTCACTTTCGGTGATGCGGTTAATTCCCAATCCTCCCGGAAAAATTTCGGGCGGTGAAATTATTTTTCACTCGAAAGAAAAGGGGGCTATCGACCTGTTAAAGCTTTCGGAAAAAGAGATGCGTGAGATACGCGGCAATGAGATAGCTATGATTTTTCAGGAGCCCATGACCTCGCTGAACCCTGTGTTTACCTGCGGCAGCCAGGTGATGGAAGCCATTATGCTGCACCAGAAAGTAAACAAGCAGGAAGCAAAAGAAAAAACCATTGCGCTGTTCAAAGAAGTGCAGCTGCCCCGCCCTGAATCTATTTTTGATGCTTACCCGCACCAGATATCGGGCGGACAAAAACAGCGCGTGATGATTGCCATGGCCATGAGCTGCAACCCCAGCATATTGATTGCCGATGAGCCAACCACCGCGCTGGATGTTACGGTTCAAAAAACCATCCTCGACCTGATGCTGAAGCTGCAGACCGAACACGATATGGGCATTATGTTCATCACCCACGACCTTGGTGTTATAGCCGAGCTTGCCGACAAAGTGGTGGTGATGTATAAAGGAAAAATTGTGGAGCAGGGTCCCGTGATGGAAATTTTTGCAAATCCTCAACACCCTTATACCAAAGGGCTTTTGGCGTGTCGCCCACCGTTGGACAGACGTTTGAAATGGTTGCCCACCGTTGCCGATTTTATGGGAACCGATGAAAACGGGAACATTGTTGAAAAGGCACATACCATCAGCGAAGTATTGAATAAAGCCGTGGTAACAAAGGAAGAGCGTGATGCTGCACACAAAACACTGTACGCAAAAGAACCTATCCTCAGCATCAAAAATGTAAAGACACACTTTCCTATTAAGTCGGGTTTTTTCGGCAAGACAAAAGATTATGTGAAAGCGGTTGATGATGTAAGCTTTGATGTTTACCCGGGCGAAACACTAGGTCTGGTTGGCGAAAGCGGTTGCGGTAAAACAACATTAGGCCGCACCATTCTGCGTTTGATAGAACCCACCGCAGGCGATATTATTTTCAAAGGAAAAAACCTGGTGCAACTGAATAATGATGAAATGCGCGATGTAAGAAAACACCTGCAGATTATCTTTCAGGATCCCTATTCATCACTCAACCCGCGCATCACCATTGGTGAAGCCATTATGGAGCCGATGCAGGTTCATAAAATTCTGGCGAACGATAAAGAGCGCAAAGGTAAAGTGCTGGAACTGCTGAAGCGCGTTAACATGGAAGAAAAACATTTTTACCGCTACCCGCACGAGTTTTCGGGAGGGCAACGTCAGCGTATTTGCATTGCACGGGCGTTGGCTTTAAGTCCTCAGTTTATCATTTGTGATGAGTCAGTTTCTGCATTGGACGTATCTATTCAGGCACAGGTTCTGAACCTGCTCAATGAGTTGAAACGCGATTTCCATTTCACTTATATTTTCATCTCACACGATTTGTCGGTAGTGAAATTCATGAGCGACCGCATGGTAGTAATGAACAAAGGAAAAGTAGAAGAAATGGGCGATGCCGATGCAATTTGTGATAATCCGCAAACAGAATACACGCAGAAACTCATCAGTGCAATTCCTAAAGGAAGACTGGAAGATATTCAGGCAAGCATTGAGGCGAAGAAAGCGTTGAAGGTGTAAACATTGTCACCCTGAGCTTGTCGAAGGGTTTCTATTATTTTACCTCTCCTCCATTTGTGATACTCTCCGAAGGCTGAACAAAACAAAGCTTTCCGTTCACATCTTCTGCCATCAGTATCATGCCTTGCGATTCGATACCACGCAGTTTGCGCGGAGCGAGGTTAACCAATATAGAAACCTTCTGCCCGATGATATCTTCAGGTTTGTAATACGCGGCAATACCTGAAACAACAGTGCGTTTATCAATGCCGGTGTCAACCAGCAATTTCAAAAGTTTATCTGCCTTCGGAACTTTTTCTGCTTCCAGTATTGTTCCGATGCGGATGTCAGATTTTGCAAAATCTTCAAATGTTATTTCCGGCTTGGATGGTTTTATTGCAGCCGGTTCAGCAGCAGCCACAGCCACAACGGGTTTCATTGCATGTAATTTCTCTAATTGCTTTTGAATTGTTTCATCATCAATATTGGTGAAGAGGTGCAGCGGCTGACCGATCTCTTGTCCGGGATGTATCAAAGCAGTTTCTTCAAAAAACCAAGAAACAGGTTTCGTTATTCCTAATAATGTGCGCAACTTTTTAGTTGTAAACGGCAGGAAAGGCTCGAGCAAAATACTCAGGTGGGCCGCAACTAATAATGATGTATGAATTACCTCAGCCGTTTTTTCTTTGTCGGTGTTGATGAGTTTCCAAGGCTCATTATCGGCAAGGTATTTATTACCTGAGCGGGCTACATTCATTGCTTCCGAAAGCGCTTCACGGAACCTATATTTTTCAATATTCTGTTCTACTTTATCATACGCATCTTTTATACCGAGCAGAAATTTGGTGTCAGGTTTTACATCCGGAACTTTACCTTCAAAATATTTATGCGTGAGAACAACCGAACGATTTACAAAGTTGCCGAGTATGGCAACCAGCTCGTTATTATTTCTTGCCTGAAAATCTTTCCACGTGAATTCACTGTCCTTGCTCTCGGGAGCAATAGAACACAATACATAACGCAATTCATCCTGCCTGTTCGGAAAATCCTGCAGGTATTCATGCAACCAGATCGCATGATTGCGAGAAGTGGAAATTTTATCACCTTCCAGATTTAAAAACTCATTTGCAGGAACATTATTCTCCAGAATAAATTCTCCGTGCGAACGCAGCATCACGGGGAATATCAATGCGTGAAAAACAATATTGTCCTTGCCTACAAAGTGGAGCAGTTTTGTTTCTTCGTCCTTCCACCATTTTTCCCAATCTGTTTTATTGTCTGCTGCCCATTGCTTGGTGGCGGATATATAACCGATAGGTGCATCCAGCCAAACATATAATACTTTTCCTTCTGCATTGGGTAATGGAACTTTTACGCCCCAATCTAAATCTCTGGTCATTGCGCGGCTTTGTAAACCGGCATCTAACCAAGAGTTGCATTGACCAAGCACCTGGTTTTTCCATTCAGCAGGATTGTGTTGCTCAACACCATCCAGCGTTCCTTTGTTGATCCATTCTTTCAGCCAGGCTTCGTGTTCTCCGAGTGGCAAGTACCAGTGTGATGTTGTTTTCATCACCGGTGTTTTTCCGCTCAATACTGATTTGGGATTGATGAGATCTGTAGGACTTAATGTGCTTCCGCATTTCTCGCATTGGTCGCCATAAGCGCTTTCGTTTCCGCACTTAGGACAGGTGCCGGTGATATATCGGTCAGCAAGAAAGAGTTTGTTCTCTTCGTCATAATATTGCTCCGAAGTTTCTTCAGTGAACTTTCCTTTTTTGTGCATCACAGAAAAGAAATCAGCTGCAGTTTGGTGATGCAAAGGAGTTGAGGTGCGGTGGTAAATGCTGAACTCTATTCCGAAATCCGCAAAGGCATTTTTCATCAACTCATGGTATTTATCTACCAATTGCTGAGGCGAAATTCCTTCCTTCTTTGCTTTCAGTGTAATGGCTGCACCATGTTCATCAGAGCCGCAGATAAAAATAACATCGTTTTCGCGGAGGCGCAGAAAACGCACATAAATATCGGCAGGTAAATATGCTCCTGCAATATGCCCTATGTGTAAAGGTCCGTTGGCATAAGGCAAAGCGGCAGTAACGGTGTAGCGTTTGAAGTTTTTCATTTTCTTTGTTGCGGCAGGCAAAGATATAAAATGACACCACCTTATTTAAAACCCGGAGACAAAATCGGGATTGTTTCAACAGCACGAAAAATAACCCGTGAGGAGTTAGAGCCTGCGGTTGAGTGTTTCGAAAAAGAAGGTTTTGAAATTGTTTTTGGGAAAAACCTTTTCAAAGAAAAAAACCAGTTTTCAGGAACGGATGAAGAACGCGCTGAAGATTTTCAGTTGATGATGGATAACCCTGAAATCAAAGCTATTTTATGTGCTCGGGGTGGTTACGGAACAGTGCGGATAATTGATAAACTTAACTTCACGGCTTTCCGAAAAAACCCGAAATGGATTTGCGGGTTCAGCGATGTAACTGTATTACATTCGCACATCTGGCATAATTTTGGAATTGAGACCATTCATTCCATTATGCCGGTACAGCTGAAGAATTTAGGGGGCGAAAGCGATGCTGCTAAAACACTTGTCAACTCTTTAAAGGGCGAATTATCTGTTTATGAATTTCCTGCACATCCTTTAAATAAAGTAGGGGCTACAGAAGGTATTGTAGTTGGCGGCAATCTTTCCATTCTTTATTCTCTTTTAGGTTCGGTTTCGGATATTGATACTACAGGCAAAATACTTTTCATTGAAGATATTGATGAATACCTCTATCATATTGACCGCATGATGATGGCCATGAAACGAGCAGGTAAATTAGACCAGCTGAAAGGTTTGGTTGTTGGCGGAATGAGCGATATGAAAGACAATGCCATTCCTTTTGGTAAAACTGCCGAAGAAATTATTACAGATGCGGTAAAAGAATATGATTTCCCGGTTTGCTTCCATTTTCCGGCAGGGCATATTGATGCTAATTGTGCTATTTATTTAGGTAAAACCGCAAAACTGGAAGTAGGCAAGACTAAATCTACACTGGTTTTTTAGGCTTCTGTCCACCTGAAAGCCCTGTAAATTATTACCTTCGCACACTTTTTAGCAGCAAAACCCTTAAAGACATTAATTTTTCATTTGGTGAGAATGAATCTTTTTCTACCTTTGCTGCCCCTCAAAAAAAATTGAGAACAAGTTATTAACATTAAAACAAGTAAAATGTACGCAATAGTTGATATAGCCGGACAACAGTTTAAAGTGGAAAAAGACATGAAAGTGTATGTACACCGCTTAGAAGGTAAAGAAGGCGCAAACGTTGAGTTTGATAACGTTTTGTTGGTAGAAGATGGCGGTAAAGTAACCGTAGGAACTCCAAAAGTAGAAGGCGTTAAAATTTCTGCTAAGATCCTGAGCCACCTGAAAGATGATAAAGTAATCGTTTTCAAGAAAAAACGCAGAAAAGGATACCAGAAATCAAACGGTCACCGTCAATACCTTACTCAAATTCAGATTGAGAGCATTGGTGGCGAAAAAACAGCTAAAAAAACAGCTAAAAAAGCTGAGAAAACAGAAGAATAATCTTTATTTAAACAATAAAATAACATGGCACACAAGAAAGGAGCCGGTAGTACCAAAAACGGCAGGGAATCACACAGCAAACGTCTAGGCGTAAAAATATTTGGCGGCCAAGCGGTTAACGCAGGAAACATTATCGTGCGTCAGCGCGGAACCAAACACCACCCGGGGCTGAATGTAGGTATCGGTAAAGACCATACTTTATTCGCTTTAGTAGATGGCGTTGTAGTTTTTAAGAAAAAAGCGGATGACGTTTCTTATGTATCGGTTGCTCCTGTAGCAGCAGAAGCGTAAGCATTCATCATTCTATTAAAAAAGTCCTGTCTCGATGAGGCAGGACTTTTTTTGTGGTCAAAAGCGAGGGAAGAGGCTTAGGCTTTAACCCCCGCCTGAAATTCTTTCAGGTAAAAAGGTTCGGAATAAGCAAGGTTGGCAAATTGCTTTTCTTTATAAGCGGCATGTGCCAACGTAATCATGTTTTGTGCTGAAAGCTGAAACTCGTCAAAGAAATAGGTGTTTGCTTTAGGCGACAGCACCGGTTTGCATTTAGCGGCACCATTCCCGAAAAAGAGCAGTTTATTTTTCTTCAGCCAGTCGCTGTAAGAAGTAGCATCAATTATATCGGCAGAGGGTGGGCGCACCTCATTCAGATCTTTGTCAAAGAAGGCAGCATATACTTCCATTCTGCGGGCATCTATCATGGGGCAGAGTAATACATCGGGCTGGAGGAAGAGATTTTCTACATCACGTAAATGAAGAGCTCCTGCGGCCATTGCTTTTAAGGTACTGATGGTTATCAAAGGAATGTTTAATGCGTAACAAAAGCCCTTGGCTGCCGACATTCCTATTCTTAATCCTGTATAGGAACCCGGTCCGTAGCTAACGGCAACAGCATCCAACTGATTGAATTCTGTGTTTGTCTTTTTCATTAAGGCATCAATCAATACCGTCAGCTTTTCGGCATGAGCAAAGCCTGTGGTGTCTTCTTCCAGACCTGCGAATTTTGCATTGTTGTAGCTTAGGGCAACAGAGCAAACTTCGGTAGCGGTTTCTATGAGTAATATTCGCGGCATGGTGTTTATTAAAAAAGCAGAGCGTTCCGATAACCGAAACGCTCTGCGCAAAATTAGATTATTACAACACTTATTTCACGCTTAATTTTTTGGTGATTTGCGTGTTGTTTTTCAAATCATTAACCTTAACAAAGTAGATACCTGCGCTCAGGTTGCTGACATCTACTGCCAGCTTATCGCTGAACGAAGAAGAGCTTGCAATGATGTTTCCTGAAAGGCTGATAAGATCAACCTGATACTCGCCTGCTTTTGACATGTAGATATTTACCAAGTCATCAGTTGGATTAGGGAATACCAAAGCAGTCAACTCATCTTTTACAACGGTTGGTTTATCAACATTGGTGTAGTTCTCTGTGTAAATAGGTATGTTGATGTGTGTAGGGTATTCAGGTGCAAAAGCCACACGCTGAACGGCTACGCGAGGGAACATATCCACGCCCTGAAAACGGTAGCTGCGACCATCGCCCGGTTTTCTGCGGAAGAAATCGCCATCTTCGATAGGAAGATTTGGATTAACCTGAAAGCGGGTATAGATGCTGCTTGAGATAACTATTTTCATAACGTGGCCGTGTCCAAATGTGTAGGCAATAGGAGGCATAGGGAACACATACTCGTATATTTTACCTGATTCAATGTTAGTGAATGGCGTTCTGTCGTTAGGATAAGGCCAGTTCAAATCCATTTCGGGGTGGTCAACGAGATTTCTCACATAGTCTCTTGCACGTGCATTTACGCAGCCTTCAATGACAAAATACTCGCGTCCGTCAGGATATACGTCAATTACACGCACCATGAAATCGGTGTCGGTAGGATCGCCTTCGGCAGCACCTCCGGGATTGGTTTTAGCATACAACCTTACGTGAGGGAAACCTACAATACATAATGAATCTATTACGGGTTCTGATGAATATTCCAAAACTCCGGGACGATCAATTGTATAAGGTGCATAACGCGGGTCTTTTATGTTGAACTGACCTTGTGAGGTACGTTCACCATCAGGTGTACGCACAATCATATTAGAACCACCGATTCCGTAAATAGGATCATCGGGATCGTGTACAAAAATGTTAAAACCTTCGTCTGTAACTGGTGCTGTTTCATTCAATGTTCCGTCAGCATGCAGATAAAAATTATGTCTTTCAACGGCTGATTCGGGAAGAGGGAAGGTGTCTGATGCAAACCAGTAGTTTCCTTTGCCAGCATTTTCGGGCATGTTATCATCATTGGGGCCGATTACGTAAAAACGAACGTTGGCAACATCGGTTTCGTCAGCAAAATCGCGGTAGGGGATATTTGGAATTGCACCTGAATCCAAGCCGGGAATAACAGGAGTTCCAAAGCCTGCAAAACTGAAGGTAGTATCCTGAACATTGCTGCCAATCATCAATTGGGCTTTGATATTGGTAAGACCTGTAGTTCCGTTTAAGAGACCAAGCAGTTCGTTAAAGGTCATTACATATTTTTCAGAAGGAACACGCACTTTGATCAAGCCGCCTGCAACCACATCCTGCCAGCGATCGCTTTCAGGAATAACGCATTTAGGTTCGCCCAGGTAGTTTTCGTTCTGGTAATTGAGGTTGTAACGGAACCAAGCAATTACTTCTGATTTCAATACTTTGCTGATGGGAGTGTTGTCGGCAGAAACTTCGTCAAAATCAAAACCTAAGAGGTCGCTGATGTTATCAGGATATGTTCTGTCTCCGGTAGTTTTAGAGCCAATTGTCTGGTGAGCCCAAGGGCCGATAACGAGTTTTTGTTTTTTGTTATTGCCTGATGCGGGTTTAATGAATTTGCGCATGAATGCCCAAGTTTCAATTTGTCCGTCAATGAAGATATCCCACCATCCTGTGAGGTGATAAGCGGGTACGTCCATGTTTTCGTAGCGGCTGAAAATGGTTTGCCCGAATACATCGTTTTCGTAGTCGTCCATTTTGCAATTTCCTAAGGCATCAATCATACCACGGCTGGCGTCCATGTCTTTACGGCCAACAGAGTTGGGGTAGTATCCGCATGGGCCAAGGTTTCCGTCTGCATCTTCGTAGCGGATAGACACAAAGTGGTCGATGGCAAGGGCTGCGGCATCAAACTTGTTTTCCTGATAGTTCTGTAAAATGTTGTTTACATACATTGACTTAGGAAGTGCATAGTCTTTTGATGTGTGAATGCTGTTGTGCATTTCGTTGTCGATGTCCATCAAATCGTCATCGGTTCCGGTAAAGATTTGTCCTTTGAGCCAGCCGGTAACGAGACGGTCGCGCAACACTCCGTTCTGGAAGCCTGTGCTTTTGAAAAACTCGTTGGGAGCAACGATGGGCAAGAGGGCTTTTAAGCCGGGTTGTGTGTAATCAATTTTGCGGGCTGCTGCTGCCTGATACTGATTGTATCCAAGGGCAGAACCACCGAACATGGCTATACGGCCGTTTACCACAAAATCGTTGGTGTCGGTTATGCCGTCCAGATCGTAATCGTAGTCGCGTTTGAAATCGTTTACAATGTATTGAATGGTGTGGTAACCATCTTCGTGGCGGTTACCGTTTTTAGGATCGGAAGGATCGGTTTCGTCCAAGACGTGCTGCCAGTTGGCATGGTAGGTATTTTTTTCCCAGCCATCGCTTTGGAGGGGAAAGTAAACACCTTCGGAAGCGTAGCGTCCGCGCATATCCTGTACAGAGAAGGCGTAGCCCAGAATGGAAACGAGCGAGCCTACCGGATCATCTCCATCGCCCTTGTTGTAAGGAGTACGCTGCAATATCATAGGAAGTTTGTAGGGGTTAGGATTTACGGTTCCGATGGTATCGCCATTGCTGATTACGTAGGTTGAATCGTAGAGAATAAGTTGTGTTCCTTTGCGGATAAACTCAATAGGAAGGGGATCTAAACCGAAAATGGGTTCGGTGGCAATTTGTACCATGAGACAGTCCTGGGTAACGGGCAGGTAGATGTCGGTCATGAGTTTTACGCCATCGGGCATTTCCATCGGGAGGGTGATAACGCTGGAAAGTTCGCTGAAGTCATCGAGTTTTCCGTTGTTTTCGTAGGGCTGCTGGGCAGAAACAGTGGGTAAAAAACTGTATGCGGTGAGCAGCGTGAGTAAGATTTTTTTCATGCCTGTATTATGAATTAGTTAGGGCAATATTAAGTTAATATTTTTTGAAAACAAATTTTTTGGACTTAGTGCGAAAAACTGAGCGAAACCGAGAAAGCGGAAGAATTTATGTGTGGGGAGAACTTAGGAGCAGTTTTTGGCAATTTAGGAATGGATTTGGACAACTTAGGAATGGGTGCGGACAACTTAGGAATGAGTTTTTTTAATTTAGGAATAGATGGGGAGAATTTAGGAATGGGTGCGGACAACTTAGGAACCTGTGCGGAGGTTTTAGGAATGGGCAGGATGGTTTTAGGGATTGATGAGCCGGATTACGGGATTGTCATTATTGATTTAGGGATTATCACTAAGGATTTAGGAATTGTCACTAAAGACTTAGGGATTGGTGGGGAGGGTTTAGGGATTGGCGGGGAAGGTTTAGGGGAAGGTGTTTTTTAAGAATATTTAATGAAGAAAGGAAAATGAAGACAATCATCGAATAACGACCCGATAGCTATCGGGTGTTGAATGACGAATGACGAAAGAAGTGGGGGATGGAACGCAGATGACACGGATGAAGCGGATGGGCGCGGATTTTTTTGAAGGAGGGTAAGCGCGGAGGGCGCCCATACGAAAAATGTTATTGAAACAATGTTAGGATTCTAACATTTTGAGAGGAGAGGTTTGTATTTACTTTTCTTTGCTTGCCCAAAGAAAAGTAACAAAAGAAAAGGCACCACGCAAACCAACCCCAGGCTTGGTCTTGTCGCACGGGCTTGCGCAGCTTGCCGACCAACCTGTGGTTCGCACTTTGCGTGGACACCCGCCCACAGGCGATGAACGCGAGCCGAGTTGATGCCTAAGATAATTTTGGATGGAATAATTTGTTTTATAAGGTATCCAAGAGTGCTACACAGTTGCAAATTATCTTGTATTCCGATCGGCATTGCAAATACCGAGCAACGCAGACGCACATCCAAGCCAGCGGGGTGAAAATTAAATACCTATATTAAATAAAATCTGGAGATACAAAAACTAAATTTCCAGATTGTTTTAAAGAAGAAAGAATAAGTTGCTCATGTTCTTTATCTGGGTCATCGCCTTGTAACTCCAAGTGTTTATAACATGCTTTTTTATGCTCCTTTCTAAGTGGAAAGTCTATTTGATTTCCATCTTCTTTCCGAAACTCTGTGATATTATATGGGACTATATATAAAAAGTCTAGTTTGTTACCAATAAACAACAAGTAATTATCAGTTGAATATTTTGCTGTGCCTGTTAATTTAATCCCTATTATATCAGTTTTATTTGGTAGGATTTTTTCGTCTGTAAAACCGAGGAAGTGTGATGAATTCTTTTCTATAATATTTCTTTTGATGTATTCAATAATAGAATTCTCAATATTGAGATTTCCACTATTTCTCAGATTAAACTCACCGTTTTTCAGATTTTTTAAATTCGCAATCCTATCTATTACCGGTTCGCTCAAGTTAGAATTAGCAAATACAGTAGATATTAATCCCTGTTTTTTAGATTCTTCATGAAAACTTCTGAAGTCTCCATCATTAGTTAATATTACTACGTTTTTTTCCCTAACATTTGCTTGAGAATATAAAAATGCAATTGCGATTAAGCTGTCTTCTCGGGAAATTCTTGAATTAAGAATAAGATCGAAGGTTGGTTGCCACAAATTATCATGCAAAGTGCCAATTATATCTATTCCAAAATCATTTTTAATCTTTGGAATATCAGCGTTAACCGCAGCCATTATCTCTTTTTGAACAGAGAAAAAATAAAGGTCTTCAGTTAAAGCTCTTTTAGACAATAACTTTTCTAAGTATTCTAAAGTTGCTTTTTGAAATTTTTTATTCCATTTCTTTCTTTTTGAAATAAAATTTAAAAGCCAATGTTTTTGACTATTTTGAACTGAGAATTTATCTGAATTAATTTTTGAAGGGTGATACCCAGAATTAAAAGCATGTTTTATAAAGTGAGCTTCTTTTCTTTTCTCATAAAGTTCAAATAAGGCATACCTGTTAGTATTTAAGCGGACAAAATCCCCGTATTTATTTAATTCAACTATAGCTTGATTTAAATCTGGGTATTCATTATCGATTAGATACATTAAAAGATTAGTATCAAACCCTAGTTCTAATCTAAATTGAGAATTTACAACTGCGCTGAAAGGCTTTAGAGCCATAAGAATTATTAAGAAATAATACTTTCGTCAATAAATTTTTCGTCAATGACATCTTTTCCCTTATCGGCCGCTTTTTCAATCAAACTAAAACAGGCTTGTAATAAACTCCTTGGAGTACGATCAATTTCTGCTTTCAAACTTAAATGTTTGATAGATTGAAGAGTGAACGGATGAATATTATTACCATTATTTTTGTTAATTTTTAATCGAGCCAGTTCTAAATAATTGTTAACCATTAGTATAGTATCTTCTTCTGAAAGTTTGTCCAATTCAATAGTAATTGCACTTATTCTTTGGGCCAGAGGTACCGATATTTTTTTTATTTGTCGAAGAGCATCAGGTATCATCGCAAATAATAAACACCATTCTCTATGTTCATCAACTAAAATGCGTAAATTATATAAATAATTATCTAGCTTAATTTTAGTCAATCTTCCTTGAGAAATATCTTCAAATTCATCGACTAACACAAAAAAGTGAGTAAAGCCTTGTTCTCGAACAATTTCAAAAATTACTTTTATTATACCAGATTCCTTTCCTTCTAAGTATTTCCCACTTCCAGTAATAAAAGCCTCCCAAGTAGTATTTACACCTAAATCACTTGAAACAATATCATAAAAATATTCTGCTAAAACAGCATCTTTAAATTCATACTGTAAAATTTCTGTGATTATTTGTTTCATTTCATTATCGAAAGCCTTTCTGTCCCTTGGAACATTTAGTCTGCCAATAAAGGCATCAATAAAAAGTTTATAGTTGACATTATTCGTCTCATGAAAAGGGTCACTATTTCTTTCATTTTCAAACATTGAAATAGACCCAATACGCTTGAATCTGTTTAACCTCTCTTTATACTTATCTTCCTTTTCTATCCTTTCTATTATGTTTTTCCACAAAAATTTTCTAAAATTCTCTTCCCCAATATTTCTAATTATAGAACCAATAAGTTCAGAAATACTAACACCTGGGTTATCTATGTAGATTACATAAGGTCTTTTGCTATTAATTAAAGGGTTTTCACTTTTGTAAAGCTGTGAAAGAAGACTCTTAATATAAAGCATTAGCTGAGTTTTCCCCATTCCATAATTTCCGATTATTACACCGGTTGCTAGCTTGTTATTAGGCTCAAGAATATTAGGAACTAGTGCTCCTCTGATATATTCTGCAACTTTTGAAATAGTGTTTTTACTTACAGGAATTAGACTTTCTGTATAAGAATCATTGCTATTCATATTTGCTGTCCCTGATCTAGGAAAAGGGTTAAATTTTAAACCTAATTTTTCATATTTATTTATACCCTTTTCGTCATTTTTAATACTATCAAGTTCTAAGATTGCATCGATGTTACTTTTTTCTTTACTCATTTTATTACATTTATATGTGAAATATATGAATCGCGGTATAAAGGATATAACATAGTTTCCTTCTCTCTTAACTTTCTAACCTTAATGAATATTTCTGAAGTATTCTCAATATTAAAAATTTCCCTGTTATGAAGATACTCTTCTATTATGAAATTATTTATCGCTTCAATACTTAGCCTTTCTTCGCAAGCTATCTTGAAAACAAGGTCAGGTAAGAAAACCTTCTGTTTTCCAAAATTCAGAAATATATAATCAAAAAGTTTAAATTTAGGTTTATCATCTTTTAAATGATACGTGCAATTAAGTAATTTTTTTTTTTCTAAGCTAATACCTACTTGATCTAAGCTAAATTTTTCTAAAACTCCTAATGTTCTTCCCCACTTTACATAAACATCCCAAAGCCTCATAAGCGCACGATTCATTTTATTATTATTATCTAAATAAAATACCTTCGTATTATCTTTTAATTCAGTAATATATGCATCTGTAAATCTTGAATTATAAGAAAACGAATATAACTTGTTTGATTTGCTTATTAAATCCTTTGAATCTACTTTTTCAATTGAATCCTTCCTATCCAAAGGATTAATTGACAGAAACCATGAGTGTATCTCCTTAAATCTAAAATAACCATAATAAATAGTTTTAAGAGAGTTTATATCTTTTTGACTTAAAGGGCTATCAAATGAATTATCTTCAAAGAAATCATTTTCAATGAGATTTCGTTCTCCCAGAATGCCAAAATTCCTTAGCGCATTTATATATTCTTCTACTTTCCTGTAATTCCATTTCTTTTCTTCATAGGGGAGCTTATCAATACAGTATTTCGTAAAGTTTTTTATGTCACCGTTAAATGAATGTATTTTCAATGCTAAAAAAACATTTCTTAACTCAATAAGGTGGTATATATTGGTAAAACTCCAGCCTTTGCCCTTAATTGAACCAAGACTTTTAGCCTCACTATCGCTAATTACTGTTAAGGGTGTGTATTCAGAATTACTTAAATCTACCTGTGTATTCATTTTAGAACCAGAACATTTTCTGACAGTTCAAGGCTATGTCTATGTTTTAAAGACTTCCACTTTGTTCCCCTAGTTCTAATTTTATGAATATTGAAAGAATTGAATCCAATATTCTGTGAAATTCTGCCAAGAATTTCTGTAGTTGGTACAAGAATTCCATAAGGTGCAGAATCTCCTAAAATTAAATAAGCATTATTTCTTCTTCTCACTACTCTACGAATTTCTTTTAGCACATCAAACATATCCTGAAAATACAGCAAAGTAAGAATGTCAAAGCTTTTTTTGCCTGACTTTTCCTTTGCTACAGACTTAATTATTTTCGTTGTGGCAATTAATTCTTCTGCTATAACCTTATTCGTTAAATAGAATTCTGATTTTTTAAATTCTTCAATTAGAAACTCCGATTCACTATAATGAGTTGTTGCACCTGTAACAAGTTTATGTCTTACATTCTTAGTTATATCATTCCAATTGTCGGTGATTTCAAAAAAGTGAGTATGCACTTTTGAAACCTCGCCATAATCAAGGTTATTCAAATACGGGGGCGAGGTAATGCACGAGTTGCAATCACCTCTTTCAATTTTATTGTTTGATTTTCTGGAATCCTGTAAATGTATTGTTGACGTTTTTTCTTTATCATAATATTCAATAGTGTCAGCCAACATTTGTCTTGCTATACGCTCAAAAAACTCCCATGCTTCATTTGTATGAGACAGTGTTTTATTTCTGGAAATATAAGGTACTGCGATAGGATGGATAGAAACTTTGTGTAATGTTTGACTTAAGGCTAGTTTAAAAAATAATTTATACTTCCATCCATCAATTGAAAGTATTGCATTTTTTATCAGATAAAGCCTTGCAAGAGTTTCGCGGGTATAAAGGGTTTTTAATAATTTATGTGGGGTATTCTCATGGTCAAAAGTGGCAATTCCACCTACCATTTCATTTTTAAAAAATTGTAGGTAATGCTCAAATTCATTTCTTTCAAGCTTCCAATTGAGTTTTGCTCTTATAACATTATACATAAATTCTTGTCCTTCATTGCCAACGGCACGAACTCCTGCCTTCTGGCTAGAAACCAAAGTAGTACCACAACCCGCAAAGGGATCAAAAATTTGTGAATTTCTTTTTGTTGTAAGCTTCTCTGATGCTATAATCTCATCTACAAACCGATGAGAGAAACCCGCAGTAAACTTATACCAATTATGAATAGGACTTTTAAAGTTGTCTTTTGCAGACCCTATATCATTATGTAGAAATTGCATGGTGGTTTGTTGCTGCGAAGGTAGAAATTAATATCAGTTATATAAAAACCTATATTTCCTAGTGAACCCCTTGCGTTGAAGCATTCTTTTTCTATGCTTTTGAGGTCAAATGGCCTCTGGTTAATTTAGCCTCATGGTGCCTTCATAAATGATATTATTTTCAGGAGATTCGGGGTATTCTTAATCCCCACCCCTCGCGCCTTAAGCGAGACAGGTAAGGACGGGGCTACTACTATGGTACCCCGGTTTTTAGTTTTTTAACAGAATTTAACAAAGTGATTTTATACTAAAAATAAAACTGCCGCGTTCATGATAAACAGGCGCGAAAAAAACCTGTTTAACATGAGGTATGTAATAGTATTGGAGGGTGAAAGCCCCGAGAATAAATTTTATTGCGAGGTATTACCGCACCGGCCGGGGATTGGCTTGCAGATAGAGGAATTAATTTCTGTAGAGCGGGAAGTGAATGATGACCTGGTGTTATCGGGAATGGATTTTTATTTGAAAGAAATTATTCAGGTAAAGGATGAGGATTTTGAAGTTGAAAAGAAGAGACTGCAACTGGCTCTTAAACACAAAGCAAAGCCAATAGAGAAACCTGAACTGACTGCAGAAGAAAAGCTAATTCTTATTATGGCGGCACAGGAGTTGCCGACAAAAGAAATTGCAGATAAATTAAAGATTAAGGATGAGGCTTTGCGGAAGCGCAAGGAGCGCTTGCTTGCGAGGCTTCAAATTAAGGGTTTGGTAATGCTTAAAGCGTGGCTGAAGAAAAGGGGAATAGTGTAACGCAGAGGTTCATAAGGCATCAGCACAAGCTGGCCCAATGTCCCTTTATCAATAAAAGAAATAAAAGGTCCTGACAGCATCAGCACAGGCTGGCTCAATGTCCACTGGACATTGCCCATGTCACAAAATGGACAAATGGAGGGATTTTGAGGGGGTATCTTTGTGGTGAAGATTGGAAGATGGAGGATAGAGGATAGAAAAAAGAAAAAAGAAAATGTTGAATACTGAATGTTGAATAACGAATGTCGAACAATAGAATGTTGAATGACTAATATTGAATGAAAAGATGAAATGATTTCTACGCACATAATTAAGAATTAGTATTAACAAGTTGGTCGCTATAAAAATCCCGATTGTATCGGGAGGGCAGACTGACACAAATCTTAGAAATCATGAGTAATTATAATTTTTCGATGGCGGTGCTTTATACAGTGTGCCGCTTAGCATGGCAAAACTGCCTGAACAATGTTGCTGTATTTGCAGCAAGAAAAGGATTTTATAACGCTGCTTTTATAGCTATACGCATGGCTGAAATAGATGCAGCCGAGGCATTGCCTGATGAACAGGCGCGCGATGATGCGCACGAGACGCTGCGCATACAACTGAAGATTAAGGCCGCAACCTGCCGCGAATACTGGAACTATCTGGAACGGTATATTGTATCGGCTTATGTGAAAGCTGAGCGCAAACCTAAAACGGAGGCTGCCGGGAAAGACCAGTATGACCTTGGAGGTGACAGCGACTGGGATATGATTGCACTGATGATGAGCAATGCTTATCAGTTTATATTAGATAACAGTGCTGTGCTTGCTATTAACTTAGAAACAGGAACACCGGATAATATGCCTATCACTTTTCCGGCTGAATTTCTGGCTGTGAAGGATGATTTTGATGCTACGCATTTAGCTTTTTTACAAGCAGAAGAAGGAGCGCAAACAGGCACGCAAACCAAAAGCGATGCTAATGATTTGATTTATGATAAAGTACGGGTAATGCTGGATGACGGGGTGGTGTATTTTAAAAATAACCCTGCACTGAAAAAACAATTTGTATTGGCGAACCTGCTTGAGTTGGTTGGTACACCGGGTGAAAGCGGACTATTAAAAACAGGAACACTGAACAGCGGACAAGTGTTGAACTTGTTTGTAGAAAGTGAATTAACGGCAAGCAGTGTATTTAAAGCTGACTGCTTGGACGGACCGGGCTTTTGGTTATATTCTGCAAACAATGCAGGAGATGGCTATAGCGGAACAGGAATATATGTGACTAACGTAAATGCGGGTTCATTTACCTGGACTGAGTTAGGCGGACAGAAAGCGTTTGTGAATTGCTATAATCCAAACGGGGTAGTAATCACCTATGAGGTGAAAGTGATTTAAGGCGAAAGAAACGCAGTGTTTTTCTTTCCGGCACTGTGTTAATCCCCCTTGCATTGGTTAGCTGCAAGGGGGATTTTTTATTTGCCCTTTTTTCTTAGTATTTTTGCACAGTAGTACTACTCCATGAAAAATCTGTTTCTAAAATACCTTGGTCTTTGCGGCTTTGTTTTGTGTTCTGTTTTGGTGCAGGCACAAAGCCCTTCTGTTGTTACTACAGGAACAGAGGAAGTGCGCATACTGAGCTGGAATATATTTATGCGTCCGCTTGCCATCTTTGCAAAAGACGGACAATTGGAAAGAGCCGAAGCCATTGTAGAGCAACTGAAAGATGAGGCGTATGATGTAATTGTTTTTCAGGAAGCATTTGAAAAAAAGGCAAGAGCTATTTTATGGGAAGGGTTGAAAGAAAAATTTCCTTTTGCTGCAGGTCCCGGTGATGGAGGTTTTTTAAAAATAAACAGCGGGGTATGGATTTTGAGTAAGTTTGATTTTACTTCGGTAGCTTCTATTGAATACAATACCTGCAAGGTAGCAGACTGCACTTCAAAGAAAGGCGCGATTTTGGTAGAGTTTCTGAAAAACGGAAAACTGTTTCAGGTGATAGGAACCCATTTGCAAGCCGAAAATTATCCCGAAGTGCGCCAAGAACAATTTAAAGACATTGCAGAAAAATTGCTGAAGCCTTTTGAAAAAGAAAATGTGCCGCAGTTTATTGTTGGCGATTTGAATACCATGCCGGAAGAAAGCGGTTACTGTGATATGCTTTCGATTTTAAATGCCGAAGACTGCATTCCGCGCAAATCAAAAACGTGGCTTAAAGACCTTATTACCTGGGGCGGAAGAGAGAATGATTTATTTAAAGCAGATGCCAGCCGCAAGCCGCAATTGCTGGATTATATTCTTGTAAAAGAAAACGGAAAATGTGCATCATGGATTGACCGCACGATTGAAATTATTCAACAGGCCTGGGATAAAACAAAAACCAAAAAAGACCTGAGCGACCACTATGCAGTGGCCGCTGTAATACGCTACTAATTCTACTACTTAATTCTAACAATGAGAAAACTGATTTTCCTCTTTATTGCTTTTTCTGCTGCTTTTTCAAGCGTTTCGGCACAACCGATGCCCGCGCACACCGAGTTGTTTGATAAAATGATGACGTCTATTGCAAACATAAAAACATTGAAATTCCGCCTGGTAAAAAGCGAACGGATGGCAGACGGCAAAATGGCTCCGGGCGACCAACAGGTGAAAATGAATGTAAGCCCGTTTAAGTGTTATCTGAAAATTGCAAAGCCTAATGCAGGTGCTGAGGTTTTATATGTGAGCGGCACCAATAATAACAATGCATTGGTAAATCCCAATGCGTTTCCTTACATTAACCTTAACCTTGATCCATACGGAGATATTTTAAGAACCGACCAGCACCACACCATTCATGAGCTTGGTTTTGTTTACACGGGCGAGCTGCTGAAAGATGCGCACGACCGCTACAAAGCAAAGATTGACGAGTTTATGAAAAACGAAGGAATTATAAAATGGGACGGGCGCGATTGCTACAAAATTGTACTGGATAACAAAGAGTATAAATTGCTTGACTACACCGTATTGCCCGGAGAAGACCTGATAAAAATTGCACGCAAAAAAAAGGTGGGCGAATATAACCTGATGGAAATAAACAAGCTTAAAAGTTTTACCTCTGTAAAAGCCGGACAAGTAATAAAAGTGCCGATTACGTATGCTAAACGAATTGTGGTTTACATAGATAAACTTACCTACCTGCCCATTTATCAGGAATTGTATGATACCAAAGGTTTGATGGCTACTTATGAGTATCATAATCTGGTTGTAAATCCTGTTATTGCTCCCGAAGAATTTACCAAGGGGTATAAGGATTACGGGTATTAATTGTTTAATCCTAAAACTATGTCAAAATCCTGGCCCTCTTATAAAAAACAACATTCGAACGAGACGTACGATGCCATTGTAATTGGTTCAGGACTTGGCGGGTTAGGAACAGCAGCCATACTTGCCAAAAAAGCAAATAAAAAAGTATTGGTGCTGGAGAAGCATTATGTAGCGGGCGGTTTTACGCACGTATTTAAACGTAGGGACTATGAATGGGATGTGGGTTTGCATTATGTAGGTGAAGTAAACCGCGAAAAAACTTTTTTGTACCAGCTCTTCAACTATGTTACCGATGGCGAACTGAAGTGGGCCGAGATGGATGCCGTTTACGACAAAATGGTGATTGCCGGTAAGCAATACGATTATGTGGCGGGCAAAGAGAATTTCCTGAAAAAGATGAAGGAATATTTTCCGGGCGAAGAAGATGCCATTGATGAATACGTTTACCTGATTTATAAAACTGCGCACAGCGCAGCGAATTTTTTCAGCGAGCGGGCGCTGCCTCCGTTTCTGGGCAGTATTGCCGGACTTTTTTTCAAGCCACCTTTTTTAAAGCATAGCGACCGAACAACATTGGAAGTATTGCAAAGCCTTACCAAAAACAAAGAGTTGATTGGAGTATTGGCAGGACAATACGGTGATTATGGTTTGCCTCCTGCATCGAGCAGTTTTGCCATTCATGCGATGGTGGCAAAACATTATATTAACGGGGGCGCTTATCCGATTGGCGGAGCCCAAAGAATAGCCGAAACTATTTATCCGATTATAAAAAACGCAGGCGGTGAAGTATATGTAAATGCCGGGGTTCAGGAAATAATTATCAAAGACAACAAAGCCATTGGTGTTAAAATGGAAGATGGCAGCGAGTTGTTTGCTCCTATTATTATCAGCAACGCGGGCATAGAAAACACGTTCGGACATCTGGTAAACAATGAAGTTGCGAACAAGCACGGAATGCGTGAAAAACTGAAATTAGTAAAACCATCGGTTGCGCACGTTTGCCTTTACATAGGCATAAAAGAAAGTTGGTCTCGCCTGAGGCGAGATGGCCTCGGGAATGCCAACTACTGGATTTATCCGCATTACGACCACGATAAAGCGGTGAAGGATTTTATTGCTGACCCAAGCAAAGAGTTTCCGGTAGTATATATTTCGTTTCCGTCAGCAAAAGATCCGGATTGGGAAAACCGTTATCCCGGAAAGTCAACTGTTGAAATTATTACCCTTGCTCCTTACGAATGGTTTAAAGACTGGGAAGATGCGCGCTGGAAAAAACGCGGTGATGAATATGAAAAACTGAAAGAGAATTTCTCTAATCGTTTGTTGGAACAGCTTTATAAAACCGTTCCGCAACTGAAAGGGAAAGTTGATTTTTACGAACTGTCTTCTCCCCTATCGACCAAACATTTTACTTCGTACGCAAGCGGTGAGATTTACGGAATTGACCATACCACTGACCGTTTCAGACTCAAGTTTCTGAGAGCGCATACACCGGTAAAAAATCTTTTTCTCACCGGACAGGATATTGTTACGGTTGGTATCGGTGGCGCATTGTTTGCCGGATTGATAACCGCGTCAGCGGTTTTAAAAAATCCAGGATTAGTGAATGAAATAAGAAAACAGGCAGAGAAAGGAAAACTCGTCATTGCGAGCGATAGCGAAGCAATCTCTTCTTAATGGTGAGATTGCTTCGGGTGAAAAACCCTCGCAATGACGTTAAAAATTATAAGTATCATGAGACTAAGCGACCATCCGCAAACAAAAAACGAAGAACGGGTAAACAGTATTACCCATGCTGCCGGTTTGGTGTTAAGCATCATCGGTCTTATAGCATTGCTTTATCGCTCCATTGAGTTTGATGAATTCTCGCATTTGGTTGCGGTGAGCATTTTCGGGGGGTCATTGATTGTGCTTTATACTGCTTCAACACTGTATCACAGTTTTCATAAGCCACACGTAAAACTAAAATTGCGTGTATTTGACCATGCTGCTATTTATGTGCTGATAGCAGGTTCTTACATGCCTTTTCTTTTTGTGAACCTGAAACACAGCGGAGGTTTGATGTTTGCCTTAATAATGGGAGCTATGGCTTTGGGCGGAATTATTTTCAAACTATTCTTTACGGGACGATTTGAAACATTTTCAACTTCGTTGTATGTGTTTATGGCCTGGCTGTTTATCTTTTTTTATGGTCCGGCTGTTGAGCACATACAAACTGGCGGATTGATTTTAATTTCACTTGGCGGATTCTTTTATATGTCGGGACTTATCTTCTACAAATGGAAGACTTTGCCTTTCAGCCACAGTATTTGGCACCTGTTTGTATTGGCAGGAAGCATACTGCATTATTTTGCTGTTTTCTTCTATGCAATCCCCGGATTTTGAGGCTGCACACAAATAGGTGTTGAAACATTATTTAGACGAATGTAGTTAAAGTATAGATTTTATTGATAGTTTTAGTCCCGAATTAACATAATCGTTATGCTGTATGCCCACACAGAATAACCCTGAAAACAACAAGTATTATAAGCTTGTTGACCAGATTTATGGTATTGAACGCATGATGGTTGAAAACCAGCTGTTGCTTGCGTATAAAGACAATATCAATGAAGAAACCTCTGACCAGCTTATTGCCATGGTCGATTCAAAAATGGTAGGTTTTGATGAAGAAAAAAAAATAAAGAAAAAGGTATTTAATGTTTTGGTAGAATGCTTACAGAATGTAAGTCGCCACGCAGAACCAGACAAGGGTCTTGATCACGAATCGTCAATTTTGCTGATTGGGAGAAATGATAACAGTTTTTTCATCATCACGGGAAACATGATGAGCAACGACAAAACAACTCATCTGAAAGAAAAACTTGACCAGATAAACAAACTGAATCCCGAAGAAATAAGAGATAAATACAAAGAACTGATGACCAAGATGGAATTCAGCGACAAAGGTGGTGCAGGACTTGGTTTATTAGACATAGCCCGTAAATCAGCCAATAAATTTGAGTATGATTTTCGGAAACTGGGAGACAAAAAAACTTACTTCACGCTGAAGGTAAGTATTCCTGTTGGTTCAGCAGCATAGAAACTGATTTTATATTTATAAAAAGCCCGTGATAACTCACGGGCATTTTTTATCTTTATGGCAACTATGAGCAACAATAAACGCAGGATATTTATACTTGAAGATATTCCGGCAGATGCAGATATAATGCTGGAGGAACTCAGGCAGTCGGGAATGCCTTTTGATGCCCATATTCATTCATCGCGCCTTGATTTTATTCAGCAGATTCAGGCTTTTCAGCCAAATATAATTATTGCCGACTACAGCCTTCCCGGCTTTAATGCCTTGCACGCATTCAAGCTGCTGGAAAATGAACGACTTGATATTCCTTTTATTCTTGTTTCGGGCGAACTTTCTGAAGATATTGTCATTGAATTTCTGAAACAGGGAATTGACGATTATGTGATGAAAAATAATCTGAAGCGACTGCCACATGCGGTTGATGCTGTATTAAAGAAAAGAGAGATACAACAGGAAAAAAATCAGGCACTGGAAGAGTTGCGAAAAAATGAAATTGAATTAAAGCACCGCGCACAGCAATTAGATTTTCTGCTCAAGCGCAGCCAATTACTGAACACTATTTTAGAATCTACTTCAGACTTTGTGGGTATTTCGGGTATTGATTATGTGAGTCAGTATATTAACAAAGCGGGGAAAAAAATGCTTGGGATAGCCGAAGACGCAGATACAAGTAATCTGAAAGTAAAAGATTTGCAGCCAGGGTGGGCAGTTCGCTATATTGCAGATGAAGCGATTCCACATGCTGTAAAACACGGCATCTGGCGGGGAGAAACCGCTTTGCTATCGCTTGACAAAAGAGAAATACCTGTTTCGCAAGTAATTATTGCACACAAAAACGACAAGGGAGAGGTTGAGTATTTTTCAACCATTGCAAGGGAAATAAAGGAAGACAGGAAGGAAAAATAATGAACAGAAAAAACATTTCTTCTGGAGCAAAATGGGAAGATATTGTTGGCTACAGCCGCGCGGTGCGTATCGGTAATATTGTTGAGGTAGCAGGAACCACTGCAAGCGAAGGCGATAAAATTATTGCACCCGGAAATGCTTACGAACAAACCGTCTATATCATTCAAAAAATTGAGCGCGCACTGAATGAAGCAGGAGTTGGTTTAAATGATGTTGTTCGTACACGCATGTTTGTTACCGACATTTCTAAATGGGAAGAAGTTGGAAAAGCGCACGGAGAATTTTTCAGGGAAATAAAGCCTGCTGCAACAATGGTTGAAGTAAAAGCGCTTATACACCCTGATTTGGTGGTGGAGATAGAAGCTACTGCAATTTTACAAAATGAATAAACTGTTCCTTTTTTTTGTTTTGTTCTCATGCTCATCACAGGCACAAGAGACAGACACCTTCAGAGTAGCGAAACAAGGAGAGCAGGCTGTTAAGAAATTTGAAGCTGCCTTTGTAACACTGGGAGGAAAGGCGGGGGGCGATATAACTGTGGCCGAAGCAATAACATCGTGTTGTCTTATTATTAACCGTAGTGATCTGAGCGTATCATCCTATACGCTTACAATAAAAGGGCAAGGCGATATAATGAGTTATACAGCAATAGGTAACAGGCTTACAAATGAAATGATTGCTGCATTAAGAAAACTTAAGCCCGGAGCTATTTTTGTAGCGGAAGATATTATGGCGCGAGGAGATGATGGTATTCCGAGAATGGTGAGTTCTCTCTATTTTAAAATAAAATAAAGTACGGTGTTGTTTACCCGATAAACGGATAACCGTTTTTCTTTATTGCATAATCGGCAACTGCTCTTCTTAACTCTTTGGGATTAACATCAAATTTAAGTGTAAGCAATTTCAGGAGGCGATCCATCAGGCTTTTTTCAAAACCTGTTGCGTAACTTGCAATGGCCTCCTGACCGGCTTTACGAACTTTTGCCAGCGATTCGTAGAGGAACAGGCGCAGAAGTTTTTTCATTACTTCCAGTTGTTCTTTATCCATATCTTTTTTTGCAGAAAGTTTTTGAACGCGCAGCAACAACGATTCGGCAATGTAGGCTTCGGCCAGAATATCGGCCATGTTCATGATTATTTCCTGCTCGTCAACAAGTTTTAATTTCAGCTTGTTACCTGCTGAGCCGGAGATTAAGAGAAATGCGTTTTTAAGGCTTTGCACGATTCTTCGTTCTTCATCAAAACCGGCTTTGCTTTTGAGCGGAAGAGTTTGCATGAACAAGAATCCGGGTAATTTTTTTCCTCCATCAAGCAGGTTTATTTCTTTGCTCTGGAACGAACGCTTCATTAATTCTGCAATGGCCAACATTCGGTTTATTTCGTTGGTGCCTTCGTAGATGCGGGTAATACGTGCATCGCGGTAGCCCATCTCTACGCCTGTTTCAACTGCATAACCCATACCTCCGTGAATTTGCAAAGCTTCATCAACGGTATAGTCCAACACTTCGGAGCCATATACTTTAAGAATGGCGCACTCAACAGCATATTCTCGCACAGCTTTTAACTTGGCTTCGCTTTTTTCTATACCCTGAGCTTCAAATTCTTTTTGCTTGCGGTCTATATAATTTCCGGTGCGGTAAACAGCCGACTCGGCAGCAAAAACACGCATAATCATTTCGCCAATTTTGTATTTCATGGCACCAAAATCACTGATCGGCTTTTTGAACTGAAAGCGTTCGTTGGCATACGTTACAGCACGACCTATTGCAAATTTGCTGCCGCCTACCGAGCCTGCACTCAATTTTATACGGCCTGTATTTAAGATGTTGAGGGCAATTTTAAACCCTGCTCCGCGCTCAGACAACAGATTTTCAACGGGCACCTTGCAATCGTTGAAAAATACCTGAACGGTTGAGGATCCTTTGATACCGAGTTTCTTTTCTTCTTTTCCTAATTGTATGCCGCCAAAATTTTTCTCTACTATAAAGGCCGAAAGGTTTTCATCGTCTTCAATTTTTGCGAATACAATAAAAATGTCAGCAAAACCTCCGTTGGTAATCCACATTTTTTGTCCGTTGAGCAAATAGTGTTTTCCGTCAGACGAGAGTGTTGCTTTTGTTTTGCCGGAGTTTGCATCGCTGCCTGCTGTAGGTTCGGTAAGGCAGTAGGATGCTTTGAGTTTTGCTGTGGCAATGCCGGGAAGGTATTTTTGCTTTTGTTCTTTGGTTCCGTAAAAAACGATGGGTAAAGAACCAATAGATGTTTGTGCGCCAATAGTTGTGGCAAAGGAGAAGCCCAACGCAATGGCTTCGCCAAACAAAAGCCCGGTGTTAAAATCCAAATCCATTCCACCGTATTCGGCATCAATGGAAAGTCCGCAAAGACCGAGTTCTGCTGATTTCTCGAGCAGGCCTACAATCACATCCATATCTTTGGAAGCATCGAGCGAAGCAGCTTTTTCTATTCCCATTCCATGAATTTCTTTCATGCAGAAATCCTTTACCATGTCGCGAATCATGAGCTGTTCTTCATTCCATTCTTCGGCAACAAAAATGTTGTTGTAATCGGTTGGGGCTACTACAAATTCGCCTCCTTTTAAAAGTTGTGTGCTCATGGTTTTGTTTTTAGTGCTGCGAAAGTAGTAGAAAAGAAGGTAATCGGTTGGGGTGCTGCCGATAACCGATTAGCTTTTCACTGTGGTCCCGCCAGGAATCGAACCTGGATCAAGGGTTTCGGAAACCCCCATACTATCCGTTGTACTACAGGACCAAATAGAGGGGCAATATTAATTAAAAAGCCGCTTTGCGAGCGGCAAAACGGCTTTTTGAAAAGTATTTAATCTCTTTGTTTACACAAACTTCAGCCTGTTGGTAAGATCATCTTTATATGATCCGCCAATAGGTATGTGTTTTTTATCGTCTTCCATTACCAGATTAGGATAATCAATAGCTGCAATTTTATCAATGCGCACAATGTAGGAGCGGTGTACGCGGATAAATTCTTTGTCCTGCAGGTTTTCCTGAATATCTTTCATGGTGGAGTGAATGGTATATTTTGCGCCAACACAGTGAATGATTACATAATCCTTTAGTGCTTCAACATACATGATGTCTTCCAGTTTTACCTTTACCAAACGCGAGTTTGATTTTACAAAAATGGAATCGCTGGTGTTGTTGTCGCGAACTATGGATGAATATAAATCACGCTCTTTGCGGATTTGCGCTTCTTTGCCGTGTTTGTACAAGGCCATTTCAATGGTGGTGTGCAAATCAATTTCTTTAAAGGGCTTAATAATATAGCCGTATGGCTCGGTTATTTTTGCTTTTGCGAGGGTGCTTTCATCAGCATAAGCTGTGAGGTAAATAACCGGGATATCAAAACGGTGACGTATCTGATCTGCCGCTTCTATTCCGCTTAGTTCTCCTTTCAGCATAATGTCCATCAACACTAAATCGGGTTTGTGTTCTTCGGCAGCTACAATGGCTTCTTCGCCCGAAGAAACAGTAAGCGGTACATTGTATCCCAGTTTGCGGAGGCTGTTTTGTATATCTTTTGCTACTATGCTTTCGTCTTCCGTTACAAGAATATTTATTTTCGACATATTGGTTTTTGTTATTCGTTAAAAACGATGGTAAATGTAGTTCCTTTTTTTGTTTCCATTTGAATGTCGCCACGGATTTGTCCGGCCAATGTTACCACTAATTGGAGGCCTAACGACTCAGTGTCTTTCCAGTTAATAGTTGAAGGAAAACCTTTTCCGTCATCGGCAATTTCGAGTTTTAGTTTTCCGCCTTCAATCTTTTTCAGGGTAACAGAAAGCGTTCCTGTTTCTCTGTCAGTAAACGCATATTTAAGAGCATTGGAAATAAGCTCGTTGATTATTAATCCGCAAGGAATGGATGTGTCCAGATTCAGAAAAACCTCATCTAAATCAAACTTCAGTTTCAGTCCTTTTTTATTTATTCCATAGGTGTGGAACAAGTTGCTGACAAGATTGCGGACATACTCCGAGAATTTAACATGCGAAAGATTTTTTCCCTGATACAAGCTCTCATGAATAAAGGCCATTGACTTAATACGGTCCTGACTTTCTTTCAGCATTTCAACTGCAGCCTCGTCCTTAATATAAGACGATTGCAGGTTCAAAATACTAGAGATAACCTGCATGTTGTTTTTTACTCGGTGGTGAACTTCTTTCAGCAACACCTCTTTTTCTTTCAACGATTCCTGTAATTCTTTTTCCTGCTGTTTGCGAACAGTTATATCTTCAAACACCGCAACGTAATAGTTGGGCGAACCGCTGGTGTCGCGCACCAAGGAAACGGTTAAGTTGGCATAAATCTGCGAACCGTTTTTGTGCAGATAAATCTGTTCGGAAGTAAAGTTTTTTATTTCACCGCTTAAGAGCGCATCCCATTTTTTCAAACTTTCACCAACCTCTGAAGGGTGCGTTAATTCGAAGAATGCCTTTTTATAAAGCTCTTCTGAATTATAGCCGAACATATCGCAAAGGCGCTGGTTTACCAAAAGAAATCTTCCCACTCTACCGATACGCGCAATACCAATGTAGGCCTGGTCATAGACTGCACGATGACGCTCTTCGCTCAAACGCAATTCTTCTTCCGCTTTTTTGGCGGCAGTAATATCACGCGAAACACCCATGGCGCCAAACACTTTTCCATCCTCGTCTTTTAATGTAGATGCTGATAAAAAGGAGATAAACAATGAGCCGTCTTTACGCTTGTTTACAATTTCCTGAGCACACAAACCATCCCTGTGGAGTATTTCCTGTACCTGTTTATATTCTTCTTCGTCAGCATAAATCATGGACACCGGCTTTCCTATTGCCTCTTCGCGCGAATAGCCAAATGTTTTTTGTGCAGCAGCATTAAACTCATTTATGCGGCTATCTATATCGGTTGCCACAATCATATCCAATGAGCTTTCAATAATGCTCTTGTTGAATTTTTGAGTTGTGGCAAGTTTGGTTTGAGTTTTCTTGCGCTCTACAATTTCGCGTTGCAGTTGCAGATTGGTTTCCTCTGCAATCTGTGCACGCATTTGCTCGCGGGCAAGGGCTTTGCGTGTTGAAATATCGTTTACAACAATTTGAATAGATTCTTCTCCTTTGAATTTTACTAAACGACCATTGGCCTGTATATCTGCAATTTTATTGTCGAGATGGCGCTTTATTTTTATTTCAATAAAATCGGTTGCCTTGTCTTCGCGTACACCGGTAATCAACTTTAAGTATTCGTTTTTATACTCTGGTAAAATAAAATCAGCAAGCGGAGCGCGTTTAATTTTTGCGCTGGTTGTTCCCAGAATTTTTAAGGCACTCGCATTTGCAAAAACCACTTTGTTATTTTCGATAATTAGGATTCCATCGGGCAATGATTCAATATGGTTTCGATAGCGCTCCTGACTTTCGCGCAACTCATTTTCATACGTAATGCGTTCGGTAATGTCTATAAACGTTGCAATTTTTATTGTTTTACCATACCATGGAATACTTTGTGCCCGCACTTCAACCGAAATGGTTGAGCCATCGCGTTTGAGCGACTTGATTATAAACGGTCGGTGATAACCTGTTTCTAAGTTATGTTGCGCAATATCAATAAAATCGGGTGCTATAAATACTTCTATTTCTTTTCCAATTATGTCTTCTTTGTTGGTATATCCGTGTATGCGGGCAAACTGATCGTTTGCGTCAATTATTTCACCTTCTTCACTCATCACAATTCCTTCCATTGCTGCTTCTGAAAGCAGGCGGAAACGTTCTTCGCTTTCTTTTATAAGGCGTTCGGCTTCTTTGCGTTCGCTGATGTCGCGAACAATGGCCTGAACCAATGTTTTGCCATCCATTTTAAAAGGATTCAAACTTACTTCGGCATCGAATTCTGTTCCGCTTTTTGTTTTGTGTCGCCAATAAAAAAACTGCGATTTTCCTTCAAATACTGCTTGTAATTTTTCTTTTCCTTTTTCAACAGTTAGTTTTCCATCGGGCTGTTTTTCAGGAGAAAAATCAAATGGTGTTTTTCCAATGATGTCTTTTTCCTCACAACCAAACATTTGCCAGGTTTTTTCATTGCATTCAACAAACGTCTCATTGTTCATGATGAAAATAGCATCGTTTGCTTTTGAAAAAAGCAGGCGAAATTTTTCTTCATTCTGCTGAATGCTTTCTTCGTGAAGCTTTCTTTCTGTAATGTCCGTTGTAACTCCTAAAACTCCTTTTACTTCTCCATCTTCATCAATTATTGGGCTGTGCCATGTCTCTAAATAAGCGTTGTTAATCCATGAGGCTGCTGTAAACGATTCTCCGGCAAGAGCTCTTTTAATAAATCCAATTACCTCGGGTAAATCTTTATAAATTTCCAATACCGACTGACCTACAATTTGTCCCGGTTTTAAACCCAAAGAAGTCAATCCTCTTCCTTCTGAAATGGTTATTATTCCTTTATTATCTATTCCCCATATTATTACCGGGCTTATATCAATTACAGTTCTGAATTTTTTCTCACTTTCTTCTAACTCTTTTTGAAGCTGAAGCTTTCTTAACAAGTTAAAATAAACGAATAAGGAAAATACAACAAGCCCAGTAATTATAAATGCTTTCTCTATATGTGTTGTATCTGAAACGCTAATTAAGACTATGTTATATAAAACAACAGGAACAGTAAACCAAATCAGTTTTTGTTTGGTTTCTATCAGCATTTCAAAAAACAAAAGAACGGCTAAAAGACCGAAACTGAATTCGAGTGTGTAGTGTGTTATGTAAGCAAGTGTGGATATGTAAACAATTACAGCATAAAAGAAACCATAAACAATATCAGCAATTTTTTCCTTTACTTTTTCTGAGTAATAGCTTACTACAATTAATAAACCGGCAATAATGCTTACGATGATGTTGACAAGAAGGAGCTTATTATTTCCATCGTAGAGAAAATATGAAAAAAGCGGGGAATGAAAAAAGATTACAAAAAGATAAATGCGGTGTAAGTCCGCATTATTTTTTATTAAGAGTTTACTTTGAATTTTATTTAACAAACCAGTTTCTGAACCCTTAATCATTGTTCCTGTTCTTCGTCTGACGGTTTTACTTTTATGCCGTCAACCTTTGTTTCTTTATTATTCTCGTAAGTTATTTCAATTGCTTCCAATCCTTCGGTATCATATTTTTTCCAAACACCTTCTCTGCTTCCCAGAATATACTTTCCTTCTTCTCTTACTTTTCCGTTTTCGTAATACCAGGTGTGTTTTCCATCTTCCAATCCGTTTACATACTTACCTTCAAAGCTGAGTTGTCCATTTTTATACCAACTCTTCCATTCTCCATCCTGTTGTCCGTCTTTATAACTTCCTTCTTCTCTGAAATCACCATACTGATAATTCCATAATCCTTCTTTTTCTCCTTCTATAAACTCACCTTTCGCAACTACAAGACCGGTATCATTGTATTCAACTGCCGGGCCATCTTCTTTTCCTTTTGAATAAATTTCTTCTCTCCAAGGATTTCCGTTCTGATGAAACCATCGCCAATCACCTTCAGGTTTTCCTTTTATGTATTTACCTTTCTGCTCTAACTTTCCGTTTTTATAATAAAACTTCCACTCCCCTACTCTAACTCCTGCTTCATATTTTCCTTCCGACCTTAGCTCACCGCTATCATAATACTCTTTCCATAATCCCTGTTTTATACCTTGCTCATCATAAACACCTTCTCCAATTAAAATACCTCGTCTGTAAATTTTAGAGTTATCTACCTCTCCTTTTTCATTATAAAAACGATGCACTCCTTCGGCAACTCCTTTATTATAACTACCTCTGAATTTCTCGGTTGCATCGGGATAAAAATCCCTTTTAATGTCTAATTTGGCTAATTCGGCAGGTTCTGGTTCTAAAATGCCGTCTTTATACTTTGATGTTGTAATTAGGTTGCCTTCGGGATCATATTCTTTAAAATAGCCATTTTTCTTGTCGTTCAGGTATTTACCTTCAATATACAGTCGTTTTCCTTTATCAACCGAAAATGTATCGGGATAAAACTCTTTCCAAATTCCCTGTTTCTGATTGAATTTATCTTTTTCATTTATCTTCTCCAATTTGGTTTGATAACCGTTTTTAAACTCTGTAATGGCTATTATTCTTCCATCATCTGCCGCATATTCATAGCCAAACCCAAAAGTTTTTCCTTTTACAAATGGAATGGTTTTCCATATTTTTCCATTTTCAAAATAATATTCTGAATTACCTTGAAGTGTATCATTTCTGAACAATTCTTTTTTCTCTAACCAACCTTCAACAGCGTAAGTTTTTCTATCACCATGTTTTTTCTCGGCCTTGTAATTTATTTCCAGTGTGGTTTTTCCGGCTTCGTTGTAAAATTTCCAAAGGCTGTCTAATTTATAATCCAACCTGTTACCTTCTGATTTAAGTTTTCCGTTTTTGTAATAAGTTTTCCAATATCCGTCAGGCTTTCCATTTTTAATTGTTCCTTCGCTTTGGATGGTTCCATCGGGATAATAGAATTTTTTATAGCCATCACCATCTGCGGACTGAGCAAAGGCAGAAGCAAACGACAAGAACCAAGAACCAAGAACCAACAGAAACCTCATTTCAATAATTTTTTACAAAGTTAGGCAAACACAAACACCACCAAAAACACAATTCACAATTCAATTAATAATAAATACTTTTATAATAAAGAATCTTATTGTTATTATTAGCATGTTAATACTGTGAGTAAATATTTTGAGTTTTTATTGCTAATACAGTTATTCAAAAACAATAAACATTCTATTAACAGTTATAAACTATATAGTTATTTTAAAATCAGAAATTTATGAAGTAATGAACATACTGTTGATAAAGATAGGTATTGATAAATAGTTAACCAAAAAATACTTTTAACGGTTAATTACTTTGTGTAAATAATTTGAGTTATTTTGAAAAATAATTCATTGAAAATTGATGAGGATTTATAAGGCAAATTTTTAGAGTAATAACCCAAAAAAATTAGCACAAAGTTTTCAACATCAAAAAGGGATTTTAACAGGTAACTTGTTAATAAAATTTAACTAACTGATTTATACTAAACAACCATGAAAATAGCAACAGGGAGCGATCACGCAGGATTTAAACTGAAAGAAACAGTAAGAAAATACCTTCTGGAAAAAGGTATAGAAGTAAAAGACTTCGGAACCTATACTGAAGACAGTGTTGATTACCCTGATTTTGCACACCCTGTAGCCAATGCAGTAGAAAATAAAGAAGTAGATTTTGGAATTATTATGTGCGGCAGCGGCAATGGAATAAACATGGCTGCCAATAAACATAAAGGCATCAGAGCTGCTTTAAGCTGGAATGCTGAAATAGCAAAACTTGCCCGTCAACACAATGATGCCAACATACTTACCTTGCCCGGAAGATTTATTGAAGAAGCAGAGGCATTGAAAGCAGTGGATGTTTTTTTAGAAACAGCTTTTGAAGGAGGAAGGCACCAAAAAAGAGTGGAAAAAATTTAAACTTTTATTTTTTCAACAAATTCAAAAAGAAAAACTTCCGCCAAGTTTTTTTTCATCCTTCCTTTCGCTTCTTCCATATCCATTTTGCTTCCCAGTTCTTTTTGTAAAGAAGTAACGCTTTTGTCAGGTATGGCGCAGGGAACTATATTGTTGAAATAACTTAAATCGGTGTTTACATTCAATGCAAAGCCATGCATAGTAACCCAGCGGCTGGTATGCACACCAATGGCAAGAATTTTTCGTGCCTTGCCTTTTTTGTAATAATCAAGCCACACACCGGTTTGTCCTTCATCACCGGGGGCAGCATTATCAATTCCATATTCGTGCAATGTTTTAATAGCAGCTTTTTCAATCAGACGCAGAAAAAGGTGAATGTCGGAAGTAAAGTTGTCTAAATCAAAAATAGGGTAGCCCACTAATTGCCCGGGTCCGTGATAAGTAATATCACCACCGCGATTTACATGATAAAATTCTGCGTGTTTTTGTTCCAGTTCTTCATCGTTTAAAAGCAGGTTGGTTTCGTCACCGCTTTTGCCGAGCGTATAAACATGTGGATGCTCACAGAAAATTAAATGATTAACGGTAGGAACCTGTTCTTCCGGAGGCAGATCTCGGTTCTTCAGTTTGCGCGCAATAGTATCGTTAAAAAGAGCTTTCTGAATATCCCAGCATTCCTGGTAATCAATCAAGCCAAGATCGTGGAAGAAAACTTTTTTGTTTTGCATCAGATTTTTGAAAGCGCTCCTTTCAGCCTGTCAATCACATTTACTTCGGTTGCATCTACACCACGTAATTGCGCCATGTAAAGCGAAATCCAATCGCCAAGATGAATGAGGTAAATAGAATTCTCCAGCTTTGATTTCCCTTTTGAAAACAATTCAATAATGGTTGAAGTGCAGCCTGCAATTACTTCTTTGTTGTTTTCAATGCGACTTTGTGTGCGCGAATAATCGCTTTCGTTGCGGAAAATAACAACTCCCAGTTTTTTGTTTTTATCAACCCAGCCCACCAACTCATTGTGATTCATTTCCGGAATAACATTGTGCCAACAAAGCATTTTTGAGTTTTCATTTACCTGTTGACGGAAACGAATAGAAACACCCTCAAAACCGGGTGCGCTGTAAATAACGGGAAGTTTTTTATAAAGCTTTTTGGCAACTCTTAATGCAAGCTTTTGAATTCTTGCTTCTTCTTTGTTTAGTAATGCAATAGATTTTTCCAACTCCTTTTCAAAACGATTGGAAATAATTCCTGCGTAATTTAATACGAATAAAAGTTGTGTTAATGAATAGCCAAGACAAGAACGCGGAGGCATTCCTCCCGGAACAATAATGTAGTGCAGATTTTTTTCTTTGGCAATTTCAATCACTTTTCCGCCCGATGAAATACAGGCAACGGTTGCATTTTTATCCAATGCCTGTTGCATGGCGTTCACCGTTTCTTCTGTGTTCCCTGAATACGAAGAAATAATCACCAGTGTGTTTTCGTTAACAAAAGCAGGAAGAAAATAATCTTTGTTTATAATGATTGGCGTGGTGGCTTCTTCGCTTACAATTTCTGAAACAATAGTTCCGCCAATACCTGAACCGCCCAGACCGGAAATAACAACATTGCTGAAAACTTTGCCGTTGAAATTTAGTTTAGTTGTTCTGCCTATTTCAATGGCTTCTTCAAGTTGTTTAGGGAAATTAGCTATCAGTTGTTCCATGCAATTTTTTTCAAAAGGGAAACAAAAATAGAAAATAATGCGGGATTTAACCCATTACCTCTTCCAGCACTTTGTGCGAGCGCACTTCGCTCATGCCCTGCAGGTGCATTCGGTAGTAGTTCATCAACGCAGAAAGCAGTTCTTTTCTATGTGATTTTTGGATAGGAATAGTTGCGTGTTCATTCAGAGAACTGTTCATCAGTTGTGCAAAACAGTGTGCTGTTTCACCGGCAATAAAATTAGCATGCGCAGGCTTTCCGCTGAAAAAAATGCCTTCTTCCAGATCAAAAAGGCTTTCGGTTTCTGAATATTCGTTTCCGGGAAAAAAGCCGAGGTAACTTGATAGCTGGACCAAAAAAGCGAGATGAAAATTGGAGCAACTGTTTTGTTCTTCGTCTAACAATAAAATAGCTGAAAGCAGAAAATTAAACAACGCAGGATTACTCTCTTCTTCTTTTACCGAGCGGTAAAAAACCTCAGCAATAAAAATAGCGAGCGAGCTTTTTGCGGTGTTGTAAGGAATATCGCTGAACTGTGGCGAGCAGGTTGCTTCTTTTATGCGCTGCAGGCTTTTGTTTGTTTTGTGTTCAACAGTTATTTCCAAACAAGTAAGCGGTTGCAACAGCGCGCTTTTTTTATTCTTCCCTGTGTGGATAAGGTAGCCCTGCAAGCCAAACAGCTCGGTATAAATGTTGGCAATTACCGCTTTGTCATTATAGCGGATGGTGCGCAACACGATGCCACGCATTGTGTGCAGCATCAGTTAACAACCAGTATTTTGGTTATGTGTGTTTGCGAGCCATCTTCGTTGGAGGCAAACACCAGGTAAACACCTGTTGCTACTTTTTCACCGTCAAACTTTTTGCCGTTCCATACCGCCTGTCCGCCATTTGCGGTGGTAGCGTAAACAAGGTTTCCGCTTACATCGGTAATTTTTACATCAGCATCTTTTACCAGACCTTTTATAGCAATAGGCCCATCGTAACCGCTGTGTACGGGATTTGGATAGGCATACACATCGTTAAAAATCTCACCGCCTTCGGTGGCTGTTCCTTTGTAAGAAATAATTCCTTTTTGTGTGCCGATAAATACTTCGCCTGTTACATCGTCAATAGCAATGCTCAATATGTTGTTAGAAAACAGCGGGCTGTTGTCTTCGGTGAAGTGAAGCAACTCTTCGGTGCCATCGGGCGACATCAGAAACACGCCTGCATTTTGTGTTCCAATCCACTTGCGGTTGCCACCATCTACAGCTATGGCGCTTACAATTTCTGTTTCAAAAAGGTATTGTGCATAGCCGTCCTGTTCAATTAAAATCTGTTGTGAGTCAAAGTTTCCGTTGCCTGCAAAAATTTCACCGGGTGAATAAAAAACTGCAATTCCTTTGTCGGTGCCTACCCATATTTCACCATCCAAATCTTCGGCAATGCTGTAAACGTAAATGCTGGGAAGCGCACCACTGCCGGTTGATGTGGTCATGGTTTTATACTTGTCATCGGTGGTTACATCAATGGTGTAGTTATCATTGAAAACGAGTAACCCAGCACCATAAGGCATCATCAGCCATTTCTGGTTGTAAGAATCGATGACAAGATCGCCAACGCGGTTTTGTGTATTGAAATTGGGTGGCGAAAAATTTTTCCAGGTTCCGTTTGTTTTTAAAACAGAAATGGGAGAGGGAACATTTGAATTTGCTACCCACAGATTTCCGTCAGCATCAAAATCAAAACCTCCTACGCGGGTGTAGCCGGCAATATCATCCAGTGTTGAGTTGGAGGTGTCGAATGCCTGCGATTGTGAGCTGTTGGTGATTTCGGCCATGCCGTTAACCCAGGCTCCGGCATAAACTTTTTCAGGGTTTACAGGATCAACTGCAACACGAATAATGTCGGTAAGTGCAACTCCGGTTACTGCGGTTGGGTAAACCGTATTCCAGGTGTTGTTGATATAAGAAGCAACACCATCTGACTTAAATTGCGGACTCCAGTTTACACTAACGCCACCCGAAGCCACCCAGAGATTGCTGTTTTCAACCGACATATCGAAGGCGGTGGCAAAGCGCGGACCATTGGGGTGTACGTTGCTATAATCAAACACGTTTGAGTTTTTTACCAAGCCTTGTCCGTTGTCGGCAATCCAGTAATCGCCATTGAGGGCTGAAAAACCTTCCATAGGATTTGGGCTTTGGTTGGCCATTCCAAAGTATTGGTAGATATTTTGAATTAGAGAATCGTTTTCGTTGTAAATCATCATAAATCCGTAGCCGCATGCTGCCAGTTTGTTGTGGCGCGAGGTGATGCTACGCACTTCGTTGAAGGTAATGGTGTCGAAATAATTCCAGGTGTTGCCGTCAAAAACATAGAGCGTGTCTTTTACGGATGGCACACTCATGCTGGCGAAAACATTTCCTGCATGATACTCAACAGTGTTATAAATTATTCCGGTGTTTGAGTTGGTGGGAGGCAGGTTGTTATATTTTGTCCAGAAATTGTAGTTGGCAAGGTTGGGTGCGTTTACCGGGGCATGAAAAATTCCCGCATCGGATGAGGCATAAAACTCGTTTCCATCGCAGGTAACATCGGTAACGTTGATACTGCTGCCATCGGGACCTATGTAGTAGGTGTCTTTTATTTCTTTCTTAATTAAATCAACTACTACAATTCCGAAACCGCAGGCGAGGTAGGCATAGGTGTCTTTGAAAAATATTTTGTTGATGATTTTATTTCCGGGAATAATTTTTCGCTTGATGTCGGGAATGTTGATGATGCGTGTGTCCTGTATTAAATCGATGTTGGCGTTGGTGTAGGCAACTACCAGAGTATTGGTAAGGCTGTCGTAATTGATGGTGCTATAGCCAATGTCACTCATGCCGTTTATTTTGCTGAGCTTGTCAACAGTGGTTTCTGATTTGCTGTAGTAAAACAACCCTTCTTCTGACGCGCAGTAAATACGGTCGCCTGCTTCGGTAAGGGTTTTTGCGTTGGTGTAGGGTAAGTGATCGCGCCATTGTCCGATGCCAACGCCTTGTGCAAACACAAGTGAGTTGATGAGCGCAAGAAACAATGTTGGAAGGAGTTTGTTGTAGTGCATGAGCGGCAAATTTAGGATTTTATCTATTGTATATCTTCGCAGGCTTTTTTACCACTAAGGGCACTAAGAACACAAAGATGTTTTTTGTAGTAACGTGATTATTTAAAAATTATTGTGAGCAGGTATTTTATTTTTTTTCTGGTGTTGATTTTTGCCTCATGCAACAGCGTTGATGGTTTGCTGGAAGAAGGTACCATGCTTCCTGATTACAAAGGATTTTCGCCAGCGGGCGATACCATTTTGCTTTCAACGTTTACTAAGGAAGAAAAAGTTTTGCTCGTAAATTTTTGGGCAGCATGGTGTGCTGATTGTTTGAAACATAATCCGGAATTAGTGCAGCTGAATAAAACTTACAGCGGCAAAAAATTCGGAGGTTATGATTTTGAAATGGTGAGCATTTCGCTGGACCAGGATACCGGACTTTGGAAGCGCAGAATTGTGCAGCAAAATATGATGTGGAAAAATCACATCACCGATGCAAAGGGTTGGGAATCGGCACAGCTAAAGGCTTTCAGCGTGCATGCTATTCCGGCAAATTACCTGATTGACCACACGGGAAAAATTATTGCCAGTGATGTGGAGGGTGGTGAATTGGAAAAAATATTGACGGAATATTACGGAGAATAGTTGCCACAGATTCACAGATTTTTTCAGATTAATTAATCTGTGAATCTGTGGCAAAAACCGGTAAGGTCTACTGCGTGCGGTAAACAATTCTAAACCCCAGATCTTTCGACATCTGGCGATAGAGTTTATTCATTTCGCTTTCTATTTTGCGGATGTCTTGCCAGAACTGGCAGGTGTGGAAATAGAGAATATCCAGCGTGGTACTGCGCAAAAAATCGATGTCTTTGGTGTAGCCCGAAATAGCAAGCGCTCCTGTTTTATTTAAAAAATTGGTGAGCCTGCGTTTGTTTATTCCCAAGGTTTGGCAGCATCCGAAGTGAATTATTTTTCCTTCCAGTTTTCCTTCCAAACGTTCGGCAAGCTCTTCTAAGTTGATGTGTTTATTTCCTACCTGTATGCTGTTGGGCAGACCGTGAAAAGCGTAGTAGTAAATAATGTATTTGCTGTATTTTTTTTTGCTGTACTCTAAACTAACGTGTGCAATTTCTTCCAGCGTTGCGCTGCGCTGGTAATAAAATTTTACGCCCATGTTCAGGTTCAGCAATTTCAGTGCAGGCTGAATGCTGTCGGTTTTGCGCATGTCTTTTTCCCAATGCCCTTCAATGCAAAAAATATCCTTTTTGTAGCTTTTGGTAATTACGGTTGCCATGGGTTGTAAAAAACAGTCTGCGAAAGTAATAAAATCCGCGCTGCAACCTAATAACAGAGCGGAAATTTAAATCTCGAACAACCCGGCTTCTTCTTTCTTATCAAAGAACACTATCTGTGCTGCCGAATTAACCAACTTGCAGGTGGCATACAGGGCATTGAATTTTTTCATGCGCTGGGTGGTAAGGCGCAGGCGGATGCGTTTGTAATATTCCTGCTCAATTTCGGCCTGAACTATATTGTGGGCAGCGGTTTCAAGGTTGCTGATAACCGAGGCTGGCATGTCAACGGCAGTAAGTTCTGCGGTATAATCCTGCGCTATTTTGCGCATCACTTCCATCCACATAATCTGGTTAAGGGTGCGTGCGCGGGCTTGTTTAATAAGGTTAAAGCCAAATTCTTTTTGTGTACGGGGCTCGTCTCTGAATGCCTTTTTTACATAGTATTCCAGGTCGTTTGCTGCTATAAAGCCCTGTTTTTTAGCCTTCTCCAGATCTTCGGTATATTGTTGTTGCTGGTCAAGGGTGGTTTCGTCATTCTGATGAGTTTCGCAACTTTCTATTTGCAGGGCCCAATCGGCAGCGTAAGCGGCATTAAGGTTAGCATCAAAAGCAGTGAAATCGGCAAGGTAATTAAGAAAATGGGCGTGTTTCGTGCGTGCTTTTGAAAGAAATTCGGCATCTTCCATGGTATAGTCGCGATATTTTTCTATCTCTTTTGCCATTTTTTAGTAATAATAGTTTTGATTTTGGTAATAATAATCTCAATGCAAATGTAAATAGTTTCTATTAAATAGACAATAATTATAATTTAATTGTGAATAGTTTTTTTAAAAGTAAGACTAATTATATGATTATTATTATTACTTTTATTGTAATTAATATTACTATTTAAATAAATATAATTACTTAAATCAAAACTATTATTACTATAAATGAAACTATTGTTACTTTTAATATAATTATATTCTTTTTAAATAAAAGAACTGTTTTTTACTGAAAAGTGCTGTTTTTTACTACAAAGTCACATAGAAAACATAGTTTTTAACATAGTTTTGGAATCTATGTGGCTTCCTATTGTGAAGCATTTGGCTATGTTGGGATGGGAAATGGGTTTTTTAATACATTTGGAGTAAAAATTATGAGAATTCTACTCTTTATCTTTTTGATTTCTTTTTGTTCTTGTTCAAACAGACCAAACAAGGGTGTGCAATTATCTCCTAAAATTAAAGTTTTTTCAACCTATTATTTTAGTGAGGGGAAATGGAGTGCCGATTCTGTTAGAGCAACTGTTTTTCTCTTTAAGGGGGACAGCTTATTCAAGATGACCAGAAATTCAGAGTATTCAAAAACAGGATTAACTAGTTTACAAATTGACAGCATAAATTTGTTATTAAGCAAAATAGATTTTGAAAAATTAATAGAGACAAACAGCCTGATATTTGATACAGTTAATGTAGGAAACAATCCCATGTATTGCGGCCCAGCTTTTGGATTTATTGATGCTCAAGATAGTGTTGGTGCCTATAAACCAATAAGAGATGCACGTCATTTGAGTAGTGGTACATTGAGTTTATTTGACTACTTATTCTCTATTACTACTCAACCCACCACAGAGAAAACAGAAATGCGCAAATATGCAATCAGGATTGCAGAAAAGCACATACGAACCGCAACCCCACCACCAAAAATGGAAGAAGTAGAATTTGTACCCCCTGTTATCGCAGACGACCCAGTAATAGAAACAGATTAATCAAATTCCTACTTTCGCCCCTTCAACAACCAATAAAACATGACCATCCAAAACTACATCACCGAAAACAAACAACGTTTTATCAACGAACTGATAGACCTGTTAAGAATCCCCTCCATCAGTGCCGATCCTGCTTATAAAGACAGCGTATTCAAAACTGCCGATGAGGTAAAAAAACGCCTTGTTGAAGCCGGTGCCGATAACGTAGAAATATGCCAGACCAAAGGCTACCCGGTGGTGTATGGCGAAAAAATAATTGACCCCTCCTCCCCTACTGTGTTGGTTTACGGCCACTACGATGTGCAGCCTCCCGATCCCTTGGATTTGTGGACTTCACCCCCGTTTGAACCCGTTATTAAAGACGAAAAAATTTATGCCCGTGGCGCCTGCGATGATAAAGGTCAGATGTATATGCACGTGAAAGCCTTTGAGTTGATGATGAAAACCAACACCCTGCCTTGTAACATTAAGTTCATGATCGAGGGCGAGGAAGAAGTGGGCAGTGATAATTTGGGAACATTTGTAAAAGCCAACAAAGAGCGTCTGAAGGCCGATGTGGTGCTGATTTCCGACACGGGAATGATTGCCAATGATATTCCTTCTATCACCGTTGGCCTGCGCGGGTTGAGTTACATGGAAGTGGAAGTTACCGGTCCTAACCGCGATTTGCACAGCGGAATTTATGGCGGTGCGGTTGCAAATCCTATCAATATTTTGTGCGAAATGATTGCCTCTTTGCACGATAAAGACAATAAAATAACCATTCCCGGATTTTACGATAACGTTGAAGTACTAAGCACCGAAGAGCGTGCCGAAATGGCGAAAGCCCCCTTCAACCTTGACGAATACAAAAAACATCTTGACCTTTCCGACATACACGGTGAGACGGGTTACAGCACCAACGAGCGCGTTTCCATCCGCCCAACTTTGGATGTAAATGGCATCTGGGGCGGCTATCAGGGCGAGGGAGCTAAAACAGTTATTGCGTCCAAAGCATCAGCAAAAATCTCTATGCGTTTGGTGCCGAACCAAACCCCTGCCGAAATAACAGAGAAATTTACCAAGCATTTTATTGCCATTGCACCTAAGTCGGTGAAGGTAAAAGTTACCGCACACCACGGTGGCGATGCAGCCGTTACCCCAACCGATTCTATAGCCTACAAAGCCGCATCAAAAGCCATGGAAACCACTTTTGGAAAAACACCTATTCCGCAACGCTCGGGTGGCAGCATTCCTATTGTTGCCCTGTTTGAAAAAGATCTGGGCCTGAAAACAGTGTTGTTTGGTTTTGGTCTGGATTCAGATGCTATCCACTCACCTAACGAACACTACGGAGTTTTCAACTACCTGAAAGGTATTGAAACCATTCCGCATTTTTTCAAAAACTTTGCAGAGATGAGTAAATAGATTTTTCACCACTAAGGGCACAAGAACACAAAGGAATGATTAGAAAAAAGCTTGTGTTCTTGTGCCCTTAGTGGTGAATCTTTTTTATTTTTACGCAATCAAATAATTAAACATGCTCAATAAAATCCTTTGGTTGCCGCTTGTTTTAATGCTGGCAATACTTTCTTCCTGCACCAAACACGAAGAAGTGTTAATTCCTAACAATGATCCCCCACCAGACAGCACTTTGTCAAGTATTGTTATCGACACCTATGTAAACAAAGCCTACATCAGCGTGTTGGGCCGCAAACCCAGCGACACTGAAAAAGCCGAAGGCGTTACCCTGCTTGAAAGCGCAGCCCTTTCACAAACCAGCCGCGAATCATTTATTCAATCGGTTTTAGACAAGCCCGAGTATTTCGAAAACCTGTATAAACAATATTATACCTACCTGCTTGTAAACTTTGACACGGCAGTTATAACACAGAACATACTTATTTTCCAGTTGCTGCTTACCCAGCCCGAATACGAACCATATTATGATCTTTTAAACGAAGAAATTGGCCGTCTCGAAGAGTTGCAGGATGTTTACTATGAGCTTGCCGCAGGCAATATTACCGTAGCACAAATGCACCGAACACTCATCAACAACTCGTTTTATGACGAGTTGAATATGGGCACCGAAAATTTTATCACCGCTACGTTTGAACATTTTCTTTCGCGCTATCCAAGCGATGCAGAACTGGCAGAAGCCACCAAAATTGTGGACGGCTTCAGCGGAGTTTTATTCTTTGAAATAGGCACCAGCAAACAGGATTTTATGGACATCTTTTTTGCCTCTGAAGACTACTATGGGGGTCAGGTAAAAATAGTTGTTGAGGGCTATCTGTTCCGTTCGCCAACCACAGAAGAATCGGCCTACTACACCACCTATTACAAAAACACAGGCGACTACAAAGGCCTGCTGAAAAAAGTATTAACAACTGATGAATACGTAGGCATAAACTAAACTTTGCGCCTCTGCACCTTTGCCAGAAACAAAATAAAGAACATGATAAAAATAATGAAAACAAAATCGCTGCTCCTCTTGCTGTCAGCGGTTTTCCTTATCACATCCTGTAAAAAAGAAACCGATTTTATTTACGGTGTTACAGATGTTGATATCCAGAAACCTGATGCCAATAAACCCAATGTAAAGTCAACCTTCACCTTTATTTCCATTGCTTACAGCGATTTATTCGGAACCAATATTTCACAAAACCAACTGGTAGAATTACAAACCGCCTATGCCGGTTTTGGCGACCAACGTTTAATTGAGCAGCTGATCATTAAAAACTTCCTTAACGACAGCGGCATTGATATTCCTACACAATCAGAAATGAATGCCGATGTGGAACAGTTTATTAAAGACAGCTACGTTAAATTTTTCAATCGCCTGCCCAACGAGTTTGAGCTCTGGCACATTGAAAACGAAGTTGCGGGCGACAACACCATTACGCCCGAGCACATTTATTTTGCCATGATGACCTCTAACGAATACAGATATTACTAACATGATGCAACGCAGAGGATTTATTAAAAAAGCAGCACTGGCAACAGCAGGTGCTTTTGCTGCACCCTACATACTTCCATCGGGAAGATTGTTTGCTGCTTCGGGAAATCGTATTGCCAATCACGTTGTGCTATGCCTCTTTGCAGGCGGTGTGCGCAACTTTGAGTCTATGCAGAAAGCCGAAGGAAACCTGATGCCGTTTACCCTTACCGGAAATGAAAGTATTAATCCGCAGATTGCAGCAGGCATGGATCCGCTACCCACACCAACAGGACAACGATTGCAGCAACAGGGTACATTGTTCATAGAATTTCGTTTCGGTCAGGGTCCTACCGGCCACTTCAGCGGCCACTCAACAGCGCTTACAGGACAGTATAATCTGGCAGATATCAATTTAAAACAACGCCCTTTTACGCCAACGCTTTTTGAGTATTACCGCAAACACAACTCTCCCTCTGTAACTGCACTTAATGCCTGGTGGGTGGCAAATGCACTGGGCCCCTACCCTGCTCTAAACTTCAGTCAGTATCCCGGTTATGGTGCCGAATACGGAGCAAATTTTATTCAGCCGGCTTCTATTATCTCAATTCCCGGCTATAATTCATTGGGTGCACCTAAAGATTTTAACACAACAGAATTAGATAAAGTTGAAAGTCTGCGCAGTTTTATGGACGATAATTTTTCGCGCAACTTTACTTCGGGCGATGCAGGTGTTACCAACACCGAAGAAGAAGCCGCGCTGTTAGAAGCATTTATCAAACAATCGTTTGACGAAGCTGTAGCCGGACAGTACGACAATCCCTGGGGCGCAGGATTTATGAGCGGTGATATGTTTAATGTGTTTTTTGCCGAGCAGATTATCAAACAATTTAAACCCGAGCTTACTGTAGTAAACATGCAGGATATAGATGTTTGCCACGCTAATTTCACCGAATACTGTAACAACATCCGTAAGGCAGATTATTCGCTCGCGCACTTGTGGCAAACCATACAAGCAACTCCCGGAATGGCAAATGATACCATTCTTATTGCTGTTCCCGAGCATGGAAGAAACGAAAACCCCAACACCATAGTTGATGCTTACGGAAAATACGCGCTTGACCATACGGGCGATGAGGTTTCGCGCCAGATATTCTGCCTTGTTGTTGGTCCGCCTGACAAGGTGGTGCAGAATCAGGTTATTTCAACCGTTACAGGCGAAAGTATTGACACCGTTCCAACCATTGCAAAAATTCTTGGTTTCTATAATGATATTCCCGGTGGAATGCTCTCCGGAACACCGCTTGATCAGGCATTTGTATAATCAATGAACAATACAGCCAACATGAAATTGATAAAAAACGTATTACCGGCAATTTTCTCCTTGTTTATGATTGCCATTGCTGTAACAGGGTGTTATAAAGACACACCGGAGCCCCATAATCCGTACGATGATATTGATTATCCGACTACACCCGCGCCTGTAGACACGGTTGATCCAACATCGTTTGTGGCCTTACACCGTAATATTTTTGCAACACGCTGTGCGGTTCCCGGCTGTCATGACGGTCATTTTGAGCCCGATTTTCGCACCCTGCAAAGCGCTTATTCTACCTTGGTTTATCACCCGATTATCAAGAACAACGCTGACAGTACATTCCGTTTTCGTGTAATCCCGTTTAATAAAGACGAATCAGTTTTGTATGAACGTTTAACCAATTGCTGTTTTGTAAATCAGGACGACCGTATGCCGCAGGACAACATCGGTGTCCCGCTGGAAAGCACTCACATCAGCAATATTGCTGCGTGGATTGATAACGGGGCAAGAGATATTTTCGGAGCACTTCCTGCCTATCCTAATCAGGAACCATTGATTGGTTTTTACCTTGCAATTAATACCACCTACGATTCAATTTATTCAAACAACAGAATTGATGGCGTGTATTACAATCCGTTTATAATTAGCGATAACACCTCGTTTTATTTGGCCATTCAGGTTTCTGACGACAGCACAGCAGGTCCGGACTTGCAATACAATAAATTCAAGATGAGCTATGACCCCGATGACTTCTCTCCAAGTGCTCCGGGTTATCGCGAATATACTGCTACCTATATCAGCAATGATGGTGATGATTATTATATTTCATTGATTAATTCTGCTGACTTTCTTACTGATACTACTGTGTTTTTCCGCTATTTTGTGAACGATGGCGACCATCAGCAACCTACACATTTCCCGCGCAACGAATCAATTATTCAGTATAAAACGTTTTACTCGTTTTATGTAACACCTTAAAGTATTTCTGCATTTATGATAAGAAGTTTAGTTCTTGTATTTTTAGTTTCTGTTGTACTTGTTGCATGCAAAAAGGCAGACGAAACAGGTCCTATTCCCGAGATTGAGTTCATCAGTGTAACGCCTCAAAATGTTCAGGAATACACAGACTCATTAGTGTTTACCATCAAATACCGCGATGGCGATGGTGATTTAGGTGAAAACACTTCAGGTGCAGAAAACTTTTTCCTTGCTGACAGCCGCAATAATGTGATTTATAAATTTAGAATCCCTCAACTTGCTCCTGACAATTCTAACATAATCATTGAAGGAAATCTGAATGTAACGCTTGCAAATACAGCAATCATTGACGGGTCAAGCTCTCAGACGTTTACTTACAGCATTTACGTAAAAGATCGCGCAGGAAACCAAAGTAACACAGTTGTTACTTCTCCGGTTACCGTTACTCAGTAACGTTTAGCTTTTTATTACAAGTTCGTCAATCAGGCGTTTACAGCCACCGAATTTATCAATCATAAACAGCACGTAGCGTATATCAACGCTGATGGTGCGGGCATAAGTAGGGTCGTAATACAAATCAGAAATCATCGATTCCCAGTTGCCGTCAAAAGCAATTCCTACAAGGTTTCCTTCACCGTCAATCAAAGGGCTTCCGCTGTTGCCGCCTGTTATATCATTTCCGCTTATCAGACAGATGTTCAGTGTGTCGTTTTTTGCATATTGCCCGAAGTCTTTTGCTACTAATAAATCGTGCAATTTTTTTGGCACATCAAACTCAGGGTCTCCGGGCTTTTCTTTTTCCAGAATTTGGTAATGGTGGGTGTAAAATGTTTTGAATTCTTTATCACGTGTTGTATAGGGCTTCACTTGTCCGTAGCTTAAACGCATAGATGAATTTGCATCGGGATAAAAGAATTTTTCAGGATGCATTTGGCGTTGCGCTTTGATATAATTTTTTTGCAGGGACTCGTTTTGCATCTCAAAAAGGTAAAGCTCCATGTTGCTCATCTGATATAGCTCCACAACGCTCAGAATATATTTCATTCCTTCGTCAGCATCTAATTTTTTTAATGATGGTTTGCTTAAAAATGCGCTGGCTTTTTTCTCGCTGAAAAAGATTGACTTTGCAGCTATAAGGTCTGCATATTGGTCGTATACGTTTTTGCCGGGCTTGTCTTTGAGTTTTAAAAATGTTTTAGAACTGAACACATTGAGTTGTTGTGTTGCAGGCAAATCATCATGCATCATTTTCAATGCCATTGCCAGCATTTTTTTATCGGTTACAGGCAGGTATTCTTTAAAATGTTCTCCTGTTGCAGCTTTCACTTGCTCAACCAATGGAGAGGTGTCTTCTTTTTTGGAAAGTAATTCTCTCAGGCTGTAAAATTGAAATGCGTAACCCGCAAAGGCCGGAGCAAAGGCTGCTACGTTTATGTAGTTTTCTAATTTTTTTACTTCAGTTGTTGTTTCGTAAAGAGCATCAAATTCTGTTAAAATATTACCGTATTCTTTTTTGCGTGTTTCGTCTTGTTCAACCCATGCTGTAAATGCTTTTTCCTGCTCTTGTTTGGTGTTTATAAAGCTGGTTGAACCAGCACCCTCAACAACGCCTTTAAAGTATTTCCAGGAGTTTGCTAATGATGCATAATCTGCTGCCATGGCAAGGTTTGCTTTCGGATCAGCATCCATTTCAGATTTCATTACAGCAAGTCGGGCTTCCAGAATTTTTACATAAGCCGGATAATTGCTGTTGATGTGTTGTTCAATAGCAGGTGATGGAAGAAAACGATCAGTTTGGCCGGGATACCCGAACGTCATGGTGAAATCACCTTCTTTCATCCCTTTCAAAGAAACGGGTAAAAAATGCGCAGGTTTGTAAGGTACATTTTCAGGTGAATAATCAGCAGGTTCATTGTCTTTTCCTGCATAGATGCGGAAGACAGAAAAGTCGCAGGTATGGCGCGGCCACATCCAGTTGTCGGTATCGCCACCAAATTTTCCCACTACTTCAGGCGGTGTGCCAACTAAACGAACATCACGAAAAACACGGTAAACCATCAGATAGTGTTCGGCTCCTTCAAACATGGAGAAAACTCCTGCTGTAAATTTGCCGTCTTCTTCAGCTTCTCCGGCAATCACAGCTTTTTCCAGTTCCTGATCTTCGGCTTCGTTTACACGTTTTGTTACATCCTGCATGTGAACCAATATAGAAACAGTTAAGCCGGGAGCAGGTAATTCATCGTTTAGTGTTGTTGCCCAAAAACCATCCTGTAAATGATTTTTTTCCGGAGTGCTTAATCCTGCTATTGCATCGTATCCGCAGTGATGGTTTGTAAATAATAAACCTTTGTCTGAAACAATCTCTCCTGAGCAAAAATCCCCTACCTGAACGATGGCATCTTTAAGACTGGAGTGATTGATATTGTAAATATCTTCCGGTTTTAGTTTGCATCCCAACTTTTGCATGTTTCCGCTGATGACATCGGCATAAATGGGAAGCCACATTCCTTCGTCAGCAAAACTGAAAACGGAACGAATGAGAAGCACAGAAACTAAAACAGATTTAAGAATAAAGTTTTTTAACATTTGGAGATTTTTGATTTTATAATGCTTAAAATTTTCGGGTGGCGAAGTTAGACCTTTTTCAACCTGTGTTTTTTAAAATTTGCCCGATTTGGATAAATCTTAACATATTTTAACGTAAAATCCAAGATATGAGCCTCTGAAAGCCTTGCAGAATAAGGGTTTCAGAAACAGGTGTTTTTAAGCGCAACAGACGAGTTTTTGCTGAAAAAGAGGGTGGGAATACCGCAGAACAGAAAAATGCGTTAAAAACGCTTAAAAAGCGCCTTTTTTGAAGATATAGACCTGACTTGAGGATGTACCTTGCTTTGAAATGGCTTTGATGTTAGAAATAAAGCCTCTCCATGCAGCTCTTATCATGCCCAATCCGGCAGATTTTCCTGTTTCCTGAGCCATGTATTTTTCACTTAACATACTGACATAGAACGAGTCAAGTGGCATTGGAAGTGTTTTTTCAAGGGCTAAACCCTTGTTTTTGAAGTATTTTTCGGTGGTTTTGGGCACAAAATGGTGCAAATGCCTTGGAACATCGTATGCTGCCCAGTATTTTTCGTAAATCTGAGCATCGTAACTATTGCAGTTGGGGACGGCAATCAATAAAACCCCTCCGGGTTTTAGAAACGATAAAAGTGTTTCTACGGTTTTGTCTAATTCAGAAATGTGTTCCAAAACATGCCAAAGGGTTATAATGTTAAAACTGTTTTTCTCAAAACTGGTTTCAGATAATTCAGAATTGATTTCTGATTTTAGTAATTCTTTTGCGGTGTTTCTGGCGAGGTCGTTTGGTTCAATTCCGGATACCTCCCACCCTGATACTTTGCAGGTATTTAAAAAATCACCGGTACCACATCCGTAGTCTAAAAGTTTACCCTTTTTGCTTAGCGTATTTATGAGTTGTATCTTTTTTAAAAGGCTGTAATGTTTTGCAATATGGTATAGCGAATTTATGAATCCTTTGTTGCTTTTGGAGTGAGAAACGTAGTCATCGCTTTCATAATATTTACCTAAATCTTTTGACTCAGGTCTGGGGTTGGTGAACTTAAATTCGCACGAATTGCACTGAACAATTGTAAATGTTTCACGTGAAACAGTGTAGTCTTTACAGTCTAAAAATGGGGTGAACTTTGTCTCTTTGCAGACCGGACATTGGGTTAAATTTTCCATAGAGTGTGTTAATGTTTCACGTGGAACAAGGTTTTTGTTTTTTTGTTTTGCACTTCAACTACGCTCAGTGTGGCATATCAGAAGTGACAAATTTGGACAAACTAAATTGCCTATTTGAAGTAGTATATTGAGTAGAACTTAATGTATGTTTCACGTGAAACATATAGAAATTATCTGCCAAGGTGTATCATCAGAACGGATATGTCAGAAGGAGATACTCCACTTATTCGTGATGCCTGACCAAGTGTTCTTGGTTTAATTTTGGTTAGCTTTTGACGGGCTTCAATGGACAAAGATTTAAGCACTCCAAAGTTAAAATCATCATGGAGGATTGTATCCTCAAGGCGGTTTAGCTTGTTGGCCATCTCCTGTTCTTTTTCAATATAGCCTTCATACTTCATAAGTATTTCTGCCTGCTCTGAAATCTCCTGATTGTTGTTAAAGGTGGTATCCATATATTGCTTCAAATCAGGAATACCTTTATACAAATCCGGGAAATTAATTCCGGGACGAGCCATGATGCCAAACAGTTTTACTTTCTGGTCGATTGGGCTTGAACCTATATTTTCAAGAACAGGATTGATAACATCAGGACTTACACTTTCTTTTTTGAAGTAGTTAATTACCTGTTGTGCTTTTTCGTATTTATCATTTACCTTATCCAAACATTCTTTGTCAACCAAACCTAATTCATAGGCAAGAGGTGTCAGGCGCATATCTGCATTATCCTGGCGGAGCAAAATTCGATACTCGGCACGGGAGGTAAACATGCGGTAAGGTTCATCGGTTCCCTTGGTCACCAGGTCATCAATTAATACTCCGATATATGCTTCAGAACGTTTTAAAATAAACGCTGTTTCTTCGTTTATTTTTCGGTGTGCATTTATGCCTGCCATCATACCTTGACATGCTGCTTCTTCGTATCCGGTTGTGCCGTTTATTTGTCCTGCGAAATAGAGGTTTTCTACCAGCTTTGTTTCCAACGTAAGATGTAATTGCTGTGGCGGGAAGTAATCGTACTCGATTGCATAGCCCGGACGGAACATTTTCACGTTTTCGAAGCCTGTAACCTTCTTAAGTGCCTTATACTGAACATCTTCAGGCAAAGAAGTGCTGAATCCATTAATATAAACCTCCACAGTATTCCATCCTTCGGGTTCTACGAAGAGCTGGTGGCGTTCTTTGTCTGCAAAGCGGTCAATTTTGTCCTCAATGGAGGGGCAATAGCGTGGTCCTATGCCTTGTATACGACCTGAGAACATTGGCGATTTATCAAAGCCGGTTCTCAGCAGGTCATGAACCTCATCATTTGTGTACGTTAAATGACATGAAATCTGTTTCTTGGGTTCTTGTCCATTTTGTGTAATAAAAGGGCTTGTACCTTCTAGAAATGAAAATTTAGAGGGGTTTTCGTCACCGGGTTGTTCGGTCATTTTGGAATAATCTAGAGAGCGACCATCGAGTCGGGGAGGGGTTCCGGTTTTCATTCTGCCGCTTTCAAAACCGAGCTGAACCAATTGTTCGGTTATGCCGGTTGAGGCTTTTTCTGCAGATCGTCCGCCACCAAAATTTTTCTCGCCAATATGTATTACTCCATTCAGAAAGGTTCCGTTGGTAAGCACTACTGCCTTGCAACGGAATTCAATTCCCATGGAGGTGCGTACTCCGCACAATTTCCCGTTTTCCATGATAAGCGCGCTTACCATGTCTTGCCAGAAATCAAGGTTTTTGGTTTGCTCCAGCATGTTGCGCCATTCTGCGGCAAACATCATTCTGTCGTTCTGCGTGCGTGGACTCCACATGGCAGGGCCTTTTGATTTATTCAGCATTTTAAACTGAATGGCCGACTTATCACTTACTATTCCTGAGTAACCACCCAGGGCATCAATCTCGCGCACTATTTGTCCTTTGGCAATACCGCCCATGGCGGGGTTGCAACTCATTTGTGCAATGGTTGCCATGTTCATGGTGATGAGCAATGTTTTTGAGCCCAGATTGGCAGCAGCAGCAGCAGCTTCGCAGCCTGCGTGGCCGGCACCTACTACTATTATGTCGTATGATTGAAACATTTATGCTGCTTTTTGAACGTATTGTTTGATAGTATCAAGGTCTTTTACCAAACGATTTTTTTCTTCTTCAATATCATAATCATCCTGAAGACCAAGCCAGAATTTGGCCGTAGTGCCAAAGTATTTTGACAGCCTTAAAGCTGTATCTGCTGTTATTCTGCGGTTGCCTTTGAGTATTTCTGAAATGCGTGTTTGCGGAATACCAATATCTTTTGAAAGCTTATAGGCAGAGATAGCAAGAGGAGTAAGAAACTCTTCCTGCAAAATTTCACCGGGGTGTATGTTTTTTAGTTTTTTCATATCAGTGGTAATCTATTATTTCTACTTCTGAAGCGTTTCCCCCATCCCATTTGAAAATGATACGCCATTGTGAATTAATGCGTATGGAATAAAAATCTTTCAGGTTTCCTTTTAGTTTTTCAAGTCGGTTTGATGGCGGAATTTGCAGGTCGGTAAGGTTTTGTGCGTTGTTCAACATCCTTAATTTTCTTCGTGCAATTTCCTGTAAATCGCCTGCCAAACCTTTTATGCGTTCACCATTCCAGATCTTGTTTGTGTCTTTATTTCCGAATGATAAAATCATACTCTTGGCGGGCGTTACTAACGCCAAAGGTAAGTATTTTTTTAAAACCGCTTCAAATAAAAATCTTCTTTGCCCGTCATTTGGGCTTTGTCAGCGGGTTTTTTGTCTTTGTAGCCCAGGAGGTGAAGCAGGCCATGTACCATTACGCGGTGCAGTTCTTTTTCAAACGTAACATTGTATGTTGCTGCGTTTTCTTTTATGCGGTCTATGCTGATGAAAATGTCTCCGACCACCCCCTGGCCCCCTCCTTGAAATAAGGAGGGGGAACGTGGTGCCGAATTATCAAACGTAATAATATCCGTAAGTGTGTTATGGTTCAGGTGTTTTTTGTTCAGCGCGAGCAGGTAGTTATCGCTGCAAAAGATGTAGTTGAGTTCTGCTATTTGTCCCGCAGTACTGCGGGATTCTTTTTTGGCAACGGTGGTTAGCCATTGGCGAACTTTTGTTTTGTTCTTCAGCGTAAATTTTATGTCCTGGGTAAAGAAGCTGATCATGGTGGTGGGCAAATATCGTGTTTTTTACCACTAAGGCACTAAGTGCACTAAGGTTCACTAAGTCATCACCCCCCCCTCAAAAAACCCTCAATTTTCACGCATACAGTTGAGTGCGGGCAAAAATAATTTTGTCCTCCATGAAACACAGGGGCGAAATTTTAAGACTGCGTATTGAGCAATCGGGGATTGCTAAAACAGTGATTTGTAAATCGCTCGACATCTGGGAAAATACCCTTACAAACTGGTGCAGTACTGAAAATTTAGGTTGGGAAAAACTGTTGATGGTAGGCGAAATTATTGCCTACGATTTTTCGGAAGATTTTCCCCAAATAATGCATCTGAAATATAATAGGAAAGAAGAAATATTGTATGTAAGTGAGCCGGTGGAAGCCTATAAAATGGCTACTTCCGAGTCTATTGAAACATTGGTGCAAACAGTTACTGAACTAAAAAAAGACCTGAAAAAAGCGCTTCAATTGCTTGAAAAACTAATATCATCTAAACCCCAATAAACAACCCAGCTACAAACCCTCAAAACCCCCTCATCTTATGAATGACGTTCAGGAAAACAAGTACTCCATGTACCTGGTGGTTCAGGACCACCTTGACGACAATGCTGCCAGCTATGCCGACCATCCCAAAATTGTGGCAGCCAAACCTATCTTCGACCAGCTTATACTTGACATAGAAGAAGCCGATGGCCAGGCCAGCGAAAACATTACCGGAGTAGCCGATGACAAAGGCGAAGAGCGTGATGATCTTGAAAAAATTGCTTTTAAAGTAGCCGGTGCCTTGCAAAGCTATGCCAAAGACATCAAAGACCGTAAACTGATGCTGAAGACCAGACAAAGCCTCAGCGATTTTAAAAAAATGCGCGATGGCACGTTAAACATAAAAGCCCGTCATCTCCATAAATTAGCCACTCCTCTTTTGCCTTCATTAGTAGATTACCGGCTTACCCCGGCTGATGTGGCCCTGTTAGAAACCGAGCGCACAGAATATTTAGACATGGTGCCCGAAACCACCGATGCCATTATTGACAAACAGGTAGCAGGCGAAAAAGTAGATGAGCTGATGAAGAAAGCAGATAATCTATTACTGGATGTGGACGGCTATGTAGACAGCTACCGCTTTGAAAACCCCACCCTGTGGAGCGATTATCAATTATCACGCGCCATTATTGATGCCGGTGGCGGAGGCGGTGGTGGTGGTGCAGAAATTGTTTTCAGCGGCACTGTGCCCCCTATGAGCAACGAGGTAAAAGGCCCTGTGGTTTACAATGCTGCTACACCCGTAGCCCTGCAAAACAACAGCATGGTTACCTTAGGCTTTCAGTTGCAAATGAGCGGCATAAGCAGCGGAATGATTGTAAACGTGCCGCCCATGAGCACCCAAAATACCACCCTGGGTGCTATGGGTGCCAATGGCAACGAAATACGCATCAGCAACAACGATATGGCCCAAAGCGCATCCTACACCATTACCATCGGATAATTTAATACAAACTGAAAAAAATCCTTCCGCCTGAGGCGGAGGGATTTTTTTTGAGAAAATCTTATTTCTCTACCCAACGATATGATTTCTCTACAAAACGGTCTTAATTCTCTACCCAAAGGTCTTGAAATGCTACCCAAGTATCTCATTTCTCTACCCAGGTATCTTATTTCTCTACCCTGTGGTCTTAATTCTCTACCCTACGGTCTTATTTCTCTACCCTGATATCTTATTTCTAAAAATAAATTGAACATGGAAGACAAGAAAACATTGCCCAATCTGCTTGAAACCGTTAAAGGTTTTGCAAAAATGCGCAAACGTTCACTTAAAAAACTAAGCACAGCTATGGGCATGGCACCCAACTACCTGAGCCAAAAACTAAAAGACCCGAATGCCGAAATTCTGCTGTTGCTGGAGCTAAGTGAGCTGCTGAACGTAAACCTGGTAGAACATTACACCGCCCTTTTGCCACCCGCCCTGCAAACCACCCACCGTGAGCGGGCCTTATTAATTGAACTGGAAGAAATGCGCAAAGAACTGAAAAGGGTAGGAGAGGAGCGGGATAAGTATTGGGAGGTAATAGGGGGGTTAAATAGAAAATAGATGATAGCAAATAGCAAATTGAAGGCAGGTTGCCCTATTTTTCTATTTCATATATTCTATTTGCTATCATTAAAAGTTCACCAGCTCAACCCCCTTCCTCTTCTCCGCTTTATTCTTACAATTAAACCGAGCAATAAAGCTAAGCTCATGGCTTCCGCCCGTAGCATTGGATAGTTTTGAAACCGTGTAGTCATAGCTGTATCCTGCCGAAAACCATTTGCCTTTGTAGCCCAGCATAAATAGAAGCGCATCAGCATTAAAGAAATTAAAGCGTGTACCCACCCCGGCCTTAACGCCATACACATAAAACGAAAGCGTAGGAACCATACTCTGAAAATCCTGCTGTTGCTGGTAAAACAGGGATGGCGAGATTTTAAAATGCTCATTCACCTGGCCAACGTATAAAGCGTGGGCAGTAATTTTTAAAGGAAGCTTTGATGAACCGATAAAACCTTCATCAGGCTGTGTAAGGTGATGGAAAGCCGCACCGTAAACAAAATTGCCGTGCGTGATAAGCAGGCCTGCATTCATATCAAAGAAGCCTTTTGAATCGTTTTCATTTATTTCATTAGTATTATAGATAAACCCGTAGCGCGGGTCAATTTGGTCGCCAAAAGTGAGCTTGCTCCAGTCAATGTATTTCTGCCGCCATCCCGCTTCAATTGCGGGGCTTATCACCAGCTTTTTATTAAACAGCCTGAAGGCAGGCGAGTAAGTGAGCATGGCTGAGTGGGTTTGCAGCGTGCCCTCACCGGCCCGGTCATATTGATAATTAACGGCAATGCTGCCGGCAATTGGCTTTACAAACTGATCGTAAGAAAAATTCAGTGTCTGGTAGTTGCCGGAAATATCCGGCCATTGCATACGGTAGGATGTGGAGATGCGTGAGCAGCCCTCGTACCCCGCAAAAGCCGGATTAAGGTAAACAGGTGCGCTGTAGTATTGGGTAAAATGAGGGTCCTGCGCCCAAGCCGTAAGGCAGCTTGCTGAAATAATAAAGGTAATGAGGAGATGTCGGGTCATTGTAAAGGGGATAACACATCAAAAGTAAATTAATTATAAACAAAACCCCCTTCCGCCATCAGGCGAAAGGGGGTTTTAAAAACTTTGCGCGTTAGTAAAGCCTAAAATTTCTTGTAACCACAAACTATATGCATGTAATTAATATGGTCTTTAAAATACTGCTTATCAGCATCTAGGCTACCCAATGATTCAAATTCAACCGTAAGGTAAAAATCCACTTCAGCCGCTCCTTCGGGGAAGGCTTGTTTTAATCCTACATTGTTTAGCTGGCTGGTATATACATGTGACAATGAATTAGCATCAGGGGTTAAAACAATATCATCTGAAAATGCAGACCAGTAAACCTCGCCAAATACTTTCATTGGTCGGCTTTGTGCAGCAGCGGTGGTTTGAACCTGGTACTCTATGTTCAAATGTTCATCGGTGCAAATATCATTTTTGGTGTCTGCTACAAAAAATTGAATCCGCTGCGGAGTTCCGCCAAGGTAGTAGTAGTAATAATACATATAGTTTATTGATCCGCTGAACTGAAAATACGGGTGTTCAATCTCTGTATCTGAAATGGGCATTAGCGCAGTGCCTGCGGTAGCGGTTTCGCAACACTCGGTGCAGTCGTTTTTTCCGCAGCCCGAAATTAATAACATAACAACGAGCATAAGCGCGGCCGGTAAGGAGTATAAATGTTTACTCATGGCAATTTTTTTTGTTTTTAGGTATTCGTTAAAATAGTTCATGGTTTTGGAGTTTTTAGTTGTTAATCAGGTAACCTAAACTGCGAGCCCAAGCGCCAGTTTACCACATTGCCCCAGAAATAAAGGCTGTCGGCATCGCGGCTTCCTTTGTATGGAATCCAAACCACATGTTTCAGTATAAGATCCACACTGCCCGTACTACCCTTGGTATCAAAATATTCATTAGCCATATAAAGTGTTCCATTGGGCAACACCGATTGTACAAAGTAATTTCCGGTGCTCTGAACACTGAGGGTGTCCTTAACATCGGCATCGGCAATAACCAGTTCAAGCATACTGGTTACAAAAACGGGCTCATAAGAACAAGCACCAGTAACAGTTGTTTGCAAAGCAAAAGCGCTCATTCCTGAGCTGTTTATGTTTTCAGAATAAGCAGTGCGGTAAGTTGCAAACTCCAGTATATCAGGCGCAGCAAGCAGCCTGTCAAATTCTGTGGGATTCATTGAATTAAAACCGGTGACTTTTTCTTCGCCCTCGCATTTTTCATCGGCTTTTCCGCATCCGGCAATAAAAAGTATAACAACGAGCATCAGTCCTGCTGGTAAGGAGTATAGTTTTTTCATAGGTTTTGGTTTTAGGGGTTTATAATTAGTAATTACAGATACTCATAATAATAATACGAGGCATTGATAAAGGTAATATGCTCCTGAAAAAACGCTTTGTCAAGGTCAAAACTGCCTAGTGATTCAAACTCAACGGTCATAAAAATCTGTAGTGTGGCAGGCCCTTCAGGAAAAGCCTGTTTCATACCAATATCCGAAAGCTGCCCGGCATACAATTGGTTTTGGCTGGGTATGTTGTTGTAAAGAATTAGATTATCATCATAATTTCCCCAATAAATTTCCCCAAAAATTTTCATGCTGCGGTCTTGCGTAACATTACTGGCATAAGCCCCGAAATCAAAATTCAAATGCTGTTTGGTGCAGATGTTGGTGTTTTCCATGCCCACAAAAAACTGAACTTTTTGTCCGATATACATGTAATAAATATGGTTGCTCATGCCGGTGGAAGAAAGGTTTCCGGTAAATTGTGTAAAGCTTACATCCGAAGCGTTTGTTTGTGCATCTACTATAAAATGCACCTCTTTGCAGCAGCCGTCTTTACAATCATCGCACCCGGTAAACAATACTATAACAACCAACATCATCGCGGCAATTAAGGATTTTAAGTGGTTCATGATACTGAGGGTTAAGGAGTTTGTAAAACAAATGTATAAAAAATCCTGAAAACACAAAACCCCTCCGCCTGTGGCAAAAGAACAAATGTTCAATCCGATTTAGTTGATTAGAAGCGCAGCGATTCCCCTCAATGGTACTTTGTGCCCTTAGTGTCCTTAGTGGTAAAAACCTAATCCAGCTTCAACACAGCCATAAACGCACTCTGCGGTATCTCAACCGAGCCTACCTGACGCATCCGTTTTTTACCTTCCTTCTGCTTTTCCAGCAGTTTGCGTTTACGCGAAATATCACCACCATAACATTTGGCAGTTACGTCTTTACGCAAAGCCGAAATGGTTTCGCGCGAAACTATTTTAGCGCCTATAGCAGCCTGTATCGCAATCTGGAATTGTTGTTTCGGGATAAGCTCTTTCAGTTTCTCGCATATTTTGCGTCCGAATTCGTGTGCTTTGCTGCGGTGAATTAAAGCCGAAAGCGCATCCACCTGCTCGCCATTCAACAGAATATCCAGTTTCACCAAATCCGATTCGCGGTAGTCCAGCGGGTTGTAGTCAAATGAGGCATAGCCACGCGAAATGCTTTTCAGTTTATCGTAAAAATCAAAAACTATTTCCGCCAGAGGAAGTTCAAAAATCAACTCAACACGGTCGGTAGTTAAATACGTTTGGTTCTTAAGAATACCTCGCTTTTCCATACACAGGCCCATGATAGCGCCAATGTATTCGCTCTTGGTAATAATGGTAGCAAGAATGTAAGGCTCCTCAACGTGATCTAGTTTACTTGGGTCAGGAAACTCAGAAGGGTTGCGCAGTACGGTTTTTTTCAGCTTGGTATCAAACGAGTGGTACGATACGTTGGGAACGGTGGTAATCACCGTCATATTAAACTCGCGCTCCAACCGCTCCTGAATAATTTCCATGTGCAGCATACCCAAAAAGCCGCAGCGGAAACCGAAGCCCAGCGCGGCCGAACTCTCCGGCTCCCAAGTAAGCGAAGCATCATTGAGTTGCAGTTTTTCCATGCTGTCGCGCAGCTCTTCGTAGTCATCGGTATCAACGGGATAAATACCCGCAAATACCATGGGTTTCACATCTTCAAAACCCTGAATAGTTTTTTCGCAAGGGCGGTCAACATGGGTAACCGTGTCGCCCACTTTTACTTCGCTCGCCTTTTTTATGCCGGAGATAATATAGCCTACTTCGCCCGGCCCCAGTGTATTTTTTGGTTCCGGGTTAAGTTTTAAAACACCTGTTTCATCAGCATTATACTGGTGGTCGGTAGCGGCAAATTTTACAAGGTCGCCTTTTTTCAGCGTGCCGTTAAACACACGGATGTAAGCAATAATTCCGCGGAAAGAATTGAACACCGAATCAAAAATCAAAGCCTGTAAAGGAGCTTGCGGGTCGCCCTTCGGATGCGGGATGCGTTCAATAACAGCGTCAAGAATTTCAAAAACACCGTCACCGGTTTTCCCCGATGCCACCATAATTTCTTCGCGTTTGCAGCCCAGTAAATCCACTACCTGAAATTTCACTTCCTCCGGGTTGGCGCTTGGTAAGTCAATTTTATTTAAAACAGGAATAATCTCTAAATCATTATTCAAAGCCAGATACATATTGCTGATGGTTTGCGCCTGTATGCCTTGTGAGGCATCCACTAATAACAACGCGCCCTCGCAGGCAGCCAGCGAACGTGAAACTTCGTATGAAAAATCAACGTGCCCGGGAGTGTCAATCAGATTCAGTGTGTAGGTGCCTTTAAACTCAGGCTTTGCTCCGCGGTAAGTGTATTGCATCTGTATCGCGTGGCTCTTAATGGTGATGCCGCGCTCGCGCTCCAGGTCCATGTCGTCCAAAACCTGCGCCTGCATATCGCGCTTATTAATGGTATTGGTAAATTCTAATAAGCGGTCAGCCAAGGTGCTTTTACCGTGGTCAATATGGGCTATGATGCAGAAATTGCGTATGTTTTTCATTTTCGGGGCGCAAAGATAGAAAATAGGAGAGGAGTTTCGTCATTGCGAGGGTTTTTCACCCGAAGCAATCTCAACAAGAACAAAAACGGGCTATGATTACTTTATGTTTTTTTAGTTCCTGAATTTTTTCTTTCAAAAGCAATTCGTTTTTTTCGACCGTGTCATAACCTGTGCGTTTATCTTCTTCATGAGTTGTTTGTAATAAAGCTCTCAACTCTTCTTTAGCTAATTTGGACTGTTTGGTTTCGTCAGAAAAAGAAACAAAAAGATAGTCACAAATTTCAACAGAGCCTAGAAGCTCAGAAAATTTGTAATTAACTCTATTTATCCACGCAACATCTTTTTTTTCAATGGCTGTATAAACACCTTCTCCTATACCGCAACTATTCATAAAATTAATTTTTATATGCTTAACTTCTTCAGGCAAAACACCAATTCTATTTCCGAATAATGTTGGCGATTCGTAAAGCACGGTATCATAATATTGTAAGGGAGTTAACGCCATATCTGAATAAAGAATAATACTATCTCTGAAGTAATTCTCTTTGAGAATAAATTCGGTAAAGTCATACTCGGGATTAGTCAAAACAAAAGTTGTCGAATCTTTCAACAGATTGATGTCTAAATTTTGATGCTCATCGCCAACTTTTACACTAATAAAATGTTGCTCTTTTTCATAGTAGAAGTTGTATGATGCTATTTTAAAATAGCCTGTATGGCTTTCTCCAGAAGTTGTTGTTATTGTCGCGTTAAAACATAAACAGGAACCCATATCAGCAACAGCTTGTTTTGAAAACAAAATCAAAACAAGAAGAAAGATTAGGTTAAATTTCATAGACGAAAATTAAAACTTCAGATACCCCATCAACCCATGCAGCCCGCCCTCGCGACCAAAGCCGCTTTCTTTATAGCCACCAAAAGGTGAAGCAGGGTCAAACTTATTGTAGGTATTTGCCCACACAACCCCGGCACGAAGTTTATTGGTTAAGTTAAAAATCTTGGAGCCTTTATCCGTCCAAACCCCTGCCGACAAACCATAAGGAATGTTGTTGGCTTTCTCAATCACTTCTTCCACCGTTCTGAAAGTCTGAATGGTTAATACAGGACCAAAAATTTCTTCCTGCACCACACGGTGACTTTGCGATGCATTCAAAAATAAAGTAGGTCTGCAGAAATAACCTTTGCTCGGAATGCTGCATTTGCTTTGGTAAAAATCCGCGCCTTCTTTTTTGCCAATCTCAATGTATTTGTTGATGGTCGCCAATTGTGCTTTTGAATTGATAGCACCTATGTCGGTGTTCTTATCCAGCGGGTCGCCAACAATCAATGTCTCCAATCTGTCTTTCAGTTTGCGGATAACCACATCAGCAACGCCTTCCTGCACAAACAACCGCGAACCGGCACAACATACATGTCCCTGATTAAAAAATATTCCGTTAACGATTCCTTCTACTGCCTGGTCAAGCGGAGCATCTTCAAAAATAATATTGGCGGCTTTGCCGCCTAATTCCAGCGTTGCTTTTTTCTTAGTTCCTGCAATTGCTTTCTGAATGAGTTTGCCCACATCGGTAGAACCAGTGAATGCAATTTTATCTACATCGGGATGATTCACAATGGCCGCTCCCGTATGTCCTGCGCCTGTAACAATGTTTACTACACCATCGGGCAAACCGCTGTCGGCAATTAGTTCAGCAAGTTTAAGTGCGGTAAGAGAAGTTGTTTCAGCAGGTTTTAAAACCACCGTATTTCCAGTTGCAAGGGCAGGAGCAATTTTCCATGCCGCCATCAGCAAAGGAAAATTCCATGGAATAATTTGTCCTGCAACACCCAATGATTGCGGCTTGCGATTCGGAAAAGCATACTCCAGTTTATCAGCCCAGCCAGCATAATAAAAGAAATGATTTGCTGCGAGCGGAATATCAATATCACGTGATTCGCGAATGGGTTTTCCTCCGTCAAGCGTTTCTATAACACTGAACTCACGTGCGCGCTCTTGTAGTAAGCGGGCAATGCGGTAAATGTATTTCCCGCGCTCTTTTGCGGGCATTTTGCTCCACACATTATTGTAGGCTTTGCGGGCAACTTTCACTGCTTTGTCCACATCTTTTTCATCTGCCACAGCAATAGAAGAAAGCTTTTCTTCATTTGCCGGATTAATGGTGTCAAAGTATTTACCTGACGAAGGTTTTACAAACTTGCCATCAATAAAAAGTTCGTATTGCTTTTTCAGATTAATGTGTGAAGTACTTTCGGGTGAAGGTGCGTAAGCCCATTTTGAATCGCCCAATCCAAGCGAATTTTGTTTTTTCTTTTCTGCTGTTGTTGCCATCGTTTAGTCTTTTGAAAAATAATCTCCGCTTTGATAAACCCCGTCTTGTTCTTTTTGCAATTGCATCAAAATATCATTTGCCAGACTGCTCGCTCCAAAGCGATACCATTCATTGGTAAGCCATTTGTCTCCTAATGTTTCTCTTAACATCACTAAATATTGCAATGCAATTTTTGCGGTTGAAATTCCGCCTGCGGGTTTCATTCCCACCATTTTTCCGGTTTTGTAATAGTAATCGCGGATAGTTTCCAGCATAACCAATGTAACGGGTTGTGTGGCAGCCGGAGAAATTTTTCCGGTGGAAGTTTTTATAAAATCTGCTCCCGCATAAATCGCTATTTTACTTGCTCTGCGGACATTATCGAGCGTAGAGAGTTCTCCTGTTTCTAAAATTACTTTCAATCGCGCATTGCCGCAGGCTTCTTTCACCGCAGCTATTTCGTCAAACACATACGCGTAATTTCCTTCCAGAAATTCACCCCGCGAAATCACCATATCCACTTCATCTGCTCCATTATCAACCGCAAAATGCGTGTCACTTATTTTTACTTTTCGTGTTGATTGTCCGCTTGGGAATGCGGTTGCAACAGATGCAACTTTTATTCCTGTTCCTTCCAATTGTTTTTTGGCAAGTTTTACAAAAGTCGGATAAACACAAACAGCTGCAACAGTCGGTAATCCCTGCATAACATCGTGCAGGTGTGCAGCTTTGTAGCACAGTTGTTTTACTTTTCCTTCGGTATCTTTTCCTTCCAGTGTGGTGAGGTCAATCATGTTCAGCGCAAGTTTTAATCCCTGCACTTTGCTTTCTTTTTTTATGCTGCGCGTTTGAAACCGCGCAACGCGTTCCTCCACTCCAACCTGATCAATAGTTGAAGTTTTGCTGAAATCAGGAAGCGTTAAAATTGTTGTTGATTGTTTTCGCATTTGCAGCCAAAGATATAAAGACAAAAGAATTCAAACATATCGCCAGCAAAACCTAAATTTGCAGCCCATGATTCAAATTTCATCTTTTGCTTTTAATCCTTTTCAGGAAAACACCTACGTTTTGCATGACGAAACAAAGGAGTGCATCATCATCGATCCAGGATGTTACACTCCGCTGGAGCAGGCAGAACTTTCAACGTTTATAGAAAATGAAGGATTAAAACCTGTCCGGTTAATTCTTACACATTGTCATATCGATCATATTCTCGGTTGTAAATACATTGCAGAGCGATACAATTTGATTTCAGAAACCAACAAAATGGAAATGTCGGTTTTTGAGAATGCAGAAAGGGCAGCTGTTATTTTCGGTATTCGTCTGGAAAAACCGCCTGTTCCCGGAAAATTTATTGATGAAAAAGATGTAATAAAATTTGGGAACATTTCGCTTGAAATTCTATTTACACCCGGACATTCACCTGGCAGTTTGTGCTTTTATAACAAAGAGCAGAAATTTGTAATAGGAGGAGATGTATTATTTCAGGGAAGCATCGGAAGAACAGACCTTCCAGGAGGAAATTTCGACACCCTTATCAGTAGCATTAAACAGAAATTATTTCCGCTCGGAGACGACTTTACTGTTTACCCCGGCCATGGCCCCGAAACCACAATTGGCTTCGAAAAAGCAAATAATCCGTTTTTGTAGTGTTAAAAACTTGCTTGTTTGTTCATAATATGTTTATATTTGCCTTATTAAAATTTAAAACCGCCTGAAAACCACCATGATAAAAAGATACATCTTTCTGCTTATCATCCTATTACCATTAGTTTCGGAAGCCCAACGTTGGAAACGTATGCGTTATGAAATTGTGGCAGCAGTAGGAACAACCAACTTCCTTGGTGAGTTGGGAGGAGCCAATCAGATTGGAACTAATTATTACAAGGATTTGGAGATGGCTACTACCCGTTACGCGCTTAATATAGGCATGCGTTACAAGCTTTCTCAATCAACTGCGGTAAAAGTTGGTTTTACTTACGGAAGATTGCGCGGTGATGATAAATACACCCAGGAACCTTACAGGAATAATAGAAATCTGATGTTCAAGTCCCCTATAGTTGAATTGTCAGCACAATACGAATTTTCGTGGATGAAAGAGACCATCGGAAGCCGCTACAAAGTAAGACGTGTGCGTGGTCGCGGTAAAAAAGGAAGCGATATTTATGTGTATGGATTTTTTGGTGTTGCAGGGTATTATTTCAATCCTAAAGCTCAATACAACGGAACATGGACAGCACTTGCACCGCTTAATACTGAAGGGCAAACATTGGTTTCTACAAGACCGGATTATTCACGTTTTCAATTTGCAATTCCTCTGGGAATCGGACTTAAATACAGTCTGAATAAAACCTCGAGTATTGGCCTTGAATATGGAATTCGTAAGGTGTTTACGGATTACATTGATGATGTAAGTACAACGTATTACGATAAAAATGAATTGGCTCAAAATTTTGGAGATGCTTCGGCAAGTTTATCAGATCCTGCAATTACCGGAAACGGAGGCACAGGCGGTGCACCAGGCCCTTTTGGAGGCTGTCAAACCTGTGCCGGTCAGCAGCGTGGCGACCCACGTGATTTGGATCACTACATGTTTTTCCTGATTACCTACAACTACAAGTTGAAAACCACCAGAAAAGGATTACCGAAATTCTAATGGTTTGGCTCTGTTTTTGCCGCAAAATCCAACCATGAAAAACTTTCTTTTAGCATCATTTTTAGCGTTGATATTGGCTCTGCCTGCAATTGCTCAAAAATCTGAGTTTGGAGGAATGGCGGGAGTTTCGTTTTACAACGGAGAAATAAATCGCAAAAAATTATTCTACCAGCCCAAATTTGCTTTTGGTGCGTTTTATCGTCACAATTTTAACAGCCATTTTTCAACCAAAATATGCTTCCTCTATGGAACAGTTCAGGGCTCCGATTCGCTTTCGGGAAATGTAGAGCAAATACAACGCAATCTTAGTTTCAGATCAGTTGTTGCAGAGTTTTCTGCCCAGATAGAAATTAATTTTCTCCCTTTTGTAGCGGGCGACACAAAAACACGCTTCACTCCTTATATTTTTGGCGGTTTCGGGGTTTTTAAGTTTAATCCTAAGGCCTATGTAGATGCCGGAACTTATACCATTAATGGAATAAATTATACCGTAGCAAACGGTGGTTGGTATGCTCTTATGCCACTTGGAACCGAGGGACAGGGAACAACAGGTTATCCCGACCGAAAAAAATATTCGCTTACAAGTTTCTCCATTCCGTTCGGACTAGGCTTTAAGTTCAACATTGCCAACGGAGTTGGCTTGGGTTTGGAGTGGGGAATGAGACCAACTTTTACCGACTATCTGGATGATGTGAGTACCACCTACGCAGAACCGATTGTATTACGTTCTGAATACACCGATATAGCAGCAGTGTTATCTGACCGTTCAGTTAACAGCACAGAAAGCAACGTAGGTCGTCAGCGAGGTAACTCAACCAATAAAGATTGGTATTCATTTGCGGTGGTAACACTTTCTTACAGCATAAAAACAAAACAGCCTAAGTGCGCAGCATACCAATAGTTTTAAGTTAAATAGCAAAAAATAAAAAACCGTCCCCGCAAAAACGAGGACGGTCTTTTTTTAAAGATGACCTTCAAAGAGAAGATTGATAAGACCAAATTGCCCAAACACATTGCCATAATTATGGATGGCAACGGGCGTTGGGCAAAAAAGCAAGGCAAACTTCGCACGTTTGGTCATAACAGCGGGGTTGTCTCTGTTCGTGAAACTACCGAGGCAGCAGCAGAACTGGGAATAGAATACCTTACACTTTATGCTTTCTCTACCGAGAACTGGAACCGTCCGAAATACGAAGTAGATGCGTTAATGACACTTTTGGTGAAAACCATAAATAAAGAAACGGCAACACTAAACAAGAACAATATTCGTTTACAGGCTATTGGTGATTTGAAAAGTTTGCCAAAGGCTTGCTTTAAAGAATTGAACGAAGCAATAAAAAATACCGAAAAGAACACGCGAATGACATTGGTTCTGGCTCTGAGTTACAGCTCTAAATGGGAAATAACACAGGCTGTAAAGGATTTGGTAAAAAATGTTAAATCGGGCAAACTGAAGGAGGAAGATATTAACGAGGAAACGATTAAATCACATCTTTGCACCGCAAAAATGCCAGATCCGGAGTTGCTTATCCGCACAAGTGGTGAATTCAGAATAAGTAATTTTTTGTTGTGGCAGATTGCATATTCCGAGTTGTATTTTACAGATAAACTGTGGCCCGAATTCCGTAAGGAAGATTTTTACGAAGCCATTGTTGATTACCAGCAACGTGAACGCAGATTTGGAAAAACAAGTGAGCAGGTAAGTAAAAAATAGAAGACAGAAAAAATGAAAAGGATTGTGCGGTATTTATTTCTTGCTTCTTGCTTGTTGCTCGTTGCTTCAAACCTGCAAGCACAGGTTGCAATTGATTATGCCAATCCCAAAGAATATGAGATTGGCGACATTGAAGTTACCGGAACAAAATATTTAGATAAAAGCGTTCTTAAATTACTTTCGGGTTTAACGGTTGGCGACCGTATTATGGTGCCCGGAGATCAGGTTGCCAAAGCCATTGAAAACCTCTGGAAGCAAGGGCTTTTTTCTGATATCAGCATTAATGCTCAGAAAATAGTTGGTGATAAAATTTTCCTTGAATTTGTTTTGCAGGAGCGCCCGCGCCTTTCAGCTTTTCGTTTTACAGGAACCAAAAAATCAGAAGAGGATGATATCCGTGAAAAAATAAAACTCATCAAAGGAAAAGTAGTTACCGAAGATTTATTACTTACCACCAAAAATATTGTCGCAGATTATTATATCGATAAAGGATTTCTTAATACTCAGGTAAATATAGCAGAGGCACCCGATGCCACCTTGCCTAACAATGTTGTTTTAACAATTGCGGTTAACCGCAAAAAGAAAGTAAAAATAAATCAGGTAATCATTCACGGTAACGAGAAAATTGCTGGCGGAAAACTGAAGCGCACCATGAAAGAAACCAAGGAGAAAAACATATTTGCTCCTTTCCGCAATTCTGATGTTGTAGCTAAAAATATTATTTCAGCCATTGCAAAGAGCGATATGAATGGTGGTATTGATGCTTTAGAAAAACATCTGAACGAAAATGTAAAACTCAATATTTTCAAAACATCCAAGTACCTCGAATCAAAATACAGCGAGGATAAAACCACTCTGATTGCAAAATACAATTCGCAGGGATTCCGGGATGCAACTATACTTCGTGATTCGGTTTACAGAGTAAATGACAAAGAAATCAATGTTGAACTTTGGGTGGAAGAAGGTCCTAAATATTATTTCCGCAACATTACCTGGACAGGAAATACAAAATATACTTCTGACTATTTGGGTAAGGTTTTAGGTATTAAAAAAGGTGATGTTTATAACCAGGCAGCCTTAGAGGCCAACTTGCTTATGAATCAGGCGAGCACTGATGTAAGTTCACTTTATTTGGATGACGGTTATTTATTTTTTGATGTAAAACCCGTTGAAATCCTTGCTGAAAACGATTCAATTGACATTGAAATGCGCATTCGCGAAGGCAAACAGGCTCGTATCAACAAAGTAACGGTTGTTGGAAATACCAAAACCAATGATCACGTTATTCTGCGCGAAATCCGCACCAAACCCGGGATGCTGTTCAGTCGCAGCGATATTATCCGTTCGCAACGCGAATTGGCAAACCTTGGCTATTTCAATTCCGAGACCTTGGGAGTTACACCAAAACCCAACCCTGTTGACGGAACAGTAGATATTGAATACAAAGTAGAAGAAAAGCCGTCTGACCAGATTGAACTTTCAGGAGGTTGGGGGGCAGGACGTATTGTTGGAACCTTGGGAGTTTCGTTCAATAACTTCTCCATGCGTAACATTTTTAAAAAAGGAGCCTGGCAACCACTTCCAGCGGGTGACGGACAAAAGCTGAGCTTGCGCGTACAGAGTAACGGACTTTTCTTTCAATCATACAATGCTTCATTTACCGAGCCTTGGTTAGGAGGTAAAAAACCAAATTCGCTTTCTTTTTCTGTGTTCCATTCTGTTCAGAGCAATGGAAAACCCAAGAGCGATGCTACCCGTCAGGCAATTAAAATTACAGGAGGAAGCGTTGGTTTTGGAACCCGTTTAAAATGGCCCGATGACTTTTTTACTGCTTATATAGAAGGTATTTACCAGCTTTATACACTTAAAAACTACCCGCTTATTGCCGGACTTTTGGATGGTTCGTCCAATAACCTCAGTGCAAAACTTACACTTTCGCGCAATTCCATTAGTGACCCGATTTATCCGCAGCGCGGTTCTAAGATCACAGCAAGCTTACAAATGACACCACCATGGACTACTTTTGGAAGAAAAATTACTTATCTGGAAGATGGAACAATGGATCCTGCATCAAAATACCAATGGTTAGAATTTCACAAAACAAAATTCAGCTACTCATGGTTCCAGAACTTGGCAGGAAAGTTGGTAGTGAATGTACGCACCCAGTTTGGGTTCCTTGGTTTATACAACAGACAATTAGGTTTAACACCGTTTGAGCGGTTTTATTTAGGAGGAAGCGGTTTATCCGGTTTTTCGCTTGACGGACGTGAAATTGTTGCCTTACGCGGTTACGGTGATAATACATTGACACCAACCAACAATCAGGGAAGCTATACAGGTGGAACTATTTATAACAAATACTCATTGGAATTGCGTTACCCCGTTTCATTAAATCCTTCGGCTACTATTTTCGGACTGGCCTTTCTGGAAGCAGGAGATGCTTACGACAAGTTTGATAATTTCAATCCTTTTGGTGTTAAAAAATCAGCAGGATTTGGTGTTCGTATTTTCCTTCCGATGTTCGGATTACTTGGACTTGACTGGGGTTATGGCTTTGATGATATTCCGGGAAGACCGGGATCTAACGGAAGCAATTTCCATTTCTCAATCGGACAAACTATTGAATAATTATTTTTGCAAACAAAAATTAAAGTCATGAATAAACTATCAAAAATCATAGTGCTGCTGGCGGTTTTCGTGTTCAGCGGTTTTATTGCATCTGCACAAAAATTTGCTTTTGTTGACACAGAATACATTCTGAGCAATTTGCCCGATTACACGTCTAAGCAAAAGCAGTTAGATGAAATGTCTGTTCAATGGCAGGCAGAAATAGAAACCATGTATAAAGACATTGATAAAATGTATTCTGATTATCAGGCCGAGGAGATACTTTTGCCCGAAGCAGCCCGCAAGAAGCGCGAAGCCGAAATAATTGAGAAAGAAAAAAAGGCCAAAGACCTTCAGAAACAACGCTTTGGCTTTGAGGGAGACCTCTTTAAAAAGCGTCAGGAAATGATAAAACCCATACAGGATAAAATCTACACGGAAATTAAAAAAATTGCAGACGCCCGCAGCTACATGATTATCTTTGATAAATCCTCGGGAGCCTCTATGCTGTATGCAAATGAGAAGTATGACCTTAGTGATGATGTGCTCGAAGGAATGGGTGTAACTACAGCAAAGGAAACTAAAGAATAAAGGAATAATTGTTGAACCACTTGGCAAAATATTCCTACTTTCGCAGCCCTAACAATAAAAAACCATAAAAACAACCGTATGAAAAAGATAGTATTCATTTTAATGATTGGATTATTTGCAGCCAATACTGCAAGCGCTCAAGCTAAAAAACTTGGACACATAAATTCGCAGGAATTAGTAAACCTCATGCCCGAAGCAGCAGCAGCACAGGACAGTCTTAAAAGGGTTTCTCAACTATTGCAAGGCGAGTTTGAAAGAAAAAGCGAAGAATTAAAAAAACTAGCGGAAGAGTTTGAGGCTAACAAAGGAAACATGAGCCCGCTGATTAAAGAGTCTAAAATAAATGAATTGAATGACAAACAAAATCGCTTGACCGAGTTTGAGAGAAATGCCAATCAGGAAATTGCCAAAGTTGAGCAGGATCTTTTCAAGCCAATCTCTGACAAAGCATTGAAAGCAATTGAAGACGTTGCTAAAGAAAAAGGCTATCAGTATATTTTTGACAAAGCGCGTGGTGGCTTACTTTATGCTGGTGAGACGGATGATGTATTGCCATTCGTAAAAACCAAACTGGGACTTAAATAAGTTTGCTGAATAATCACAATAAAAATCCACCTTGTAAAACGGGGTGGATTTTTTATTTGTAATATAGCCACAGAATGTCGCAGAAGCAACCCATAGGAGTTTTTGATTCCGGTTACGGAGGACTTACAGTTTTAAAAGAAATCGTAAAAACACTTCCACAATACGACTACCTGTATTTGGGCGATAATGCACGTGCTCCTTACGGAAATCGGTCTTTTGAAACGGTTTACCAATATACGTTGCAATGTGTGGAAAAGCTGTTTGCCATGAACTGCAATCTGGTAATAATTGCCTGCAATACTGCTTCTGCAAAAGCACTGCGAAATATTCAGCAGGTTGATTTACCGAAAAAATATCCTGACAAACGAGTATTGGGCGTTATTAGGCCGACAACTGAAATTGTAGGCAAATACAGCAAAACGGGGCATGTTGGTGTATTGGGAACAAAAGGAACAGTGGCGTCAAACTCGTATCCGATTGAGATTGAGAAATTCTTTCCCGAATTATATGTTTATCAGGAGGCTTGCCCCATGTGGGTTCCCTTAGTGGAAAATAACGAGTTTAATAGCATTGCAGCCGATTATTTTGTGAAACAAAATTTAGATAATCTTTTCGCGAAGAGTGAAAAAATTGACACAATCATTCTGGGCTGTACACACTATCCGCTGTTGACAGAAAAGATTAGAAAACATATTCCGGATGGTCTAACCCTGCTTTCGCAGGGCGAAATAGTTGCTGGAAGCTTGGTGGATTACCTGAAACGGCATCCCGAAATGGAGGCTCGCTGCAGCAAAGGCGGCAGTGTTGATTTCTACACCTCTGACTCAGCAGAAAATTTTAATGAAGCGGCTTCTGTCTTTTTCGGTAAGGAAGTAAAATCAAAGCATTTAAGTTTTTAATCAGGCTGAACAGGTTAAAAAAATCTATGATTAGTAATATTTAGAGGAGAATTACTATTATTGCAATCTATTCGAGTTATAAAACCAAACCCATGCTAAGAAAAATACTTTTTTTTGCTGTAACAACAATCGCAGTTCCATCATTAGTAAATGCACAATCTAATAATGTTGGTATAGGAACTACAACACCTGAACCATCAGCAATGCTGGATGTTTCATCTACTGAAAAAGGGCTGCTTGTTCCCAGAATGACCATTCTTCAAAGAGATTTAATTGTTCCTACTACTCCTTCTTCTGAAGGGTTGTTGATTTACCAGACAGATGGAACTATTGGTGAGCCTAAAGGATTTTACTATTGGAGCGCCAGTCTTAACGATTGGTTGCCATTAAACCAAAATACAGGAAATACGCCTTCGGGCTTGATCAGCATGTGGTCAGGACCAATTAATACTATTCCAGGTGGTTGGGTGTTGTGCGATGGAGCAAACGGAACACCTGATTTAAGAAACCGTTTTATTCTTTCTGTTCAAAGCTCTGTGGAAAATCCGGGTGCAACAGGCGGAACACACGATCAGTCTCTGACTATTGCAAACCTTCCCCCTCATGATCACAGCATTAACCACACACACACTACAGCGGACGCTGGACATGTGCATGATTTTCCTGTTGTAAATGCAGGTTCGGGTACTCCGGGAATACTGAGCACTGCAGTAGGTACAGGTACTTTGCTTACAACAGCACCTTCTTCAACTGAAACTACCGGACTAACAATAAATCAGGCTACCGGAAACAGCGGATTAACAGGTTCAGGAACAACATTCGACAACAGACCTGCTTTCTATAAATTAGCGTTTATCATGAAGTTGTAATTTCCCGCAAAGCAGGAGCAACTTCTTAAAATACACATGGAATCATTCAAGAGAAGCTACATTTCGCTTGGCGAGTTTATTATTGAGCGCCAATCAGATTTTAAATATGCCAAAGGTGAATTATCACGCCTTTTCAGTGCAATAAGTCTTGCAGCACGCATTATAAACCGCGAAGTAAAACGTGCAGGGCTGAACAATATTCTGGGTGATTTCGGTTCAACCAATGTGCAGGGCGAAGAGGTAAAAAAATTAGATGTTTTTTCAAACGAACAATTTATTCATGCGCTGAAAGAGCGTGGTGAAGTTTGTGCCATTGCCTCTGAAGAAAATGAAGGGATGATAGAATTCAACGGTGAGTTTTCTAAAACCGGAAAATACATTGTTGCCTTTGATCCACTGGATGGTTCTTCCAACATTGATGTGAATGTTTCAGTGGGTTCTATTTTTTCAATTTACCGGAGAAAAACCGAGGGAGACTGCGCAACACTGGACGATTTTATGCAGGCAGGTGTTGAGCAGGTAGCAGCCGGATATGTAATTTATGGTTCATCAACCATGCTGGTTTACTCAACAGGAAATGGAGTAAATGGCTTTACGCTTGACCCATCTATTGGTGCATTTTTCCTTTCACACCCCAATATGCAAATTCCTAAAACAGGAAAAATCTATTCTATTAACGAAGGCAACTACGTTCATTTTCCGCAAGGAGTGAAAGACTATATCAAGTATTGTCAGGTAGAAGACAAGGCTACTTCGCGCCCTTATTCTTCGCGCTATATCGGTTCTGCTGTTGCTGATTTTCACCGCAACATGCTGAAAGGCGGAATTTTTATTTATCCTTCAACAGCTACTGCGCCTAAGGGCAAATTGCGCTTGCTGTATGAGTGCAATCCGCTTGCATTTTTGGTAGAACAGGCCGGAGGAAAAGCTTCGGATGGCTTTAACCGCATTCTGGATATTAAGCCAACATCATTGCACCAGCGTACTCCATTGTTCATCGGTTCATCTGACATGGTAACACAGGCCGAAGGATTTATGAAAAAATACGCAGAAGCTGCGGTTTAAGACACTTTAATTCACAATCCCGATAATTCGCCATAAATTCATGATATTCATGAAAAAGGGGCTGAATTTGTTTTTGCGGAATTGTTCTTCTTCCCGTTTCCAGAAATGGAGGTTATGAACGGGATACAGATACCCGAAGTGATAACAGCTGTGTTCGTAATGTTTGGTGCTAAGCAAGGCTAAATTGTAACGGTAATTGCGTTCACGCAGATCTACAATTTTTTGTGCAGCTTTTCGGGTGCTGACAGCATTTTCAAGTAGCAGACCTGCATCTGATTTTTCTTTTTTGAGTTTGTACTCGCGTTTGGTGATGAGGTATTCCAGAGTGTGTTTGCGATGTTCTGCGCGCAAGCCCGTAATGTCAATTCCCTGTTTTAGTTCATCCAGAATTTTTTGCTGTTGTCTGGTGAGTGCTGTGTTTTTCAGATTACTCTCCAGCATTTGCGAATAGCCTTTAGTGGTGGATGAGAAATTATCAAGTAGCGGCAATTTTCCGGTGCGGACTTTTTGCAAGGTTTCCAAATCTGATTTTTTTGCAAGCCATTTGTAATGCCACTCGGGACGGGGATGAAACTCAATATTCAGTGCTCCGGGCAATTCATCGGTGGCGGTAGAAGCGGTCATGTAGCGCATCATTTCTTTCTCTTTCAGAAAATCGTTTTGTAGGTTTAGATTTTCTTCAAAGTAATTCGCGATGTGTTCGTTGTTAAAAATATCATTGATGTATTGTGTTGCGCTTGGTTGCTGAGCAACGTTATCAAAACTATGTTCCCAACTCCAGCGCGCAATGCTCCAGTCGAAGAGCCAGTAGCCCCATTCCCAGCCCGAAGAAAAGGTAATATGTCCCGGAATTTGCAATGAATCCATCAGCAGAATATCGTCTAATCTTCCGCTGAGGTAAGGGAGCAGCAACATGGGAATGGAATTGTCAAATGTAATCCAGTAGGCCGATTCGGGATAGTACCAGGTTTCGCGTGTTTCTTTTTCTTTCAGCAAAAGGTCGAGCATGTGGCGTAGGTTTTTGTTGCGGTACACCGGTGCTTTTTCTTCTGAAATAGTGTAGAACATAACAGTGTGTATCAGTACGCCACGGTTTTTATCCAATGCAGTTTCTTCTGCATTCATCACATAATCTTTCTTCTTTTTTTTGCCGCCTATTTCTGCTGATTCCTGCACCACGTGTTTGCGGCCCATCAGCTTTGAATCGTATTTTTCTTTCAGTTCTTTACCGAGATGCAGTTGCAGTTTTTTCTTTTTCTTCACGTTGCCGCTGGTGAATTCGGTGGCTGAAAACTCAACGTTCAGCACATCCCAGTCGGCTGCAAACAGTTTGGCAAGGCGTATATCCATCTGCTTTTCTTTGCTGCGCCACGATGCAGGAAAGTTGCGGTAAAGCTGAAAAGCTTTTTGCTGCAGCATGTGCAGCGATACATCAACGCCTGTGATTATTCCGCGCTCATGACAGTAGTCGGTTATTTGTTTGGAGAAGGCAGGCCACTCGTTCAGGTCAATGCTTTCGAGCAGATTGAACTCAAAGTAATTTTGTCCGTTGCGCGCCAGCCAGTTGATGTATTCCTTTACTTGTTCAATTCCTCCGGGATAGTTGTGGTCGAGCAAAGGCTCGGTCAACTCTAACGGATGCTGCGTGTGGAGGTGAAATCCTTTTTTATCAAAGCGCGGTTTGGCACTCCATGCAAAGGTTTCGGGTAATGGCCATGCTGTCCACTGCGGAATAATCTGTTCGCGGGCATGGTAAAATTTGAAGCCTAATTTTTCCTGCAACAAACCATAGAGTGCGCAGCTTATTCCAAAGTAAGTGGGTGTTTCAAGGGTGAGAATTATTTTTCCGTTTTGCTTTTTTGAACTCCAGTTGTAGTGATGTAGCGGAACGTGGAGGTAAGGATAGTTTGCATTCTCTTCAAACGTACTTTTATCTGCTGCCTTTGCAGTATCAATTTGCGGAAGCAGAATTTGAATTTCGCTCGCAGTGTTATTCAGGTCCACAGTGCAATTACAGGCCTGCTGCAAGAGTTGCTGCACATCTTCAATTGCTAACTTGCTGACAGAGTTTTCTAAATTCTGTGGTGGGGTGATGATGGAAATGTTTTGCTGCGCAGCGGCAGAGAAGGATATGAGGAATAGGAGATAGAACAGAAATCTGCGTTCCATCACAGCTTATCTACCCGTGTAATTAAACGGTGTTATCGCCAGCATTTCCTTTTTCACTTTATCTGAAACATTGAGCGATTTGATAAAGGCCGCAATACTTTCCTTGCTTATTTTTTCGTTTTTGCGGGTAAGGTCTTTCAGTGTTTCGTAAGGATTTTTGTAGCCTTCTCTGCGCAGAATAGTTTGCAAAGCTTCGGCAACAACAGCCCAGTTATTTTCTAAGTCGCGGTCAATAGCTTCTTTGTTAAGCACTAATTTGTCTAATCCTTTCTGAATGGATTTGAAAGCAATTAAGGTATGCGCCAACGGCATGCCGATGTTTCGTAACACCGTGCTGTCTGTTAAGTCGCGTTGCAAACGCGAAACAGGAAGCTTTGCCGAAAAATGCTCGAACATCGCATTGGCAAAACCAAGATTTCCTTCTGCATTTTCAAAGTCGATAGGGTTTACTTTGTGCGGCATGGCTGATGAACCCACTTCACCGGCTTTGATGGTTTGCTTGAAATAATCCATGGAGATATAGGCCCACATATCGCGGCAAAAATCAATCAATATGGTGTTGATGCGTTTTTGCACATCGCACCAGGCAGCAAGATTATCGTAGTGCTCGATTTGCGTGGTGGTTTGCTGACGCTGCAAAGTGAGGTAATGATGCAGAAAATCATCGGCAAACTTTTTCCAGTTCACATCGGGATAGGCCACATAATGTGCATTGAAATTTCCGGTGGCACCGCCAAATTTTGCGGTGTAAGGAATGGCTTCAAACTGTTTCAACTGATTTTCGAGACGCTCGGCAAACACGGCTATTTCCTTGCCCAGTCGGGTAGGGGAGGCGGGCTGTCCGTGGGTGTGAGCAAGCATAGAAACATTTTTCCAGTCTTTTGCCAGCGCATTCAGTTTTGCAACGATGGATTTTATCTGCGGAATAAAAACAGCAAGCGAAGCCATTTTCATCATCAGCGGGAACGCGGTATTATTAATGTCCTGCGAGGTAAGCCCGAAGTGCACAAATTCCTTCTCGTTTTTAAGTCCGAGTTTTTCCAGCTTTTCTTTCACAAAATACTCCACCGCTTTCACATCGTGGTTGGTGGTTTTTTCAATTTCCTTGATGCGGGTTGCGTCTTTTTCCGTGAAATCCATGCTGAGGCCGTCCAGCTCAAAGCGCATCTTCTTAGTCACCTTTTTCAGGGCGGGTAAGGGAATTTCGCTCAGGGCGCAGAAATAATAGAGCTCAACCGTTACGCGGTATTTCATCAGCGCGTATTCAGAAAAATAGTCAGACAGTTCGGCAGTCTGTTTATGGTAACGCCCGTCAACAGGCGAAATGGCGGTAAGGGGAGAAAAGTTTTTTGTCATAGCGAAAAAGAAAGCGCGAAGGTAGAAAAATGCGGGGTTTGTAAGCACTCCGTTTTACATTGGCTTTTTGATATAAATGCGAAAACGAATATCTTTGAAAAAAAATTGCAGATGAAACATCTTGTTGAAATAAATGACAGAAGTAAAGCCGGAAAAAGTTTGCTTCAGGTAATTAAAACCATGTCGGCACAAAGCAACGATATTGTGTTTATTGGTCAGGACGAGGAGGTGCCGTTTGAAGAATTTGCCGTTGAACTAAAAAAAGCCGTTGCAAAGCGAATTGCAAAAACGAAAAGCCGCAAAAAATGAAAGTGTTGATTCGGAAATCTGTTTTTTCATCCATTGAAAAGATAGCAGATTACATAGCAACCGAAATCAAAATGCCGCTCACCGCCCAACGTTATGCCGATAAATTGATTGACTTTGGGTTCAGTCTTGGAAAATATTACAACGCCTATCCCGTTTGCCGCAATCAAAAACTGGCTTCTCAAAATCTACGTTGCGCAACATTTGACAAAAAATGGATTTTCGCTTATGAAGTAAAAGCAGATAGTGTGGTTATTCACAAAATTGTGTGGGGTGGAGGATTGAGGTAGCTACCCTACCACTGCCACGTGCATTGCGCTGTATGGACCACTGTTTTCGTGCTTGCTGTTGTTGGTCCAGCGGAAATATAAATATGCCCATTTGCCAATGGCATCCTGCGGGAGTTTTAAAATAAAATAGGTTTTGGTGCTGAAGTGTTTGTGTATGCACTGTTCCAGGGGTACTGTAATTACCCGGTGCCCATACCAATAGCTGACTTCCAGCACATCGGCAAGCGGATGTTTGCCACTGCGCCCCTCCTGATTTTCTCTGCGCACCCGTATTTTCAGGCTTCCTCCTCCAATGGATTGAACGTGAGCGATAGGAGCATCTTCAATTTTTCCCCGCTTGCGGTAAGGACGTTTTTTTTTGCGGAGGTTAAAAGTAAGGCGGTCACCTTCGGTGGCATAGCTTCCGCTCATTTGGGTAAGCAGCGGTTGTGCAAATCGGGTAAACTCTTTTTTTATTCTGTTCTTTTCGGCAGTTACTACTTTGGTGCGCTGGCTTGCATTGACATGTTTCGGATACATATCATCCCATTGGTTCATGAAGTCAATCCACTTGTTTTTATCGTTCTCAAACAAACGAAGCCGTTGCCAGGTTGGCGGAGTGCCGTTTAATAATGCCGCAGTGGTGCGGTAGATGTAATTACTGAATTCGGTGTCTTTTTCAGGGATGCGGTTACGTCTTAGCATGGTGTTTATATTGAAAACATGCCTGCGAAGGTATAGAAAATATGTACGGAGAGCTAGTTTTTTAATGTTTTAGGCTAGAAAATATGTACGGAATGTTGGAACATTTAACTTCTAACTTAGAATATGTGTACGGAGTGTTAGAATTTCAATGTTTAGGTTTAGAAAATATGTACGGAAAGTTAGAATATTAAACTTCTAATTTATAAAATATGTACGGAGAGTTAGAATTTCAATGATTAAGGCTAGAATATATGTACGGAGCATTAGGACATTAAAGAGGAAGGTTGTAATATGGAAGGGAAGGGTTGGAATATATCTATAGAGATGCGAAAGAATGATGGGATGAACTAAAAGTCTTGCTTTTTAAGCTTAGTATTTCATCTCAACGGTCTTGTCTTTTATTCAATAACCTAACATACTTCAACTGCGTCTCCAAATCATCAGGCTTTGCTTCGGATTTGAATTGCTCTGCCAGGTCGGGATAATCACGTAGAATAAATTCTAAATAAACCTTATCCAGAATGTGAGGCACTCCCACCTCTAAATTCATTAAATAGGGGAGGATTCCTTTGCTATTAACACCATCACTCATTAAAAGGCCTGCCATTAGCCCTCCTCCTATTGCTCCGAATGCAACACTTCTTCGCATAATTTGGTCTTGTTCTGCAATTGACAAGACATATTCTCCCATAAAATGAGAGTATTTTCCAAACTCTCGCACCTTAAGATAGCCATTTCTCATACCCATTCGTTTAGCATTTAAAAACAAAATGGAGTCTTTATAAATTCCCCAAACAATTTCCTTTTTTACCAAAGAATTAGCCTTTGAATCAGATGATTTTATACGGTAATAAATCACCTCTTGTTTGTTATTGTAAACATCATCAAGCTCAGTATTATCAGATGAAAAATCTGCAACATAAAATGATTTTTTGCTGACAAAATCCTGTGAGCTTTTATACATTCCCCACATATCAGAAAACTCCTGAGAAAGTGATACTTGCGATAGTAATAGAAAAAATAACAGACTAATTAGTTTCATACGAATTGCTTCTTCAACGTCTTCGTCCTCCTATCCTCCCCATCATGGCTCCAGCCCGGAGGAAAGAAAAGATACTTCAACTTAACCGCAAGTGAAGGAGAACGCTTTAAATCGCTCCACAAATCCCTGAATGAGGCAAACTGGCTTTCGCTGAAATTGCGTGGTTCAGTGCCCTTTAAAACGCCATACGTGGGCAATTCCTCTTCCGGTGTGTAGGTGCCAAACAGGTGGTCCCAGAACAAAAACACTTCTGAGTAATTTTTGTCCAGGTATTTTATTTCCTTGCCATGATGAACTCGGTGAACGGATGGCGTGATAAAGATTTTGTCCAGCACCGGCAGGCGGTTTACAAAGCGAATGTTCACATGCTCAAATAAGCCCCATAGTTTTGAAATGGTTTCGGTAATCAGAAACAACATGGGATGAAAACCAAGTAATGGCATCCAGATAAAAAACACAGGCGAAAGCACAAAGTCAAACATGCTGCCGCGTATGCCCGAGGTCAGGCGCATCTCCTCGCTGGTATGATGCACGCTGTGTATGCACCACAGCAGCCGCACCTCGTGCGACCAGCGGTGCAGCCAGTAAAACATAAAGTCATATAACAGGAAACACAGCACCCATACATACCACTCAAACCCCAGCGTAAAAAAACGGTATTGCCAACATAAACTGATGATAGCAAAGTTGTAAAGCACCTGCGCCAGCGCAATGCTTCCGAATGCAAACAGGCCCGAAACCATGCTTACTATTCCGTGCTTTACATCGGCCTTCTCTTTCATCCAGCGCAGCACAATGCCTTCAGCTATCATGCTCGTGACGGCAATCACATACAATCCCGGACCAACAAAATCATAAATGCGCTGGAGTTTTTCTTCCATGAAAGAATGAAATTAAAAACAAACTTAGGAAAATTCTCTCGTCATTGCGAGGGAGGAACGACCGAAGCAATCTCCTGATGGAAAACCACTTCATTTTAATATGAGATTGCTTCGCTGTGCTCGCAATGACGAGCAATTACCCTTCCAGCGCTGCCGCACCGCCACCGATCTCCAATATCTCATTGGTGATAGCTGCCTGACGGGCTTTGTTGTAGCTCAGTTTAAGAGCTTTCAACAGTTCTTTTGCGTTGTCGGTTGCTTTGTGCATAGAGGTCATACGTGCACCGTGTTCAGATGCATTTGAATCAAGCACTGCTTTGTAAAGCTGAATTTTCAGCGATTTAGGAATAAGGTCTTCTACAATCTCTTCTTTGCTCGGCTCAAAGATGTAGTCAACGCTTTTTGCTTTTGCACTTCCGGCAACTGCTTCTGATTTTACAGGAAGAAATTGCTCTGAAGTAACAATTTGTACCGCAGCGTTTTTAAACTGGTTGTAAACCACCTCAACGCGGTCGTATTTACCGGCTGCAAAATCAGCCATTATTTTTTCTGCAATAGGAGCAACGGTATCAAACTTCAGATTGTCATACACTTCGTTGTGTGATGAAGCCAGTGTGTATGTTTTCTTGAAATAGTCAGTTGCCTTTTTTCCGATGGTAAGAATATGAATTCCTCCCGCAGCTTTCTGGCTTGCATATTTCTCGTTGATGATGTTGTTGGCAAGCTTTATGGCGTTGCTGTTAAAAGCTCCGCACAGTCCGCGGTTGGAGTTAATAACCACAAACAATACATTCTTTATCTCACGCTCTTTTGAAAAACCACCCCCCGAAGAACTGTCAAGCGATGCGCTCAGGTTCTGCAGAATTTCTTTCAGCTTGGAAGCATAAGGTCTCATGCGTTGGATAGCATCCTGCGCCCTGCGCAATTTAGATGCACTCACCATTTTCATGGCGCTTGTAATCTGCTGCGTGCTGCTAACAGATGTTATGCGATTCCTTACCTCTTTTAAATTAGCCATTCTGAATTACTATTTGTATTTGCCGGTAAGCTCAGCGGCAACTTTCTCAATTGTGTTGGTAATCTCGTCTGTCAGTTTTCCGGCTTTCAAATCATTAAGTACATCTTTGTGCTTAACTTCCATCAGGTTCAGAAAATCTTTTTCAAAATCTCTTACTTTGTTTACAGGAACGCTTCTCAATAATCCTTTTGTTCCGATGTAAAGAATAGCAACCTGTTGCTCAACGCGAAGTGGTGAAAACTGTCCTTGTTTCAAAATCTCCACGTTACGTGAACCTTTGTCAAGAACCGCTTTAGTTGCAGCATCCAGATCCGAACCGAATTTTGAGAACGCTTCCAGCTCACGGTATTGTGCCTGGTCAAGTTTCAAGGTTCCTGCTACTTTCTTCATTGATTTGATCTGAGCGTTACCACCCACACGCGATACCGAGATACCTACGTTAATAGCCGGACGCACACCTGAGTTGAACAAGTTCGACTCAAGGAAGATTTGCCCGTCAGTAATAGAAATTACGTTGGTTGGAATATATGCAGATACGTCACCGGCCTGTGTTTCAATAATAGGAAGAGCTGTTAATGAACCTCCGCCTTTTACCAATCCCTTGATTGAATCAGGAAGGTCGTTCATGTTTTTAGCAATTTCGTCAGAAGCATTCACCTTAGCGGCACGCTCCAGAAGACGGCTGTGCAGATAGAATACATCACCAGGATAAGCCTCACGCCCCGGTGGTCTGCGCAACAGAAGTGATACCTCACGGTAAGCCACAGCTTGTTTAGATAAATCGTCATAAACAATCAGAGCAGGTTTTCCGGTATCACGGAAAAACTCACCGATAGCAGCTCCTGCAAACGGTGCATAGAATTGAAGTGGTGCAGGATCAGATGCAGTTGCCGAAACGATTACCGTATAAGGCATTGCTCCGTTCTCTTCCAGTGTTTTTGCAATGTTGGCAACAGTAGAACCTTTTTGTCCAACCGCTACATAAATGCAAAATACAGGTTCGCCTTTTTCGTAAAATTCTTTTTGGTTGATGATGGTGTCAATCGCCACAGCAGTTTTACCTGTCTGACGGTCACCGATAATCAACTCACGTTGGCCGCGCCCGATAGGAATCATCGCGTCAATCGCTTTGATACCGGTTTGCAACGGCTCGTTTACCGGCTGACGGAAGATAACCCCCGGAGCTTTGCGCTCTAAAGGCATTTCATACGTTTTGCCGGTGATAGGTCCTTTACCATCAATAGGAAGACCTAAGGTATCAACCACACGGCCCAACATACCTTCACCTACATTGATAGAAGCAATTTTGCCGGTACGTTTTGCAACAGAACCCTCACGGATACCTGCTGAAGAACCCAACAATACAGCTCCAACGTTATCTTCCTCTAAGTTAAGTACAATTGCGCGCAATCCGTTTTCAAACTCAATCAACTCACCCGACTGCACGTTTGAAAGTCCGTAGATACGGGCAATACCGTCACCTACCTGTAATACGCTTCCTACTTCCTGTAATTCGGTTTCGTTTTTGAACCCGGCCAATTGCTGCCTAAGGATTCCCGAAATCTCTGCTGGTTTAATTTCTGCCATCTTTTGTTTTATTTAAAAATCTTTAACGTATAAATTTTTGCTGAAATCGCGTTTCAGTAAATTAATCTGACTCGAAATGCTGTTATCCACCTGGTTGTCGTCAACGCGCAGAATAAAACCTCCTATAAGCTCAGGTTTTATTTTCTCAACCAGTTCAACATTCAGTCCTGTTTGTCCTTTAACTATTTCAAGTATTTTCTTTTTCGCTTCTTCTGAAAGTGGAACAGGTGTGCTTACTTCAGCAATCTTAATTCCTTTGTCGGCCTTGTATTGCGCTACAAATGAAGAAGCAATTTCATGAATGTATTTCTCACGTTTTTTGTTGGTAAGCAACACCAGAAAACTCAGGCTCAAAGTGTTCACTTTCCCTGAAAAAATCTCATTCAGAATTGCTAATTTTTTGTCGGTGCTGATAACAGGGCTTTTCAGCAATACGCTGAAATCTCTGCTTTCATTAATTGCTTTAAGAACAAGCTCCATGTCAGCAAAAACAGCATCAAGCGACTTTTGCTCGCGTGCAAGGTCGATCAGTGATTTGGCGTATCGGTGGGCTATTCTTGGCTCTGCCATTTTCTTAGTTCAGTTTGGTATCTTTCAATAAAGATTGAACAAGTTCTTTCTGTTTGTTAGGATCAGCAAGTTCCTGTTTCAATACTTTCTCAGCAATCTCAATACTCAAAGCAGCTACGTAGTTTTTCAACTCGGTAATAGCTGCCATTTTCTCGTTGCTGATATTCTCACGTGCCGAAGCAAGTATTTTATCCGATGCTTCAGTTGCTTTTACTTTTGCTTCGTTAATGATCATCTCTTTTGCCTCACGCGCCTCTTTCAACAGATTATCTCTTTCGTTGCGCGCTTCCTGCAAAAGTTTTTCATTACCTGCTCTCAGTGCAGCCATTTCTTCTTTTGCTTTTTGAGCTGAGTTCAGTGCATCAGAAATTGTTTTTTCGCGTTCATCCAACATTTCAAGGATTGGCTTCCATGCAAATTTTTTCAGCAGGAAAAGGATGAGCGCAAATGAAACGAACATCCAAAAGATAAGTCCGAATGCCGGTTTTACTAATTCCATTTTCTAAGTGTTATTCGTTATAAGTTATTCGTTAATCGTAAACAGCGCAATCAAATTTTTTTAAAAACAAGAACCAACCAACCGTTGGTTCTTGTCTTATTCTTCATGCTTACTTGGTAAGCACAACAAGCAGTCCGATAACCATCGCAAAGAAAGCGGCACCCTCTACAAGAGCGGCAGCCAAAATCATGTTTGCGCGGATATCTCCAACAGCCTCAGGTTGACGCGCGATTGATTCCAATGCGCTTCCACCGATTCTGCCGATACCTACTCCTGCTCCAAGAGCGGCTAAGCCGGCTCCCAAAGCTGCAACTCCGTAACCTACGCCAATGTTGGCTCCGCTTACTGCTGCATCTAATAGAATTGTTGACATAATTGATTTGGTATTAAGGATTAAACAAAAAAATTCTTAGTGGTGTTCTTCGGCATGGTGATGCTCTTCTACAGCCGAGCCGAAGTAAATAGCTGAAAGAAGAGTAAAAACATAGGCCTGCAGGAATGCTACCAGCAATTCAAGACAGGTCATAAATAAAGTAAATGCAAGTGAGAAAATAGAAACCCCGTAACCGGCAACCACATTCATTTCACCAAAAATGAAGATAAGACTGAAGAAAGAAAGTGCGATAATGTGACCTGCGGTCATGTTTGCAAAAAGTCGGACCATCAATACAAACGGACGAAGGAAAACTCCCAGTATCTCAATAGGTGTTAAAAGAAACAGAACCCAAACCGGAACGCCCGGCATGGCAAAAACGTGTACCCAGTAGTTTTTGTTAGCGTTAATAAGGATAATGATGAATGTGAAAACAGCCAAGGATAAAGTAACTGCTATGTTTCCTGTAAGGTTAGCGCCTCCCGGGAAGATAGGTACAAGCCCCAACAGGTTATTGATCCAGATAAAGAAGAATACAGTAAGCAGGAAAGGCATGAACTTTTTGTATTTCGGACCAATGCTTGCCTTTGCAATATCATCGCGAACAAAAATAATGATAGGCTCAATAATAGCCTGAAGCCCTTTAGGCGCTGTATTCGGGTTGCGAGTATATGCCTTTGCAGCCGAAATAAAGATAAACAGCATTAGTGCAAGGCTTATGAATAAAGAGGCAGTATTTTTAGTGATGGAAATATCCCACAGGTTAGCCGATAATTCTTCGTTAACGGTTCCGTCTTCATTCACAGCAACAACCGTGTTGTGTTCTAAACGGTAGCCATTGTAATCATCATGACCGTGGTTGAATTTTGAAGAAGAGAAAATATCCAGGCCTTTTTCGCTGGAGTAAATGATAATAGGAAGCGGAATAGAAGTGTGTCCCCACAGGTGCCAGTCGTGTGCATCGGCAACGTGCTCCATAATCATCTTACCCGCATCAAACTTTTCTGTTCCGTGCTCTTCTCCGTGATGCGCTTCTTCAGCAGCATGTGTTGCATGATTTGTGTCAGCTTCTGCTACCGCATGGGTAGTGTCTTTTGCATTTGCCTCCTCACTTTTGTGTCCGTGTTCGTGAGCAAATGATAAAAATGCTGAAAAAATGAATGCGAGCGAGAAAGCTGTTGCTTTGGTGTAAAAACTTCTAAAACCCTTGATATTATTGAGCATTGCGCGCGTTTTCCTGTCTAAAAATCCTTGAAATCGGCTGCAAACTTAGATAAAATATTGATATGGAAAAGTGATGCTGAAATTTATTTCAGCATTGGCGTTTTTACTTCCGATGATTCTGCCAACTTTGCGTCCGTGAAAACCGAAAAAGAACCTAAAGCCGAAATGTCTTTTCTTCAGCATCTTGAAGAATTGCGCTGGCATCTGGTGCGTAGTTCCGCTGCCATTTTCATCTTTGCGCTCATCGCCTTTTTCAATAAAGAATTTTTATTCGACAAACTCATTCTTGCTCCTAAAAATGCAGACTTCCCTACCTACCGGTTTCTTTGCATGCTGGGACAGAAACTCAATCTTGACGAATCAATTTGTATCAAAGACCTTTCGTTTACGCTCATCAATATAGATATGTCGGGGCAGTTCAGCACCCATATGTCGGTTTCGCTTTATGCAGGAATAGTGCTTGCTTTTCCCTATGTTATCTGGGAGCTCTGGCGTTTTATTAAACCCGGGTTACATAATCACGAACGTAAATATGCCAATGGCATTGTGTTTTTCACATCATTGCTTTTTTTTCTCGGGGTGTTGTTTGGTTATTATGTAGTAACACCCATGTCGGTAAATTTCCTCGGCACTTATCAGGTCAGCACATTGGTTGCAAATCAAATCAGTTTGGGTTCATTCATCAGTACGGTAACTACACTTACTTTAATGACGGGAGTTGTTTTTGAACTTCCTATACTTGTTTATTTTCTTACCAAAATAGGTGTACTTACTCCTGAGTTTATGCGCAACTACCGCAGACATGCCATAGTTGTCCTGCTCATAATCTCAGCCATCATTACTCCGCCTGATGTTACCAGCCAGATTTTGGTGTGCATTCCCCTGCTGGCACTTTACGAAATCAGCATTTTTGTTTCGGCCTATGTGCTGAAAAAGCAAGAGGCTTAATTACACCTTCAATACTAATTACAATGGAAAAAAGAGTTAACGCATTTACAAACGATGCACTCGGCAACATGGATGCTACCGCAATTGCCGAAGCAATAGCCACAAAGAAAATTTCTGTTGCCGAAGCAGTGGAAGCTGCTATTACCCGCGCAGAAAAAGTAAACGGAGAGTTGAATGCTATTGTTATAAAAATGTATGACGATGCCCGCAAAGCTTCACAGCAAAAAGCAGGAGGGGGTTTACATGGAGTTCCCACATTTATAAAAGACACAGATGGCATTAAAGGCTATCCCACCCAACTGGGAACAGGAGCTTTAAAAGTAAAACCGGCAAAGGGCAACAGTAAATTTGTAAACCAGTTTCTATCCACAGGAGTTGTAAATCTTGGTAAAACAACGCTTCCCGAATTCGGATTAATATGCAGCACCGAAAACGAACGCTGGGGAATAACCCGGAATCCCTGGAATACCGATTATACTACTGGCGGTTCATCATCAGGTTCGGCAGCCATGGTGGCAAGTGGTGTGGTTCCCATTGCTTCGGCAAATGATGGTGCGGGATCTATCCGCATACCCGCTGCTATTTGCGGATTGGTTGGTTTGAAACCTTCGCGCCACCGTTTGCATGGTGTGGATGGAGCAGAAGCCATGCCTGTGCAATTGGTTCATCAGGGAGTGCTTACCCGCACGGTGCGCGACACCGCCCTGTTTTATTCCGAAGCAGAAAAATATTACAGCAGCGCTCGTATGCCTAAAATGGGACACGTGCAACACGCCTCAAAGCAACGTTTACGCATTGCTTTTTTCGAAAATCTTCCCGCAGGAAAAACCGCAAATCAGGATACCGAGACTTACAGAGTACAAAATGAAACTGCAGCATTATTGCAATCGCTTGGTCATCATGTGGAGCAGGTTCCTTTTCCCCTCGATGTAGAAACGATGGTAAATCATTTTCTCAATTACTACGGTTTCTTCTCGTATATGATGTCGCATTGGCCGCGCTTAGCCTTGAAAGGTAAAGTTGACCGCAGCTTGCTGGAGCCTTTTACAACAGGGCTTGCCGATCGTTTCAAAGCCAATGCACTGAAGTTGCCGATGAGCATTCGAGCTATGAAAAGAATAGGAACAGAATCAGAAAAACTGTTTCATAAATACGATGTGCTGATGTCGCCTGTTTTGTCGCACAAAACGCCTAAAATCGGTTATTTTTCTCCGCAGCTTTCATCTGAAGAAGTTACCAAACGTGCAGTTGATTTTGCATCCTACACCGGACTAAACAACGTTACAGGAGCACCGGCAATTTCTCTTCCTCTTGGCGTTGATTCTGACGGAATGCCTTTAGGCGTCCACTTTTCAGCACCTTATGGTTTAGATAAGCGTTTGATTGAATTGGCTTATGAATTGGAAGAAGCCAAACCGTGGAGGTTTATTTATAACGCCTGAAAGAAGTAGTAATTCTATCACTTAATAATTGAAATTCCTGTTTTGGGCTTGTTTGCCAAAAACGATAATACGCTTGGCATAAGCGGTTCAAGTAAATCGGGTCGTACAAATCGTACATCAATTAGAATTACGATGATGGTATATTTTTTCAGGTTTTGTTGTTGATGCAGGTTTTTATCTGCTGTAATCAAGACTTCAAATTTTTCGGCAATCATCAGCGAAAGCAATTCGCCATTCTTTTTACCATCCCAACCCAATTGTTGAACGGTATAAACATCATGAATTTTCCAGAAATACTTTTTTAGCGATTTTGGAAAGTTCTCGTCAAATAAAATCTTCATCTTTTTCTCAGGCTGCTGTTACAAGTCTCTCTGCATCATTCAGCACAGCTAAAGCAAGGTCTTTGGTTACCGTGGGAAAATCATCGAGAAATTGCTCAAGTGTATAATTCCCTTCAAGATAATCAAACAGCGTTTGAATGGGAACTCTTGTTCCTCTGAAAACAGGCGTTCCGCCAAGTATGTCCTTGTCAATATGTACAGGATTAACTTTGTTTTTCATGGTAATTGTTTTTACAAAGATAATTCGTTTTTCATTCTTGTGTTGACAGCTACTTATTCAACTCCGCATACAGCGGCCGCATAGTCTTGTACATCTTCTTGTAAAAAGCCATGTGTTTATCGTAAAATGCAAAGTTATCAGGGTTAGGCTGATATACTTTCTTCACCTTCAGTTTCGTTTTCATTTCGTCATAACTCACCACCCCCAGATTGTTGAAACACATAAAAGCAATTCCTTTGGTGTTCGCTTGTCTTGGTTCGTCCATCAGGTGAACCGGTATTTTCAGCGCATCGGCACAGATCTGTGCAGCTGTTTCCCACAATGCACCACCGCCTGTAAAATTCACTTTCTCAATTTTGTTTTTCAGAATTTTCTCTTTTATCTCCAGCACCCATTTAAAATTCATGGCGTAGGATTCAAATATGGCACGTATCAAATCGTTGCGACTGAGAGAAGGACTAAGGTTAATAAATCCACCGCGCATGTTTACATCCTGCTCGGGAAATGTAGAACCAAATATCCAGGGCATAAACACCACTCCATTGCTACCCACAGGTGATGCAGCCGCCATATCATCAGCAATTTTTGCGTAATGCGAATCGGTTTCTGCGTTGATGCGTGAAAGCGAATCGTCAACACGTAAAAATTTATGCATTAAATAATTCAGCGCTTTTGCGCCTGCACCTGCTTCGCCCACTAAAATATATTTGTCGGGAACAGGACTGCTCACCGAATAAATTCCGTTGAGAATATCAATGATACGTTTGTTGATTGTTATGCCGGTATTTAATGTGGTTCCTATTTCAATCACCATGTCGTAATCACTGAAAGCGCCCCCACCTAAGATGCAGGCAGTAGTGTCCTGCATACCCGAAAATACTTTTACGTTTTCCGAAAGTCCAAGGTATTTAATAACCGCATCTGTTGGCTTTCCCAGGTTTTCTCCAACCGCAACAACTTCCGGGAAACGGTTAATATCTAATCCAAGATAGTTCACCAAGCCCTTGTCGTAAGTGCCTTTGCTCCATGCCGCTTTTTTTATAAGTGTGTAAGCAAAACCGGTGTTCTCGTTGGTTTGAAACTTCCCCGTCAGTTTCAGACTCAGAAAATCCGAAGGCTCTAACACCTTGTACGTTTTTTCCCAAACCTTGGGCAATTCATTTTTCAAAAGCAGCATGTGGCTGCCTCCATCCACACCCGAAAGAATAGGAGGGATGCCTACCGAATACAACCACTTCAGCAACTTGAAAATATTATAATCCAATATAGACGGAAAACCGCCCATTATTTTCTTGATGTGCTTGCTCGCCCGCGCATCTTCCCACATAATAGCATTGTGAACCGCATTCCCTTGTTCATCAACTGGCACCGAAGTAAAATACTGTGAACAGGTTCCTATTGCAACAATGTTGCTCGCTGTTTTTGATTCATCAATAACTTCTTTCGAGAGTTGCAAAATCTGTTTCCACCAGCCTTCAGCATCCTGCTCCACCGCTTTTCCGCCTTGCGAATACTCACTATCAAAATGTCCTGAACGGGTGGCAAGAATTTCTCCATTCTGGCTCACTATCGAAACCTTTGGTCCGCTTGAACCCAGGTCAATGGATAAAACGCATTTCAGGTTGCTGTCTGTCATAACAAACTATTAGAACGGGTATGTGCTTTGCGTTACATCGGTGTAGGCCACCAGCATCGGCATATACATAGATGGGTCAATTTCCCTGCCCGCACCACCATACATCGCTGCCGATTTAGGATCGCCTTTCTGTACTTTAGCATATTCAACAGCAGCTTTTAAATCTTTTTCAAACTCTTCAACTATGCCAGGATTAGTAACCTGCGGACCTGTGATGCAAAAGTGAAAGCCATCCGGGTTCTGTTGCCCGTTCATACGCCAGCCTTTGGTTTTCAGGTAATCGTTTATGTGATAAATTTTAAAAGCATCTGAACCGATAGCAGTGATAAACAATGAATCACCAAACAGTTTTAATTCAGGAATGGAGCGCACCACAGCTTTCATCCGCGCATTTACTTCAAAGATTTTTTTCGCACGTTTCATGTAACCCTCTTTTCCGTAATGCACCATAGCAGCCCATGTTGCGGCAAATAATCCGCCCGATTTACTTCCGTTAAATCCGGTTGAAATATAAATCCCTCCGGTCCAGTCCGTTTGTCCGTAATACTGGTAGCGCCTCAACTCTTCGCTGCTGAATAACAACGTAGAGGTTCCTTTCAGTGAGTAACCGTATTTATGCGTGTCGGCAGAAATAGCGGTAACCCCCGGCAAACGAAAATCAAACACCGGACACTTAATACCCAGTGGCTCGGCCCACGCAAGAATAAATCCACCCAAACACCCATCCACATGCAAGCCAACATTGTGTTTCACAGCAATGTCCGAAAGCTTGTCAATAGGGTCAATAATTCCGTGACCGTAATTTCCTGCAGAGCCTATTATCAAAACAGTATTGGGAGTTACTTTGCTTTCTATGTCGTTTACATCTGCCTGATAATTTGCATCAATCTTAGCCCTAACAACTTTCAGGTTCAGGTAGTGTGCCGACTTAAAAAACGCAGGATGAGCCGAAATCGGAATAATAATTTCGGGTTGCGTAATTCCTTTTTTATCCAACCCCCACTCGCGGTGCGAGTATACGGATTGATAGATGCTGTCTGTGCCTCCTGTAGTAAGTGAGCCGCTTGCTTTTTGATTCGGGTTGCGTTTGTTCACCGCATCACCGTTAAAAATATCCAGCGTCATCGCAATAATCTCGCCCTCATATTTGGTAAGCGAAGGACACACATCACGCTGTATGGAGTTCACCTGCGAGTAGTACGAAAATGCCTCGTTCAGAAAATCATAATGATCCTGGTCGCCATGATAAAACGAGCCCGATATCTTCCCGCTTTTCCAAGGCGCACTTTCTATCGCGTGCATCTCACGTATCTGTTTCATCACCTCTTCTTTCGATGATGATTTCTCAGGCATCTTGCTATTAACCGGGTATTTATCACGGTAAGGAAACAGCGAGTCCACCATCTCCGGATTACTGCGCATTTCGCCCAGTATCAGCTTTATTTTTTTTTCATCATTCATGCTGCGTTGTACAGCCCTTGCCAGTGCAGGCAGATGTTTGGTAATTTTCTTTTCTATGTATTTTTTTATGCTCATGCTGCAAATGTAGAGAAATAGCATTTCGCTATATCTTTCTTTAATAAGCACCGTATAAAAAGATAATTTTAGCATCCTCAATTTCTACCGCGCCATCTCTATTGTGAAAACAGCATCGCACAAGCTCTTACTGCAAAAACCGCTTGCTGTGTTCCTCGCTGTTCTGTTCGGTGCATTTTCGCTTTCTGCCCAAATAACCAAAATAGAAGGCACCGTCAAAGACTTCGAAACAGGTGAAGCCCTTCCCTTTGTAAACATCAGTTTTAAAGGCACCACCATAGGAACCGTTACTGATATTGACGGCATGTATTCCCTTGAAACCGCTTTTCCCACCGATACATTGCAGGCTTCTTTTGTGGGTTATCAAACCGATTACGAAGCGGTGATTAAAGAAGAAAGGCAAGAGATAAATTTTCTGATCATGAAGGATATCATCAGCCTCGAAGAAGCGGTGATACTGCCCGGTGAAAACCCTGCCGAAATACTGTTGCGCAAAATAATAGCCCGCAAAAAATACCACAACAAAGACCGTCTGGATTATTACGAATATGAAGTGTATAACAAAGCCCAGTTCGACATCAACAACTTTGATGAAAAGTTTAAAGAGCGCAAGCTCTTCAAAACCTTCGATTTCATTTTCGACAATGTCGATACCTCCGATGTAAACGGAAAAGTGTATCTCCCCATCTTCATCACCGAATCGGTTTCAGATTACACCTTTCGCAAAAACCCCAAAACAACCAAAGAAAATATCCGCGCAACAAAAGTTTCGGGAATTGAAGACCAGAGCATATCGCAGTTTATGGGCGATATGTACCAGAATATAAACGTGTACGACAACTTTGTATCCGTCTTCGGCAAAGGCTTCATCAGCCCCGTAGCCGATTTTGGTTTGCAGTATTACCGCTACTATCTGGTGGATAGTTTTTTTGTAGGCAATAAGTGGGCCTACAAAATGCAGTTCACCCCAAGGCGCAAATACGAGCTTACTTTCAAAGGCGAACTGGTTGTGCACGACAGCACGTTTGCTTTGCTGAAAGTGGACATGAATGTTTCTGAAAAAGCCAACGTAAACTACATCAACGAGCTTTACATCAATCAGGAATTTGACATGGTGCACGATACCACCTGGATGCTTACCCACGACCGCCTCTTTGTTGACTTCATCATCAGCGAGCGCGCCATGGGCCTCTTCGGAACCAAGACCACCAGCTACCGCAATTTTAAAATCAATGAACCCCGCAGCGATAAATATTATTCCAATCCCGAAAACATAACCGTTGAAGAAGGAGCGGAAGATAAAAGCGAGGAATTCTGGAAACAGAACCGCCACGATTCGCTTACGCAAAAAGAGAAAACCATTTATTTTATTGCCGATACGGTAAAAAATTTACCCGCCTTCAAATCATGGCTCAATGTATTTACAACCATTGTAACAGGGTATAAAAAGATAGGGCCCATAGACCTTGGTCCCTACATAAGCCTTGTCAGTTTCAATCGTGTTGAAGGCTGGCGTTTCGGTATCGGCTTTAAAACCAATAATAAGTTCAGCAAAAAGCTAAAACTCAATGCACACGTTGCCTACGGTTTGCGCGACCGGAAATGGAAATATGGCGGAGGCTTCCGTGTCTTTGTTTCCAAAAAGCCGCGACAGATTTTCAGTTCGCAATACGAGTACGATGTGGAGCAGCTCGGCCTCAGCGCAGATGCATTTAAAGAAGATAATATTCTTGGTTCCTTCTATCGCAGAAGGCCGTTTTACAAACTCAGCTATGTGCAGGATGTACGTGCCAATTATGAGGTAGAGTGGTTTCACGGCTTCAGCAATCGCGTTAGTTTTGTGCATCGTGAGCTGCAGTCTGCCACAGATAAAGTGGTTTACAACTTTGCTTCCGATGCTTACCCCGATCATCACATCATCTCCTCCGAAGTTCGCTTCTTCACGCGTTTTGCCTATCAGGAAAAATTTATTGAAGGCGAGCTCAACCGCCTTAGTCTTGGCACAAAATATCCCAAGCTTTCGCTTGAATATGCTTACGGAATAAAAGGATTATGGAACGGCCAATTCAATTACCATCGTTTGGTATTTACCATTGACGGCTGGGTGCAAACCAATCCCATCGGCTGGTTCGAATATTTTGTGCAGGCCGGTAAAACATGGGGAAACCTGCCTTACCCCATGCTCTACATTCAGCCGGGTAATGAAACGTATGCAACCGACAACTACTCCTTCAACATGATGAACCTCATTGAATTTGTTGCCGATGAATACGTAGCCGTTTTTGCCACTCATCACTTCAACGGATATTTCCTCAGCAAAATTCCATTAATGCGCAGACTCAAATGGCGCGAAGTAGTTTCGGCAAAAGCAGTGGCAGGGCGCATATCGCAGGCAAATGTTAACATGATGATTTTTCCTGCAGACCTTTTTGCGCTCAACGGCATTTATGCCGAAACCGGAGTGGGTATCGAAAACATTTTTAAAATCTTCCGCATTGATGTGATGTGGCGGCTTACCCAGCTTGATAATCCCAACATCCGCAAAATAGGTGTGCTGGGTAGTTTTAGTTTTAACTTTTAGAATGATACTTTTGCCTTCATGATTCTGAGAGCCGAAAAGTTAGTCAAGCAATACAAAGGGCGTTACGTTGTAAACAATGTTTCGGTAGAGGTAAAGCGTGGTCAGATTGTAGGTTTGCTTGGCCCCAACGGGGCGGGAAAAACCACAACCTTCTATATGATTGTAGGTCTGGTAAAACCCGATGACGGCAAAATATTTCTGGGCGAAACCGAAATCACCAACATGCCTATGTATAAACGTGCCAAGCTCGGCATTGGTTATCTGGCGCAGGAAGCTTCGGTTTTTCGCAAACTAAGCGTTGAAGATAATATACGCGCAGTATTGGAAATGACATCGCTCACCCGCGCAGAACAAAAGCACCGTTTAGAAACCATGCTCGATGAATTTGGTTTGCAGCATGTGCGTAAAAATAAAGGCGAGTTACTTTCGGGTGGCGAAAGAAGAAGAACAGAAATTGCACGTGCACTTTCTGTAAATCCAAGTTTTATTTTATTGGACGAACCTTTTGCAGGTGTTGACCCCATTGCGGTTGAAGACATCCAGAACATTGTAAGAGCACTGAAGAAAAAAAACATCGGCATCCTGATTACCGACCATAATGTTCACGAAACACTGAACATCACCGATCATACCTACTTGCTTTTTGAAGGTTCTATCATGAAAGCCGGAAGTGCCGAAGAACTTGCTAATGACGAGCAAGTGCGCAGAGTTTACCTCGGACAGAATTTTGATCTGAAGAGATAATATCTTCTTTGAATTGTTTTTCATTTATTATTTTCGAAGCGTCAACCGCTAAAAAATCATTATGAACTACTCTCACGAATTCCGTAATCTTAAAATTAACACGATGAGTAAAAAACTCCTCCTCTCCTTCCTCATATTATTTTCGGTCACTGCTTTTGCTCAAAAAGAAAAAGAAGACAAAACCGAAAACAAGAAGACTAAAACCTTTGGTGAAAAAATTGGTGATTTTGCCGGCAACCTGCTGACTGCAAAAACAGATGCGCTGGATAATTGCGCACTCACCATTAACGTCATCAACGGCATATACGATATGCGCACCAAAACCTCGGAGACAAAATACTTTCCCGAAGGCAGTACCGAAGGCGATAATGGTATCTCGCTTTCCTTCTTCAAAAATGGCGGCACTGGTCTTTACAAACTCAAAGGAGAAGTTTTTTGTGACGGACAACCGATGGAATATCTTGGCTTGGGCAGTTACATCATAGCATTCAAAGAGCCTTGGACCGGCACTAAAAAAATCACCATCAAAACCGAAACAGGTGATGAAGCAGAATTTATAGTAGGCGCCATTCCCGATATTGAAATCAACAGTGTGAACAACGATAAAATACTTCCCATCATTGACCTTGCCGAAGATATGACGATGGAATACACCAACCCTGCAGGCACCGAAGGAACAGAGGTAAACGTTGGTTTGCTCACCGACATTATGGGAGTTCGAGCGTTTAACAACTTTGCCAATTTCCCTGCAAAAAATAACAAGGTTACTATTCCTAAAGAAGCCTTCAGCAATCTTACCATCAGTGGCGCTATGAATGCCGGACAGGTAAACAAAGGTGCCAACTGGCTTTGTGCCGAGCGTGTAAAGAAAACCGAAAAGTCAGCACTTGGCCCTGAGCAAAAGCCGGGCGATTTACCTGCTGTTACCATCATCCAGAAATCGTATTCAACATGGCCTGTAATTGTAAAAGGCAGACAGGAAGACGGAATTCTTACACAGCTTAATTTTTCGGGAAAATTTCACGAGGATAAAATAGGATTTGAAGTACATAAACCAAATGCACAAACAGGCATTCCCTTTTCGCGTGCCAGCAAATTCGGATTGGTTTCGTTAACGCTCAAAGGCAGCTTGTATCACAAGGATTCCAAAACATCTTCGTCAAGCTGGACTGTAGGAAACACACGCTACACTCAAACCACTACCGTTACCACTATTCTTGAATTTCCGCAATTGCCCGATGGACATTGGGATAATATGCTTTCAACTTTTTACGATAAGCTAACACCGGTTTTCAAAAACAAATTCAATGTGGATTTTATTGATGTGGAAAAAGTAACTGCAGCAAGTGGCTACAGCACACTTTTTACCGATGACGAAATAAATACCTACACCAAAATTGCCCGCTCATATAAAGGAACCAAACGCTCAAACCCCAGACGTTTGGGTGAGTTTTTCAAAACACTCAGCAGCAGCCAAAGCAGCGAAACACCCATGAACAAGATGATGCGCGAGTTGGGTGTTGATGGTCTGGTAAGTGCTGAAATAGATTTGCAGGTTGCTGCCGATGAAAACAACAAAGTTGTATTGCTTCCCCGAATCAATTTCTCTATCCGCGGAATTGACGAAACAAAAGGCAACCGCAACGGAACCTATGCAGAAGGCACTATCAACTTCCGCAAAGGCATTCCTTTTAATGGCGACATTGTAAGAGCCGATGTAAACAGTCTTGCTAAGGTCTGCAACGTTGACCAGATGATTGCTTGCTTGGAATATGTGCTTACCAACCTTCAGGCAAAGGAAGTGGCAATGGGGTATGATAAGATCTGGAGTATAGGGGAATAAGACTTACTCGTCTTTCACTAAAATATTCTTGGTAATCTTCATCGGAACGCTGATGTATTTGCCTTCCATGTAATCCAGTATTTTTTTCAGCACTTCTTTTGACTTAGGGTCTAAGTTCTCTACCTCTTTGCTGAATACTTTTTCGGTGGCGTTCTCGCGTATTTCTTTCAGCAGACCGGGTAATGTTTTCATAGCTATCTCCACCTCGCGTTCGCGCATCGTTTTCTTAAAAGCCGTTAAAGCCGTATCTATAATTTCTTTGCAGCGCTCTAATTCTTTTTGACGGTGTTCCAGATTTTCGCGGGCTATTGTTTTCAGGTTTTCAATGCCTATGTAATCCACATTTTTTAACGCTGCAACCGCATCATCCACATCGGCAGGAATAGCAAGGTCAACAATTATTTTTTTGCCTTTTTCACCGGATACAAGCGTTGAAAAAAGTTTGCTGTCCACAATAGTTTCGGCAGATGCGGTGCACGAAATAAGCACATCAAAACCTGTTTTATGCTTTTTTAAATCAGCAAGTAAATGCGCTTTGCCTTTAAATTGTTTTGCCAGTTTTTCTGCATTTTCAAGGCTGCGGTTATATACACTAACGCTGCTCCAGTCCTCTTTTTTCAGGTATTGGGCAATGGAGGTATTGGTTTGTCCTGCGCCAATCAATAGTAAGCGCGAGTTCTTTTTTATTCCTGCTGCTTCTAACTTACGGTATGCCAGCGAAACCACCGAAACAGGGCGTTGTGCAATCTGTGTATCCGAATATATTTTCTTGGCAGTTTCAATGGTTGTCTTCACCAACAGACGAATAAAATCCCCCGACAAATTCAGTTGACTGCAAATCTCATATGCCTTGCGCACCTGCGTAATAATTTCGCGCTCGCCCACCACTAACGAATCAATAGACGAAGCTACATACAGCAAATGCCTCACGGCATCTTCACCTTCATAGATCTTTACCTTTTCTTCCGCAAAATGAATTTCCTTTTTAGTCCACGCAGGATTAAAATGTTTGAAAAAATCATGCAGCCATGCAGGTGATGGTTTCTCGTGCGACACCATCATCAGCTCTACACGGTTGCAGGTGCTCAGGTATAACAGTTCCGAAATTCCTGAGTTTTTTTTCAGCGGCAGCAAACGCTTTTCCACTTGCCCGTCTTCAATATGAAAACGGCCGATCTCACGGATGTCAATGGTCTTGTGGGTAAAAGCGAGTATGCGAAAATTCTTCAAAGCCTGAATTTAAAAGCCGCGCAAAAGTAGTATTGTAAGGGGTTTAATTGTCATAAAATTGTATCTCTTTTAGTAGCTTGCACGCTCAATGATGTCGCAGCAACAATTCTTCAGTAAGCTAAGTCCGTACTTCCCTTTTCTTTATTTCGGTCTGCTGGCCTTTATACTTTTTTCAGGCAACACCCACAGCCTCACCGACCAGGACGAAGCAGCTTATGCCGGCTTTGCAAAGCAGATGATTGAATCGGGGAATTGGGTAACACCCGAGTTCATGTGGAGCGAGGTGCACCGCAAACCACCCCTGCATTTCTGGAACATAGCCCTCAGCTACAAAGTGTTTGGAGTAAATGAATTTGCAGTGCGTTTTCCCTCTGCCTTATTTGTGTTGTTCACTTGCCTGTTGGTGTTTTTTGCAGGTAAAAAGATGGTGGGCGAGCGGCTCGCATTGCTTTGGGTAATCGTATTGAGCACATCACTCTTAGTCCCCGTTCTTGGTAAAATTTCGGTAACCGATTCTACCTTGTTGTTCTTTACAACCGCCTGCGCATTCTCCTTTTATTTTGTGCTTCAGCAGCGTGAATGGAAGTGGGTGTTGGTCTTCTGGGTTTCGTTTGCGCTGGCTTTGCTTACCAAGGGTCCGCCCGTTGTTTTGTTTGCCGTGGGCTTAAGTGGCTTGTTGTTGGTGTTGCATCCCAACCGCAGAAACCTGATCATCTTTCATCCCTGGTTCTTTCTGCCCCTGGCTTTGCTGCCTTTGCTGGCCTGGGGATATGCTACCATGCACTACGATAACGGCAAGTTTGTACAATGGATGATTGACTGGTACATACTGAAACGCGTTGGCGGAAGCGTGTTTGGCCAATCCGGTTTTCCGGGTATGCACCTGTTAATGATTATCCTGTTTTTTATTCCCTGGCTGCTGTTTTTGCCCCGGGCTTTTAAAGCATTGTTCACGCAGCTTTTTAAAGACAAAAAAGAAGGCTTGTTTTTTTCAGCCTGGTTTGTAGCGGGCTGGTTTATTTTCGAGTTATCGCCCAGTAAACTCCCTGCCTATGTGGTGGCTGCCCATGTTCCTCTGGCGTTTTTTATTGCGCGGGTTGCAGGCGAGCAAAAGTTGCCTGCAACGTTTTGGCTCATTATCCACTACCTGTTTGTTTTTATTTTGTTTGCCGCAATTGTTGCCCTTCCGTTTCTGATAAATGCTGCGGCAGTAACTAAAATCCTCTTTGTTTCCCTTGGTCTCGCGTTGCTTGCTGCCACTGTTGTTTCGCTGTTTGTTATGCGCACAAAATGGTTTTTGCCTGCGCTCATAAGTGTGGCCATGTTGCTGCAACTGGGTCTGTGGCAGGTCTTGGTGCCCGCAACGGATGAGTATAAAAACATCACCAGACAGGTAGCTGATTATGCAACCGAACATGCCGACAAAACAAGCCGCATACTAATAGCCAACGGACAAAACAAGCCCCCGAGCCTGCCCTTTTATTTAAGCAACACATTCAAAAACATACAGGACGAATATGATTTTTCCCTATTGCTTAAAACCTGGTATTCCGACCCGGCCTGCGTACTTATTCTCAATGAAAAACAGCATGCATTGTTTGCACAAATGCTTCCTGCTCTTGAGGTTAAAAAACTGGAAACAATACAAGAACTGAAGCAAGCCTTCTCTGATTACTACATCCTTATAAAACCCGAAACCGAAAAAACCAATCCTCTTCCCTTGCCCGAATGGCTGAAAACACCTCTTACTCAGCAGCAATATATAGAGGGTATAAAAAACAACCCCCAATGGATGCACGACCTCACCGTAAAAGCCAAAGAACGCAACCTGAGCATTGAAGAACTGATTACCGCAGATGCCAACTGGTTAGCCGAAAACGACCTGCGCAACTACAACTACCTTACTGCCATGTTGCAAAACCCGCGCTGGAAAACCGACCTCGAAACCCGCGCGGCCACCAAACAACTTAGCCTTGAAGCCTTTTGCAATCAGGAGCTTGAGTTTATTTTTAAGCAGGGGAGGGTGTATTAGCTAACGTTTGAGGGCTTGGCGAAGGCGGGCAATTAAAAGCGCTTCACTGTCGCACCGCATCAAAGTTAATTAAAAGCTCAAACGGTTGAAGTTCCGACTGAACGCCCGCTTTCGCTAAGGCCATGTTATAAGCCGTTTTTCTCGTCCGTCTCCGCATTTGTCTTAATATGTTCTAAAACTCTATTGTGAATTTTGTGAACGATTAAGTCGCTCCACAGTTGCCAATAAAATTCAGGTTTGATATTGTGATAATACCAAGTTGTCCCTTCTAAAAGTGTCTTGCCGTTTGGAAGTTGTGTTAGTTTGAACTGTCCTTGTTTGGAAACAAAATAGTCGTGCAAGTGTGGCGCGTCAATGTCCCAGAAACTAAGTTCTTTCATTGGTGCTGGTTGGTCAGTTACATCAAACTTTAAAAGTCGCGGCTCGTCCCAAACTGTAATTGGCTCTACAAAGCTACCAGTCGTAAAGTTGCAGTGTCTAATTGCACCAACTCCTGTTCCTTCAATTTTTGCATTAATCGGATAGGCAATACCAGTCTTAAAAATAAATTCTGTCGGCTCGTCTAACTGCGGAAATTCAATTACATTTTTCCATACTGTCTGTGGGTCAGCATTTATTTCAATTGAAGTAACAACAGAAGTCGAAGTAGGTTGGGTGTCTTTTTCTATAAATGCTGTTGTCGGAATAATACCTATTAATATTAGCATCGCTGAAGGTGCGCTGTTTGGTGTCTTTTTTACAAAAGCATATCCTAATGAACAGCCCGCCCAAGTCAAAAAAATACCTATTGGTGAAGCCATAGCAATACAAATCAAACCTTCAAAAGCAAAAATGAATAGTCCAAAGGAATAAATTAGTAAAGTCAAGAACCCAATGCGCCAAGAGTCAGCAAATGTTATGTCAAACTTGTAGCCATATAAAATTGTAGGGCCTGCGCCTATAAATAGAGGTGTCAAAATGAACAATGCAATTCCATACTGTCCAATACCGTTAATGCCCCAAAGCGTCAAAAGTCCTGCTATTATAACTGTCAGTCCGACCACAACAACAGTCCTTTTGTTTTTGTCTTTGGGTAATATTTTTTCTAAAAATGTCATTTGAGGTAGGTCGTTCTAAAATGGCTTATAACATTTATTATCCTCAACAAATCTATAAAAAATTGAGGTAATTCCATTACTGCAATAGGAATTACCTCAACTACTCAAAAAATTACCTCAACTACTAAATTCCCCTGCTGGGCCTAATCTTCAGCGCGTGCGGCTGAGCGATCCGCCTCAGGCGGAAGGATTTTAATAAACTACTATTCCGCTTACCCTTCTCCTTTTGCTACCCTCTCCTTTTTTTAAGGAGAGGGGCTGGGGGTGAGGTCCAAGGAGAAGCTGCCCGAAGGGCGGATGAGGTCAGGGCTTGTCTCGCCTTTGGCGAGGGTGAGGTCTTTAAAAACTAAAATTCACCGTCACCGTAACTCCCGCACTAACCACAGCCGGTTTTGTTTGCGACAACCCGCTTGGGTTGGCAGGTGAGGGCGGCAGTTCAGCCGTTACACTATAAGTAGCGGCACCTACATCGGCAAATGAGTAATTGCCCGTTGCATTGCTGTTTGTTTCATTGCCGCCCGGGCTTAGTGTAACTTTTGCTCCCGCCATAGGGTTGCCCATATACGTAACCGTTCCGCTGATGCTTCCTTTGCCGCCTCCGCTGTTTTCGCCTTTCTGCATTACCACTTCAATGGTTTTCAGCTTGCCGCTTTGTATGCCTGTGTTTTTTAGTTCCTGGTCTTTGTAGGTAGCTGCTTTTACAAGCAGGGTATAGTTACCCTGCGCCAGTTCCTGCTGACTAAACTCTATAACACCGTTTGCCGAACTTATTTTTTTCAAACCAAGTTCTTTAATTTCAGCCTCAACTCCGGGCAGGCGTATTTCGGTTGCCTCATCTTCAAAGCGCAGGCGCAGCGCAAGGTGGCGCACTCCCGTCATATCTAACTCAAAAGCTGCTTTTACGGCATTGAAAAACTCCGTATTGCTGTCGGCAAACTGCACCAGCAGGTCAAGCAAGTCGGTTTTTATGGTTTTCAGTTCCTTAATCCTTGCTTCAATGGCCTCGTTAATGCCTTTATTGTCTGAACGCTTTGCTTTGGGTTTGCCGCGCTTGTCTTTAAAGGCATTAATCTGGGTAAGCAGCAGCGGAATAAGCGCAATATCTACATATCCACCCGAATCTAACAAAGCCGAGTTAGCATTTGCCTTGTCATGGATAAGTTGCCAGTTGTTTATAACATCCTGATCTTTTCCATAGCGCACATCGCTCCACTCAAAATCAATCTCACCTTCCAGCGTGGTATTACCCGTGTCCTTAGCAAAAATGGCAAGGGGCTTGGTAATTTTCCATGCCGTGTTGGCGGCAGCCAAACGGGCTGCTCTTTTGCCGGCCGATTCACCGCTGCCATCGGTTTCCGAATCGTCTAACTGCTCAATCTCAGTTATTTTGTTGTCTAAAGCCGTTTTTTTGGTTACAACTGCGGGTTTTCCGCTCCATACCCCCACGTTCATAGGGTCGTCCATAACCTCCTGCCCGGCTACGGCAGCATTCAGAACGCGTGTTGCATTGTCGTTCATGGTTAAAGATTTAAATGGTTAATAATTAAATTGAAATGCAAAAATATAATGCACAAAATAAAAAATCAACTGGTCGTTTATTTTTAACGCTTCATTAACATTTTTTAACAATTGAGCATTGTATTATATTAGCATTATCAGATACAAGCATGCAAACTTTCGCACATAAACGGGTTTCTTTTCAATATAAATGAGCTTCTTTTCAATATAGTTGAGTTTCTTTCGCACATAGTTGAGTTTCTTTTCAATACAAATGACCTTCTTTTCAATATAGTTGAGTTTCTTTCGCACATAGTTGAGTTTCTTTTCAATACAAATGACCTTCTTTTCAATATAGTTGAGTTTCTTTCGCACATAAATTGGTTTCTTTTCAATATAGTTGAGTTTCTTTCGCACATAGTTGGGTTTCTTTTCAATACGATTTCAAAACTTTCGCACATAGTTTTAAAACTTTCTGACACAGTTTCATAATTTTCAAACACCAACACTCCTCCTTCGACCTTCAACTTTCGACATTCGATATTCAGCATTCATTATTCGACATTGCTTTCTGCCATCATCCGTGTGCCATGTCCGTATTTGCCAAAAAAAAACGTCCCGCATTTCTGCGGGACGTTTTCACTAAACACAATTTGAAGATTAATCCTTAACCAACACCTTCACACTTTTCGTTTGTCCGCCAACGTTAATCTGCACAAAATAATTTCCCGCAGCTATATCCGCAACAGGTATTTTCCATGCAAAGTTGTCCGCTTTGTCGTTTTCCTTTTTCAGCCACAGCCTGCGGCCCGTAAGGTCAATCAACGTTACCGAAGCCTGCTCAACGCTCGTTAAACTAATCACCACATTCAGCTCCTCATTCGCAGGGTTAGGATAAACCGAAATACCGTGGAATAATGAATTATCCTCAATACTGTTAGAGCAAATGCAACTGGTTTCAATATGGTTCGATTCAAATTCGCAGTTCTGGCTGCCTACCGTTACGTGATAATTTCCACCCTCAGTAATAACAATGCTCTGCGTGTTTGCCCCCGGAATTTCCACCCCGTTCAGATACCACGTATAGTTAGGTGCCGAAGTTGCCGTAAGCGTATCCCCGTCCTGTGTAATGCTGATAGGATAATTATACCCATCCTGCACATTAAAAGTCTGCGTATCGCTGCAACCCGTGCCTTGGTCAGTAACCACTACCGAATAATTTCCGCCCTGCAAACCGCTCAGGTCTTGCGTACTTGCATTGCCCGGAGTCCACAAATACGTAAAGGGCCCGTTGCTACCCGTTACCGTTAAATCAATACTTCCGTCATGGTACCCTTTGCAGGTTTCATGCTCCACGTTCGATGCCACTACCATGCTGTTTTCCGAGTCCACAGTATAAGTCGAAATAAACTGGCAGCCCCCCGCATCCGTTACCGTTACGGTATAGTCACCCGCAGCAATTCCGCTCAAATCCTGCGTGCTTGCCCCGCCCGGTGACCATGAATACGTAAAGCCCGGTGTTCCTCCGCTCACCGTAAGGTCAATAGCCCCGCTGTTGGCCTGTCCGCAGGATACTTCCGTTGTAGTAGCCGTACCCGTTAACGAGGTGTTCTGCGGAACCAGAATAGTTTCCGTTTCGGTGCAGCCCTGTCCGTCATTAATAGTAACATCATAATTTCCGGTAGCAACACCGCTGATAGAACTCGTTGTTGCCTGATTGCTCCATAAATAGGTATAAGTCCCCGAACCGCCTGTAACCGACACCGCAGCCGAACCATTACTTTGGTTACAGCTTGCGGCTGTTGCTGAAGGCGTTACGCTAAGCGCGGTTGAAGCGCCAACCGATACCGTACCCGTAGCTGTGCAGCCGCCCGCACCGGTTACAGTTACCGTATAATCTCCTGCTGCAAGATTAGAAATCGAAGCAGTGGTAGCTCCTCCTGGCGACCATGCATAAGTAAAAGGTCCTGTTCCGATTGTGATGTTGGTTGCTGCTGTTCCATTGGCATTGCCACACGAAGTGTTAGTTACACTGTTTGAAAGAACTATAGCATTGCTTGAAGAAACAGTAACCGTAGCAGTTGAAGAACAGTTGTTTGCTCCGTTAACGGTTACCGTGTAATCACCTGCCGCAACGTTAGAGATAGAACTGGTTGTAGCTCCCCCTGGCGACCATAAGTAAGTAAAAGGTCCTGTTCCCGCAGTAATCGAAACCGAAGCACCTCCGTTTGCATTTCCGCAGGTAGCCTGCGTTGAATTGGTCGAAAGCGTTATACCACCCGATTCAGCAACCGTAACCGTAGCTGTTTCGGTGCAGGCTCCTCCCTGGCTGGTAACCGTAACCGTGTAGTTGCCACCCCCCACATTAGAAATGGAACTGGTAGTAGCTCCTCCGGGCGACCATGAATACGTATAAGGCCCGGTTCCCGCAGTAACACTAACCGAAGCACCTCCGTTTGCATTTCCGCAGGTGGCAGGTGTGTTAGCAGTTGATAAGGTAAGTGTGCAGGTTTGTGAGCAGTTGCTCAATGAACCCGAACTGTTTATGGTCAATGTATTTCCGTGAGCATCGGTAACCCTCACAGGATAAGCGGCCGGTGCTGCTGAGGTGGTAGCACCTGTTCCGCCAAAGGCTGCAAAACCCGAAGTAGTGGTAGCACAATTAGGAGGAAAGTTGCAGCCAAATAAACAGGCGCTGCAATCCTGAATTTGTTGAGTGTCTTCCCATGTAAACGGACCAACACCCGTGTTGGCAGTTAGCGTTCCGTTGGCTTCCAGACAAATGTCAAGAGCCACACAGGTAAGTACTGTAATATTGATAGCACCGCTTCCGCAACCCAATGTGTTGGTAATAGTGTGTGTTCCCGCACCGGCAACCGAAGGATTAAACACTCCGTTACCTGAAATTCCCGGGCCGCTCCAGGTGCCTGAAGTTCCTGAAGGAGTTAAGGTAACCGTTGGGTCGTCACTGCAGAAAGGTCCTGCCGCGCAGATGTTGGCATCGCAGCATTCTAACGTAATAGGGGCTGCCGCGCTCATGCTGAATGATTGCACATACCCTGTGCGTGAAGTGCTGTTCTGGTCACCTGTAGCACCGCAAACTACTACTTCACCATTGTTGTTTACAGCTACATCATACACAGCAAACGAAGTTGCCGCAGATGATAATTGCGTAAGGTTGGCATCGTATTTATAAACTCCGTTGGCCGAGCCTACATAAACATTTCCGTTGGCATCAATATCCAAACCGTTGTTGTGAGGCTGGTTAAAACCAAGTGTGGCAGTGCTGCCTCCGCCCGGAATGCTGGCAGTGGCAAGTATCGAACCATCTATCAGTGAACGTTTGTGAACAGTTGTTCCGTTGTGGGTATAAACAAAGTTGGCGTTTGCCTTGATAGCTTTAATACCCGAGTTGCCATTGTTGGGGCGATAGTTTTCAGATTTGTAACCAAAAGCATACCCGTGATTTTTTCCGAAAATAACATCATTGCCGCTTGGGCAGGCGCTCAGGTTGTCGTCAATAGCGCCAATGGTATCTAAAGTAAGGTAATAGTAACGTGCATTTTTAGACGAAGTAATGGAGCGCACCTCCGAAATGTCATTGATAATAAACCCCGGCCGGTTGGTTCCCACGGCCTGCGATGTAATCACGTTTCCGTTGTTGGTATTAATATCAAATATCATCCCGTTAGCAGTTGATGGCGGAAATAATCCTGTTGATGTTCCGCCTACAATCAGTTTGGTCTGGTCGCAGTTAAAGGCAATGCACCAGTATTCGTCAAAGGCACCACCACCTGCATTCCAGGTTAAGGCACCTGCCGTGCTTACCTTACGGATGTTTGCTGTTGAACCCGAAGTAACGTAGGTGTTTCCGTTCAGGTCTGTTGCCATGGTTCCCAGCCAGTAGTTGGCAGTATCGTAAGTAGTGTTGTAGGTCCATTGCACCGTTCCTGTGCTGTTGTATTTGCGCAGTTGCATAGGCATATCACCGCCTATTACATATACGTTTCCTGTTCCGTCAACATCTACTTCCCATACTCCGTTGGAGTTGGCAAATACAGGTGTTTGTGTCCAGGGGTCAACTACAACGGTTTTGCTGTTGTCATAATTACCCAGTTCAAACGAAACCGTGTTTCCGTTGCGGACAAAACGTGATGAAATGGCTGCTTTATTATCGGCATAAAAGGTAACCGGTGCATGGTCAACCATATCACCGAATTTAGTGTCAATGAAAATTTCACCATCGTTGGTAAACAACAGTTTTTCGTTGTCGGCATATTTCATTTTCACCTGACTTACATCAGCTCCCGGATGCAGGATTAAGGCATATTTTATTCCCCCCTGCGGATGAAAAACATACTCTACATCAATATTAGGGTACAAGTTTTTGTAAATCAGTTTCTGATACCCGCGGATGCGTTGAATGTCATAATATTCTTTTTCGTTTTTCTTCATCTCATAAGTATAGAAATCGGGATTAACACCTTCAGCAACCAATTCTGCATTTGCGTTCGCACCTTCCCAAACCATGTTCACCATATCCGTTTCAAAAAAGATACGCGGCTGGGTTTCATCACCATCTCTGCGGTTTTTGTTTTTCTCCTTGCGGTCAAATTTGTAGGTCAGTCCTTTTTGACTGAAATAGATTTGCACTGAACCTTGATCGGCTGCATACAAAATCTTCGAATCCGGATTTTTCAAACGCTGCTCAAACTGTCCTTTGTTTTCAACAAAGGCTTTTGAAGGCTCAAACTTTCCGGACCAGGAAGGAGCGCTGAGTTGCGCCTGCGCATTTGTAAGAAACAGAAAACAACATGCAAGAAGAAGGGTAATTGAATTTTTCATTTGGTAATTGGTATTGGTGTTTAGTTACTTAATCAGTACTTTAATGTATTGTTGTTCTGCACCCGCTGATGCTTTCACAAAATAAATCCCTTCAGCAAAGTTTGAAACAGGAATACTGCATTTTGTTTCAGTAGTTTTTTCGGTTTTGGCAAAATTCCAAACCACGCGTCCTGTAATATCCAGTAATTTAATTTCTGTTGCTTCGGCAGTATTCAGGGTCATTACCACATTCAGATGTTCATTAGCCGGGTTAGGGTAAACCAGCACATTGTTTAGCAACGTGTTTTCTAAAATGTTGTCAGGATTATAGGTGGCTTCAATGATGTTGGAAGTATCAATACAATTTCCGCCACCGGATGCCACTACATAATAGTTTCCGCTTTCCGTGATATTGTAAGTTTGTTGCGTTGCTCCCGGAATTTCATTGCCGTTAAGATACCACTGATAATTAGGCGAAGTAGTTGCATACAGCATATTGTTTTGTTGCGAAATGTTGACGTTGAAATTTCCTGTTCCGCTTTCTACAACTCCTGTCAATGTTTCGGTGCAGCCAAAGAAGTCAGTTACTTCAACAGTATAGGTTCCCGGGCTGAGGTTATAAATTCCGGCTGTTGTTCCTCCGTTGCTCCATAAATACGCTGTTGGAGGAAACGGGAATGTTCCGCCAGCCTGCACAAACAGAGACCCGTTGCCAGCCCCATCACAACTTTCGTCAGTGGCTACTACAGTATATTCAGAACCAAAAATAGAAGTAAGCTCAGTAGAGTCAGTCAACATGCAACCATCGGCATCGGTAACTACAACGGTATAGACTCCGCCTGTAAGCGAATCAATATCTTCTGTTGTATCGCCAGTTGACCATAAAAAGGTATAAGGAGCTGTGCCTCCTGTTACGTCAATATCAATGTCACCATCCGGAGACGATGCACATTGTAAAAATCCGGGACTAAAGGTTACGGCAAGCGATGAGTTTTGTCCTACAAAAACATCATACGAGCGCGAGCAACCGGGACCATCACCCACCGTCACCTCATATAGTCCGTATCCAACACCTGTAAGTGTTTCAGTAGTTGCTCCTGTTTCCCACAGGTAAGTATAATTACCCGAACCACCGTTAACGGTTACTGCAGCCACTCCGTTATCTGTATTGCAATCGGCAACGGTGCTGGCATTACTGAACTCTATATTGCAGGGAATAGGACAGGTTGCTTCGGTGTAAACCTCTACATCGTCAATAAAGTAATATGCGCCCGGCATCGGAATGGTTGGTGGAACGGTATTAGGATCAAAAGGAGCTCCTGCACCAATTGCCGTTTGGCCTTGTGTAATAAAATTACCTATGGTGATATAGGCATAGGCCTGATCAGCTACAAATTCGCCATATACTTCCTGCCAGCCGAGGTAGTTTGTTATAATGCTGTCAACCTGCACCTGTGCCGGCAACGACAGAGGCAAAGAGCCGGGTCCTGACACGGGTTGTGTTGAAAAATACGCTCCAATTCCATCGGTTGAGTTGGTGCTCAGGTCAGAAAGAGAAACGTAAAAACGCACGCAGTAACGGATGCCAACAGTAAGAGGCTCTGTAAGCGGAGCCTGAATGTATTCGCGGTAATCTCCATCCGTAGGCCCGTCAATACTGAAAAAGCCACCATAAGCTGCGCCTGTGCGGGCTGCCTGATTACCCAACAAATTTGCAGGCACACCCACAGGTGGATTTTGCAATGGAATAGGGCTTACGCAACACTCGTTAAAATAATCGCTGGTGCCCTGGTGTCCCGGAGGCTGGCCCCACGGAACTGCATAAAACATCTGACTGGATGAATTTGGGCAGGTTATAAAATCTTCGAAGCTTGGGTTGGGAACCAAATTTTGCGCCTGAGTAAGTGAGGCAATAAACAAGACGCAAGATGCAAGAGGTAAAAATTTATTCATTAAATAATGTTTTGTTAATGAAGCGAATGTATAAATTTTTATTTGCCAAAACCTAATTTTTAACGAATCTTAATGGGGTAAAACAAAGAACCCCATCCAAATCTGGATGGGGTTCTTTGTTTTGGGAGTATAAAGTTCTTAAGCGTGCTGTGCCAACTTAAAGGAAAGTTCTACCACTCTTCCATTGTCGTCAAAGGTAACTCCGTCAGATAGTTGTTTCATCAGAAACACCCCGCGTCCGTTTACTTTTTCAATGTTTTCAGGTGCAGTGGGGTCGGGGATATTTTCAAAGTCAAAACCCGTACCTTGGTCGGTGATGCGGAAGGTGATGGAATGGTCGTCATTTTCGGTAAATACAAACGACACCGTTTTGTTGGGGTCTTGTTTGTTTCCGTGATTGATAGCATTATTTACTGCTTCGGTTACCGCAATCAGAATGTTCCCGTAATAATCTTCGTCTAAGTGCATTTCTGCGCTTATCTCATCAATTAAACTTTCAACAAGGTGAAGGCTGTCGGAAGTGGAAGGGAACGTCAGATTCTTTTGTTTCATACTGAGTAACGGTATTTTATTGTTGGTAGTTGTTAAAATACTCGTTTACCTTATCCCTGTAAAAAGGTTGCAGCGAAGGAGGAACAGTTTTTAACAACTCTGTTTCTTTTAATTTTCGCCTGTTATACTCATTAAATACCGGAGGGTTACTCAATTTTTCATTTTTTCCTTCTTTTGATTCCCTGCGCTCTTCTTCATCGCGCTGACGCTCTGCTTTTTCGGCTTCAAGCAGGCGGGTAAGAATCTCCTGTTGCCTGCGCAATGTTTCCGCTGTTATGCGTTTGTTCACAAGGTCGGTTTCGGTTTCTTCCATTAAATCATGAAGCTTATCAAGATTACCTCCAGAGCCTTTACCATTGCCTTTTTTGTCTAATTCGCTGGCAACTTCCTGCAACATCTGACGGATGGCTTCCTGCTGGGCAGCCATCTTAGCAAGTCCTTCGCTCATTCCGCCCATGCCTTGTGAACCTCCGGGCTTTTCTCCCGGTTTTTCCCCTTTCTTCATTCCTTTTTGCATCTCTTCAATCTGTTTGTTCAGTTGTTCCTGTAAGGCTTTCATGGTGGCGGCACTTGGTTTTCCCTGACCTTGTCCGGGTTTGCTGCATGACCCGCTTCCCGGTTTACTTTGTGCCTGTGCCTGTTGCATCTGTTGTACTACTTCGCTCAGCATCAGTGCAAGGTTATTAATAGAAGTCATGGTCAGTTGTTGTCGGTTTTGCGCCATTGAAGTTTGGCGGTCTGCAAGGTTTTCAATTGCTACATCCATATTTTGATTGATGCTGCGGATCTCGCGGTTTACGATGGTTTGTAATTGCACCACACGTTTGCTCAGTGCGAAAAGCGAATCTTCAATCAGCTTGGAATCATTTTTCAACTTCAATTGTTCACGGGCAATGGAAGTAAAGCCCGGGTCGTTGCGGTTGGTGCTTTTTAGTTTTGACATCAACTTTTCCTGGTCAAACGAAAGTGTGAGCAGATTTTCTAAAATATCACGCAGCGATTTAATGTCTTCACTCTGTTGTTCCTGTTGCATCTGTTGCTGCATGGCCTGCATTTTTTGCGACAGACTTTTCATTTTCTGTGCAGCGCTTTTCTGTGATTGTGATGCTTTCTGATTTTTCTGCTCGCTCATTTCCTGTGAACTTTTCTCCATGTCTTGCTCAATGCCTTTTTCGTCTTCTTTTGTGTCTTCCATTTGGTTAGGCTGCTCCAACTCACTGTTCTTTTTCTCTAACTCGTCAAGGTCTTTCTTCAGGTCTTCAAACTCTTTGTTGAGTTCATCCTGTTTTTCTTTTTCTTCGGTTGCATCGCCTTTTTTCTCCTTGGTTTCTTCCGAAAGCTTTTCTTCTTTTTCTGCCAGCTTATTCAGCTTTTCAATTGACTCGTTCAGCTTCTGCTCAAACTCTAGTTGCTTGAAAATTTCCAATTGGCGATCCATTTCTTTTGAAAGGTCTTCGTTGGTCATTTCCATTTTCTCCAGCATCTCGCGCGCTTTGTCTTTGTCCAATTTCTCCATCATCTCTTCCATTTGGCGGAAGAGTTCTTTCATTTCAGGAGTCATCAACTCGTCAAACATTTTTTCCAGTTGCTTTTGTTTCTCCAGCAACTCGGGGCTCAGTTGGTTGAACTCATTTTGCTGATTATTTTTCTTTTTATTTTCTTGCTGAATCTCCTGCATTTCATTTTCCAGTTTCTTTTGTTTATCAAGCAGGCTCTGGATATTCTTCTTGTCTTCCCAGGTCAGATTTTTCTTCTCAAACAATTTTTTATTCAGTTCAGCTACTTCTTTTTGCAGGGCTTTTGCATCCTTGATGCTTTGCTCCATGTCCTTCTTCAGCTCGCTTGATTTCTTCTCGTTTTCTTTTGAAAGCTCACTTAGCGTGGGTGCTTTGTATAATTTTTTCTCGCTGCGGGTAGCTTTGCTTCCGTTAACACCATCGTTGTCCCACACCTCAAAATAATACTCAATGTTATCGCCCGGCTGAATGTTAAGCGGGTTCACATCCCACGAATAAAAGAACTGGTCGCTTTGTTTGTTTTTGGTGATAAATACATCTTCATTAAATACTTTTTCTTTTTTTTCTGCATCATCTGAATTCAGAAAACGGTAAACGAAATTCAGTTTTTTAAATCCGTAATCATCCTTCACCATTCCGCTGAAATAAACCAGTTTTGACGAAAGCGAATCCTGTTTTTCTTCTACTTCAATTGCAGGGAATGCATCGGGAATTACATTGACATGATAGAGAATAGAATCATTGCTCTGCAGAAACTCGTTGGCAACAATAACAGAGTATTGCTTGTTTTTAAATAATCGTGATGAATAAGAGAAGTTATCTGCACTTGCTGGGTTCACTGCAAAGGCAGTATCTCCAAAACTCATACGCAGCTCACGTGCATCACGTGTGTTAAAGTTCCATGCAACTTTGGTCCCGGCAGGCACGGTAAGATCGCCTGTATTGTTTACGGTTTCATCTCTGCGACCAGTGTAGTCGGGATAATCCAGCACAATGTTAAAGTTTAGTACCAAAGGTTTTGGTAATGCAGTTAGTTCGTATTCTTTGGAATAAAATCCATCTGCATACAAACGAAACGGTGTTGTCTTTTGCAGATTTTTGAAAATATAACTGAATCCAATTGTACTTTGTTTATCAAGCCTGTAAAGGTTGTCATCAACTTCTACAAATACTTCCGCAGGAACTTCTTCTCCTTCCATTTTCAGGTTCAGCGTAAAGTCTTCTTGCTGCATACCACGCAAATCCTTGTTCTCGATAACGAATTTGAATGGGGCAACTTTTTCAAAATAGGTGTTGTGATTTACTAATCGCGTTGTGCTTTCTCGCAAAATATTCGGTGCGATAACAACGAGCAGTAACATGATTAAAACAGGCGGTAATGCATAACGCAAATATTTTCTGTTCTCTTTTAAATCAATGGCAGAAACAAAAAGAACTGGTTTCAGTTCAGCCGTTTTCTGGTCAATGCTGGCGTAAAGCAATTCGCGTGAGTTTGCATTCCCGCTATCTGCAAGTTGTTTCAGTTGCAACGTATTCAGCAGCTTGTCGCTGACGTTTGAAAAATGTTTGCCTATGATTTGCGATGCTTCTTCGTAGGAAATAATTTTCCCCATGCGGTTGAGGTGAATAAGCGGAAGCACCACCAAACGGTAAAGAATAACCGCATTCACCGCAAGGAAAGAATAAAACAAACCGGTGCGCACCGCAGTTCCGAAATGACCGAAATGCTCGAGCAAAACAATGCTCAGAAAAAATGCAACACCAACTGCTACACTGTAAAGCGCGCCACGGATAAGCTGGTTCTTATAGTATTTGCGGATAAACTCATCTAACTTCTGGATGAGTGTATTGTAGTTTTCCATTCTTAATATTCCTGATGCACGGGGCTTTCTCTTTCCACAAAAATCAATCCTGAAATTTGCGGAAGGCTGATTACAAAGATAGTGAAGATAGTTTGTAATGCTATTTCAGATTTTGTTAAAATTGCACAAAACTAAAACCTATGAACATTTACGAAATTTATACACTTCGCCTCCTGCACATCGGCACAGGCGTTTTCTGGGCAGGTGCTGTTATCTATCTTGCCGCATTTATAAACCCTGCAGTTGCAGCAATTGGTCAGGAAGGCAGCAAGTTTATGCAGCAGCTTTCGCGCACCAATAAACTGCCGATGTGGATGACCATTCTTTCAACACTTAATATTATAACAGGCTTCCGTTTGCTGATGATTCGTTCGGGCAACTTTCAGGCTGACTGGTTTACTACTCAGGAAGGTATGATGTTTACAATTGGTGGCGTATTTGCTTTTGGTGCTTATATGATAGGCATGATGGTAAGCAAACCTGCTATTGACCGCATGTCAAAAGTTGCTGAAGCTATTGCAAAAGCAGGAGGACCGCCAACACCCGAGCAGGTTCAGGAAATTACTGCGTTGAAAGCAAAACTTGCTAAAGGTGTAAGATTAGTTGCATGGCACCTTGCCGCAACAATTGTGCTGATGGCACTTGCACGCCCGATGTAATTTGTTTTCTATCTTTACTTTTATTGTGAAGATAAAACACATTTCTTTTTCTGTTCCATTTATTCTTGCAGCAGTTCTGCTGTCATTCTGTGTATCTGCGCAGCAGCACAGTATTGACAGTCTTCTGAAAGTACTTAAAACCGCAAAAACAGATACCGCCAAAATAAATACACTTCGTCTGCTATGTTGGGAGTTTCGTGCCAATGACCCCGATAAAGCATTTGAATATGCAAGGGAAGCACTAAAACTTTCCATTGATATCAACGACCCGCTTGAAAAGGCAAAAAGCCTTGCTACGCTTGGCACGCTGAATAAGAATGCAGGGAAGTACAACCAGGCGCTTGATTATAATCTGAAAGCCCTTAAGGTTTACATTGAGCGAAACGACAAGTTACGCATGTCTAATTCGTACAATAATCTGGGCAATATTTATTTAATTCTCGGCAGAAATCAGCAAGCTATTGATAGCTATCAGAAGTCAATAGATCTTTGTAACGAACTGGGTATCCCGCTGGAAGCAATTTTGCCGCTCAATAACATGGGCGAGGTTTACAGAAAATCGGGCGATATGGAAAGCGCCACCCAATGTTATACCCGCGCACTCAAATTAGCACGCGATTTGAAAGACGAGAGTATGATAGTATATTGCCTTAGCAACATGGGCTACATCTATGAGATGCAGGGGGAATATGATTCTGCTTTCAGTTATTACAACCGTTCCATGAGGTTTAATAAAGCGAATAAAGATTTTTATTCACTTGCTTATGATTACGTTTTGATGGGGCGCACTTACAGTGCCATGGAAGATTATGACAATGCGTTGGACTATATGGACAGCGCATTAGCTGCTATAGAAGACATTGATCATCCACATGCGCTTGCCGAATTTTATGTTGAAAAGGGAAGCGTTTACCGCAAAGCAAAAAATCCCGGTAAAGCAATGGAAAGCTATAACAAGGCTTTAACTATTAACAAGGAACTGGATCTGAAAATTGAAATGGCAAGATGCCTTGACAGTATCGGCACAGTGCTTTTTTATGATACCGATAATCCGTCTAAAGCATTGGAAACATTTTCGCAGGAGCTTAAATTAACGCAGGAAATGGGCGATACTGTAGGAATGGCAAACAGTCATTTTCAGCTGGGAGCTTTGTTTATGGAGGTGAAAAAATTATCCAATGCCGAAAGTCATTTGAAAGATGCCGAACGAATTTCGAAGCAAATTAAATACAATAAAGTATGGAGCAAAACCTGCCAGAAACTTTCTGAATTATACTCGGCCTTAGATAATACAGCATTAAGTACCCGCTATCTGGAACTGTTTGACAGTCTTGAAATGGCAGACTACGGAAAAATGAAATACAAATACGAAACGGCACGTATGGAAAAAGAAGCGCAGTTGCAAGAACTTCAATTGCAACAAAAACAGTTTCAACTTTATGCCAGTATCATCATTGCTATTCTCTTGTTTCTTCTCAGTTTGTGGATATTTAATTTCTATCGACAGAAGAAAAAAGCCAATGAGCAACTGGAGTTTGCTAATAAAGAAATCAACTATCAAAAGTCAATTATTGAACATAAAAATAAGGATATTGTTGACAGTATCAATTACGCCAAGCGTTTGCAATTAGCCATTCTTCCTTCGGATGATGATTTCAAAAAAATACTGCCCGATGCTTTTGTGTTTTATAATCCGAAAGACATTGTATCAGGCGACTTTTATTTTCTTGACCAAGCGGGCGACCACATATTTTTTGCTGTTGCCGATTGCACGGGACATGGCGTTCCCGGTGCGTTTGTAAGTTTTGTGGGACACAAAGCGCTTGACCATGCCATCAACGATTTGGGATTAACAGACCCCGGAAAAATTCTGGACACTGTGCGCAATGAAGTGGAACATACCTTTGATAAAAACGAAAAAGGAGAAGTAAAAGATGGTATGGATATTTCGCTGGGCGTGCTCAATACCAGAACAGGTGCGCTGCATTTTGCCGGTGCGCATCATACGTTGTATCGTGTTACAAAAAACGATGAAATTGAGTTGGTGGAAATAAAAGGTAATCGTCAGGCAGTGGGTGCGGGGCAGGGCAAAGAACCTTTTACTAGCAAAAGTGTAACCGTGAATAAAGGTGACATGATTTACTTTTCTTCTGATGGCTTCAGTGACCAGTTTGGCGGACCGGAAGGCAAAAAATTCAAAACTTCGCAGTTCAAAAAACTGCTGTTGGAGATTTACGATAAGCCCGTTGCCACACAAAAAGAGTTGTTTGCTATTGCCCACAACAACTGGAAAGACACACACGAGCAGGTGGATGATGTGTGTGTGTTAGGAGTGAGAATTTCATAAAAGTCTATGATGAAAATTGTTGCTCTCTCCTTTGCGCTTTTTCTTTTTCTGCAAACCATAACAGCGCAAACCGACAGCACAAAACTCACACACATTCTTTACGCAGAAGGCGGTGGCATTGGCGGATACGGCTCACTTAATTATGAAAACGTTTTCTTTAGCAAAGGACTTTTTAAGCTGAGTGCACGTGTTGGTGTTGGCACCTATCGTGTGCTTGATTTTCAAAATCAGTTTAATCCCGATGTGATTATTCCCGTGGCGTTATATGGTATGGTGGGTAAAACCCACTTTGCCGAAATCGGCATGGGACAGGCGATTGCCAGCACCGTAAACGTAAATACTGAAAATCTGCAACCCGATCGCAGGGTAAACCTTCACGCCAATTTTTCGGTGGCGTATCGTTTTCAGCGGGCAAAAGGCGGCTTGTTTTTTCGGTTGAGTTATTCGCCATTGATGGAGTATTATCAGACATTCAGGCATTGGGGCGGTGTTTCGGTTGGGTATATTTTTAAGAAATAATTTCACAGAGAAAGAAAGGAGAAGACACAGAGACTCACAGAGAAAAATGAAAGGATTTAAAACCATACAACTGTTAAAAAACTCTGTGAACCTCTGTGTCTGCTCTGTGCTACTCTGTGTAACTTTAACTTCCTGCCAAAAAGAATCCTTCACCATCGTAAACCTCAACAACAACCGCATTACCACGCTTGGTCACAGCGGAATGGGTGTGGGCAGAGCCTATCCTACCGATACCTATAAGTCGGTTCTAAACTGCCTTGCTACCGGAGCTGACGGCACCGAAATAAATGTGCAGATGACGAAAGATAATGTGCTGGTGGCTTTTCACGATGAGGAACTCGGTGGCGCCACCAATCTGGAAGGCATGATTAACTCCCACACCTGGGCCGAATTAGAAGATGCGTATTACGATGCCTTTCCCTACAAGCAGTTTCGCATTCTGCAGTTCGACAACTTTTTTTCAAAGCTCAGTCATCCCGAAAATTATTTTTTCACTTTCGATTGCAAGTTGTTTAACAGTGGCGAGAGGTCCTTGTTTCTTCAGAATTTTTCCACGGCATTAATTACGCTGATTGAAAAACACCAGCTGAAAAACAACATGACCATCGAGTCGAATGCGGTGAATCTTCTGTTGCTTATTCAGCAGCATCAGCCTGCATACAAACTATTCTATTATCCCGCATCATTTGATGAAGGACTGGAAGTTGTGCAGCAATACAACTTCTCGGGCATAACCATTGACTGGGAAAAAATAACGCGCGAAGAAGTGGAAACCGCACACAACCTGGGTATTTACATTGCTATCTGGAACACACACACCAAACAGGATAACATAGATGCCGTGCGTAAAAATCCCGACTTTATTCAATCCGACAAGATTGAACATCTGGTGGATTTGCTGGACTAAGAGCGCTTAATTTTTATAAGCAACAATTACATCTTCTACTTTGTCTAAACAATGTTTGGCAAGTTCCTGCTCGCTCAGCCATTTGTTTTGAAAAGGGTTGTCGCGCACCACTCTGAAACCTGCCCGTTGCAGCTTATCAAAATAATCCAGACCATACAGGCGCATGTGGTCAACCTGACCGTGTGCTATTTTGCGTTCACGGTCGGTTTTCAGGGTTTTGTCTTCCAGTGTTTTTTCAAGGTTGGTGGCCAACGGAACCTGAAGTATGGCGAAGCCCGTTGGCTTAAGAACACGGTGTATTTCGCGCATGGCTTTGTCGTCATCATCCACATGTTCCAACACATGGCAGCAGATGAGGATGTCAAACTGATTATCGTCCAGTTCTATTTGCTGCACATCCAGTTTAATGGCATTGAACTCGCTGAATTTTTCGGGTTCAAGCGCACCAACAACATGTTTTACGGTTACATGCTCACACAAAAAAACCGACAAACTCTTGTTGGGCGAAATATGTAATATGGAAGTAGGTTTCTTAAACGCTTCGGTTCTTAATTTGAAAAAAAGCGCCAGCAAGCGGCCTCTGTCGGTTGAGCCGCAATTGGGGCATTTTGTATTTTTTTTATACCCGCCACCTGCTACTTTGTATTTTTTAAACACCTCGGCTTTTACCCCGGCATGTAAAAACTTGCTGTATGATTTGTTGCAGTAAATGCAATAGCAGGTATCACCCGGATGCAGCAGTTTGAAAAGGTTGTTGCGGAGTTTTTTTAGTGGTTTCAAGGTTATAAGTTGCGAACTTAAAGATTTTAAATTGCGGATTGATTCAATCCGCAATTTAAAATCCGAATTCTGAAATGACTCTACCCTTTCTTCAACAGTTTCCCGACCTTCTCATTCAGCTTTTCGCTCAGTAAATACATTACCGGCACAAGAATAAGTGTAAGGAAGGTTGCAAAGCCCAAACCGAAAATCATGGTCCATGACAGCGGGCCCCAGAAGGCTACGTTATCGCCACCGAAATAAATCTTAGGGTCAAGGTGGGTAAACAGGCTTTCAAAGTCAATGTTAAAACCAACGGCCAGCGGAATTAATCCCAGCATGGTTGCTGTGGCGGTAAGAATAACCGGGGTCATCCTTGTTTTTCCGGCCTGAATAATGGCGGTTTTTAGTTCCATGCCCTGCTCGCGCAGCACATCGGTAAACTCAACCAGCAGAATACCGTTACGCACCACAATTCCTGCAAGGGCTACTATACCCACACCGGTCATTACTACCGATATTTCCATTCCGAAAATGGAAAAGCCAAGCAATACTCCGATTAAACTGAAGATAACCTCACTGATGATAAGAATGGTTTTGCTTACCGAGTTGAACTGTGTAACCAGTGTTAAAAAAATCAAGCCCAGCGAAATCAACATGGCCATTCCTAAGAAGTCCTGTGATTCTTTCTGGTCTTCCTGCTCGCCTGTCATTTTCACAGTTACTGCTTCAGGCTTTGGATATTTTTCAATAGCTGCTGTTACGTTGGCAACCACCTCGTTGGGGTTGTAACCATTCAATACATTGGACGAAAGGGTAATTAATCGTTTCTGACCTTTACGTTTTATACCTCCGTACGAATTCTGGTAATGTACCTTTGCCACCGAAGAAAGCGGTACCTGACGGATACCGAAGGTAGTCATATCGCGGTAAGTAATTTTCATGTTCATCAATGCATCAATATCGTTGCGTTGCGGCTCAACAAGGCGCAGCATAATGGGATAATCATCGTTATCATCACGGAATTTAGAAACCTCTTTACCATAAACGGCAGTCCGCACCTGCGAACCTATCTGTCCGGTAAAAATACCTTCGCGGTTAGCGCGTTCGCGGTCAATGTCAACCACCAGTTCGGGTTTGTTGTTTTGCAAATCGCTCTTCAATTCTTCCACTCCTCCAATCTGCAATGAGTCCAGATATTTTTTAATGCTGTTCGAGGTGTTGGCCAATTCGGTAAAGTCATCACCATAAATCTCTATATTAATGGGTTTGCCCACCGGAGGCCCGTTACGTTCCTGATCAACGGTAATTTCAGCGCCCGGAATACCTTTCAGGGCTTCGCGGATTTTATCTAAGTAAACAGCAGTACTTTGTCCGTTGCGTTTGGCATATTCTACAAACGATACCGAAACCTTACCTTTGTTGGGTGCGGTGCTGCGGTCGCCATCTGTTGGGTCGGTAGCTCCTATAGCCACATTGCTGATGATGGACGAAACCAGCGGATTATTTTCACCTACTACTTCATAAACGCGGTCTTCAACAATTTTGGTAATGGAATCGGTATAGGCAACATCGGTTCCTATAGGCAGGTTAAGATAAACATATACAAAGTTAGGGTCTGACTTAGGAAAGAAAACCACTTTTATATTGCTTACCGAAACAACCCAGAATGAGAAGAACAGCAGCAACACGGTGCTGATGAGCAAGCCCACCGGTCTCCAGCCTTTTAATGCCCAGGCAACAATGCCTTCGTAAAAATTCTGCACTGCAGGCCATACTTTGTTCTGGAAACCTTTGATGGCTTTGTCTAAGATAAAGCGGTTAAGAATAACCAGCAGCATGATGAACACTGTAAAGTTGCCCATGCCAACCGAGCCGCTTACATAGAATATAGCAGCCAGCACTGCAAATGCAGCGCAACTGATAAGTAACCCTTTGTAGCCTTTTTTCTTTTCGTGCTCCTCGTCATGCGGTTTCATAAAATCAACAGCAAATACAGGGTTAATAATATAAGCCACCAGCAACGAAGCCAGCAAGGTTATAATCAACGTTATGGGCAGAAAGAACATGAACTTTCCCACAATACCGCCCCAGAAAGCCAGCGGAACAAACGGTGCAAGGGTGGTCATAGTTCCCGACAACACGGGAAGAAAAACCTCGCCCGTAGCCTGCTTGGCCGCCTGAATAATAGGCACCTTACCGTTGTTGAAAATACGGTGCGTGTTTTCAATTACCACAATGGCATCGTCTACCACAATACCCAACGCGAGCAGCAGCGAGAACAGTACCATCATATTCATGGTAAACCCGATGCTTGGCATTACTAAAAAGGCAAGAAACATAGAAAGCGGAACCGACAGCGCTACAAACACCGCATTGGTTACACCCATAAAAAACATGAGTACCAGCGTAACCAGAATAAAACCGATGATGATGGTGTTAATCAGTTCGTGCAGCACCAAACGGGTCTGACTGCTTTGGTCGCCTGTCATGGTTACTTTCAGCGTTTTCGGAAATTCCTCTTTCTGCAAACGTTCCACTATTGCGTGAATTTTGTCGGATGCCTCAATCAGGTTTTCGCCACTGCGTTTAATAACGTTAAGCGTAATTACATTCTTGTGTTCAAGGCGCGCATAACTTTCTTTTTCCTTGAACCCGTCTTTTATTTCAGCAATGTCTTTCAGGTAAATCTGTGCGCCTGTCATGGAGCGCACCACAATGTTTTCAATATCCTTTACATCTTTTATTTCGCCCGAAACGCTGATGGCACGTGTCATGCCGCCCATCTTCACCTGTCCGCCCGAAATGGTCAGGTTTTCATAAGCAATAGCATTGCTCACATCGTCAAGGGTAAGTGTGGCTGCCTGAAGTTTATACATGTCCACATTAATCTGAATCTCGCGGTCAAGCGCACCAACAATGTCCACACGGGTAATTTCTTTCAGTGCCTCTACTTCATCTTCAATGCGGTCGGCAAATTTTTTCAGTTTGTTAAGATCAAAATCGCCCGAAATGTTTACATACAGCATGGGCATTTCCGAGAAGTCAACTTCAATAACGTTGGGCTCAAACGTCATATCGTTGGGCAAATCGCCTTCTGCCTTGTCCACTGCATCTTTTACCTTTTGCTTGGCGGTAGGCACATCTACATCGGTATCAAATTCCACTATTACCATCGAGAAATCCTGGATGGAGGAACTGGTCATTTTCTTAACACCTGCAATAGCTTTTATCTGTTTCTCAATCGGCTTGGTGATAAGGTTTTCAATATCGGATGGTGAAGTTCCAGGGTAAATAGTGTTTACATAAATGGTGGGAATAACAATCTCCGGAAAACGCTCTTTCGGCATTTTGTTATAGGCCAGAATACCCGCAATGGTTATGATAAGCGTTATCACATAAATGCTGGTTCTGTTGTCAATAGCCCAACTGCTGGGTTTAAACTCTTTGAATTTTTCTAACATGGGTTATGTTTTTTAGCAGTTCGTCATTGCGAGCGATAGCGAAGCAATCTTTCTTTTCTGTGAGATTGCTTCGGGTGAAAAACCCTCGCAATGACGAACCATTTATTTTTTAGAAACTGATAAGTTCTCCGTCATTCAATCCTTGAAAACCGGTAGTAATTACTTTGTCGCCTGCAGCAACTCCCGAAAGAATTTCGGCCTGTCCGCGGTAGGTGTGTCCAACGCTTACTACACGTTTTTTTGCTACCGTTTTTCCATTGTCGTCAGCAGCTATCATAATGTACGAACCTTCTTCAGAGTTCTGGATAATGTTAAGCGGCACAACAAAAGCTGAGTCGGTTTTAAAATCAACCACTTTCAGAACAGCCACCATGTTGGGATGAAATTCTTCCTGTGAAGGAAGGTTCGCCTCAACCGTAAATGTGCGGGTGTTCGGGTTAATAGCTTTACCAACAAAATCAAGTTTTGATGAGATATCTTTTTGCAGGTCGGGAAAATGCACCTCTACATCGTTTCCTTTCTTAACTTTTGATGCAAAGCCTTCTGCCACCTCAGCCTTTACTTTAAGAGACGAAGTGTTTACAACCCTTACTGCAGGATAGCCGGGAGAAACGGTTCCTCCAACTTTAAAATAAACCTCATCCACCGTTCCGTTGATGGGCGATTTCAGGTAGGTCATTTCAATCTGTTCGTTCAGTGTTGCCAGCTTTTGTTCCAGACCTTCTTTGGTGTTTTTTGCCTGCAGGAACTGAATCTCAGAACCTATTTTCTGATCCCATAGTCTTTTCTGTTTGTTGTAAACTTCGTTTGCAAATGCAAGTCCGGTTTTTAACTCTTCCAAACCTTTGAGCAGAGCAGCATTATCGGTTTCGGCCAGTATTTGGCCGGCTTTCACCTCATCGCCTGCATCTACATTTACCTTGGTAATGGTGCCCGGCATTTTAGGGCTGATGGTAATATTTTCATCCGCATCTACCTTGCCCTGAATATCTAAGTAGTGAACAAAAGCCTGTGCTTTGGCTTCGGTAACGGCTACCGGAATTATTTTTTCGGTGTTAGTAGTATCTGTAAGCGCAATTTCGGCTTCCAGCGTTTTAATTTTTTCGCCCATTTCTGCATATTGTTCTTTCAGCGTGGCAAGTTGCGCTTTCTTGTCGCCTCCTTCGGGATTGCTGCATGCTGCTGCAAAAATAACCAGTACGGGGAAGAGTATCTTTTTCATGTTTATTGGGTTTGTGCTTTATAACGTGTGATTAGTGAATATTAGTAAGTGAGTAAAACTTTGTTCAGTTCAGCTTTTGCATTCAGCAGTTGAAACAGGCTGTTGATGTAGGCTCCTTGTGTTTGCAATAATTGTGTTTCGGTTTGTGTAAGTTCGGTGCTGTTGGCCAACCCTTCGTTAAATTTTACTACGGTTTTGTTTCGGATGCTTTCGGCCAGTTTTATGTTGGCTTCTTCGGCACGCAGTTGTTCAAACGCACTGATGTAGTTAGAGCGGGCGGTTGTGCTTTGCAGTTTCAGTTGTTGTGCAGTAAAATCTTTGGTGTCTTTTATGCGCTGAAGATTCAACTTAGAACGTTTTACAGATGATGCTTTTGCAAAACTGTCCCAGATTGACATTTTAAGACTTATGCCCCACATCGCACTCTGGTAGTAGCGTTGGTCGCGGTCAAACATGGTAAAGGTTTTTCCCATTCCCTGCGTCTGGTAATTTACAAAGGCAAAAGCTGTAGGCAGGAATTTTGCTTTTTCAATTTTCAGCAAATAATTGTTCAGCGTAATCTCCATGTCGGCCAGGTAATAGTTGATGTTTTTGGTGTAATCAAACTTTGCATTTACCAAAGCCTCGTGGTTATTTAACACCCAAAGTGATTCCAGTTCGTCTGTAAGCTGAATGTCTTTATCCATTTCATATCCCATCTGCAGTTTTAAAACGTTTTTGGTTATCTCTGCCTGACGCGCTGCCTTGTCAATAGAAGTTTTAAGGTTAGACACCAATAGCGAAAGCTGGTCAACCGCTGATTCTTCGGCAAAACCGTTTTTAAAATATTCAGTGGTTTCAAACAGCGTTTTTTCAAGGCTGGTAAGATTTTGTTCTATCAGCTTTTTGCTGCGCTCGGCAACCAACACCGTGTAATAAGCCTGCTCAATAGTAGTTGCCAAATCCTGATCATTTTTCTTATCCAGGTTGCGCATTTTTTCCACATACATTTTTGCCCCTTGCACACCTACTATCCAGGTTGGGTCAAACAACATCTGTCTTGCATTAAGCCCAAGCGTCAGGTTGTGAGGAACACCAAACTGAACAGGTATCAACATTCCCTCGGGAGCCATCGGATTAAATGAGCTGGCATCAATTACAGAGGTAGGCAGTTCAATATAGTTCAGGTAATCAACCGAGCCGGATACCTGCGGCAATCCGTAAGCAATAGACTCGTTTACATTTGTTTTTGCCTGCTCAATTCCGTTGGCGTAGGATTTTGCGCTCAGGGCGTTTTCCAACGCAAAGTCCTGTGCCTGTTTCAGCGAAAAAGCCTGTGGGGCATTGTTCTGAGCGTAAGCAGCAGCATTGGCAAAAAGTATTGCAAGCGCTGTGATTACTGTTTTAAAGTTTGGTTTCATATTATATCTTTGGGTTTGTTGGGTCAATGGTTTTTATTTTGTCCATAAAATATTCTATTCCCTGAGGGCTGGCAATTCCGCGGATGTGGTAGCGTATCAGTTCAAAAAACACTTCAGCAAAGTTGAACTGGCTGGCAGGAAAAAGTTCTCCGTCAAAAATTACATCAATGCGGGCAATGTGTATGCGGGCAACAATCGGGATATTAAGATTCGCACGGTAAAGACCTTCTTTTTTGCCTTTTTCCATGTTATCCGAAACGCATTTGAGCAGAAAGTTTTTCCGGTATTCCGAGAAAATTTTCCAGGCTTCGGGATAGTATTTCCGTAAGTCGTAATGAACCGAGGGATGAAGATTTTTAAGCATTTCGCTTACATGCTTGCTTACCTCAAACATTTCGTCAATGGCATTCAGGTTTTTTGCCCAGATAGCCTGCTGAAAACTTTCTTCGCATTTAAAGTAGTGCGAAAACGATTTGATCAGCAAATCTTCCTTATCGGTGCAGTATTGGTAAAGTGTTTTTTTGGAGATACCCAGCTCACGGGCAATATCATCCATGGTGAGGCTTTTTATGCCGCAACTGAGAAATAATTTATCTACCTGTTCTAAGAATTGCTGCTCCTTTTGTTCCATTCGGGGCGCAAAACTATATAAAAAAGAAACGATGGAAACGTTTTGTGTTAAAAACGTTTCCATCGTATCCTAATTAGCTGTCTTTCAACAAGGAAAAATTTTCATATAGAAACGTTTCTCCTTGAAAATGAACTAAAACTACTCGTGTGTATCGTCCAGACTGATGGTATACGTATGCCCGTTTACGGTAACTTCGGCAATATCATCACATACTTCGGGGCTATCTGCACCAAAGTTTACAATGCGTGCGGGTTTGCCTTGTGGAGTTACGGTAACAGTTCCGGCATAAAAGTGTTTGCGGCAATCAACCGAGAAACTACGTTTTAATGCAGCAGTTGAGTCAATTTCGGCTGTGTAGGTTTCGCCTGTTTGAGTTGTTCCGCTGCTTTCTCCCTGAAGGGCAATTTTATCATCAAGGCGGATGTTGGGCGTATTAAAACCTTCCAGGTATGCTTTTACCTGATGACTTTCCCATGAAATTGTTCCTTCGCCATCGGCTAACTCCAGACCCCCGACAACATCCCACATAAAATGCTGATGACCCAATGGGCTAAAGCCTATATTGGTAACATCAACATAGCCCAACATTTTGTTGTCGTTTACATAATGGTCAATAAATTCGTGATGAAAAATGGCTCCTGAATCACGTGCCATAGAAGGAGGCGGATGGTTGATTACAATTTTTCCTCTGCGGTATTTTCCATCGTTGCACAGGCAGTTAACACTTCCAAAATCAATAGTGGTAACGTTAGGCATATCATTGGTATCGCCTTTAGTAATAGTTGCGCAGGGTGCAGAAATCTTTTCTGCATCATCTGTTTTGAATGAACTGAGGTCGTCATCAATAACCGATTCGTCACCAATGCTCACTACATCGTTGTAGGCAGTTTGTGATGCTGCATTATTATAAACAGCATTTAAATCATCGCCTTCATCGTCATTATTATTGCAGGAAACGATTATTGCCGAAAGGGCAAAAATCAGTGCTGCGGGTTTTAATATCTTATTCATGGCTTGGCAGTTTTGAGATTTTGAAAGGTTCGACTTTGATAAACCCCGTTGGTTTAATCTGCTGCAAAAGTAAAACGAAACCCGCAGAGCGCCAATTTATTTTAATATAAAGGGTATGCTTAATTACTCATACGCATTATCCAAATCAATTGTGTAGGTATTTCCGTTTACTGTAACGGTTGCAATATCATCGCATACTTCGGGTGTTATTGCACCATAATCAATAGTTCTTGCCGTTTTACCTTGTGGCGTAACCGTTACTGTGCCGGCAAAAAAGTGTTTACGACAGTTGACTGAAAATCTTTGCCATAATCGTGTGACGAGAACGATAAAAGAAGTAAACGATTCTCCGGTTTGTGTTGTTCCGCTCGAGCTTCCGTAAATGTATATTTTATCATCTAACCGTGTATTAGGGGTGTTATACCCTTCATCATAATATTTTCTGTGATGGCCTTCCCAAACAATGGAACCTTGCCCGTTTGCCAGTTCTAATCCACCAATCGCATCTATGTAAAAGTGTTTCTTGCCAACCGTATTTGTACCCGAGTCTGTAACATTTACAAATCCAAGCAACTTGTTGTCGTTAATGTAATAATCAACAAATTCATAATGAAAAACGGCACCCGAATCACGAGCCGTACTTATAGGCGGATGAGTGACAACAATTTTTCCTCTGCGGTTTTTATCATCGTTGCAAAGACAGTTTACAGAACCAAAGTCAATGGTAGTGGTCCATGGTGTGCCAATACTGTCTTTGGTAATTGTTGCGCAGGGCGCTGAAATTTTCTCGGCATCATCCAGTTTAAATGAACTCAGGTCATCATCAATAACGGATTCATCACCAATACTTACCACATCATTGTATGCGGTTTGTGAAGCAACATCGTTGTAAACGGCATTCAAATCATCCGCATCATTTGCATCATCATTACACGAAACAATCAGCGCAGCAAATGCAAGTAGTAAGGAGGTGATATGAAATCGTTTATTCATAATTTGTATTTTGATACTTTTGACTTCTGATAAATAAATTGTTTGACGCGGCTACAAAAATAACCGAAACCACAAGCAGACACAATTTATTTTAATAGTTATGCCTGAAAAAAAGGAATATATAAAGCCGATACTTAACAAAGTGAACACTGATATTGACAGTTTGATAAAAAGTGCTGTACAGTTGCGTCAGGAAAATGCAGCTCAGAGTATTGAACTGTCTATGAAAGCCCTGGCTCAATCAGAAAAAAAGGGTTATAAAAAAGGCGCTGCCGAGTGTCATTACAATTTAGGCATTGCGTATTTCAATCAAAGTAATTTTACTGCTGCACTTGACCATTTGCATAAAGCCAGCGATTACTATTCGGGTTTGCATATGAAAAAGCAGATGGCCGAATCGCTTAATGCCAGCGGAGTGGTGAATAAGAGTAAAGGCTCTATGGACGGCTCGCTGGATGCCCACATGAAAGCGCTTAAAATCTTCGAAGAGATTGATGACAAAAAGGGAATGGCATCGGCTAATAATAACCTGGGGGTGTTGTATAAAGTGCAGGGCGAGTTTAACAAAGCATTGCAGTATTTTGAAAAGGCCCTGGAAATAAATAACAAAGCAAAAGAAACTTCAGGGCTGATCATGGTGTTGGGCAACATTGCCAACATTCACCGCCAGACCGGCAACGACAGCAAAGCAATTGACTACAACAAAAAAGCACTGGAAATTGCGGAAAGTATTGGCGACAAAAAAAACCTCTCGCTCATTACCAACAACATTGGTTTGGTGTATGAGAAACAAGGAAAGTACGATGATGCATTGAAGTATTTTATGAAATCGGTGATGCTGAAAGAAAGCATTGGCGACACCAAAGGCATTGCCTCTACTTACAGCAACATCGGAAATTTGTATCGCGCAAAGGGCGACCAGGGAAATGCAGTGAAGTACCAGAAAATTGCGTTGGACCTGATTGCCGATTCCAATGCAAAGCCGCTGGAAAAAGATATTTACAAAGAGATTTCGCAGAGCTATGCCAAGGTGGGTGACTATGAAGAAGCCTACAAAAATCATCTGAAATTTTTTCAGTTGCATGATGAATTATTCAGTCAGGAAGCACGCAACCGACTGAATGAACTGGTAACAGGATATGAAACAGAGAAGAGCCGCAGAGAAGCGGAAATTTTTAAGCTGCGCAATGTAGAGCTGAAAAAGCGCAATGATAAAATTCAGAAGCAGAGTAAAGTTATTGCGGAAGAAAAACGCAAGTCAGACGAGTTGCTGCTGAATATTCTTCCGGCTGAGGTAGCCGAAGAGTTGAAGAAAAATGCAAAAGTTGCACCACGCAAATACAAAATGGTGTCGGTTCTGTTTACCGATTTTAAGGGCTTTACCGAGCAAGCCGAAAAATTATCGGCCGAGGAACTGGTAAGTGAACTGGATATGATCTTTGGTGCATTCGACCGCATATTGCCAAAGTATAATGTAGAGAAAATAAAAACAATTGGCGACAGCTACATGTGTGCCGGAGGTTTGCCAACACCTAATAAAACCAATGCTGAAGACGTTGTTAAGGCAGCAATTGAAATGCTTGATTTTTTGAACAAGCTGAAAAAAGAACGTCAGAAAAAGAAGCAGCACTTTTTTGATGTGCGCATTGGAATACATACCGGACCTGTGGTTGCCGGAGTGGTGGGCACCAAAAAGTTTGCTTACGATATTTGGGGCGACACCGTGAACACCGCATCGCGTATGGAAAGCAGCGGTGAGCCGGGTAAGATTAATATCTCAGGTGCTACTTATGAATTGGTGAAAAAGAAATTCAACTGCACAGCCCGCGGAAAAATAAAAGCAAAAGGAAAGGGTGAGGTGGAGATGTATTTTGTGGAGGTGAAATAGAATGAACTTGCTATTAGCAACCCCGGAAAGGATTTATCTTTGATAATAAACTAAAATTATAATAGCGATGAAAAAATTAGTTCTTCTTATACCTTTTCTTGCTTTTATTGCAAGCTGTTCTTCCGACACCAAGAAGGATATTCCTGTAAATTCTGTGGAGGAGGTTTTAATAAATATTTCACCAGAAAAGGAAACGTTTGAGATCAATGGCGCAGCGGATACGCTTATCAAAGGAGCAAAGGGAACGGCCCTTTTTATTCCTGCTGATGTTTTTCAGTTTGCTGATGGCACAGCCCCTGCCGGAAAGGTTAGCATTGACCTGAAAGAATGTTATTCGCTTTCAGAGATGATAGCCGAAAACCTTTCCACCACTTCCGGTGATAAGTTGTTACAAACAGGTGGAATGATAAAACTCACAGCCTCTGCCGATGGAAAAGAACTGGTTGTTAAGGAGGGTAAAGCACTTGTTATCAGCTTTCCGAAAAACAATAATAAGGACACCATGGACCTCTTCTATGAAGTAAAAGATACTGCCGGAAATTCAACCTGGGTGCCGGATTATGAGATAAGCAACATGCCTCCAATTGGCACTGACACGCTGGCGCCAATGGGCGATGCATTAGAGGGCGCTGACCTGACGGACTTGCCGGAAGATGTTTATGACTATAAATTCTGGTTCTCTGCAACCAATTTCTTTTCGACTATAAAGTTGAAAGGCAGCAACAGGTTAATGATGGATTTCATTAACGATGCACTGAATGCTTCACCCGACATGGCACGTGATTTTTATAAAAACCGTCCATACAGCTGTTATAATTTCTCCATTGATAAGACAGGAAAAATGAAAGATTTCACGTATGTAGATAAGTGCTTATGGTATCCCTATCTTGCTGACAGCATGATGGAGCGTTCTAAAAAATATAAATCGCTCCATGTTCAGAAGGTGCTTGAAAGCGTTCCGCCTCTTGACACCGAATCAGATAAATCTATTGAAATAGATTATAACACCAACGACTATTTAATTGCTATACAGGTTACCAGAGAAATAAATAAGAAGCGCTTCAACGAAAAATACAAAGACCAGTTTGCAGAATACAAAAACAAAGCTGTTCAGAAATTAGATAAGGGTGCACTGGAATATTATACGTTTTCTGTTGTGAAGCTGGGCTGGATAAATTGCGACAGGTTTTGGGATACGCAGGATGAGAAAATCAACTTTGTTGTAAATACTCCCGATATAAAAAACACAAAGGTGATGATTGTTTTTTCTGATATTAACAGCATCATGAATGGGTATGCTGAAGGTGGCAAAATGATGTTCAGCAATGTTCCCTTGAACAGAAAAATAAAAGTCATCGGTATCAGTTATGCTAACGGAAAACCTACTATGACCACACTTTTTACCACCATACAAAAGCAAAACTTTGAGCTTACCGGCTTCAAAGAATTTACGCTTGCCGAACTGGAGCAGCAACTGAATAAAGGAAGTTAGTTCTGCAAAAAAGAAAAACCCCCGCTCTACCGTTGTAGAGCTAAGGGGCTTTTTGTAAGTGCAACCCGGGTTTAGTTTTTTTAGGGGCCGCCCTTAGCGCTGTTGTTTAGCAGACAATAGTATATCAATGCTTCTCGTTATCTGATAGCTATCGGATGACAAAAAAAGACCCCCCGTTTCATGGACTAAACGGGGGGCTTTTAAACACAGCAGAAGACCCGTTATTTTCTTTTACTGTGTTATATAAAAAAGCCCTGACAAGAGAAACAGGGCTTTTTTTCGGGCAGGAGTAATTGCGAAATTATTATCTCCACCCGTGGAAACCTTGATTACTCAGGCACTATAATCTCCACCTCATAGCTACCGGCAACACCACTTTGATTATGCACATTGAAGAATGTTCTGAAGTTAACAGCATCAACGGTAATGGTTGTTTCCTGACCCGAGTTAAGTGCAACACCCATGCCGTTCCAGCTCTCACCGGCTGAGGTAGCGAAGTAAAAGAACAACTGAAAATCACTGATGGTGGTAGTGTTTTTTATACGCAGTGTTATACCGGGAGCATATTGTGTAACTGCGGAGTTCAGCACATTTACTACCTGGCCGCTGCCTACAGAACCTGTAAATAAAAGGTCAACAACATCGTTTACATGACCACGCAGCGTTTCAAGGTCAAAGTAATCGGCTATTTGTGAAGGGTCAACATTGTAAACAGTCATCAGCATACCCAGCACTGCAAACATAGCCTGAGCACAGGCAACACGCTCGTGTTCCAGCTCAGCACTTTTTGTGTTTGATTCGCCTTCCAGCGCCTGCTGTGTATTGCGGGCAGTTACCAGTAACGTATGAAAAGCAATAATATCGGCCTTCAATGCAGCAAGCGCAGCCTCAGCGCCAATGCGCTCAATAAGTGTTGCTACGGCTGCAATACGCTCGTCAATTTCACCGGTTTGAAAAGGAGCGCGGTGGTCGGGCAGCAGACCTTCATAGCGGGTAGAATCACTGGCATGTTCTACTAATATGCGCGCATCCCAGTTTTCAATCTTTTTACTGCTCAGCTCCTTCAGCAGTTTGTAAACTTCTGTAGTAGCTTCATGGTAAGCCATAACACTGCTTTTCCATGCTATGTATTTTTGTGAGAAAAGTGCCCGGTGAGGGTTGAAATAGGCAAATGCCGGGGCAATTAACGGGTTGGCTTGCTGCCCGTAAAGCTTGCTATCGGTATCAGACGATACGATGTTCATTTTTTTGTAGCTACCTTCTGTAGCGTTCAGAAATTGGTTTTCTGTGGCGTGCCAAACTGGAGTACTCATTGTGATAGATTTTTTCTGTTTTGTAACTTATTGTTTTAGTTTTCTTTTTAGTGAGGGCAGTGGCCCTCATCTTTACTAGTATTAACGCTGTTGTTTTTTATTTATTGTGATGACTGCAAAATATTTTTTCTTTCCTTTTAATATGTTCAGCAATCTGATGCCTGTATATCTTATTAACGCAGTTCTTATTTCATTATTGTGTTCCATGTAAATTATTTTTTTTCGGTTGTCACCCTGAGCTTGTCGAAGCATCTCTATTTATAGTAACGCGTCTTATTTTTATTTATTGTTTAGCCCGTAAAATATTTTTTCTGTTGTTGTCATGCTGAGCTTGTCGAAGCATCTCTACTATTAATAACGCAGCCATCTTTTATTTATTGTGCATCACGATAAATATTTTTTGCACCCCGCTGTTCTCAGCATTCCCCTTAAAATAGCCACAGAGGCATTCCCAACACTCCTGTTTCTATTGTGGCGGCCACAAGATGATTCCCAGCGCTCCGATTTACGTTGTGGTGGACACAGAAGGATTCCCAAAGGTCCAATCTATGTTGTGGTGGTGCAGGATGTTAATCCTAAAGGTAAGATTGATGTTGTGGCGGCCACAAGAGGATTCCCCAAGGTAGGATTTACGTTGTGGCGGCCACAGAGCTAATCCTACCGTTCCGATTTATGTTGTGGTGGCCACAATAGGATTACCACCTTTAGGAACGATGTTGTGGTGGCCACAGAGGAGTTTCTACCTTGTAGAAAGTGCTTGTGGCTATTGAAACGGGGAAATCTTTACTCAAAATTAGGGTGGGGTGGTTACAGAGGGGGGTGGCACTTTTAATAAAAAGCAAAAAGGTTTGAGATTTGGAATTTTGGAAATGAACTATATTTAACAACAAAAAATAGTTATGGCAATTGGATTTACACCAAAGCATATTGAAGAGTATCCTCTAAAAGACATTTCGGAGCAACAATTTTTAGTTATAGGGCTTGAAGCACTTAAAAAGCTTGGATGGCAAACAAGCTATATCAGCGAAAGTGGTTTTATTGCCAATACTAATAACAGCATTTTTACTCGTAATTCTGAGATAAAAGTAAAGATTGAAAATGGTATTGCCACTCTCTGCAGTGCATCAGAAGGTAATGAGGTGATAGATTTTGGAAAGAATAAAAAGAATATTCAAAAACTTATTTCAGTTTTTGAAGAAGCGAAGCTTTCATTAACAGCCGAAGCGATGGCCGAAAAATATGATAAAGCGAAAGTGGATTTTCCTACACCCGATGAAGATATCTTAAAGCTCCCGCCACCCAGCACGGGTGATCAGATAAATGATTTTGTTTCCATATTTAACCCTATTGAAGGATACTTTTTTACACCAATACTGATTAATCTGAATATTCTTCTTTTCATTATTATGGTAGCTACTGGGGTTCACTTCTTAGAGCCTGATAGTGAAAGTCTGCTTCAGTGGGGCGCTAATTTCCGCCCGTCTACAATGGATGGTGAATGGTGGAGATTATTGACGGCATGTTTTATTCATATAGGCATCATTCATCTCCTCATGAATATGTATGCGTTGTTATATATTGGTATTTTACTGGAACCATATTTAGGCAAAACAAGATTTATATCTGCTTATTTACTAACAGGCATTACAGCAAGTCTTGCGAGTCTCTGGTGGCACGACTATACTGTAAGCGCAGGCGCATCTGGAGCCATATTCGGCATGTATGGAGTTTTTCTTGCAATGCTTACAACCAACCTGATTGAAAAAACAACACGTAATACATTACTCACCAGTATTGCAGTTTTTGTAGGCTACAATCTTTTGTATGGTCTTAAAGGTGGTATTGATAATGCTGCTCATATTGGCGGTCTGATAGGCGGTATTGTTATTGGTTACGCATTTATTCCGGGTTTAAAGCGGCCCAATGACATTGCTCTAAAATTCGGCACAATTGCCTTAATGACAGCATTAATTATTGGTTCGGTTTTTTTTGTTTCTAAAAAAACACCTAACGATATAGCTATTTATGAAACTAAAATGAAAGAATTCGTTTCTATGGAATCGATGGCCTTAGAAGTTTATAGCTTGCCTAAGACGGCAAAAAATAGTGATATTCTATATGCCTTAAAAGAACGTGGCATTTATTATTGGTATCAGAATCTTTACCTATTAGAAGATTTGGAGAAATTAAATCTTCCCGATGTACTTCATGAGAGAAATAAGAAGTTAAAAGAATATTGCGAGCTAAGAATAAAGTGTTATGAATTGATTTATAAAGCAATTTTAGAAAACACTGATATGTATGAAGCAAATATTAATGATTACAATAGGCAAATTGAAGCAATTATTAATGATCTTAGCGGTAAGTAAAAGTTATACGCAAGTTGGTCAGCATTTGCAATCCTGACCTAAGAGCATGGGGTTATGTAACCCTTTTATGGAATCTCCTACCTTTCTTCATCAGAGGAACACCAACACCTATTCTTTCCTTTGATGAAAACAGCTTTACTTCTTCCTATTTTCTTTTTGCTCATAAGCAACAGCAGTGCACAAACCTTTACCGATGTTAAATGCGCCACCTATATTGATTATCCGGGTGGTTTATCTGCCGGCTATTCAAGGTATGCAAGCTATACCATCAGCAAAGGCAGTAAAGAATTTGATATAAAAGCCAAAAGCGCGGTGGGTTGGGATTTAAACGCCCGTGTGCCTTATGCTAAGGAAGAACATGCCAAACAAAAACAGGATAGCACCTTATGGTTTTTTAGCCAGTTTGATCCGGACAGGTATTATTCGGTAAAGGAAGTTTATTTCGTTAATGGTAAAGACTACACCGTTTACAAACACCTTGATTACAACTGTTATGATATACTTTGTGGCTCAATGCATGGTCATATGCCTGTTAATACCGGCACTACCTGGTTCAGCCCCGATTATGGAATACTTATCCAACAGGTCCATGACAGGGAATACGATGTTATAATAAGCATGAAAGAAAAAGAAATACCCCGTGATTTGGTGTTGGCTATCCTGAAAAAGGCAGAAGCTCCGGCTGTAGTTGTTGAGCGTTATAAAAGCGATACGCTGAAATAAATAGGACTATAAAAGATATTAGCAATTATTCTTTTTTACCACATAGACACATAGGAAACATAGTGTTTTCACATAGAACTCTATGTGCCTTTCTTATGTGCTCTATGTGTCTATGTGGTTCAACTGTAGCTTTACCAGTTAATTAACAATTCTGAATAAATTTTAAAACCTTACCCCAACCCCAACATTACCCAGCATAGCAAAATGCCAGGTCTCCACATCAGGCGTTTTTACTCCTGTATGCACAATAAAGGAAAGCGTAAAACGCTTCCAGTAGGTACATTGCACACCGGTCTTTCCCATGAAATAAAAATACAGTCCCTGATAAACACCTTTGTTTTCATCTACCTGCACATCTACATCGCGTTTCAGGTAAGCACCCTGCATAGATACTCCCGTTACCCAGGTATATTTCCGTTGCCCTAAAGGATAGTAATTAAGATCAAAGCCCGCTCTTATATATGTTGCTAATTCTTTATGGTATTTACCCATATCGCTGCTGTTGGCATTTTGTATAGCCTTGCCCAGCGGACTGTAAAACGTAAGCGGCATGGTAATCCCCACCTTTCCCTCGCCCGGAACAAAGTCAACACTGAACGAAATATTCTTCAGCATCAGGTCAAGCACATTAAATGAAATGATGTTGCGTTTAAACTCAGCATCGCGCATGTTTTGTATCCGCAGTTTTTTCTCCTGCGATTTTGGCTCACGAACCTCTCTTCCGTTTTGCAAATAAATAGTGTCCTGCGCATTGGCAGCAGTGATGCAAAAAAGAAAACCAATAAGTAAAAGTATTTTTTTCATTAGCAAATGCTGTCACACCGAGCGTAGTCGAGGTGCTATCATAATTATAATGCCCTTCGACTACGCTCAGGGTGACATGAGGCTGCATAAATTTATGGAATAATTCCCCTCTCTGCATCCAATACATGTTTTTAACACTTTTTAACACCTCGGTTTGGTATCTCAAATTTATTTTGCTTAATTTTATTCACGTTTTTAAAATCAAATACTATGAAACACATATTACTAAAATCATCAGCATTTGCATTGCTGCTTGCAGGATTTTCCGCAACAGCGCAAACAACAGTTAACTCCGATGTTCTTGACATCAACAACATCCGCGCAACCATCAATGCCAACGGACGATTGTTCGGCAATATGATTGATGCCCCCGACATGGAAAAGAAGGGTTTTGAAATCAAGAACACAGATGGAAAACATGCCGTTCACATTGCAGGTATCTGGATGGGCGGTAAGGCAGCAGATAAGTATCACATTTATGCACCCACCTTCGGACAATGGGGAACCGATATTTTTCCCGGCCCTGTAATGAAGGAAGAATTTTATTCCGCTACCGAAGACGAGAAATGGAATCGTGTCTGGAAAATCACCAAAGAAGAAGTGAAAGCACACATTGCCAACTTCTCAAATCCAGAATATCAAATGCCCGAAGTAATTGCCAACTGGCCTGCATCGGGTGATATTGAAAAAGGACAGTCGCCCAACCTTGCACTGTTTGCAGATGCCAACGGCAACGGAATTTACGACCCGCAAAACGGTGATTATCCTTCTATAAAAGGTGATGAAGCGGTGTTGTTTATTTTCAACGACCACCGTGGTGAGCACACCGAATCAAACACCTACAAAATGGGTATGGAAGTAATTGGTCTGGCTTATGCTTTTGATGAACGCGTGAAAGCATATAACAACACTGTGTTTGTAGATTTCACCATCATCAACCGCTCGGGCTTTGATTATACCGACACTAAATTAGGGGTGTTTACCGACATTGATTTAGGTTCAAACGTGTATGACGAGTATGCCGGAATTGATGTAAAACGCAATACCTATTATGGCTACAATGCCGATGAAAGCAAAGATGCAGAGGTATTCGGTAAAACACAAACACCTTATATGTCGGTTACCTTGCTTACCGAAAAATTTGACAACTACATGACCTATAACAATGATTGGTCGTTAAGCGGAAATCCTTATTTCCCTGAAGATTATTATCACTACCTGAACGGATATTGGAGAGACGGAATGATGATTACACAAGGTGGAGTTGCCAAAGGCGGAACAGAGCGTTGCACCTTTATGTATGATGGAAATCCTACAACCAAAACAGGATGGAATGAAAAATCATTAGAGAACGTTGCAGGCGACAGAAGAGGTTTAGGTTTGGTTGGTCCGTTTGAGTTTAAAGCGGGAGCAATTAAAAAGATTTCGGTGGCTTATCACCTTGCAGGAGGCTTTGAAGAGATGCAGAAAAATGTTGACCGTTACTCAAAAGACTTTACGGAGAACACAGGACCGTTTGCACCGGAAGCACCTGCGTTTGCAAACAACACCGAGCTGAATACATCTGCAACAATGGATATTATTCTATTCCCAAACCCTGCGAAGGATGATGCAACGTTATTATTCACCAATCCCGACAACGAGCAATTCAACGTTATGGTTTATGACATTACAGGTCGAAATGTTTTTTCAGCAGCCAATGTAACAGGAACACGTTTTGAAATTCCGGCAACTAAATTTGAGCGCGGAGTGTATGTTGTTGAACTGGCGTTTAAAGACAGAAGAAACAGTATGAGGTTGGTGGTGCAGTAACACTAATCAAAGTTCTGAAAAAGCCCCGCAGAATTGCGGGGCTTTTTTATTTTACTTTTGTCCGACTTTATTAAATGTATATATGAAACGTAAGTTCCATTTAGCCTTATAAAAACCAAATTATTTCTAATGAAATTCGCAACCAAAGCAATACACGCGGGAGTAGAACCCGACCCGACAACAGGAGCCATTATGACTCCTATTTATCAAACATCAACCTATGTGCAGGCAGCTCCGGGCGACCACAAAGGGTATGAGTATTCGCGCACACAAAATCCGACACGCGATGCTTTACAAAAAAATCTTGCGGCATTAGAAAACGCAAAACATGGTTTGTGTTTCAGCAGCGGAATGGGCGCTATTGATTGTGTAGTGAAATTACTGAAACCCGGTGATGAGGTAATTTCAACAAATGATTTGTATGGCGGTTCGTATCGCATCTTCACAAAAATCTTTCAGCAGTATGGAATCAAATTCCATTTTGTGAACATGACTGATATTGCTGAAGCAGAAAAACTAATTAACAAAAACACTAAGCTTTTCTGGGTGGAGACTCCCACAAATCCTATGCTGAATGTTATTGATATTGCTGCGTATTCAGCATTGGCAAAAAAACATAACATCCTGCTCGCGGTTGACAATACCTTTGCAACTCCGTATTTGCAAACCCCGATGGATTTGGGTGCTGACATAGTAATGCACAGTGTTACAAAATACCTGGGTGGCCACTCCGATGTAGTGATGGGAGCTCTTTGCGTGAACGATGGTGAACTGGCACAACGTTTAGCGTTTATTCAAAACAGTTGCGGTGCTGTTCCCGGTCCGCAGGATTGTTTTTTGGTTTTGCGCGGAATAAAAACATTGCATTTGCGCATGAAACAACATTGTGAAAACGGAGAGATAATTGCCAATTGGTTGGTAAAACAAACGAAAGTTGACAAAGTGTATTGGCCTGGTTTTCCAACACATCCCGGACATGCAGTTGCCAAAAAACAAATGTGTGGCTTTGGCGGAATGGTATCCTTCACACTGAAAGATAACAGCATTGCAGCAGCAACAAAAGTGTTGTCAGGAACAAAGCTTTTCTCCCTTGCCGAATCATTAGGGGGTGTTGAGTCATTGATAGGACATCCTGCAACCATGACACATGCCTCTATTCCAAAAGAAGAACGTGAAAAAACAGGTGTAGTAGATTCCCTGATACGTTTGAGTATCGGAATTGAAGATGCGGAAGATTTGATAGAGGATTTAGAGAACGCATTGAAAGATTAAAAACAAGTTTTTATTTTTGTAAAAAAGAAAAAACATGAAAGCAACTACTTCTGATATAAACGCATATTTCAGTCTACTCACAGCAGAACAAAAAACTTCTGTTGTTCAACTGATAAAATCATTTTTAAAAAGTGATGAAAAGGTGCGCATAAGTAAAAAACAATACAACAAGGAGCTTGCTGAGGCAGAGAAAAGAATAGCAAAAGGAGAATTTTATACCGAAAAAGAAGCGGAGAAAATTCTTTCAAAATGGTGAAGAAACCATTAAAGATTCAATGGGATAAAAAAGCCATTGATGAATTGAAAAACATTTTAGAACATATTAGTGAGGAAAGTCCTGTTGGTGCAAAGATTGTAAAAAACGGCATTTTTGACACTGTAAAAGTGCTTAAAAAGACACCATTCGTTTTTAGTGCAGATAGTTTGAAATCTAATAACGACAATACATACAGAGCCTTTACTGTTTATAGCTATAGGGTAAGCTATAAAGTAGAAAAAGAGGTAATCAAAATTTTACGTGTAAGGCATACAAGCAGAGAACCATTGGTTCATTAAATTAATTTACATTTGAACAAATAAATTAAAACCACATAGCCATGCCATTTCTAATTCTTGCCGCACTCATTTTAGTCCCCATCCTAATTTTCGTTGTTATTTACAACGGACTTATCTCCAAGAAAAACAATGTGGAGTATGCCTTCAGCAGCATTGATGTGATGCTGAAAAAGCGCAGAGATTTGATTCCGAATCTGATTGAATCAGTGAAGCAATACATGCAACACGAAAGTGGCTTGCTCACCAAAATAACCGAGCTGCGCAACTCGGTGATGAAAGCGCCTGACGGCAGCACCGAGCGTTTTGATTTGGAAAACAAATTAGGCTCTGCACTTGGGCAAGTAAAAGTTGCTGTTGAAAATTATCCCGACCTGAAAGCTAACACCAATTTCTTACAATTACAGTCAGCACTCAATGAAGTGGAAGAACAGATTTCGGCTTCACGCAGGGCATTCAATGCTTCGGTGTTTGACTACAACAACGGAGTAGAAATGTTCCCTTCTAATCTGGTTGCAAAAATGTTGGGCTACCAGCGTAAAGCATCATTTGAAATTCCTGCGGGCGAACGCGAGAATGTGAATGTTGGGGAGATGTTTAAGAAGTAATTTTCCCGGCATTGCGAGCGTTAGTGAAGCAATCTCAAATTTGAAGTAGATTGCTTCGGTCGTTCCTGCCTCGCAATGACGAATTCGCAAATGAAACCATTCGAACAAATCTTTTCCGAGCTTCTTCCGCAACTGGAAGAATTAGAACTTTCGCGTCAGGAGCAATATAAGAGCGCGAAAAAATGGCTCAATATTGCAATCGGCTTAGGAATTGCAACCGTTGTGGTTTTATTGTTTGTAAGACATCCCGCCACTATTTTTATTGGAGGACTGATAGCTGCAGCCGTTTATTTTCTGGGTTATTATCCTAAAGAGAAACGGTATAAAAATGAATTTAAAGACAAGGTTTTTCACCGCATTATTCAGGCGGTAAATCCAAATCTGGTTTACAATAAATCGCACTACATTTCAAAAGAAAAGTTTTTCGAAAGCAAGATTTTTACCAATAGAGCAGACCACTACAGCGGGGAGGACCTGATATCGGGAACGGTTGATAAAACTGAGATTATTTTTTCAGAATTGAAGGCAGAGGAGAAACGCAACAGTGGTAAACACACGCATTATGTCACTTTTTTCAAAGGCCTTTTTATGATTGCCGATTTTCATAAAAATTTTCACGGACACACCATAGTTTTGCCCGATACAGCTGAAAAGGTATTCGGTTTCCTTGGTAAAAAATTACAGAACTGGAATTTTACCCGCGATGAGGTAGTGCACATGGAAAATGCTGAATTTGAAAAAGAATTTGTGGTATACAGTAACGACCAGGTGGAAGCCCGTTATATTCTCAGTACTTCTATGATTCAGCGTATTCTTGATTTGAAAAAGAAATATAACACCAATGTTTATTTGTCGTTTATTAATTCAAAAGTGTTTGTTGCCATGCAAAACAACAACAACCTGTTTGAGCCAAAATTTAAAGAAAGCATTACCAATTCTGACTATATCCGCACCTTTTACAGTGAGTTATGTGACTGCCTCAGTATTGTGGACGATTTGAACCTGAATACCCGTATCTGGTCAAAATAAGGCAGAATTATGCCTTTGTGCTTGCGCCATAACAGTTTTTCTCTATCTTCGCGTCCCTTTTCAAAGAAACATGCCGTTTGAAGTAAAAATATTTTCGTGCGAGTCTTCGCTTTACTTAGGTAAGCAAATAGTTGAATCCTACGGTATTCCGTTGGGTAAATCATCTGTTGCCCGCTTTAAAGACGGTGAGTTTGAACCCGCTTTTGGCGAGAGTATCCGTGGCGAAGATGTTTTCATTATTCAAAGCACTTTTCCGCCTGCTGATAATCTGTTTGAACTGCTTCTGATGGTAGATGCCGCCAAGCGTGCTTCAGCTAAACAAATAGTAGCGGTTATTCCTTATTTCGGCTTTGCCCGTCAGGACAGAAAAGACAAGCCCCGTGTTTCAATCGGTGCTAAATTGGTTGCCGATCTGTTGAGCACTGCCGGTGTTACCCGCATTATTACCATGGATTTACATGCCGACCAGATACAGGGATTTTTCAATGTTCCGGTTGACCATCTTTATTCATCTTATCTTTTCTTAGACTACCTGAGAAACCTTAATCTGCCTAACCTGATTATGGCTACTCCCGATGTAGGAGGAACCCGCAGAGCCAATGCCTACGCTAAGAACCTGAACGTTGATTTAGCAATTTGCTACAAACAGCGCAAGGTGGCAAACGAGGTGCATAGCATGACTGTTATCGGTGATATTGTGGGCAAAGATGTGGTGCTGGTGGATGATATAATTGACACCGGAGGAACACTTGTAAAAGCTGCCGATATGATGATGGACAAAGGTGCTGCCAGCGTTCGTGCATGTATTACTCACCCCTTGCTTTCGGGCGATGCGTATGAGAAAATAGAGAATTCAAAAATTACGGAACTGGTGGTTACCAATACCATTCCGTTGAAAAAACAAAGTACTAAAATTAAAGCCTTATCAGTAGCTCCGCTGTTTGCAGATGTTATCCGCAAGGTGCATAACTACGAATCGATAAGCACGAACTTTATCTTTTAACCCTTCGACTACGCTCAGGGTGACAACGAAAATCAATTCAAATCAATCAATAACTAAACAAAAACAAAACAATGAAATCAGTATCTATTAGCGGTTCGCCAAGAGCGAACGTAGGGAAAAAAGATGCAAAAGCTTCGCGCAGAAGTGGTCTTATCCCGTGTGTAATTTATGGCGGGAAAGAGCAAATCCACTTTGTGGCAGATGAAAAAGAGTTCAAAAAACTCGTTTACACTCCCGAAGTTTTCAAAGCCGAAATTAAAGTAGGAGACAACCAGTATTCTGCTATCATGCAGGAAATACAGTTTCACCCTATCAATTCTAAGGTTATACACATTGACTTCCGTGAGTTGGTTCCCGGAAAATACGTAACGATTGAACTGCCTGTGAAAATTACAGGAACTTCACCCGGAGTGCGTGACGGTGGTTTATTGAAACAAAACTTCCGCAAACTGAAAGTAAGTGCAAAACCGGAAGATTTTCTTGAAAACATTACAGTTGATATTTCAGGATTAAAAGTTGGTCAGGGAATAAAAATCGCTGACTTGAATTATCCCGGAGTTAAATTTCTGGAAAACCTTTCAAGCGAAGTAGTAGGTGTTAAACACAAACGCGGAGTTGTAGAAGAAGATAAAGCAGCAGCACCTGCAGCAGCAGCGGCACCTGCCAAAGCAGCAGCAGCACCTGCAGCAGCAGCGGCTAAAGCACCGGCTAAAAAGTAAATCTTTTAGGTTGTGAAATACCTGATAGCCGGTCTTGGTAATATCGGAAGCGAGTATGCCGAGACCCGCCATAATATAGGTTTTAAAGTAGTGGATGCCCTTGCAAAGGCGTCCACTACTGCTTTTAAGCCCGATCGTTTGGCCGATGTATGTGAGGTAAAACACAAGGGGCGCACGTTTATTCTAATTAAGCCAACCACGTATATGAACCTGAGCGGCAAGGCAGTGAAATACTGGCTTACAGCTGAGAAAATATCAGTCCGCAATTTGCTGGTGATTACCGATGACCTTGCCCTGCCCTGTGGCGAGCTTCGCCTGCGGGCCAAAGGCAGCGATGGCGGACACAACGGCTTAAAAAGCATACAGTTTGAGCTGAATACAAATGAATATCCCCGCCTGCGCTTTGGTGTGGGAAACAATTTTGCCAAAGGCCGTCAGGTTGACTATGTGCTTGGCGAATGGACGGCTGAAGAAAAACCCGTTATCAACGAAAGCATCCTTAAATCGGTAGAACTGATTAAAGATTTCGGTTCTATGGATATTGCTTTTGTGATGAATAAGTTCAATAAAAAGTAAAAGTAAGCAGCAGGTAAGACACAACTGTGTTTGCCAAGCTGCAACTTGCAGGAGGTAAAACACAACTGTGTTTGTCAAGCTGCAACTGGCAAGAGGTAAAACACAACTGTGTCTGTCAAGCTGCAACTTGCAGGAGGTGAAACACAACTGTGTTTGTTAAGCTGCAACTTGCAAGAGGTAAAACACAACTGTGTCTGTCAAGCTGCAACTTGCAAGAGGTGAAACACAACTGTGTTTGTCAAGCTGCACCATGCAGGAGGTGAAACACAACTGTGTTAAGGCATAATCTCCCAGATAACACTCGCGTTACCCACCATACCATTTACTGGCGGATTGTATTTGGTCAATTTTACCTCACACTTTTCTATTCGGGGAATTTCTGATGCAAGCGCTTCGCAAATTCTGCGGCAAACATGCTCAATCAGTTTGGAACGGATAGCCATTTCGCGTTTTACGATTTCATACACCTGTGTGTAGTCAACAGTTTTGGTAAGGTCGTCCGTTTGGGCAGCTTCTGAATAATCGGTGGTGATAGATACATCCACACGATAGTTCTGTCCTATCAGGGCTTCTTCATCAAGGCAACCGTGATAGGCGTAGAGTTGGATGTTTTCTAATGTTACTTGCATTGTTTTACCACTAAGAGCACTAAGGGCACTAAGTTTTCTGCGTGAACTTAGTGTCCTTAGTGGTGAATCTACTTCTTCTGTTCCTTCGCCCAGGCATCCTTCAAGGTAACCGTGCGATTAAACACCAACTTATCAGGCGTTGAGGTTTTGTCTAGGCAAAAATATCCCTTGCGCAAAAACTGGAAACGCTCATCGGCTTTTGCTTCTTTAATAACAGGTTCAGCGTAGGCAACCGGAATTACAGTCAGACTATTTTCATTGATATACTCTTTGAAATCGCCTTCTTCGCTGGCAGGGTTCTCTACTTTAAAAAGGCGGTCATATTCCAGAACTTTTACAGGAACAGCATCTGCAATATTTACCCAATGGATGGTTCCTTTAACTTTTAAGCCTGAGGTATCGCTTCCGCTTCGGCTTTCGGGAATGTAGGTGCAATGCAGTTCGGTAATGTTTCCGCTGGCATCTTTAATGGCATCGGTGCAGGTAATGATGTAAGCACTTTTCAGTCGCACTTGTTTACCAATGCTGAGGCGGAAAAATTTGCTCGGTGCGTTTTCCATGTAATCATCGCGCTCAATGTAAATCTCGCGGCTGAAAGGAATAGCATGTGTTCCGGAGTTTTCCTGTTCCGGATTATTTTCACCCGAAAGTTGTTCGGTTTGTCCTTCGGGATAATTAGTGATAACCACTTTTAACGGATCAAAAACCACCATCCTGCGCTGTGCAATTTTGTTCAAATCCTCGCGCACAAAAAATTCGAGCAACCCAATATCAATCAGGTTTTCGCGCTTCTGCACACCCACGCGCTCTGCAAAATCACGAATGGCTTTTGCGGTGTAGCCTCTTCTGCGCATTCCTGAAATGGTAGGCATACGCGGGTCGTCCCAGCCGTTCACAATATTCTCGTTCACTAACTGCAAAAATTTGCGTTTGCTCATCACGGTGTAACTCACATTCAGTCGCGCAAATTCATATTGTTTGGAAGGGAAGATTTCTAATTTTTCAATGCACCAATCATACAACGCACGGTGAGGAACAAACTCCAGCGTGCAAATGCTGTGCGTAATATTTTCAATGGAATCGCTTTGTCCGTGGGCAAAATCATACATCGGATAAATGCACCAGGTGTTGCCGGTGCGGTGATGATGCGCAAACTTGATGCGATAAATTACAGGGTCGCGCAAAATCATGTTGGGTGAAGCCATGTCAATTTTTGCACGCAATGTTTTTGAACCTTCCGGGAATTCACCGTTTTTCATCTTCACAAAAAGCTCTTCGTTCTCCTGTGGGGTGCGGTCGCGGTAGGGACTGTTTTTGCCGGGCTCGGTTGGTGTGCCTTTCATCGCAGCAATTTCTTCCGAAGTGGAATCGTCAACGTAGGCCAATCCTTTACGGATTAGCTTTAAAGCAAATTCATAGATCTGCGGAAAATAATCGCTGGCATAAAATTCATTCGCCCATTCATAGCCCAGCCATTTGATATCGGCTTTAATGCTGTCAACATATTCCACATCTTCGGTGGTAGGGTTGGTATCATCAAAACGCAGATTGGTTTTGCCTCCGTATTTTTTTGCCAATCCAAAATTGATGCAGATGGATTTACTGTGACCGATGTGCAGATATCCATTCGGCTCAGGCGGGAAACGCGTGAGAATGGTTTTATGTTTTCCTGAATTTAAATCAGCCTCAACAATTTCTTCCAGGAAATTGAGACCTTTTTCGTCTTCTTTCTTTAACTCTTCCATGCTATTTAAAAGTTTGTAAAAACCGGTTTACTCTTTTTATTGTTTCTTCTTTCCCCAACAACACCATCAGGTCGGGAACACCCGGACCGCTGAGGTCTCCCACAATGCTGATGCGTGTAAACTTCATCAGGTCGCCTAATTTTACTTGCTGCATTTCAGCAAATTGTTTCAATGCACTTTCAATAGTTGCCGGAGAAAACTCTTCAATTGAATTTATAAAACCTTCAAGGTTTCCCAAACCTTGAAGGTTTGGAGTTCCTAATTTTTTAAGTGCTTCAGGACTATAGTTTGCAGGCGCTGCAAATACATAGCTGTTTGTTAAAACAATATCATTAACAAACGAAACACGGTCTTTTAACAACGCACACACTTTTTTCAGAAACTCTAAATCCGGTACTCCGAATTTTTCTGTTGCAAGCGGAAGAATATGATTTGCCAATCGCTCGTCCGAAGCAGTTTTTATGTAGTGCTCGTTAAACCATTTCGCTTTTTCAAAATTGAATTTTGCCCCGGCTTTGTGCACATGCTCCATGGAGAAAGCATCCACCAATTGCTCCAAAGAATAAATCTCCTGCTCCGTTCCGGGATTCCAGCCGAGGAAGGCAATAATGTTAATCACGGACTCGGGTAAATAACCTTTCTCGCGATAGCCGGAAGAAATCTCTCCTGTCTTAGGGTCTTTGAATTCCAGCGGAAAAACAGGGAAGCCTAATTTGTCTCCATCGCGTTTGCTCAGCTTTCCATTACCGTCAGGTTTTAATAATAAAGGTAAGTGCGCGAATTGCGGCATCTTGTTTTCCCAACCTAAATAGCGATACAACAAAACGTGCAAAGGTGCTGACGACAACCACTCCTCACCACGGATAACATGCGTGATCTGCATGGCATAGTCATCCGCCACATTGGCAAGATGGTAAGTCGGCATTCCATCGCTTTTGAATAAAACTTTATCATCCATCAGCGAAGTAGAAAAAACAACTTCACCGCGGATTAAGTCCTGCACTTTTACCTCCTCGTTTTCTGCAATCTTAATACGAATAACATATTGTTCGCCTGCACTGAGTTTTGCTGCCACTTCATCGGCAGAAAGTGTCAATGAATTTTTCATTTCCATACGTACGGCAGAACCGTAAGCAGTAACAGGTGCCTTGGCAGCTTCCAGCTTTTTGCGCAATGCTTCCAGTTCTTCTGAAGTATCAAAAGCATAATAGGCATGTCCGCTTTTTACCAATTGTTCAGCAAACTGACGGTAAGTATCTTTTCGTTCGCTCTGGCGGTAAGGTGCATGAGGCCCATCGCCAAAACCAACACCTTCGTTGGGTTCAATGCCCACCCACTTTAATGAATCAATAATATATTGTTCTGCACCTGGAACATAACGCCCCTGGTCGGTATCTTCAATGCGGAGAATAAAATCACCACCCGATTTTTTTGCAAAAAGATAATTGTATAAGGCAGTGCGCACACCACCAATATGTAAAGGCCCCGTTGGGCTGGGCGCAAACCGCACGCGAACTTTTCTGTCAGACATTTTTTTGATTATTGAATGCGCAAAGATATAACAAGCCCTGTATGAGAGCGACTTAACATCAACAGTTATTTTGTTGAGGGGTTTAGTCTACAACCGTCATCCGGATACTCTGCGTTCCCTGCAAAGTATTCAGTCGTGCCAGATAAATTCCTGAAGCCAGATTCAACGCCTTTGACGAAAACTCAAAACGATGCTGCCCTGCGTCAAACTGTGCATCGGCAAGCGTTGTGATTTTTTCGCCTGCCATGTTAAATACATCTAACTGTATTCTGTCGGCAGAAGGCAGGTTTACATAAATCTGTGTGCTTTCGGTAAACGGGTTGGGGTAGCTGATAAAAGAAACAGGATTGCTCTGTTCATTAACGGAAGAGGTCGGCAATGCTTCCTCAGTGTACTGAACGTAAAACAACATCATTTCGTCCTGTGTGGTATTTCCCCAGTAAATGGTGTCAGCAGTAAAATTCTGATAAACGGCTTCAAAGATTAAACCTGAAGTAAGAGGTACCTCATAAAAAGGTTCAAAGAAGCGTACTGCAGGATGTTCCCAGTCATAAAAACCCTGATTAAAAGTATAGTCGCGGTTGTAAAAGCCTTCATAAAATTGCTCTCCTTTTTGTCCGTTTGCAGTGCTTTTATAAATATCAAAATCCAGTCCGCGCGCATGGGTGTGCGATTGAATAGACCAGATATGCCAGGTGGGAGCCTGCGGATAAAAAGGGAATGCCAGGCGATAGGTAAACGTATGCAGTTCACCATCATTAGGAATAATCAAATCCTGTCCGAACGTTCCTGTACCCAATATAAATTCTACTGCATTGATTGGAATTAAAACAGAAGTCATTACAATATTGTTGGTATCAACAGGAGCAGTGTAAATGTTGGTATATGATTCTGCGGCTATGATAGAATCTTCATCATAGTTAACAATGTGATAATTCATATCCAGAACCTGATTTCCTTTCCATCTGAATGCTGTTTCTTCAGGCAGATTGTATGCAAACGCATCCTGCCAGGTAGCAACCATTTCATTTACTCCTAATGAACTTCCTTCGGGGTCATTAATGTTTCTTAATCCGGCAGGATAATCGGCATCAGTTCCGTCAACAAATTTGTAAATAATAAAGTGGTGCGACTCATCATTAAACCATGTTTCCAGTTTATCTACATCAACGCTGTCGGCCAAAGTTATGTCTTGTTTTTTAAAGAATTCAACCTCCTGCTGTGGTGCCAGAAAGAATGGACCCATACGTAACTGGAAGCCTTCGCCTTCCGCAGGAGCGGGGGGTGTAGCTTGGCGCGGTTTTCCGTTTACATGGTAGTAGTCATACAAAAGCTGAGGGTCAACAACGGTTCCGGTTTCTTTTGCTCCGTAAAGAATCCATTGACGGATTAATTCTACCTCTTCTTTTTCAAGAACGGGTTGATTATCTGGCATAGCGTTTCCTTCCGAAACTTCAATAGGGTAATAATCATCCCAGGCTGCATAAGAACATTTGCGCAACAGAAAACTTTTCTCGGGATGACCCGGATAAATCCGTTTATATCCTTTTGATGCTGCTGTAGGGTTTACAGGTGTTACATCTACTATGTTGTCATAAACAACCGAAGCATCTCCACCTCCGTAAAGGTCAAGGTTGCCGGATGTTCCACCATTTCCGTGGCAACCTACGGTGCAGTTTGCCTGAAAAAGTGAATACACCTGCTGGTAGGTATCCTGTGCTGTTGCGTTAATTGAAATAAGCGCTGCAGCGCCAACTAATAATTTCTTCATAAAAGGCTTAATCGATTTTTACAATTTGTTTTGAAATGCTTTCACCGTTCACACTCAGGCGAACATAATAGGTTCCGCTTGTCCAGCCGGGAGCGTTGGTGTTAATCTGCGCGTATTTTTTGCCCGGTGTTTCTGTTTTGTTCATCAGGTTGGCAATCAGTTTTCCGCTGATGTCATAGATGTCAATGCTCACCGTAGATTCTTCTTTCAGGTTGTAAGAGAAATTAAGAATGTCGGCAACAGGATTTGGATAAGCTGTGATCTCATCAGCTGCGGTAATTGCTTCATTAATTCCAATGGGAGCATTAACGGTGTATTGCATAAAAACAAGCATCATTTCATCGGCTGTGGTTAAACCAAAAGTGATAAGAAATGCCTGTTCATTCGGATCGCTGATTTTATATTTTGCTTCGTGAATAATTCCTTTGGACGCCTCAACGGTTTCCAGCGGATCAAAATATTTATTGGCCGGATGCTGCCAGTCATAATATCCCTGATTGAATGTATATTCGGTATTGTAGTTTCCGTCATAGATAATATCACCCTTACTGCCGTTGGCATTGCGTTTGTAAATGTTGTAGGCTGTTCCGTATTTATGAGTGTGGGTAGAAAGAAACCAGATATTCCAGTCGTCTTGTGAGCCGGCCTCAAAGCGTGAGCCTGTAAAGGTTTGTTCTTCTCCGTTATTAAAAATAAGAAGTGCGGTAGGATTATAAATAACCAGTTCTGATTTCATTTCTCTTTCTGCTGTTCCAAGTGGCTGCGTGTAAATATTGGCATATCCTTCGGCTGCAAGAATCGAATCTGAAGAATAATTGATGATGTGATAGTTCAAATCTAAAACTGTGCTGTCAGGGAAATAATATGCGGTATTATCAGGCAGGTCGGTTGTTTCTGAATCTACCCAGCCCACAATGTATTTGGTTTGATCGGGAAACACATTGGAAACATCAACCGTGCGCAACCCATCTTCTAGCTCGCTTTCAGAACCAGGCAGAAAACCAAAAAGCAGAAAGTGGTGCGAATCATCGTCTATGGTGCAGCTGAGTTTATTGGCTTCAAATGGTGTGGAATTGAAAACAGCTGCTTTTTTGTAATACTCAATCTCTTGTAAAGGGTCAAGAAATACAGGCCCTATGTGAACCTGAAATCCTTCACCGGGTGCGGGTGCTGGAGGAACAGCAATTCTTGGTCTTCCGTTTACATGGTAGTAATCATACAGCGTTTGTGTGCTTACCACCTGCCCGCTTTGCGGAGCACCGTATTGTATCCATTGACGTATTAATTCCACTTCTTCTTTTTCTAATGTTGGTTGATTATCAGGCATTGCTGCTCCTTCTGTTACATCAAGGCTGTAGGCGGCATCCCATGAGGGTGTTGCGCATTTGCGCAGTAAAAAACTACGTTCAGGGTAACCGGGAGCTATACGCTTATGTCCTTTTGCCAGTGCGGCAGGGTTTACCGGGTCAACGTTTACGATGTTGTTGTAAACGGTGCTTGCACTTCCGCCTCCGTAAAGGTCAAGGTTGCCCGAGTTGCCGCCATTGCCGTGGCATCCAACGGTGCAGTTGGCCTGAAAAATGGAATAAACGCTCTGATAGGTTGATTGTGCCGATGCGCTGAAAACAGAGAAAGCCAACGCAGAAAAAATGTAAAAATGCTTCATTTAAATGATGGGAATAATTAGTGTAATCGCCTTTTGTAAAGGCCGCTAAAGGTAATTAAATCAACAGGTAACACAGCGTTTAATCTCTTAAGCACCTTAAAAATAGACGAAACCCGCATTTATACCGACAAACAAGCCTATTGTTTCGCTTTATTTCTGATGTGAAAAAAATCATAAAAAACACTGATTTCACAAACATCAATTACTATACATTTGCCCGATTTTTAAAAACAATGATCATGAAAAAAGTTCTGTTTTTTATTCTTGCTTTTGTAGGTATGCAGGTTTATTATTCCTGCTCATCTGGCAATAAAGACGCTGTTGTTGCCAATGCCGAAATGAATCTGACGATTGATGGAATGACCTGTGCCGAAGGATGCGCAAAAACCATTGAAAAAACGGTTGGCGAACTGGCAGGGGTTACCTTCAGCAGTGTTAATTTTGAAGAAAAAACAGCCACTTTTAAATTCGATGAAACAAAAACTACCGAAAAAGATATTCTTGCCGCAATAGCTGCTTTAAATGAGGGCCAATACAAAGTAAACAATGTAGAGGTAAAAATTGACAAGAAAGCAGGCGAAGGCGAACAAGATGCCAAAGTAGATGCAGTAGAAGAAGAGCTGATAAAAGATACGGTGATTTAAACCAAGACCATTAATAACCATCCAACCTATACCAACCCATAAATAACCATCAACATGTTCAACATTAAAACCTATACCGTAATTATGCTGAGTGCATTTTTTATGAATGCCATTACAGCTAAACCGGCCTTATCGCAAAACAATGGTGAGGACCAGTTTAAACTCACTGCATACCCTAATCCATCTTCTTCTACACTTACCATTAACTACCAGCTTCCGCAAAACACACCTGTGAAGCTGATGATTTTCAGTGTTGATGGCAGCGTAGGTAAAGTTTTGTTTGCCGGCAACCGCACAGCGGGTGAGTACAACGAAACCTATGATATCTCAACCCTTGCTCCCGGTCAGTATTTTTACCAGTTGCAAACCGATACTGATTTGGTTACCAAATCCATCAGCATGGTAAGCGGGGCTGTAAAGCAGAATTAATCTCTTTAAACAGTTAAGTAAAAAGCCCTTCGCCTCAGGCGAAGGGCTTTTTTATTTGCACACAATCTTCTTTGTATAAAGTTCACCGCTTTCGGTTATAACATTAACAACATATACACCTGCTGCAAAGCTGCGCAGGTCTATTTCTATGTTGTTTTCCATTGTGTTGTTGTTTTGGTAAGCCGAATTGCCTAAAAGGTTTTGCACTATTATACTTTGTATTTCAGTGTTGATTGTTTGCAATGTAAAGATGCCATTGTTTGGATTTGGAAATATTGAAAGCTGGGTTTCATCAACTTCATTTATTCCGATTATGGGAAAACATTCATCCCATGGAATACAGGCATTATTGCATCCAACCGTTACACTTCCGCCAAGTGTTATGTAACCTTGACACATAATAAAATCACCCGGTGGTAGTGCCATAACAATGCCTCCAGAAACAAATATGGTATCAATTCTTAGAGTACCATATTTATGAAGATATGCCCCAATGTTTACAGTAGTATTGTAATGCCCGCACAAATGCCCGATACTGTCAATTCTGAGATATGCATAGCGATCAAGAATAAGGCTGCTATCTAATTCAACATTATGTTTGATAATAATAGAGTCGGAATTTTTATAAGAAGGGCTAACTCCGTTTAACCAAATAGCATCATCTGTCCATAAGCCTGAAGCAACAGTAACGCAAGTATAGGATTGTGCTTGCAGTGCGCAGAAGAGAAAAGGAATAAAATAAGTGATGTGATTTTTGAACACCGTTGTTGATTTATTCTTTAATAACCTTTACTCGTTCTGCCTTACCGTCAGGGTAGTTCACTTGCACGATATAAATACCTGATGAATATCCGCTTATATCAATACTAGACTGGTAGCTATTAAGACTTGATTGCATAATGACTTGTCCTGTAATATCTGCTATTTGTAAACTTGTACCCTGTATGAGTTCTGATAGTAATACAGTGAACACGCCATTGTTCGGGTTTGGAAATATTGAAGGCTGGATTTGATCAACTTCATTAATTCCGATTATAGGAAAGCACTCATCCCAAATCTGTATACCAACAAGGCAACCTATTATATGTAGAGTAGAACCTCCGAACATATGACCGTGGTTGTAAACGAATGCTCCCGGGCACTCACAAAGCAAATAGGCTTGATAGTAAAATACGCTATCTATTCTTAATTCACCATATTTATGCAGAAAAACATCCTGCATAAGAGTAACATTATGATGACCGCAGACTCCGCCACTACTGTCAATCCGCATATAAGTATTTCGCTCTAAAACTATGTTGCTGTCTAATTCAACATTATGGCTGATAATTATTGAATCGGAAGCAGAGTAAGTGCAGGCAACACCTCCACTCCAAACAGCAGGGTCGCTCCATAGACCCGAAGCTACTGTTTGCCATGTTTGTGATTGCGCATGAACAGAGCAAAAAATAAAAAATAATAATATTCGGTAATTTGAGGGCATTGTATTATTCTTTTATCACTTTTGCTTGCTCAGTGTAACCCCCGCTGGGCGCAATGTTCAGCGCGTTGATGCTGAGCGGCATTTGAAATGCCGCTCGGAGCATTGCGCAATTTGTAATTGCTCTAAAACAAATCACACGCCCGCCAGCGTATTGCGCATGGCAGACGTCCGCCTCAGGCGGATATCGTTTATTAGTTGTTGTCCCCGACAACAAGTTGTTTATATAAGTCTGACATGCAGCAAAGCTAAAAAATATCCAATTACTAACTAATGCTGCAACTATGCCTAAAAATCTTGCAATGCACCCGAGGTTCTTTGCAAAAAGGTTAAGGTTTCTTGCAGCGGGGAACGATTCCGTTGCAGCGGACTCGAGTTCCGCTGCTCAGTTTTTCAATTCCGCTGCAAGGGACTTAAGGTTTTTTGCTCAGTTTTTCGAGTCCGCAGGAGCGGAGTTCAGGTCTTTTGGAGCGGAGAAGGGGTCCGTTCTAACGGAGGTAAGGTTTCTTGCAGCGGGGGTCGAGTCCGCTGCAACGGAGTTAAGGTCTTTTGCTCAGTTTTTCGAGTCCGCTGCAAGGGAGTGGAGGTTTTTTAGAAAAGGGTTAAGGTTCGCTGCTCAGTTTCTAGGTCCTGTTTAAGCAATTTTTCATGCTGATGTTCAGTG
>JBFWYU010000002.1:0-212566 GCA_050186075.1 Bacteroidia bacterium
ATAAATAACAACGCATTTTGTGAGCGGTAGAGAAAATGATAGAATGAAAGTTTGTAATAATCTTCAACGTATTCTTATTCAAAGAAATTAAATAGAAATACTTCTCCAGGAATTTGATTTTTTTCAGGTGAAGTCAATAATTTTTCGTTTGCTTTTCCTGGCTTATGAAACTCATGTGCATTTGCAAAAGGCAAACCCAACGAAGAAAATAAAACGATGAAAGCTAATGTCAGAGCCAGCTTACGTCCAATGGTGTTAATCCTGCTTCTTTTATTGATCATTGTAGTTAAGACGACTTTAAAGGCGTTGGATGATTGGTTTTAATATGTGGACCTAAAAACAAACGGGCATAAATCCGGATGAGTGAAATTCCGGCCAGGACAAAACTAAGCGAGTTAAAAAATGCCAGCAGATACTGATGTTCACCGATATGACTGAACAGCAAATCTTCGCCAATAAAGGTGAGTGTTATGGGGAAGCCCATCAACGCAAGAGCAGAGATCAGAAATACCAATGCCAGCTTGGGATATTGATGAACATGCCCGTAATACTGGTTGAGGTCAAAGTTGTTTTGTTCAACACGTTTCAGTTTTTCGAGACAATACCAACCTAATAAAGCAGCAGGAATAATACCACTGAGATAAAGCAGCGTGTGTTTAAAATCAAAATGCTCGTTAAACGAAACAGCCAATGCAATCCAGAAGTGGTTCATGGCTACCAGCAGCCAAGCCAGTCGCGGATATTTGCGTTCAGAAAAAGATTTGAAAACCAATATTAATCCGATGAAAGAAAATATTCCCGGCAAATTGTATCGGATGACAGCAGGAACAGAATCTTCAAAGTAATAGAGCAGCAAGCCGCATATATAAGTGGGAACTATATAAAAGAAAACGTTGCGGTATGTGATGAAATCGAGTCTTCGTCCTAATTTTTTAATGGGCGAAAAAATGAATTTATTGATGAGTGTATCCAGATACCATTCTTTAAGTGAAAGCAGATAAATGCTGGATTGAATTCGGGTTGGCAGGGTGTCTTCAACTGAAGAGTGGTTGGGCTGAAAATGATAAAACTGATCACGGATAAGGTAACTAACCACAGAAGGCGAAACCAACAACTGATACGTTCTCAGAAATGCATTTCCTGCAAAATGAAACAGAGCAAGGGTTTCGAAGCCTAATGCAATTTCAATAAACATCAATCCTATTTGTGAAATAGAGGCGTAGGCAATTTGTGTTTTAATAGTTGACTGCACACGCGAAATAAAAAATCCGGTGGTAGCTGTAATGATTCCGCCCAGTACAATCAGCACTTTTGTAACAAGCTGATGCTCCCAGAAAGGGTGTGTGCGCAACAACAGAAACACACCAAAATGTACAGAAAGCGAGCCGTAAAAAATAGCGCTGGATGGAGTTGGTCCTTCCATGGCGCGCGGCAACCAGGATGAGAAAGGGAACTGTGCTGATTTTGTAGCAGCAGCAATCATAATGCAAACTGAAATAAAAATACCGATGCCACTGTGGTCCAATAACAGGTGGTGTACCAGATCATAGTTGGTTAATTTTGAAAACGTGATGTTCTCGTGCCAGAGATGATGGCTTGCCCACATGGCCAGCAAAATTCCAACATCACCAATTCTGTAAACAGCAAAAACTTTTACAGCATTGCGCACAGGCAGGTACCGTTCGCGGTAAAAAGCAATCAGCAGAAACGAAGAAATGCCCAGCAATTCCCATCCTATGAAAAGGGTTTCGAAATTTCCTGATAAGACAGTAAGATTGTACCCAAGAAAAAAGAAAAGTATGGTGTTAAAGAAACGCTTGTAGCCATTTTCAAGATGCAGGTAAAAACTGGAGTAACGTATAATCAGGAACGTTACAAATGCTCCGACCAAAAGATAAACTGCCGTTACTTTATCAAAGTAAAAATCAACAAGGAACTCGTATTCTTTGGATTGAAAGAGCGATACTTCTTTGATATTGATGCTTTGCATTCCCTTGAGCAGCCAGTAAATAACAAAAGTTAAAGCCGTTAAAAACTGAATGCCTATTGTATAGAATGCAATTTTTGAAATTGCATTCTCATTTTTTTCATTTACAACAAGTGAAAGAAAAAATCCTGCTAAGGGAACGAGCACAAAACTTGCGATGATATAATTTGTTTCCATATGCATCAGTTAAGTGTATAAACAGGTAGGTTCTCACCTGTTGTTTCAAACATTTTTTCCAGATCAGTTGCTTTTTCAATCTTTTCAGCAACGGATTGATAGATAGTGAAAGTGCCGTTTTTAAAGTAATGCAGCGATTTATTTTCGGGATGCAATACAACCAGATGTACCCATTCATTAATAAACCATTCATAAGTGGGAGGATGTTGTTGAATAGTTTCTAAAACTACATCCGGAAAATGCTCAACTACTACCAACAGACGCACCGGATCATGAATATCAATCATTTGTTTGGGCAGGCCGGGACGTAAATCTCCGTCCATTCCGTTGGCAACACCAATTAATCCCATTACGTTGTGTGGCAGTTTTGTACCTGCACCGAGCCGGTAATTATCAACCCGCGAAAAATAATATTCAAGGTTAATGCCACCGCAAACAGGGGCAACAGCACGTAAAATTCCAAGTAAATATTTTCCATCGGGGTCAACGTTGTAATCAAATGAATTTAAAAAGGCGCGCCTGTCTAAAAACAGATGCTTGCTGGTTTCCCTTCTGCCAACAATACATAATGCGTTGGTGGCATGGTTCCATTCGGGACGCGGTTCAAACAATGATAATGAACGCAATTTTACTTTTTCATGAATTTCAGAAGCTTTCCCTTTTGTGGCAGTCAGCATAAATCTGCGCGAACGTTCTTTTGCATTTTTATCCAGTGCTTCTTTAAACAAGTTGATGTTATGCAGATAAAGGCTCAGGTTTTCTTTTGACAATGCATCGGCATCAAAAAATGCGATTTCATCACGTGTGGTATCATGCAATGCGCCCAGAAATTGTGTTGTTTCAGGAATATCAATTCCACGAAGTTTTAATTGTTTTCTCACTTCGGTATGATTAGCCATAAATGCCGCCACACGTGCATTTGCCGAGCCGGCTCTTCCACTGCATGCGCCACAATCATAACCTGCATAATGTGTGTTATTTACACTGCTGGCACCATGTCCAACTATATAAACAATAGGAGCAAAATTTTTAACCAAGCCAATGCTTTTCAGTAAACCCTCCACGCGATCTGTCATTTCAGAAACTGTATAACCCAATTGTAATTCATTTATTTTTTCAACCGGATTTTTTGCTTCAACACTCAGCTTGCCTTTCGGGTCCATGTGTTTAAATGACGACACCATGGCAGGTGTTTCGGTTGGTTTAAAAATGCTGACTGCTAATTTTACCATTGACCAGAACCCCATGGTTTGTGAAATAAACCAGCCACCAAAGAGACCTTGAGAATGGCGGCTGAAGTGTGCATCTTTTTTATGACGAATTCCCGCTTCTGTTTCTTTAATTAAGTAACCTGGTGTTAAAGGAGCAGGGCAAACTTTAGTAAAAAACTTTCCATGCTCGGGTTGAAAATAGAACTCGGTGTTAAAGAACCCTGCCGTACCAAAAGTCTGGCAATCGGGTGCTATTTTTTCAAGATATCTGCGGAATGAACATTCTCTGTCGTCAATACAAAATAAAGCCTGAAAATTCGGTTGCGTCTGAGTGTTTATTGTTACGGGAGACTGAAGTCCTTTCAGCACCTGATCGTAATAAGTCCATTCATAGGCCTCTTGCCACAGGGCATATATTTCAAAGAGTTCACGGCTTTCTATGGTGCTGAAAAGGGGTTCAATAGTATGGTTAATAACTGACGCAAGCGGTTGCCAGTTATTACCCAGTTTATTAATCAGGGCATCAATTTCCAGCAATACTTCAAACAAAATAAAATCGTGAAGCGAAATGGAACGCCTGTCCAGCAGGCTTGCAGGATTATCTTCCAGTACAGCCACCATTCCAGACCAACCCGGATGAGCAAACTGCTGGTCAAAAAGATAGTGCTCAAATAAACGTTCGTCACCAACTAAAATTTTCAGTGCATCCGACAATGTAAGTTCTGTTTGAAATAAAAAATCCTGTGCCAGCTTGCTTTTAAAAACCGAGCCGTAGGATTTTGATTCCAATGCCCGCAGAGAGTCTAAAAAACCTTTGCCCGAAACGGGGAATTTCCAGATAGAAATTCCCTGATCAAGATAACTGCCCACTAAACGAAAAAGCAAAGGATGAACCTCTTTATCTAAATTTACCTTACAGTTGCTTTTAAAATGCCCGCGCAGTTTTCCTATACGCTGATGCAGTTCGGTATCATAATCCTGTTCGGTCAGTTTCCATTTCCATGAAACAAGGTTTTCGTTCCCTTTTTTTTCTGAAATTATTTTTTCAAGTACCGTTTCGTTTATTTTTTTTGACTCATATAAAGTCCGGTATTCGTTAAGGCTTTGGTAAACCGTGTAGCCAAAGATTTCGGATGCTTTTTGCAATCCTGCATGAAATTTTTCTGTTTGAAAGGCATGCAGTGTATTATGATGTATAAAATCTTTGAGCGGAGCCTGTGCAGGCAGGTAGTGTTTCAGCTCGTGCAACACATGCTTTTCATCAAAGAATGATTTTTGCGGTTCCATATTTTTTCAGAAACAATTCAGATTGTTTCGCCAGTTTTTGTTAATCTTGAATAGAGAAAATCAAGCAGCTGCAAGTAAGCAGCAATATAAAAGGCAGGGCAGATTATTGCCCCTGAAAAATCAGCAGTATAATTTCAGCGAGTGAAATAAAAGGAAAAGCTTACCGGGATTTGAAGTTGCACAAGTATTGGAAACGGCAACTGTTTTTTTGGAAAGATAAAATGAGAACTCATTTAAAGAGCAAAGAAGAAACTTATTCAACGTTTCATCTTCTTCCAGTTCTTCTAAATTATTTTCGGGAGTTTCTTCCTGCTCACAGAAAAATGCTTTTTCAGATGCATTGTTATTTTGACTGGCAGGAGTATAAATTTCTTTTTTTGTTGTCTCATGTTTCAGATAACGCTGAGTGCTTTTGCCTGCCAAAGGCGAAGCAAAAAAAACCGCAAGCATTAAAAAGATGTATCTGAAAAATAGTTTCATCAGTAGAATGATGATTAAAATCAGGCGTAAAGATAGTGCGTAGGGTCAGTCATAAATCAAAAAAGTGTTAACGATATGTTATTCAATACTGTTTTGCTGGATTAAGCATTAACTTCGTTGCTGATTTCAAAAGTTTGGTCATAGAATGGATAAGGGTTGGTCTTAAATAAACTCAGATTTTTAAGATAATTTCGGAACTTTGACAAAATAAATGCTCTTAGGAAAACAAAATAAACTGCAAGGATTTGCGTTACTACTTATAGAAATCATTGCAAAGAATACATTAAAGTGAAAAATAAATTTTTAATACTCCTGTTCAGCGGCATTTTGCTGGCGGGCTCGGTTGGTGCACAAATCAAGAATACAATAGTAAGTGTAGAGGACAATGCAGATTTTTGTTCAGACGACCCTATTATTGCTATGCTCGACAGCCTGTGTACACTTGAATTTTTTAAAAGTTCATCGTTTACTACCGATACCGGTTTGCTGAATGTTTACAATTTTCCTTCGGACTCGGTTCCCGTTTATGACGATTTTATTTATGAGTACCGCTTGGGTAAATTAGATGCGCTGTCGCCTTTTGATCTTGATTACAATCAGCATGTAAAAAACTACATTCATGCTTATACTGTGCAGAAGCGCAATAAAGTAGGACAGTTGCTCGGCTTGGCACAACACTATTTCCCGTTGTTTGAAGAAACGCTGGATAAATATGATTTGCCCCTGGAATTAAAACACCTTGCTATTATTGAATCGGCTCTTAACCCGGTTGCTAAATCAAAATCGGGCGCTATGGGACTTTGGCAATTTGTGTATGGCACGGGTAAAATGTTTAACCTCAAAATCAATTCGTATGTAGACGAGCGTTGCGACCCTTATCTGTCAACTGTTGCCGCTTGCGAATACCTGCAATATCTGTACAAAATGTTTGGCGACTGGCAGCTGGTGCTTGCCGCCTACAATGGAGGACCGGGAACACTGAACAAAGCCATGAGGCGTTCGGGCAAAAAAACATACTGGGAATTGCGCCCTTACCTGCCGGTTGAAACACAGGGCTATGTTCCTGCTTTCATAGCAGCTACCTATGTAATGAACTATGCATCGGAACACAATATTTATCCGCAGTCGCCCCGCATTTTTCATTATCAGGTTGATACGCTTCATGTTAAAAATAAACTCACGTTTGCAAGCCTTTCAAAGGTGCTGGACATTACGGTTGAAGATCTGGAATACCTGAATCCCTGCTACCGCAAACAGTTTATTCCTGCAACGGAAGAGTTTAATACACTGGTGTTGCCTAAACAAAAAGTAGGTTTGTTTATGGCCAACGAAACCGATTTATATAGCATGAATCAGGAAGTTTCGGCACCGGCTATTGCTGCCGTTGAAAAAATTTCGGCACCGGGCGAACAGAAAAAACATACTATTAAAAGCGGTGAAACGCTCAGCAGCATTGCATCAAAATACCGTTGCTCGGTAAGTGATTTAAAAGACTGGAATAAACTAAGAGGTAACACCATACACCCGGGCGATAAACTAATTGTATATACTGCTGCTAAGCCCAAAACAGAAGTTGCTGCTGAACAGAAACCGAAAGCTGAAACTACTCAGGCCGAGAAAACATCAGCAGGAGAAAACAAATTTCACACCATTCAGAAGGGCGATACACTCTGGAAAATTGCCAATGAAAACGGTATTACCATTTCGGAGTTAAAGCGCCTGAACAACATCTCAAACGATAATCATCCGCTGAAGATAGGGGCGAAGATTAAGGTGGGGTAGACCGCTCGTCATGCTGTCCCGATAGCTATCGGGATTATTTCAGCATCTGTAATTTAAGACCCTGAAACAAGTTCAGGGTGACGTTCCCGAAAACAAAAAAACCCTCTCCGTTTCCAGAGAAGGTGCATAGCAATAAAGCCGTTTTAGAAAAGGGAAGAGAGAACTATCTCTCTCTGTTGTCTTCTTTCGGGCGTGCTTCGTTTACACGAAGTGGACGACCCTGAACTTCTTTTCCGTTGAGGGCTTCAATAGCTGCTTTACCGGCAGCATCGTTGTCCATTTCAACAAAACCGAAGCCTTTTGAGCGGCCTGAATACTTGTCGCTGATTACTTTGGCAGATGTTACATTGCCGAATTCTGCGAATGTGTTTTTCAGGTCGTCATCTTTCATTTGGAAAGAAAGGTTACCTACGTAGATGGTCATATAATTGTATTTAATTTAACAGGCGCAAGGTAAATGTTTTAATTAAATGCAAAACATTGGCGGGAAATTATTTTTAGGAAAGAAATAGCTGATACTTCTTCATTACCTCTTTATGCGGAATACCTTGTCCTTTTTTAAGTTGTGTTTTTGCTTGTTTAACACACAACTTCTGGTAATCACTTAGCTCGTCCCATAAATCGGTTTTGTATGAATCAACTACTGCTTTTTTCATGGCCATGTTTTTTCTTGTTCTAATAAAGGGCAACAATCTTTTCTAAATCCATCCAGTTCTTTAATTTTCATTTCCGAATGTTGGGGTTGGGCATCATATTCCGTTACTGTAAGTATAAAGTTTTCGCCCGGTTGTAAATTCATTCCAATTGATTCCTGGGTTATTATTTTTTTTAAAGGGGTTGGAATGAGGTCAATTGTTTTATCCAGACTCCAACCACCAATTATTATTTGCTTAATGTGCTCTTTGTTTATTTCCTCTAAATTCAAATGCCATTCTTTTCCTTTTGGCACTTTGAAAATAGTGTGTTGATTGTCAAATTTGAGTTCGCGGGATTGCCCAACCGCAGAAGAAAACCAAAACAGAAAAAGGAGGAGGAGAATGTTTTTCATGAACTTAATTACTAAAATGAAAATCCTGTTTTGATATGAAAATAGCTGGTGTTGAAACTTGCATCCCAATCACTTTTTGAGTTAAAAACCGGATGTCTTTCCTGCAAATGATAACCAAGGGAAAATAAAGCTGATGTTTTATTGTTGGGCAGAAAAGCTCTGACACCAAGCCCGCAGTCAAATAAAAATCCCTGATGATATGCTTTGGGGCCTGTATAAAATCCATTAGATGTAAAATCCTTACCCAAAGCGAAAGCATAACCTGCATTTGCATAAACATACGGGCTTACTCTGTTTTCCAGAAAAATAACACGGCAATCTGCATAAACAGGTATCCATGAATGCTCATAAATATCAAGACCTGTACCTATACCAATCTGAACTGATTTTGATAAATAAATACCGTTCATTGTTCTCAGGCTCGCATAGGTATGAGTTGTATGCCGGGATTCAAAGTAAGTTAATGCTCCCACTTCAGTGATATTAGTATAACCCTTGCTTTTGTATTCAGGTTTTTCCTGCCCAACCGCAGCAGAAAACCAAAACAAGAAAAGGAGGAGGAGAATGTTTTTCATGATTTTATTTTCTCTTTTTTGTCAGTGAGAAGTTTATGTCGATTTTACATGGGAACGTGTCTTTTCCGCACATTGCAGGTCTATAAAGCGGCAACATACTTACAATTCGTTTAGCTTCTTCTTCTAATTCTTTATCGTCCGGTGGATAAATTAATTTTAGAAATGTAGATGTCCCATTTTTCTCAACCAACCATGCAAATTGTACCTGCTCATTTTTTTTATATTTTTTAGTTGGGACTTTAAAATTCGTAGGAATAAAATCAAGGACATCTGTTTTTTTATCAATAAACTCAGGATAGATGTCCATGTCATAATAAAACGATCTTCCAAATTCCTTGTCAAAATACAAAGTGCATTTTTGTTTTTTTTCTTCTTGTGCAACCGCAGCACAAAACCAAAACAGAAAAAGGAGGATGAATTTAGTTTTCATGGCTGAGGCTAATGTTTACGATTTAAAATACAATTGACACATCCAATCAATTTGTTCAGTAGGAATGTAAACTTTCCACCATTTTGATGGAGTTAATATTCCGAGTTTAACTAATCGGTTTGCATCAAGCAGAGGTTTATAAATTAGAAAATAAGTTAAAAGTAAATAAACAGGTAAGTTACCGTAGTCATGTGTATAGTGTAGCCATACTATAACTGGTATAGGCAGTAATATGAGCAACCAGTAAAGAAGTAAGTTTTTCACTGTTTTTTATTTTTTAAAAAAAAATATGCTGAAGGTGGAAATACATAAATAACGAACATTTTCCAGATAAGAGAACCTAGTTTTTCAGATTTGTATTTCTTAAAACAAAAATATACTGCAAAGAAGACACCTAAGAAAAAATAACTGTATGTAACTAATTTAAATGATAGGGTTTGATAAAAAGGGATAGTGTCCATTTGTTTTTTATTTCCCACAAAAAGAAACAAAATCCCCCACAAAACCAAAACTTTTTTCACTATAACCATTTCATTTTCATCCTCGTTTAAGCCAGCGCTTAATTTTCAGACACCCCCCTTTTGCATTGCATCATGTATCAGGATCAGTTGAATGAAGACATACGTAAAACCTACAACGGTGCGCTCGGGCAGCTAAAAGGCGTAGAAAAAATGCTGGACGATAAGCGTTGCCCTTTTGAAGTTTCCAGTGCTATAAAAGCAGTAAGCGGCACCCTTAAAATAATAACTAATGAACAATTGCCCCACCTGCAAAAATCGGAGATAAGGCAAAAAATACGGTACCTCTCAGCTCATCAATCGGTTACTGCCCAGCAGCGCAAAGAGCTTGAAAATACAGAAGACAGCCTTGATGAAGTGAAGCCCGAAGAGCTTCCTAAACTATGGCACCGTTTGCAAGCGATGGAGCGCAAACAAAAGTCATAAAAACGGTACATTGTTAATTTCTTTTTGCCTTCCGTTTTGGCATACACCCCCCTGCCCGTTGTTACTTCGCCCAAATTTTTTTAATAACCTAATACGATAAGACCATGCCAATGCCAACCGAAATGGGAGTGGAATTTACCGCTGCCGAACAAGCCCCGATTATATCGGGAATTCAACAAGCCATAGCCGCCATAGTGGCTAAAAAAGTGGTGCAACTAACGGCTGCTGAGCGCCAGGGCGGACAATCAGTAGCCGAAACCCGCCAGCCTTATGTGCATAAAGCTATTGATAATCTTGCACCCACTTACACTGCGTTGCAACCCGGATTTTTGCCGCTTGCTTCGGCTCAAAGCGATTTGCGTACTGCCGAATTTATGAACCAGGTTAAGCTGCTGATAAAGGAACTTGACGACCGCGCTACCGATTTCGGGCTAGCTTCGGAGCATCACGCGTATGTGTACACCCGCAAGTTTTATGCAATAGCCAAAGAGGCGCAACCTACCAACACAGCGGGGGCTGATACAGTAGTCAATGAACTTGCTCCGCTGTTCGAAAATCAAGGTAACAACTTAGAAAACCCTGAACCTGAACCAACAGCATAGTATTAGCTGAACTAAAAAAACCGTTTTGAAATTTTTAAAACGGTTTTTTTATGCGATGAAAGGGTAGATGAAAGCAATGCAGAAGTAAGTGGAAGTAGTTTAAAAGTAAGTGGAAGCAATGTAAAGTTTGATGAAAGTAGTTTTAAAGTAAGTGAAAGCACTCTTAAACAAAGTAAAAGCAATGTAAGACTTAGTAAAAGGAGTTTATGATTAAGTGAAAGCAGTTTTAAACTAAATGAAAGCACACGAATACTAAATGAAAGCAGTGTTATACACACTGAAAGCAGTTTAAAACTAGTATAAAAGTACCATGAAAAAACTCAGTGCCGAAGAAGGCAAAGAAATAGAACCCCTGAAAAAAGGGAAATACAACTGGCTGTATAAAGAACTGATGCTGCTTCAACAGGGCGAAGTAATTCTTATACGCTTCACCGACTGGAAAACCAAAAACAATCCCTACAAAACCATAAAAATAGCCGCCAAAAACCTGAAGCGCACATTTGATTACGGGCTTAACCCCGATGGCAGCGGCTGGGTGGTGAAGAGGGTGAGCTGAAAAATTCTCGTTACTTTGCCGTCAATTATGCTCGCCTACATCCATTGGAACATTGCCCCCGAAGCGTTTACCGTTTTCGGGATACCTGTACGCTACTACGGATTGCTGTTTGTAGGCGGTTTTATTGCAGCCTTTCAGTTTCTGGAATGGCTGTATAAGCGCGAAAAAATTCCGTATCAGAAATTAAGTCAGCTGGCTACATACGCCATCATAGGCTCGTTTGCCGGTGCGCGGCTGGGGCATTGCTTGTTTTACGAGCCCGATTATTTTCTGTATCACCCGTTGGAAATGATCCTGCCCATTGGCTATGACGAAAGCGGCAAAATGGTTTTTCAGGCCTACACCGGTTTGGCTAGTCATGGCGGTGCATTCGGTATTTTACTGGCGCTGCTGGTTTATAAATGGAAAACCAAAGAAGACCTGCTTCCGCTTTTAGACCGAATTGCCATTGCCACCCCGCTTGCCTGCGGTTTTATTCGCATGGCCAATTTTTTTAATTCCGAAATTATAGGCTACCCAACCGATGTGCCCTGGGCAATTGTTTTTGAACAGGTTGATATGCAGCCCCGCCATCCCGCACAACTGTACGAGGCTATTTTTTATTTTAGTTTGTTTGTTGTTATGTTTTTGCTTTACAAACGAAACGGGCTCCCCTCCTTGCACAAGGAGGGGTCGGGGGTGGTCGGCTTCTACTTCGCCCTCTGCATCATCTCCATCTTCACCTTCCGCTTTTTGGTTGAGTTTATAAAAGAGCGTCAGGTTGGTTTTGAAGAAAACCTGCCCATTGATATGGGACAGATTCTTAGTATCCCTTTTGTGGTGCTGGGGATTTGGATTTTGTTAAAGGGAAAGTTTAACCGCAGAGAGAACTGAGAAAGGGGCAGAGTAAAACCTTTGCGGAACTTTGCGCTTTAGACAGATTTCAGACTTTGCGCCCTTTGCGGTAAAAATTATTTCATCAAACCGTTACGTTCCAATATTATTTTGTTGCCAATGTTGAATATCAAATTTCGCTCTTCTACACTTAAATGAGAATTGGCAAATTTTGCAGTTTGCTCTAACCAATCTAACTTTTCCTCTAAAGTCCATTTTGAATAAGCCGCAATTTGTTCATCACTAACAGTGTAGTGAAAGTCTTTATTTTCCATTTACTCCACCACCACCTTCTTCACACTTCTCTTCCCTCCATCTTCCATCACCACAAAATAATTTCCGGAAGGTATATTCTCAAATGAAATTTCGCTTTGTGAGTTGGCTGCAATTTTTTCAGCCTTCACTAATTTTCCTTGCACATCCACTACTGTAAGGTTAAACCCTTGTTGAAAACAATCACCGGTTTTTACGGTCAGTTTATTTTTCACCGGATTTGGAAACACTGTAATATCACACACAAAATTTGATTCAGGTATAGAAGCAATAACGTTTCCTGCATCAAAGTAAGAACTGTGTTGCAAGCCTGCCAGCGTGGCAATGGTGGCAACGGTGCCTTTTACAATATTGCTCATAAACGTAAAGTTGAGAGCGCCCACGGTATCGTTAGGCGTGTGATAATCAAGGTTGCGGAAGTTGGCACCATCGGTAAGCATAACTGCCGGCACATCAATATCCCAGAAATTGGCATGGTCGCTTCTGCGGAAATCTGCAGCAATCAAGCCATCATTGGGCAATACTATTGACGTTACTTTCAGTGCGGGAACATAAAGTGCGGTAAGCGAATCAAATGCAGCAGTAAAAGCCGAAGACTCGGTATCGCCTGCATTAATCAGAAAATTTCCTCTTGAGCTGTCGGCAATTACTTCAGCATATTGGTCGGGAAACAAAAAGTTAAAACCAAAAGGAATTTGCTGTGAGTTTACTTCGTTGGTGTAGTAACCAATCATCTCGTAATTGGCAACACCTTCAATAATTTCCCAATCCGGAATTTGACTTTGTGTATAAACCAGACTGCCGTAAGTGCCGGCCACACCTACACTTTCTTCAAAATCAAAACCGATGAACTTTATTGATTTTTCAAAATTATAAGGAGCCAAAACACGCAACGCTTCTAAAACACCAACCACACCCGAACCATTGTCGTCTGCACCGGGGGCATCATCAACAGAATCAAAATGTGCATCCACAATAAAGGTGCTGGCTTCGCTTCCCAGTCCTGCTTTTTTACCAATAATATTTTGTCCGGTATATCCAGCACGTGGAAAATCCTGACGGTAAACATTAAGTCCTGCATCAACAAAGCGTGCTTCAATGGAATCTTTCACATCTTCCAGATGCGTTGGATTTGCTGAGTAATGGCGCACTTCAGAAGCAACATATTCTAAATCATTGCGCAGAAGTACGCTGTCCACCTGATCAACAATGTCCTGTATGCTTGGAATTTGGCGGTCGTCAGCAATCAGGCGGATAGAATAATTTGTCACGTTACTAATCGTATCGTAGTTCCAGATAATGTGTTTTCCTGTGCCGGGCGCTATCGGAAAGCCAACATCACCGCTTACTGTTCCGGCTGTAACTACATAATTTTCACCGTCAGCAGAAAATGCAATTTTGATGTCAACATTATCATTTTCATTATCGGCAACATCGTAATCAATCAGCACTTGCCCTGTATTCCAGGGGGCAATAACGGAGACGTTTGAAATAACAGGAACCTGATTTTGTGCAACTGCAGCAGCAGATAAAAAGAGAAGAGCGAGTGTAGATTTTAGTTTCATACTTAAATATATTGGTAAAACACAGAGGTAAATGTATAGAAACAAATCAAAATCATAAACTCTACTCATTCAGTAGATTTTATATTTTTGCAGCCCCGATGAAAAATATCAGTAAAGCAGAACGCAATAAATTAAAAGGCCACAAAGGACTTGCCGTCTGGCTTACCGGACTTTCAGGTGCCGGAAAATCTACCATTGCCATTGAGCTGGAGCAACAACTTTTTGCAAAAAATATTCACACGTATACCTTAGACGGAGATATTTTAAGAACAGGCTTGAATAAAGATTTATCCTTTACCGAAGAAGCTCGGAAAGAAAATATCCGCAGAACGGGTGAGGTTGCAAAACTGTTTGTTGATTCGGGAACAGTTGTTATTGCTGCATTTATTTCACCCTTTGCAGGCGACAGAAAAATTGTTCGCGAATTGCTGGGCGAAGAATTTGTAGAGGTATTTGTTAGTTGCCCCCTGGAAATTTGTGAGCAGCGCGATGTAAAAGGCTTGTATAAAAAAGCCCGCAAAGGAGAACTGAAAAATTTTACAGGAATTGATTCACCTTATGAGAAGCCCGAAAATCCTGAAATAACACTGAATACACATATACAGAATTTGCAGGAATGTGTTCATCAAATTATTGAATTTGTTTTGCCGAAAATAGAATTAGAGAAATGAAATCCTATCAACTCTCACACTTAAAAGAATTAGAAGCTGAATCCATTTTTGTTATTCGCGAAGTGGCTGCGCAGTTCGAAAAACCTGCCCTGCTTTTTTCAGGAGGCAAAGACAGCATTGTTTGTTTTCACCTGGCACGTAAAGCATTTTTTCCGGCCAACATTCCTTTTCCGTTAGTACATGTTGATACCGGCCACAATTTTGAAGAAACGCTCGTTTACCGCGACAACCTTGCAAAAAAATACGGTGCACAATTAATCGTTGGTTCAGTTCAGGAAAGCATTGACAGCGGAAGAGTAACAGAAGAAAAAGGCTATAACGCCAGCCGCAATGTGTTGCAAACAGTAACGCTGCTCGACACAATTGAAAAATACAAATTCGATGCCTGCATAGGCGGAGCGCGCAGAGACGAAGAAAAGGCAAGAGCCAAAGAACGTTTCTTTTCGCACCGTGATGAGTTTGGTCAGTGGGACCCAAAGAACCAGCGCCCTGAGCTCTGGAATATTTTCAATGGTAAAAAACACATTGGTGAACATTTTCGTGTGTTCCCCATCAGCAACTGGACCGAGATGGATGTGTGGCAATACATTCTGCACGAAAAAATTGAAATGCCATCCTTGTATTTTACCCACGAAAGAGAGTGCTTTGTTAGAGACGGAGTAATTTATGCACATGCAAATGTTATTCCGCTAAAGCCAACGGAGAAAGTAGAAAAAATGCAAGTGCGTTTCCGAACCATTGGTGATATCAGTTGTACAGGAGCAGTATTATCCACCGCAAACTCAGTGGAAGAAATAGTTGAAGAAGTGGCTGCAACCAGAGTAACTGAACGAGGAAGCAGAATTGATGACAGGCGCAGCGAAGCAGCAATGGAGGACAGAAAAAAATCAGGATATTTTTAAAAATAATTCACCACTAAGTTCACAAGAACACTAAGTGAACTTGTGCCCTTAGTGGTAAAAAAAGAAATGGACACACAAGGATATTTAGACATGGAACTTTTAAGGTTCACAACTGCAGGTTCAGTTGATGACGGAAAAAGCACTCTCATTGGAAGATTATTATACGATTCGAAATCAATTTTTGAAGACCAATTAGACGCAGTAAAAGCAAGCAGCGAGAAAAAAGGATTACAACATGTTGACCTTTCACTTTTAACAGATGGCTTACGTGCTGAGCGCGAACAGGGAATTACCATTGATGTGGCGTATCGTTACTTCGCAACACCCAAACGCAAATTCATTATTGCTGATACTCCGGGGCATATTCAGTACACCCGCAACATGATTACGGGCGCATCAACTGCCAATCTTGCGTTGATTTTAATTGATGCCCGCAAAGGTGTTATTGAACAAACGTGTCGTCATTCATTTATAGCATCGTTGTTGAAAATTCCTCACCTTATTGTATGTGTAAACAAAATGGATTTAGTGGATTACAGCGAAGAAGTTTATAACCGTATTGTAGCCGAATACAAAAATTTTTCAGCAACATTAGATGTTAAGGACATTGAGTTTGTTCCTATTTCTGCCTTGCATGGCGATAATGTGGTTGACCCTTCCACCAACATGGATTGGTTCAAAGGTTCTCCGCTTTTAAACACGTTGGAAAATGTGCACATCGGCAGCGACTGGAATCATGAGGATGCTCGTTTTCCCGTGCAATACGTTATTCGTCCGCACACTGATGAGTTCCATGATTACCGCGGTTATGCCGGCAGAATTGCCGGAGGAATTTTTAAACCCGGTGATGAAGTAATTGCATTGCCTTCGGGTTTCACTTCAAAAATAAAATCCATTGCAACACTGGATGGTGCGTTGGAAGAGGCGTTCGCGCCTATGTCTGTTTCCATTACGTTGGAAGATGAAATAGACATTAGTCGCGGTGATATGCTAGTGAAAAAAGAAAATCAACCCGAAAGCACACAAGACGTAGATGCAATGTTATGTTGGCTCAATAATAAGTCGCCACAACCCGGGGCAAAATATTTTTTGAAACACACAAGCAATGACGCACGTGCCGTTATTAAAGAAATAAATTACAAAGTTGACATCAACACGCTCAACAAACTGGAAGAAGACAAGAGCGTAAACATGAACGATATTTTTCACGCACGTTTACGCACCACCAAACCTCTGTTCAAAGACAGTTACAAACGCAACCGCATCACCGGAAGTCTTATTCTTATTGACGAAGGCACCAACGAAACCGTTGCTGCGGGAATGATTCAATAACTACAGCGCAGGTGCTTTTTTAAATTCTGCAGGAATATCTCCTGTCAGCGATTTCAAAAATGCTTCTACCGAATTTATTTCCTCAGGGCTCATGCGGTAAGCTAATTGCGCAACAGCCATAATCTGAATTGCTTTTTTCAAATCGGCAACACTGCCGTCATGAAAATACGGGTACGTTTTTTCTATGTTGCGAAGTGACGGAACTTTGAACATATACTTGTCGCTTTCCTGTTTGGTAACTGCGGCTCTTCCTTCATCAATCTTTTTGCTGTCGGTCAGGGTCCAGTACTCGCGGTGAACACCAAATTTCTGCATCATGTTTCCGCCCAGAGCAACTCCTGAGTGACAGGTAGTGCAACCGATTTTAATAAAACTGTTCAGTCCTTTTTTCTCTTCTAATGTGAGTGCGGTATTATCACCTGCAAGGTATTTATCAAAGCGGGAAGGGGTTATCAATTTCCGCTCAAATGCGCCAATTGCTTTGCGCATGTTTTCATACGTAACTCCTTTTCCCGGAAATGCTTCGTTAAAAAGTTGCTTGTATTCAGGAACTGCAGAAAGGCGTTTCATCAAAAATGCTTCATCAGGAATTTCCATTTCAACAGGATTTAAAACCGGCATTCCCGCTTGCTCTTCCACATCTTTTGCGCGGCTATCCCAGAATTGTGTCGTATGCAATGCAGCATTCAAAACAGTGGGCGAATTGCGGTCGCCATTTTTTCCGGCATCACCGGGCGAGGTTGGTAAATTATCCACGCCAAATGTTTCTAGATTGTGGCAGGAATTGCAACTTATTTTTCCTTCTTTTGATAAACGTGTATCAAAATACAATGCATGTCCCAGCTTCACTTTTGCATCCGTAATCGGATTTTCAGGATTTTCTGCAACTGCAGGTAATGCAGCAAAAGCAGATAAGCGTGGTTTTATTTCCGCGTCTAGTTTTGCTTCTTCGTTTTCGGTGTTTGCTTCCTGTTTTTATTCGGGTTGCGAGGAGCAACTGTTTAGAATAAGAGCAACAGAAACTGCAGCAAAAATCAAATTGAGTTTTTTCATGTGTTTGTTATGATAGGTTTGCGAAATTAAGTTCTTTCTACAAAATGGTTTGTAATCAATGTTACATAACAAAATCATTGTTTTTTTGTTCAGTGCTATCCTAAAATATCAGGAATGTTATTATTGCCACGCCCTGCATTTTATTCCTACTTTTGCGCACTAAACTAAAACTAAAATGAAAACACTTTTTAATATATTTATTGCATTCACGCTTATTGTTACTGTCTCTTCTTGCGTAAGCAAAAAGAAATTTCTTGAGCTACAGGCAAAGAAAGAAAGCGAACTAAAAACAGCCAATGATTTATTGATGGACTGCGAAGAAGAACGCAATCGTTATTCAACCGACTTGATTGAAGCCCGCACTTCAATTAAATATTTGAATGAACAACTTTCGGATTGCAAACAACAACGCGACAAACAAGTTACACAGGTTGGAGATTTAACTGTTCTGTCACAATCCGCAAATCAAAATATCAATAAAACACTGGAGCAATTAGAGAAGAAAGACAAATACATTCAACTCTTGCAGGCTGCAAAAACCAAAGCCGATTCAATTAACCTTGCTTTAGCTGTTAACCTGAAAGGAGTTTTGAAAGAAGGATTGGATGACAACGATGTTGAAATTAAAGTGGATAAAACAGTTGTCTTCATTAATCTTTCGGATAAAATGCTGTACGAAAGCGGAAGCGCAACACTTACCTCACGTGCAAAAGAAGTGTTGGGTAAAATTGCCGCTATTCTGGATTCAAGAAGAGAAATGGAAGTAATGGTAGAAGGCTATACCGACAACAAACCCATCAGCAACACCTGTGTTTCCGACAACTGGGATTTAAGCGTAAAACGTGCAACTGCAGTAGTTCGTGTTTTGCAAAACGATTATAAAATTGACCCCAACCATCTTATTGCAGCAGGTCGTGGTGAGTTCAATGCACTTGCAACTAACGATACCGAAGAAGGTCGCGCTACCAACCGCAGAACACGCATCATCATTCTGCCGAAACTCGACCAGTTTTATGATTTGCTGAACCCTGCAAAAGCAGCGGAGTAAGGTTCCTAAACCGTTCTTAGTCGTTCCTAAATTCTTAGCGCCAATCCCTAAGTCTTTAGTGCCAATTCCTAAATCGTTAGTGATAATTCCTAAATCAATAATGACAATCCCGTAATTGGGTTTGCCAATCCCTAAAACCATCCTGTCCATTCCTAAAATCTCCGCATAGGTTCCTGAATAGTCCCCATCTATCCCTAAATTTAAAAAACCTATTCCTAAGTTCTTCGCAACTATTCCTAAACTGTCCAAACCCATTCCTAAGTTCTCCAAATCCATTCCTAAATTGTCCAAATCTATTCCTAAGTTCAGTTAATACACTACTTTTCAATACATTAAGCCAAATCGGGCTTCCGTCATCAATAAAACATTAAAAATCAAGAATCCTCTATTTAATCAACAACTTTTCGGCTATGGACTATGGACCATCGACTATGGACTCTGTGCTCCTAAAAATAATTACCGCCCAAACTCCATTTTTTTATCTTTGCCGCCAATCAAAGGAATTAATACCAGATGAACACAATGGCAGCCACAACCACCCGCGAATTAATCGTATCCGAAGTAGCCGAAAACCTTATTGCCAGCGAAATCATAAAAATCGCTAACGAGGTGAACGAGAAGATTAAGAACGGTGAAAAAATATACAACCTCACTATCGGAGATTTCAACTCCAATATTTTCCCTATTCCCGATGGTTTAAAAGCCGAAATAGTAAAGGCCTACGAAAACAATCAGACCAATTATCCCGCAGCTAATGGTATCCCCGAATTGCGCAAAGCCGTTTCAAAATACCTGAAACGCAAAGGACACCTGGATTATACCGAAAATCAAATTCTGATTTCGGCAGGTGCGCGTCCCTTGATTTATGCAACATTCACCGCTTTATTAGATCCGGGCGATACTGTAATTTATCCCGTTCCAAGCTGGAATAACAACCATTATACACACCTTTCTTCCTGCAAAAAAGTAGAATTGGAAACCACTGCCGAAAACAAATTTATGCCCTCGGCTGCTGATTTAAAACCGCATTTAGCCGATGCTACTGTTGTTGCGCTATGCTCACCGTTGAACCCCACAGGAACCATGTTCAGCAAAGAAGGTCTGGAACAAATCTGTGATTTAATTCTGGAAGAAAACGCAAATCGTGAAGAAGGCCGCAAACCGCTTTACCTCATGTACGACCAGATTTACTGGGCATTAACCATGACCGGAAATAAACATTACGATCCCGTTTCTCTGCGCCCCGAAATGCGCAACTACACCATTTACATTGACGGAATTTCAAAAGCATTTGCCTCAACCGGAGTTCGCGTAGGTTGGGCATTTGGTCCGCAAAAAATAATTGACAAAATGCGCGCGCTTCTTTCTCACGTGGGAGCATGGTCGCCAAAAGCAGAGCAGGTTGCAACTGCCGTTTATCTCGAAAAAGAAAACGAAGTAGATGAATACCTGAATTGGATAAACAAAAATGTGTCTGAACGTTTGGCTGGTTTCTACAATGGATTCCAATCCTTAAAAAACGAAGGCTTCGCAGTAGACGCAATTGCTCCCCAAGGTGCAATGTATCTCACCGTTCAGTTCTCATTACACGGTTACAAAACCGCAGAGGGAAAAACACTTTCAACTACTCAAGACATAACTTCCTATTTATTAGATGAAGCAAAAACAGCTTTGGTTCCTTTCTATGCTTTCGGTACTTCCAGCGAATCAAGTTGGTATCGCCTTTCCATTGGCACCATAAAAACCGAAGACATTGAAAAAGTAATTGCACAACTGCGCGCTGCGCTTTCAAAACTTAAAAAATAGGGCAGTTCGTCATTGCGAGCGCAGCGAAGCAATCTCTTAATTGAAAAAGATTGCTTCGGTCGTGCCTCCCTCGCAATGACGGTTAATGATTGACGAATGAAAAACAATTATGTAGTAATAATGGCAGGCGGGGTTGGAACAAGGTTCTGGCCCATGAGCCGCACACCACATCCAAAACAATTCTTAGACGTTTTGGGAACAGGTAAAACCCTCATCCAACAAACCTACGATCGTTTTCAAAAAGTTTGTCCGCCCGAAAATATTTTTGTGGTAACCAACGAAAGCTACCGCGAACTTGTAAAAGAACAATTACCTGCATTAACTCACGAACAAATCATTTGCGAACCCAGCCGTAAGAACACAGCTCCCTGTGTAGCCTATGCAGCTTTCCGCCTCAGCGCTATAAACCCTGATGCCAATATGGTAGTGGCTCCATCGGATCATCTCATTCTGAATACTGAAGGATTTGTAAACGTTATCAATAAAGCATTGGAAACAACAGCAAAGCACGATGTGCTATGCACCCTTGGTATAAAACCTTCGCGTCCCGATACCGGTTATGGCTATATCCAGTTTAACGAAAAAGAGTTTCTCAATGGCAGCGGTGAAGTGCGCAAAGTAAAAACCTTTACCGAAAAACCAGATCTCGACATGGCAAAACAATTTCTTGCCAGCGGTGATTTTTTGTGGAACTCAGGAATTTTTATCTGGTCGGTAAAAAGTATTTTAAGCGCTTTCCGTGATCACTCCAGTGAAATGTTCCAGGTTTTTGGCGAAGGAAAAACACTTTACGGAACTCCTGCCGAAGAAGCTTTTATTAAAAAAGCATACACCGTTTGCAAAAATATTTCCATTGACTATGCCGTAATGGAAAAAGCTAAAAACGTTTACGTACTTGCTGCCGACATCGGCTGGAGCGACCTTGGAACATGGGGTTCGCTTTACGAGTATGCCGACAAAAACAAAGAAGGCAACACCATCATCGGAAAAAATGTGGTGGTTTACGATACCAGGAATTGCATTGTTAATGTTCCCAAAGACAAACTGGTTGTATTGGAAGGACTGGAAGACTACATAGTAGTTGAGTCAGACGGAATACTTTTGGTTTGCCGCAAAAGCGAAGAGCAAAAAATCAAGCTGATTGTAAACGATGTTACCATCTCCAAAGGAGAGAAGTTTGTGTAACTAAAAACAATTCAATTCGTTTACGCCCTGCCTCAATAAAATTTCCGTTAAACGGATAATTTTATATTTTTGTCGTTGAACCACTAACTAACTTAAATGAAAAAACTTTTACTCGCGTTTTTAACAACGTCTTTTTTTGCAGCTAATGCACAGGATGCAAACACCTACAACGCTGATGTGCCTAATCATTATTTCAGCTTTACTTTAAAGCTTACCAAAGAGGGCACAGGCTTTACACCGCCCGTTGCCTCACGTGCGTTTGGCTTTACAGGTCTTGCGCTTTACGAAGCTGTTGTTCCGGGAATTCCTTCCATGACATCAACGCTTGGGGCTATTCCTGAATTAAGCACGCTTACTCCTCCCGATGGTAATGCCAATTACCACTGGCCAACGGTAGCTAACAATGCATTGGCTGCTATTGTTGACAGCCTTTGGGCAAATGCCTCACAACTCAATAAAGATTCGCTGCACAACATCCGTGATTATTACAACACCCTTTTTGAAGGACAAATTCCGGCTCAGGATTATGCCGATTCAAAAGCATTTGGCGAAGCAATTGCAAATGATATTTTTCAGTATTCAAAAACTGATGGCGGTCATCAGGGTTATTCTGCCAACTTCCCTGGTTCTTATGTTCCGCCTGCAGGCCCCGGACTTTGGGAGCCATTTGGAGCACAAACTGCTATGCAGCCGTATTGGGGAACACACCGTCCGTTTATTACAGAGGATAGCAGCACCGTTATTCCGGGAACTCCTCCGGCTTTTTCTACTGATGTGAATTCACCTTTCTATGCCTATGCTTTTCAGGTTTATTATCAGGTAAATAACAATACTGCCGATCAGGTTACTATTGCACAATACTGGGCCGATGGAGGAGGCTCAATCACACCTCCGGGACATAGCATTGCTATGTTGCGTAATGTTTTACGCCACGAAAACTCAAATCTTGAAACTGCAGCTTTGGCGTATGCAAAAATGGGTATAGCCCTTTCGGATGCCTTTCTTGCCTGCTGGAAAACAAAATACATTTACAATTTACTTCGTCCTGTAACCTACATTCAGGATAATATTGATGCTAATTGGGTTTCATTAATAGGAACTCCACCATTCCCGGAATATACCAGCGGACACTCATCACAGTCAGGTGCTATGAGTGAAATTATGGAATCATTTTTCGGAGCATCTTACGCTTTTATTGACAGCACACACGGAACTAATTTTGGTGGTCCGCGCTCTTTCAACAATTTTGATGAGGCTGCTGCCGAAGCTGCAGCGTCACGTCTTTACGGAGGAATACACTATGAATTCAGTAATGATGGCGGTCTAGTATGCGGCAGACTTGTTGGCGAAAACGTGAACGATTTGTTTGCAGGTTTAGCTGTGGGTGTTGCTGAAAATAATGCCGAGAATTTCATTTTTGAAATGTATCCAAATCCTGCAACTGATGTAATTACATTTTATGGGAAAGGTCTTAAAATTGACCGCCTTGAAATTTTTAACATGATGGGACAACAGGTTGCCGTGAACACATCTTCATCAGGTAAAATGGATGTTTCGGAATTTGCTCCGGGAGTTTATGCCATCAATGCTTATGACTTAAGCAAAGGTGTGATGGTTAGCAAAACACTGGTGAAAAAATAAGTTCTTCTTCTTTTCAAAAACAAAAAAACCTGCTTTCGGCAGGTTTTTTTGTTTTTAGTTGGTGAATTTCTTGTATTGTTCATCTACTGCTTTGTCCATTGGCAACAGAATTTTTCCGAACATGATTATTGCTTTAGCCGAGTCGGCATAGCTTTGGTCTTTTAATAAGGTTGAGTAATTTACAAAGGCATCTGACAAAGCAGGTTCAATCAGTTTTGGTGCTTTATAAGATCCCGCTTCAGCACTCTTTTTCAGTTCGGGCATAGCATCGTTCAGGCTTTTGTAAGCTTCGCTGCCATTGCGCATCAGCGCATCGCATACTCCTTTTACAAACAGCAACTCATAATTATCAGGGTCTAATTTTACCAAAGGTTTGTAGTAATAAGAGGATGCCTTGCTGTAATCTTTTTTGTCAACCAGGGCTTTTGCTTCTTCCAGACAAGTCTGACGAAGTTTGTCTAAATACTCGCTGTTGTCTTTGTAAAAATTTAATTCCTTGTCGTAGCCTTTCATTTTCACAGCATACTTCAACGCATCTTTCAACGCAGACTTATAGTACTCTTTTATTTTCACGTCTTCCGAAAAATGGAATTCGTAATAACACATGCTTATATAAAGGTAAGGCTCAGGATTTTTTGCATACTTCTCGCTTTCTGTGTAGGTTTCGGCTTTGTAGGCGCAGTCTTCAAATTTGCCTTTGTCGTAAAGTTCTTCGAGTTTAACTAATTCGCCACCGATTACTTGTGAGTAGAGGTTAGAGGTTAGAAGTAAGAAGTTGGAAGTAAGAAGTAGAAAGTATTTCATTCGATATTTTTTGTGAAGCGCAAAAATAGTTTTTTACTTTTATCGCACCGATGCGGACGATAGAAATAACCACTACCCAAAATGTAACCATTGAATATGAGCTCGCTTCGTTTCGCGATCGCTTCTTTGCGTTCTTCCTTGATTTCTGGATTCTGAATTTTTCTTTATTGCTGCTTTACCTTTTCTGGATGTGGGTTTTTGGATTAAACAGCATCAGCTACTTTATATATTTGGTTATACTTCCTATCTATCTTTTCTATTCACCGGCAAGTGAGATTTGGATGAACGGACAATCGTTGGGCAAAAAAGCTATTGGTATAAAAGTGGCTAAACTCAACGGCAAACAACCTGTGATAAGTGATTACCTGATACGCTGGGCTTTTCGGCTCGTTGATATTTGGTTTTCGTCAGGCACAATTGCTGCGGTGCTGGTTAACTCTACTGTGCGCGGACAAAGACTTGGCGATATGCTGGCACACACAACGGTTATTAAAACGCGCTCGTCATTAAGTATTCAAATTGCGGATGTGTTGCGCATTAACACGCGCGAAAATTATGAGCCTAAATATCCGCAGGTGCGCGGCTTGAGCGAAAGTGATATGCTGCTGATAAAATCAGTGATTGATCGCACAAAAAAATATAACAACACTGCACATAAAGAAGCATTGGATATGCTGGTGCAAAAACTGAAAGCTGTTTTAGACATTGCCGAAACACCAAAAGACAAAGTTGCTTTTTTGAAAACGCTGCTGAACGATTACATTGTTTTAACACGATGAAACTTCTCTTCAAAATCATTCAGCCCATCTATTCCGTTTGGAGTTACCTGATTTTTTTTCTGTTTGTGGCGGTTAGTATTTTTATTGCACCTGTTATAATAGTAGCAAGTGGTAAAAATTATATCCGCCCGTTGATGAGGTATTACCGCTTCTGGAGTGATGTATGGTTTGCACTCAGTTTTATGAAACAGGACTTTACAGGGTACGAGCATATTGACCCCAATCATGCGTATGTAATTGCAGGTACCCACTCCTCAACGCTTGATTTGTTTGCCTGCGGATCATCTATAAAAATGGCTTACAAAACGTTGGCAAAAATAGAAACCGCAAAAATTCCGGTAATAGGTTATTTGTTTCGTGTGGCTTGTTTGTTTGTTGACCGCAGCAGCCCCGAAAGCCGCAAGACAAGCATTGATAATATGATAAAGGAATTGCGGGAGGGAACTTCCATTCTTATTATGCCTGAAGGCACACGCAACCGCACGGGCAAACCGCTGAAAGAATTTCATGATGGCGCTTTTCGCATAGCCATAGAAACACAAACGCCTCTGTTGCCCATGGTGGTTTTAAACTGCCGTATGCTTATGCCCATGGACACTTTATTAGTTACACCCGGAACGGTGGGTGTCCGTTTTCTGAAGCCGATTGAAACCACCGGCTTGACCGAAAAAGATATTCCCGCGCTGAAAGAAAAAGTTTACAAATTGCAGGAAGAAGTGATTTTGAGGGAGGATACATTTTTTAAATAACAACAGGATGGCACACGGATGACACGGATTGGGCAGATTAACACGGATTTATTTTATCCGCGCAGATCAGTTAAATCCGTGTCATCCGTGTGCCATTAAAAAACTATGATTACAATCTACACCGATGGCAGTGCGCTTGGAAACCCCGGACCGGGGGGCTACGGTATTGTGCTGTTGAAAGACCACCACCGCAAAGAAGTTTCACAAGGCTACAGGCTTACTACCAACAACCGCATGGAACTACTTAGTGTTATTGTGGCGCTTGAAATGATAAAAGTTCCAAACAGTCATGTTACCATTTATTCAGACTCTAAATATGTGGTTGACTCGGTTGATAAAGGTTGGGTTTTCGGCTGGGTAAAAAAAGGCTTTAAAGACAAAAAGAATGTTGACCTCTGGAAACGCTTTTTACAGATTTATCCCAAGCATCAGGTAAAATTTAGATGGGTAAAAGGCCATGCGGCTAATCCCTTAAACGAACGCTGTGACCAACTTGCAGTGGCAGCCTCTAACAGCAGAAATCTTTTAATAGACCAAGGTTACGAAGATTCTAAAAACGAAGACCGTTTGCTGTAAACGACAATGCCCTTGTTTAATTAATAAAAACCTTTGCTGTATAAGTTGAGCGATTGGTTTTAAGGTTTACCAAATAAATTCCGTTTGAGAACCCCATGGTATTCAGTTCAATTTTGCCGGCTGTGCTTACTTTGTTTTGCGAAAAAATTGTTTTTCCTGTAATATCAAGAATGCTTAAATCGGCCTGCGCCTCGCTTATGTTTTTACACTCAATGATAACTGAATTGGCAGATGAACTTACTGATATAGATGCAGCATTTTCAGAGTCGTTAATGGATGATGAACAAACACCCAGCCATCCCGATGCACATACATTTTGCGCATAAATATCATAAACCGTGTTTCTTAAATCGGCCCAGCAGAATATAGCTCCGTCATTTCCGTCCGAAATAAGTTTTACATCGCCCTGGTGATTGGTGGCTGTTGAAATTTCTACTCCATCGGTGCTCCAGATAGTTTCGCCTGATGCGGTAATTCGCTGCGCATAGATATCAATGTTAAAGTTGCGGTTGTCGCTCCAGGTAATAATGGCACCACCAGAATTATCGGCAATTATTTCGGGCGAATATTGTTCGCCAGAAGCAGCGCATATTGTAATTCCATTAGCAGTCCATGTTGTGTTTCCGGTAGTATTAATGTGTTGTGCATATATATTATTTGATGCACTTAATTCACCTTGCCAGGTGATAAAGGCTCCTCCGTTTTGGTCAGAAACAAGCTTGGGATATTTTTGGTCGTTTGAGGCAGTGCATATTGCAGTGCCGTTTGCTGTCCAAACAGGTGTTCCGCCCGAAATGAATTTTTGTGCGTAAATATCCCAGTTTCCGTTTCGCCTGTCGTACCATGTAAAGATGGCTCCCCCGGCCCCGTCTGAACAAATAGAGGGAACAAACTGATTTCCGGTGGCATTACAAACAGCAATTCCATCCGCGAGGCCTGAAATAGTGCCTGCCGAGTTAATGTGTTGTGCATAAATATCAGGGTCAGCTCCTCTCTGGTCTTCCCAGGTAATTACAGCGCCCCCGCTGCCGTCAGGTGCTAATTTTGGGGTGTATTGGTCGCCTGTAGCTGTGCATATTGCAACACCGTCAGCGAGCCACTGGGTTACTCCAGCCGAATTTACTTTCTGTATATATACATCTATGGTTGAGCCATAATTATCTTCCCAGACCATAATTGCACCACCCACACCGTCTGATATAATATCAATGTAGTTTTGATCTTCGCTGGCCGAGCAAATGGCAACACCATTTAATGTCCATTGTGTAACTCCGCTGCTGTTTATGCGTTGGGCATAAATATCGCTGTTGCCGCTAAAGTAGTCTTCCCAGGCAATAATGGCACCACCCGCACCATCCGAAACAATTACAGGAGCATTCTGGTCGCCCCCAACATTGCAAATAACCACACCGCCTGCTGTCCATTGTATGTTTCCTGTAGCGTCTATTCTTTGTGCATAAATATTATTGTCCGTTCCGTTGCGTCTGTCGCTCCAGGTAATAATAGCTCCGCCATTTCCGTCCGAAATTATTTTCGGGTATTCCTGTATGGCCGTTTCGGTGCATATTGCATTATTTACTGTGGGGTTATTTGACCATTGGGCATTTGCAGTATTCAAGCAGATTACTGAAAACGCGAACGATGCGATAGGGAATAATGTTTTTTTGTTCATAACGGGATTTTATTTTACAAAATTGGGACAAAGATAAGTATGACTTTAATTTTGAATTCCGTTAGCTATTAATTTTTTGTAAAACAGGAGGCTTGTGCAACTTGGTTTAGTATATATTTTCTGCCATTTCCATACCTGTTAACCCCCATCCGCTATACAAAACTGTAGTTAAACTTGTGCTAAAGTCAAGTTTTTTATAATAAACTATACATTAGCACATTTGGAGATGCTTCCTGGCATCCATTTTGCAGTCTATATTTATACTAATGTTTAATTTTATTTAATAAACTAAACATTAGTATATACTAAACTATGGTTTATTATATACTAATTAATAATAGAACATGCTAAATTTTACTTTAATTCAAAAATATCTATATTAGCAGTCTGTTAAATTCTGTTTTGTATTCAAAAATCGATTTTTAGCCCCTAAAACCTAAAAAAATGTCAGCCGAGGCAAAGTTCTATCCTAAGTCAAATTTCGATCGCCAGAAAGCGCTAATGACAGCGTTTACACAAAACGCTAATCCGGGCTTAAATAATCCGCTTACGCAACGCACCAAAGATCGCCTGAACGCCATATACCCCGAGTATAACAGCAAGATGCTGGCCATGCGTGCAAAAAAAGCCCAGTCGGTTGGGCTAATGGAAGAAAAAGAAAAAATGCGCGAAAAGTTAGCTCTGTACTGTTCGCATTTTATTCAGGTATTTAATATGTGTGTAAAACGGGGCGAATATCCGGCAGGTCATCGCGCCATTTATCAGCTGGATGTAGAAAATGATAAAGTGCCCGCGCTTCAGTTAGAGCGTCAGGTAACTACTATTGCCAGAAATATAATTTCGGGCGAGCAGGCGCGTGTGGCTCAGGGTGGAGCACCCATGAGCCGCCCCTCGGCCGATGAGATTGAAGACCTGTTTGTCATTTACAAAAACCTGATAAGCACCGGCAGCAATGCAAAAGATGCTCTTGACAATGCGCAGGAAGATGTGCAGCGCCTGAACAAGGAGGCAAACGGTGTTATAAAAAAGGTTTGGCGCGAGGTGGAGGTTTTTTATAACGAGCAGCCCCGTCCTTCCATGCGCGAACATGCCCGCAGATGGGGAGTAGAATATGCCCGCAAAGGATATAAAAAGAAAGTAATGGGCAGCGTTACCGACAGCGAAACGGGTATGCCGCTTGAGCGCGTACAACTGAAGATAGCACAAGGGCGAAAAAAAGTCAGCACCTCTATTGACGGCAAATTTATACTCAGCACCTCGCTGATGGAAGAGCAAAAACTAACGGCCACACTTACCGGCTATAAAGCAGTTGAAACCGAAATTATCCTGCACGAAAACAGAGACACAGTGTGTAATATCAGGATGGTGAAGGAATAGGGCAATTTTGAGCTGACTCTGCGGTTTCCCAAAGTCAACCGGATTGTGCGGGCGGGTTGACCAAAATCAAATTCTTTTCTGACAATTGTCATTCTCCAATGACTGAGTTCACTGCAATTTTGCGTCAAACCTTAAATTATAATTATAATGAAAAAAATCTTTTCAATTGCATTAGTTGCAGCACTGCTCACCTCGTTAAATTCTTGTAAAAAAGATGACCCCGAAGGCCCCAACGATTTGGGAGGCGAAACCAATATTGAGCTTACACAGGTAGGTAATGTTTCATCAGCCTACATGAGTTTTGGAAATATGAGTTTGCCCTCGGGGGAAATGACCGTTACCAGCAATGATAACGGAATTGTTACTTACCATATGTTTGTTGATCTCACCGGTTCGCCCGACTCGGCTATGCTGGCGGGAGTTATTCCTGACGAGTATAAAGATGCTGACGGAAATGTGTCCACAGAATTTACTTTTAAAATTACTTCAGAAGGCGTGCAGGATATTTTTAAACGCGACCGTCCCTGGACCATTGTAAAATACGATGACGAAGTTGGTACAACCTATCCCTTTACTACAGACAACGGAACCGAATTAGTGCGTACCATTAGCGAAAAAACCGGGCAGGACGATTGGCCAATGGGTTTTATGTACATAAAGACCACCAAGGTTGAGCAGTTATTGCCACCAACAGACAAAACAGCCGAAAAAATTACTTTCCGCGCCAATCATAAATTTGGGTTGGTTTATATTGAACTTCAGTTGAAAAACGGAGGAGGAACAGCCAGCATAGATATTGTTCCTTGGTTTATGCTCTAAAAAATAAACTCCTAAAATAAAAAAGCCGTCACGCTAAGTTGTGTGACGGCTTTTTTATTTTAGGAATACCGATTACTGTTTCGCGGCAGATTTACTCAAAAACAGCAACTCATTCACCACAATCTCGGTGATGTATTTTTTCTCACCCTCTTTTGATGTGTAGTTGCGTGAAGTCAGTTTGCCTTCAATAGCCACTTCGCTGCCTTTGGTCAGATACTTCTGCGCAAGTTCTGCGGTTTTTCCCCAGGCAACCAAGTTGTGCCAGCAGGTTTCAGTTACTTTTTCGCCTTTAGCGTTGGTAAAAGTTTCGTTGGTGGCAAGTGCAATACGTGCTACTTTTTTGCCCGCTTCAAATTCTTTCACTTCAGGAGCTGCTCCCAGATTTCCGATTAAACGTACGCTGTTTCTTAATGTGTTCATGATGTTTTTGTTTTTTAGTTAAACGTGAATTTTGTTTTGTCATTGTTGACGGCACAAAGGAACGTCCACCTTCAACCGAAAGGCGGAAAGTATCCGTTTACTTCTGAAAATAAGCGGGTATAACCGTTTGTAATCGGGTAAATAGTTTTACATTTACCTACCAAAACCCAATAAATGAAACACATTTTATTTCCCATAATTCTGCTCCTGCAAATTAACTCATTTGCCCAGCAAGGCACCATCACCAACCTGTATGATGCTTTTGCGAAAGACAGCACGTTGACAAAAGATTTCGGTTTTTCGTGCATTGTAAAATTTGCAGGCAAAACCATTTTGTTTGATGCCGGCAGCAATGCCGATGTTTTTAAACAGAACGTTAAAAAACTAAAAATTGACTTAGCGCTTATTGATGCCGTGGTGGTTTCACACGCTCATTTCGATCACCTCAACGGCATTGATTACCTGCTGGAAATAAATCCGAAAGTGAAAATTTATTTTCCGTACGATATTTTCTGGGGTGCTCCCGTTCCTTTTGATGCAACAGGGCAGGAGCCAACTGTTGCCGATTCGCTTCCGCAGCACATGCGCTATTTTGACGGAGCAAAAACTAAATTTACCATCATGCAATCGGGCAGGTTTAATCATGCCAATATTGAATTTATAAAAGAGAGCAAAGAATTATTTCCGGGAATAAATCTTATTGCCACCAACTCGCCATTCATGGGATATTTTTCATGCTATCCCAACAAAAGTTTTGTGGAAGGACAATTTCAGGATGCAGCCAGCGATTGCAAAAACACTAATCTGCCTGAACTCTCTTTATCCATAAAAACTGCAAAAGGCGAAGTGTTGATTGCAGGTTGTTCACACACCGGAATTGAACACATTGTAGAGCAAACGCAAAAAGTAACAGGTAATTCAATAGAATTAGTTTACGGTGGTTTTCACATGATACCTTTTGACCGAGCAAAAACAAACGAGATTTGCAGCTACATGAAAAACACGTTGGGCGTGAAAAAAGTTGCACCTGCACATTGCACCGGACATCTTGCGTTTAAAATTTTGCAGGATTTGTATAAGCAGAATTATTTGTATGCCGGCTTAGGCGAAACCATTTCATTTTAAAAACATGGAAGAAAAACTCTGTCTTGAATGTGGCGAACCTTTAAAAGGCCGTGCCGATAAAAAATTCTGTGACGACCAGTGCCGCAGCAATTACAACAACAAAGCCAACAGCGATACCACTGCCGAAATGCGCAACGTCAACAACATTCTGCGCAAAAACAGGAGAATATTAAGCAGCATTGTTTCACCTGAAGGCAAGGGAAAAATCAGCAAAGCAAAACTCACCGACAAAGGATTTAATTTCAAATACCACACGCATACACATACCACTTTAAAAGGCAGCACCTACAAACTCTGCTACGATTTTGGATATTTGTCCATTGAAAATGATTTTATCATGGTTGTAAAATGGGACGCGGGGTTTAAGCAATGAATAAGACCAACACGTCATTGCGATGGCGCTTTTTCAGCGCCAGAAGCAATCTCCTCTCTCTTCTGCTCATTTTATTTCTGGCAGTTTTCACCTTCCCCGAGTTCGACCCAGTTATAGGCACAGGCTTAGATCAAGGTTATGTTTTTTGTTTCAACTATTTTTTCAATCAGGGAATTTCTCATGGCAGCGATGCAATTTTCAGTTATGGTCCGTTTGGGTTTATCCGTTTTCCTCTGCTTATTGGCAATAATTATCTGCTCACGTTTTGTTTCACGTTTGCCTTTCAGTTGCTTTTTGTCTGGCTTGTTTTTCAAGCAACAAAACACATAAAGCAAAAAGGAATTTGGCTTGCTGTAATTGCTGCTTTATTACTAAGTGCCAACCTGCGCATTGACGAGAAAATGATGGGCTGTGTCGCGTTTGCATTGGTACTGCACGCTGCCACGCGCAAAAATCAGTTCCTCTTTATTGCAATTGCTGTTACAGCGCTTTCGTTTTTTGTAAAGCTCAATATTGCAGCCGCATCGGTAATGATGGCGGCATCTTATTTAGTTCTTGATTTTATCCGAAACAGAAAACTCAACAATCTTTTACTCACCGTTGGAATAGGTTTCAGCATTTATTTTTTGTTGTGGCTTGCTATTAATCACAATTTAGATGGTAGTTTGTTACACCTGCGCAACTGGTTTTTTATCAGCAATGGAAATCTTGGCGCAACTTCGGTAAATGCACCCAACGATAAAATTATTCTCTCGCTGATGCTCATTTTTATTGCAGGATATTGCTATTTGTTCCGCAGCGAAAATGTAAATAGCGTGTATGTAATTTTCGCGTTTGCGCTGTGGGCCGTATTCCGCTATTCCATTGCCCGCGAGGAGAATCATCATGCTATGGCATTTTTCAATTTCCTGATTTTGTTTGGTGGCGTTCTGTTTCTTGCCGATGAAAAAATAGGAGGTCTGCGTATTGCCATTCTTATTGCTATTCCGTATCTATATTATCAAAATATAAAACAGACCGGGCATTTTCACATGGAATGGAAAATGAAATATGGAGGAATTACCAACTTCAAAAGAGCAGTGAATATTTTCCGTGATGGAGGAGAAGAGTTCAATAAACAATCGCAACAAAATCTTGCTAATGTTCTGTTAGCCGACAGTGCGAGAAAAATTATTGCAGACAATACCGTTGACATTTTCCCTTGGGAAACAAGCTATGTTGTAGCCAATAATTTGAACTACAGAAATCGTCCGCTATTCCAGTTGGGCTGTGTAAATAATGCTGTGCTCGATAAAGTAAATGCAGATTTTCTACAATCAGAAAAAGCGCCACTCTATTACATCTGGACCAAGCAAAACTGGTGGGGACAGGAAATGAGCAGCATCGATTTCCGCTATGTCTTAAGCGATGACGGACAAGTGAATTTTTCTATCCTGAATAATTACGCACAGATTTATGAAGATGAAAAAGTGCGCATTCTTAAACGTACTGAGAAAGAAAAATTAGCAGTCGAAAAATTCAATCACGCCAACACCATCAACTGGAATGAGTGGACTCCAATTCCTGAATTAACAAACGGAACTGCCCTGCGCATGAAGTTTAATATTGTCAGAACATTAGTTGGAAAACTCAAACATTCGTTTTACAAAGAGCCCGAATATTATATGCTGTATCAATTGCATAATGACAGCATTAAAAAGCACCGGCTTGTAGTTCAGAACACTGAAAGCGGAATTTGGGCAGCACCGTATTTAACAGAGTATAACGACAGCCTCATAGGTGAAAAAGTAAAAGCCATTAAGTTTGTTTACACCGACCGCGAGTTTGTTTACAAGCCGCAGTTTGGTGTTGAGTGGGAACAGATAAGACTAAAATAGAAGAGGCGTCCCGATTTATCGGGACGCCTCTTCTATTTCTAAGTAATAGTGCTTACGCTTTCTTCAAATTCGCAGCAACTTCATCCCAGTTGATTACATTCCAGAAAGCACCAATGTAATCAGGTCTGCGGTTTTGGTAGTGAAGGTAATAGGCATGTTCCCAAACATCTAAACCAAGAATAGGGGTTCCTTTTACTTCGGCAACATCCATCAACGGATTATCCTGATTAGGTGAAGAAGTAACAACCAATTTACCATCGTGCACAAGCAACCATGCCCAACCTGAACCAAAGCGTGTTGCGCCTGCATTATTAAATTGTTCTTTAAAAGTATCAAACGAACCGAAGTCGCGGTTGATAGCAGCAGCTAAATCACCTGTTGGTAATCCGCCACCGTTTGGTTTCATCACTTTCCAGAAAAGACTGTGGTTAAAGTGTCCGCCACCATTGTTGCGCACAGCAGCCGATGCTTTTGAAACGTTTTTCAAAATCTCTTCAATGCTTTGTGAAGCCAGCGGAGTGCCTTCAATAGCTTTGTTCAGGTTAGTAACGTAAGCGTTGTGATGTTTGCTGTGATGAATTTCCATCGTGCGTGCATCAATATGCGGTTCCAATGCAGTGTATTCGTAAGGTAGTTTTGGTAATTCGAATGCCATGTTGTTTTTATTTTAGGTTAAAAATTTTGTTTAGAAGGCCTCAAAGATAGACAGGCAAATGGTAAAATCAAACCTTGGTCAATCTTTAATATTTTGATAACAAGCAGAAAATTTTTATGTTCTCAGAATGTTAAAATTTCTTAAAAACTATAAAAATAGTTGTATAACTAAAAATATAGTTATATATTTGTCCCGTCATTAATTATAAAAGTGCAATGAAAGAACTGACAAAAGCCGAAGAACAAATAATGCAGGTGTTGTGGGACATAAAAAAAGGATTTGTGAAAGACATACTTGAACAACTGGACGAACCAAAACCCGCTTATAATACGGTTTCTACCATTGTCCGCATTCTTGAAACCAAAGGTTTTGTTTCGCACAATTCGTATGGGAAAACACATGAATATTTTCCTGCAGTAGTTAAAGAAGATTACAAACGCGACTTAACTAAAAACGTAGTTGAGAAGTATTTTGGAGGTTCCGTTCGCAATATGGTTTCGTTTTTTGTGGACGAGAAAAAGATAAATCTGAAAGACATTGATTTTATTCTTCAGCAAATAGCAGAACAACAAAAACAAAAATCCTGACACATGGCAATCTACCTTCTTCATTCTACGGTTTGTTTCAGCCTTCTTTTTCTGGCTTATATGGTATTACTGAGAAACACTACCTTTTTTCAGCAAAACCGCTTTTACCTGCTTGTGTCTGCCTTGCTCAGTTTGGTTTTTCCATTGATGCCTTCCTTTGGTGAAAGCGTTGAAATAAGCAATCAAACATTGGCAGAGGTAATTATTGGCTCGGAGAAAACAACTGCTGAAAATTCATTTTCGTGGGTTACACTTATTACTGTTATTTATTTCACAGGATTTTTCATCAGCCTGTTTTTCTTTATTAAAAGCCTTGAAAAAACATTACTATTGGTAAACAGCAGCCGGATGTTTTTACAAAACGGCCTGTATTTTCTTCCTGAAAACTCACCGCACACCGCCTTTTCATTCTTCAGAAAAATATTTATTCACCCTCAACTTGATATTGAAACACAAAGTGTTGCTATTGCTCACGAGAAAGTTCATGCGAGTCAGTGGCATACACTTGACATCTTTTTTTACGAATTATTGTGCGTTGTTTTCTGGTTCAACCCTTTGTATGGCTTGGCTAAAAAACAACTTTCAATACTGCACGAGTTCATTGCAGATGAGGTAGCTGCTCACAACAATGATAAGGTGCAATACGCCCGTGTGCTTACCGCCCGCGCATTTGGCGTTCCTTACTCAACGGTGGTTAATTCATTTTCATTAACAAACAATTTAAAACGGAGGTTAATCATGTTACACAAAACAAAAACAAATCGCGCCAATCTGGTGCGTTACTTTGCTGCAATTCCATTGGTTGCGGTAATGTTATTTTTTAATTCATTCACCGTTCTTCAACCCGATGAGGTTTTTGATAAGGTGGAAAAAATGCCTGAATTTAAAGGTGGGCAGCAGGAGCTCATCAATTATTTAGTCAGCACTATCACGTATCCCGAAGATGCTAAAAAAGCAAAACTTACAGGGAAAGTATTCATTGAATTTGTGGTTGACAAATCAGGCAAAGTGCGCGATGCGAAAGTGAAAAAATCAGACAATATAGTGTTTGATGCCGAAGCGCTGCGCGTGGTTTCATCCATGCCCGACTGGGTTCCGGGTGAAAACGGTGGCAAGAAAGTAAGTGTTAAACTTACGCTGCCTATAAGTTTTGCGTTGTAGAACTTTTACCGCAGAGGCGCAAAGACGCTGAGAAAAGTATCAAGCACAAAACTTTGCTTCTCTGCGCCTCTGCGGTAAAAAAAGTCTTTCAGTTTAGTCTGCGTTGATTTTTTACTTTTGGCCACACTAAAAAATAAATCATGGCAGACTTTATACTTGAATACGGACACAAACCCGGATGGAAATCAATTTTCAGCATACTTGGAATTACAGTTCCTCCGCGTCTGAAACGCTTAAAAGGAAGCTGGAAGAAACAAATCCTTGCCGGCAAAAAAGTAGTAACCGCAACAGGTGGAATCAATGCTTCTGTTATCAGTAATATCTATGATGAACTGGGCGGACACGCTCTAATTAATTCTCTTCCTGCCGAGGACAGAGCAGATGTTTTGTTGTTTGATGCAACAGGAATTGAAACTATTGCGCAACTGAAATCACTGTATGATTTTTTTCATTCCAACGCAGGAAAGTTGGCAAACAGCTCACGCGTTGTTATAATTGGTCTCAACCCTTCAGGAAGTGCAGAAAATGTTTCCGCACAGCAAGCACTAGAAGGCTTTTCGCGTTCTGTAGCAAAAGAAGTAGGAAGAAAAGGAGCAACGGTTAACCTTATCCGTTTAGAGAATAAAAGTGTAACAGAAAAACAACTCTTACCTGTTTTACACTTTCTTTTCTCAGAAGCATCTGCATTTGTAACAGCACAGGTTTTCAGAATTAGTTCAGGCGGAAGTATTCCGCAAATTGTTCCCTTAGAAAATTCGCTTACCGGAAAAATTGCCCTGGTAACAGGTGCTGCGCGAGGCATTGGCGAAGCCACTGCACGCAAATTGGCTGCCGAAGGTGCAACCGTAATTGTATTAGATCGCCCCGAAGATTCAGAAGAAGGGAAAAAAGTTGCCGACTCTATTAACGGAAAATTTCTCGCTGCCGATATGAGCAAAGAAGATTCTGCAACCATCATCAACGATTATCTGAAAAAGGAATACAACGGAGTTGATATTGTGATTCACAATGCCGGAATTACCCGCGATAAAACCATTGCCAAAATGGACGAAAAATACTGGGACATGGTTTTGAATGTAAATCTGGAGGCACTTATCAGAACCAATAATCTCTTGCTGAAATCAGGAACTATCCGTAACAACGGGCGCATCGTTTGTCTTTCTTCTATCTCCGGTTTTTCAGGAAATTTCGGACAGACAAATTATGCGGCTACCAAAGCCGGAATTATAGGTTATGTAAAAGCATTAGCAGAAGAACTTGCTGCAAATAATATCACCGCCAATGCAGTTGCTCCCGGTTTTATTGAAACCAAGATGACAGCCAAAATGCCTTTGTTCACTAAAATGGGAGGGCGCAGACTGAGTAACCTTAACCAAGGAGGCTTAGCTGAAGATGTGGCGGATATGATTACGTTTCTTTCTTCTCCGGGTGCGGCAGTCATTAACGGACAAACACAGCGCGTTTGCGGAGGAAGTTATATTGGGGCGTAATCTCCGTCATTGCGAAGGAGGAACGACTGAAGCAATCTCAATAAATAAATAAATAAAGATTGCTTCGCTATCGCTCGCAATGACGTTACAATTAAACCATTTTCTTCGGGTCAACCCATTCATCAAACTGCTCATTAGTAACCAAGCCCAGCTCAATCGCAACTTGTCGTAGCGTTTTGTGTTCCTTGTGCGCTTTCTTTGCAATTTTTGCTGCGTTCTCGTAACCGATATGGGGGTTTAACGCTGTTACCAGCATCAGACTTTTCTCCAGATGTTCTTTTATCAGTTCCAGATTTGGTTCCAGTCCGATTGCACATTTATCATTAAACGAAACGCAGGCATCACCAATCAATCGTGCTGACTGCAAAACATTCGCAGCAATCACCGGCTTGAAAACATTGAGTTCAAAATGTCCGGTTGCACCGCCAATAGAAACAGCTACATCATTTCCGATTACCTGTGCGCAAACCATACTCAATGCTTCGGGTTGTGTAGGGTTAACTTTTCCGGGCATAATAGAAGAGCCGGGTTCGTTGTCCGGAATAATTATTTCGCCAATTCCGGAGCGCGGACCAGAACTCAACATACGAATATCATTTGCAATTTTCATCAATGAAACTGCTGAGCGTTTCAATGCGCCTGAAAGTTCAACCATTGCATCGTGTGCAGCCAATGCTTCAAATTTATTAGGAGCAGTTACAAAAGGTAGTCCTGTTAATTCAGCAATTTTTTTTGCAACCAACACATCATAACCTTTTGGTGCATTTAATCCTGTTCCAACTGCTGTGCCGCCAAGTGCAAGCTCTTTCACAGCTTCCAAGGCATTGTTCAATGCACGAATACTGTTATCAATTTGTTGCACGTATCCTGATATTTCCTGTCCAAGTGTAAGCGGTGTTGCATCCATAAAATGTGTGCGACCAACTTTCACGATGTCTTTAAATTGGTTTGATTTTGCTGCCAGAGTGTCGCGCAGTTTTTTCATTCCAGGAATGGTAATTTCCACCACTTGCTTGTAAGCTGCAATGTGCATTGCAGTCGGAAATGTATCATTTGAAGATTGTGATTTATTGACATCGTCATTCGGGTGCAGAACTTTTTTCTCATCAGAAAGTTTTCCTCCGGAAATAACATGGGCGCGGTACGCAATCACTTCGTTCACGTTCATGTTGCTTTGTGTTCCGCTACCTGTTTGCCAGATTACTAATGGAAACTCACCGTCTAATTTTCCCGCAAGAATCTCATCACAGGTTTTTGCAATCAGGTCTTTTTTGTCAGCCGACAAAACTCCTAACTCTGTATTCGCCATTGCAGCTGCTTTTTTCAGGTAAGCGAACGCATAAATAATTTCGCGTGGCATGCTTGCCTCCGGTCCAATTTTAAAATTGTTGCGCGAGCGTTCTGTTTGTGCGCCCCAGTATTTATCGGCAGGTACTTTTACCTCGCCCATGGTATCTTTTTCTATTCTGTATTCCATTTTTTGTTTTGTTTTTGCGGTGGCAAAAGTATCAACTATTCCAATTCGTTTTCAATGAATAAAAATTTACTTTTACCCGCTCAAAATCAAATCCTTCTCAGCAAAACATAATGATTGTTTTGAATAAAAATATTCTTTTCCTCGATACTGTTCACATTGCTTTGCGCGATGAGTTAAGGAAAATGGGGTGTCACTGTGAGTTAGATGATAAAAGCAGCAAAGAGGAAATAGAAAAGAAGATTGGCGATTATGATGGAATAGTTATCCGCAGCCGAATAAAGATTGATGCTGCCCTCATTGATAAAGCAACAAAGCTCAAATTTATTGCACGTGCCGGAGCCGGAATGGAAAACATTGACTCGGAATATGCGAAGAAGAAAAAAATAAAATGCATCAATGCTCCTGAAGGTAATCGCGATGCTGTGGGCGAACATGCTCTGGGGATGTTACTTTCATTAATGAATAATCTGAATAAAGCTGATCGTGAAGTGCGTCAGGGAAAATGGTTGCGCGAAGAAAATCGGGGAACAGAGTTAATGTTTAAAACAGTCGGAATAATCGGCTACGGAAACATGGGAACTGCATTTGCACGCAGACTTCAGAGTTTTAGTGTAATGGCACTGGCTTATGATAAATACAAACAGGATTTTGGCGATGATTTTATTATTGAAGCCAACATGGATGCTATTTTTGAAGAAGCAGAAGTGGTGAGCTTGCATCTTCCGCTAACAGAAGATACAAAATACTTAGTGAACGATGAATTTCTAAGTCGTTTTAAAAATCCGATTTACCTCATCAATACTTCTCGTGGTAAAGTGGTGAATACAGAGGATTTGGTGAAGCATATAAAATCAGGAAAAGTTTTGGGTGCATGTTTAGATGTGTTGGAATACGAAACATCATCACTTGAAAAATTAGAATCTAAAGATTTACCACCTGCTCTGAAATATCTTTACGAAAGCGATAAAGTAATTCTTACTCCGCACATTGCCGGCTGGACACACGAAAGCAATCAGCGCATTTCATTGGTGTTAGCTGAAAAAATTGCCAAAATCCTGAAGTAATTTTCTTCACAAATAATTAATACAAAGCTCTATTCGGTTTAAATACCTTTGGCAAAATTTTTTCTGAAAATGGATAAACTACTCTTCACACCTGGACCTTTAACTACCAGTAAAACCGTTAAAGAAGCCATGCTTCATGATTACGGTTCGCGCGATGATAAATTCGTAAACATGGTGCGCGAGGTGCGTGAAAAGTTGTTGACGCTTGCTGGAGTTTCAAAAGAAAAAGGATTTGAAACCGTGATTGTGCAAGGCTCAGGCACCTTCGGAATTGAAGCAACTATTTCCTCTTCCGTTCCACGCGATGGACATCTGTTGATTGTTATCAATGGCGCTTATGGTCATCGCATGGCAAAAATCTGCAGTGTTCACGGCATTAAACACACTTCATTAGTTTTTGCTGAAAATGAAATTCCGACTATTGAGAAAACAGAAGCTGTGTTGAAAAATGATAGCAGCATTACACATCTTGCCATTGTTCACAGCGAAACAACCACCGGAATTTTTAATCCTATTAAAGAGTTCGGTGTGCTTGCTGCAAAATATAACAAGACCTACATTGTTGATGCCATGAGCAGTTTTGGTGCTGTTCCTGTAAATGTTGCGGAGTTCAATATTGATTTTCTGGTTTCTTCTTCCAACAAATGTATTGAAGGTGTTCCCGGTTTTTCATTCATTATTGCAAAACGCGAAAAGCTGATGCAATGCAGAGGACAGGCAAGAAGTCTTGTTCTGGATATTTTTGCTCAATGGGAAGGATTGGAAAATGACGGACAATTCCGTTTCACACCACCAACTCATAGCCTTGCTGCTTTTCACAAAGCATTGAAAGAATTAGAAGAGGAGGGAGGGGTTACTGCTCGTGCCGCTCGTTATAAAGAGAACTACCAAACCCTTATTGCCGGAATGCGCAAACTCGGTTTCAAAGAATACCTTGAACCCGAAAAACAGGGGTATATAATAACCTCATTCTTGTATCCTGAAGGGAATTTCAACTTCAAAGAGTTTTATAATTCACTGAATGATAAAGGTTTTGTCATTTATCCGGGCAAACTAAGTCAGGCAGATGCTTTTCGTATTGGCAATATAGGTCAGCTTTACCGAAAAGATGTTGAGGCTTTATTGCAGGCCATCGAAACACTTGTAAAGTAACAGATTTTCCTGTTGTTTATACCTGATTTGGCGCATTTAAACGATTAACACCCCAATTGTTAGCAAATTTTAACACCCCTGCGCAACTTTCGGGCAGGATTATTGTTAATGTTACAACATCATTTAATAATTACGATATGACCAAGCCGAAAAGAAAAATTAGCAAAACACCACAGAAAAGGATTAAAGTGCAGTTGGACTATAAAACCATCATCACTATTAACAGAATGGAATCACTGAAATTGTGGCTCGAAAGATATCCGCAAGCAAAGGTGCTTGCCTAAACATGAAATTTTACCTGACAGGCAAGCAGTTCTGTCAGCAATGTCAGTCGATTATAAATTGACGTTATATTCTGTTATCTAAAAAAGAAACCCCGCTATATATAGCGGGGTTTCTTTTTTAGATAAAAATTTATTATTCAAAAATAACTTTGGTAGTATAAACCCCTTGCGGAGTAGACATACTTAATGAATAAAAACCTGAAGCAAGTCCAAGCGATTCTTGGTTCAGTTGCAGTTTTTGTTTACCCTGCGTTATTGAAATGTTTTGCGAATAAACTTCCCGGCCTAAATAATCTGTTAAACGTACTGATCCCTCAGCAGCATTTTCGCTATTAAACGAAAGGGTAATGATATCGCGCGAAGGATTTGGATATGCATTGAAATAATTAAAAATGCTTTCCTCTTCTTTTACACCAATGGTAACAGGTTCGGTAGTATATTGTATGTAGGTAACATACATTTCATCCGTAGTGCGCAGCCCGAAATAAACCGGGTCAGGACCTGGATTATTAAAAGTAGCTTCGTGAATAAGCCCGTTGGTAAAATCAACTTCCAGCAGCGGATCAAAGGTGCGGAAAGGCGGGTGTGCCCAATCATAATATCCTTGGTTAAACGTGTATTCAACATTGTAATGCCCGTCATAAATAATATCGCCTTTTGTTCCGTCTGAGTTGCGCATCCATACATTATATTCCTTTCCTAATTGATGGGTGTGTGCCATCATAGACCAGATATACCAAGTGTATGCCGAGTCGGTATTGAAATGATTAATGGTATACGTTGAATCAACACCCGTACCTTCAATAACAAGTCCTGAGGGGTCGGCACCACCGTAATAAATAGGCCCCGAAATCATTTCGGTCTGGGCGGTTCCCGCATCCTGAAAATATACATTCATATAAGCTTCGCAGGGCTGTATTGAATCCTGGCTGTAATTAGGGATGTGGTAATTAAAATCGATAACAGCATTTTGTTCCCAGGTAAAAGCTGTTCCTTCGGGCAACACTAAATCCTGGCTATTGGGCCATTGACCAATAATGTTGCTGGTGTAGTAAACTCCGGCAGCATCAAGTATAGAGTTAACCGGGCGCAGACCGGGAAGAAAAAACGAATCCAGCTGGGGAAGATATTTGTATAATGCGGTGTGGTGCGATGCCTCGTTAATTTGAGTATGTACACGATATACTTCTTTGGTTTCTTCAAGGCGTGTATCGTATTTATAGAAAAACTCGGTTTCAACTGCAGGAGCCATAAAGAAAGGGCCCATGTGTACCTGAAAACCTTCTGAAGGATCAGGAGGTGCAAGCGGTGTAATGCGCGGCATTCCGGGTCCGTTATAATAATCGGTAAGCAATTGCGGATCGAAATAATGATTGGTATCACCCGCACCGTACATTATCCATTGGCGAACCAATTCTATTTCCTCGTCATCAAGAGCAGGTTGTCCGTCAGGCATGGCATTGCCCATAGGCGTTGTTAAATAAGTAGTAGCATCAATATTATGCGAAAGTTTTACAAATAAAAAGCTGCGGTAAGGATAACCTGGGTCAACCAGTTTCATCCCTTTTGCATTGGCTTCAGGATTTATAGGTGTGACATTTACCAGCTCCTGATAAACTTCAGATAAGGTTCCGTCAAGTTTCAGTTGTCCCGAAGGAGCAACTCCGCTGTGGCAACCCACCGTACAGTTTGCCTGCAACAAAGTGCGCACATGTTCAAACGTAGTTTGTGCAACAGTGCTGCCCGATACAGCAGCCAGCATAATAAAAGCGTAAAGTTTTTTCATGGTATTAAATTTATTGTAAAAGAATTCTGAGGAACCAAAAGTATATTTTTTATTGAATACGGGTGTAATAAGCATTTTTAGTTCTGCTGAATAAATGTTTTTACATTAGCCGAATAATTAATCAATAAATACTAAAATCAACATGAAAAAACTTTTACTTTTATCAGGTGTTGCCTTTCTTTTTTCAGGGGTAGCATCTGCACAGACCCTTGATAACGGAGGTTTCGAAACATGGGCTGCTGATGGTTCTAATTGCCAATCGCCTGTGGGTTGGGGAACATTGAACGGAAGCACCAGCATCCTGTCTATCTGCACAGCTACAAAAGAAACTGTTGCTGTTCATGGCGGAACTTCAGCACTTAAACTTACAACAAAGTTCATCGGCTTTCCTATTAACCAAACAGCTCCGGGTATTTGCACCAACGGAACTGTGAATACAACTACCGAAGCAATTGAAGGTGGCGACCCTTTTACCGAGCGCCCGGTTGCATTCACAGGCTGGTATCAGGCCGGACCTGTTAATGGCGACAGCTACTCTTTTGAAGCAGCATTAACTAAATGGAACGGTTCAACAAGAGATACATTAGGTACTGCATCTTTCTCAGGCACAGCAACGGTATCAACCTACACACAGTTTACCGCAACAGTAGCCTACACCAGTTCTGCCACACCCGATACATTGGTTGTAGTATTGTTGCCGAGCAATCCTGTAACACCGCAAACCAACAGCTTTGTTATATTTGATGATCTTGGATATACTACATCTACTGTGGGTATCAATGCAGCCGATGCAAAAGAAAACATCACTGTTTATCCTAACCCTGTTTCTGAGAACCTGTTCATCAACATGGCAGGTATTCAGGATGCAAGCGTTTCAATCTTTGACATAACAGGTAAAAAAGTTTTTCATCAAAACCTGAATGAAAAAGTAAACACCATTAATGTTAATGCGCTGGCAAACGGAATGTACGTTTATCAGGTAAGCAGTAATACCAGTGAAACCCTGAAAACTGGAAAATTCATCAGCAAATAACCATTTTGCTTTGGCTTTAAAAACGCGGGAAACAATCAGTTTCCCGCGTTTTTATTTATAGGAACCACTCAATTTTTGAGTTATAAAAACTTAATTACTTTTGCCCGCATATTTAACCACAAAAAACCAAAAACAAATGATTAAACAATTACTTTCAATTACAACAATTACCGCTTTTGCCGTTTTTACTGCAACAGCACAAAATGCAATTCCAAACGCAAACTTTGAATCATGGACAGGCAATGATGCTGCCAGTTGGGACAACCTTAATGATATTCCTCTTAGTTTAGGGGTAGGCTCATGCGTAAAAGCTACAGCACCGGCTGATATTCATGGCGGAAGTGCTGCAATCATTCTTACTACGAAAAGTATTCTTAGTAACATTGCTCCGGGAACGGCTGCAACAGGAACAATTGATTTCAATACACAACAGGTTACAGGCGGTGTTTCTTTTAATCTGCTTCCTGATTCATTAACAGGATGGTATAAATACATACCGGCAGGCAACGATGCAGGAAATATTGTGGGCATACTTTTTAATGCAAACAGAGATACCATTGCTGTTGCAACATTTTTTCCTGCAGGTACTGTAAGTACTTACACTTATTTTAAAACAGCATTCACATACCGTTTGTCTGAAACCCCGACCGAAGCATTATTTGTTCTTGCTTCAAACGGTAGAACCGGTGGCGTTGCAAACACAAAATTATATGTGGATGATTTAGGTTTGGTTTACAACCCAACCGTTGGTGTTGACGAAGCCTCAGCAGATAAAATTGCGGTTTATCCTAACCCGGTTTCTGAAAACCTGTTTGTAAATATGGCAGGCGTTCAGGGTGCAAATGTTTCCATCTTTGACATCACCGGCAAAAAAGTGATACAGCATAACCTGACCGAAAAATTAAACAGTATTAACGTTGCTTCATTGGCAAACGGAATGTATGTTTATCAGCTTAGCAACAACGCTAAAGAAACCCTGAAAACAGGTAAGTTTATTGTGAAATAAATGACCACCCCCTAACCCCCTCCTTGGGGTTTAAAAAACGGGAACTGAATAATCAGTTCCCGTTTTTTATTGGCGTCTTGTCACTTCGAGCGTAGTCGAGAAGTTTTAGTTATCGCTTCCCGAATACTCGAAATGATCCAGAGCAAACAATACCGTACAGAATGCCAAAACAGGTGTACAGAATGCCACAACACAAGATAAAAAACGGTCGATATGCTTTATAATTCCGTTAATCAATATCTTTGCAACAAATTTGAATGGTAATTGTTACCAATACAATAACCAAATAATACAATCACTAATTCGCTAAATAAAATGTATCCCGAAGAAATTGTAATACCAATGAAAAGAGACCTGACCAGCGCAGGTTTTACCGAACTTACTAATCCTGATGCAGTGGATGCTGCTATAAAAGCAGAAGGTACTACGCTTGTAGTAGTAAACTCTGTTTGCGGTTGTGCAGCCGGTGCTGCCCGTCCGGGAGTTAAGCTGGCAGTGCAGAATGCAGCAAAAAAGCCAACACGCTTAACCACTGTTTTCGCAGGTTTTGATACCGAAGCAGTTGCCCGTGCCCGCCAGCATTTTTTACCTTACCCTCCATCGTCACCGTCTGTGGCTTTATTCAAAGATGGTAAACTGGTTCACTTCATCGAGCGTCACCACATTGAAGGCCGCTCAGCCGAAATGATTGCCCAGAACCTGATGGGTGCATTTGAAGAATACTGCTAGAATTCTAAAATTCCCTTTTTAAAAAAGTAATACAGCAGGACTAATGTCCTGCTGTATTACTTTTATGCCGTTTCAATTATGGTAACAGCAATTATACTTACGTTCATTATCGGCTATGTTTGTATAGCGTTTGAGCATCCGCTTAAAATAAATAAAACCGCCAGTGCTTTAATTACAGGTGTTATCTGTTGGGCAATCTATGCGCTCTCGGCAGTGTTTGGCGGCACTCATAATTCGCATGAGATAGTTGAACAGCTCTCGCATCATCTTGCGCCTATTGCCGAAATTCTGTTTTTTCTGATGGGCGCCATGACCATTGTAGAACTGATAGATACGCATCAGGGTTTCACCATTATTACCAGACGAATTACCACACGTAATGCAGTTGCTTTGATGTGGATTATCTGTTTTGTTTCGTTTTTTCTTTCGGCTGTGTTGGATAACCTTACCACTACCATTGTTATGGTTTCGCTGCTCAGAAAATTAGTTCAAAATCAGCAGCAGCGTTTGCTGTATGTAGGTATGGTGGTTATTGCTGCCAATGCCGGTGGTGCCTGGAGCCCCATTGGTGATGTAACTACCACCATGCTCTGGATAGGCGGACAGGTATCGGCTGCCAACATTATGAAAACACTTTTTATTCCAAGTCTGGTTTGTGTGTTGGTTCCCTTGGTTATTATTTCGTTCAGGTTAAAGGGTGATATTGAACCGGGTGAGAATATTACTGCTGATGCAAAAACAGTTGAAGGCAGCAGCCTTATGTTTTTTACCGGCTTAGGCGGATTATTATTTGTTCCGGTGTTTAAAACCATAACCCATCTTCCGCCTTACATGGGTATGTTGCTTTCGTTAGGTTTTATCTGGGTGGTTTCGGAAATCATACATTATAATAAGGAACCGGAAGACAAAAGCCCCTTCTCACCAACCCGTGCCTTGCAAAGAATTGATATGCCAAGCGTATTGTTTTTTCTCGGCATTCTGCTGGCAATAAGTTCGCTCGAAAGTTTGCATATTCTGGAGCAGCTTGCTGTGTTCCTGAATGCCTCAATCGGTAACGAGGATATTATTGTTACAGTAATAGGTTTGCTGTCGGCCATTATTGATAACGTGCCTTTGGTGGCGGCATCTATGGGTATGTATCCTTTAACGGAATATCCTATGGATCATAAGCTATGGGAGTTTATGGCCTATGCTGCCGGAACAGGCGGCTCTGCACTAATCATTGGTTCAGCTGCGGGTGTAGCAGCTATGGGCATGGAGAAGATTGATTTTATCTGGTACCTGAAAAAAATAACATGGCTGGCTTTGTTGGGTTATTTTGCAGGTATTGTAGCTTACCTGCTGGTTTATCCGATATTTGCAGTTCATTAAACAAGGAATGGAATTTTTAACCGAACTATTTGCAGGCATAGATTTACAAACAGGGTTGTTTGTGGTGCTGAATCTGATTATTCTGGAATGTTTACTGAGTATTGATAATGCCGCGGTGCTGGCCACTATGGTATTGGATTTACCCGAAAAGCAGCGCGGCAAAGCATTGAAATATGGTATTATAGGTGCCTATGTTTTTCGCGGTATCTGTTTAATATTTGCGGCTTATCTTATTCAGTTTTTGTGGCTGAAAGCGGTAGGCGGTATTTTTCTTATCTGGTTATGTGCTGATTATTTTATCACCAAAAAAACACCTGAGCCCGAAGATGATTTACTGAGCAAAAAAGAAAACCGGTTCTATCGTTTTGTAAACAAGCACTTCGGCAAATTCTGGTCAACCGTTGCACTGATTGAGGTAATGGACTTAGCCTTTTCAATGGACAATGTATTTGTTGCCGTTGCTTTTTCCGATAATATTTACCTCATCTGGATTGGTGTTTTCATCGGCATACTGGCCATGCGTTTTGTGGCACAGGGATTTGTAAAATTGCTCGAGAAATTTCCTGAATTAACCGCAGTAGCTTTTATTGTTATCGGAATTCTGGGGGTAAAGTTGGTAGCCTCTTTCGGTTGCGATTTTTATCCCGAATACGGCTTCTGCCAATTCCTGAACGGGCATAATGCCGACATGATTATTTCGGCCGGAACGGTGGTGATGTTCCTGGCGCCTGTTATTTACAGGCTGATTGTAAAGAAGAAGTAATTAACGCGTTTTGTAAATTTTCAGGTTGTATAACGCCCCTTCCTCTGTAATCAGATTCAGGAAGTAAATCCCGTCAGCAAGGTTATTGATATCAAGGGTTTGATTACTTGCCGTAATCTCTTTCTGCATCAGCAGTGCACCTTTGGAATCCATCAAATTCAGCGTTAATTGATGTGCTGAAAAACCCGAAGCAAAGCTGAGGTTAATAATGCCTTGAGTAGGGTTTGGAAATACAGCAACTGTCATGCTGAGCGTAGTCGAAGCATCTTCAATTCCCGTTGTAATAACATATTCAGTAGCATTTCCCGGAATGGTGTTATGTCCTCCGCCCGGTCCGGTGTTTCCGGATGGCACTGTTCCGTAATAATATTTACCAATGGTATAGGGATAAACCGGAACCAAATCTTCATCAACGCTTACAAAGTAGGCATATGTTCCGCTGGGATATTCGGGCGTAACACACACGCGACCATTGTATTCATCCAGATGTCCCAACCCTTGCACATATTCGTAATCCTCAATGTATTTCCCCAATGGATAGGTGGTATTAATGGCAGGTCCGTATTGGCCAGCAGATAAAACGGTTCCGTCAGGCAGCGTAGTGCGGTCAGTTATAGAACGCAAACGATAGCTCGTTTCCATGCGAACAATTCCTCCGCTGCCATCGGTATTGGCATAAGCATATGCTCCGTAAACCGGAAAACCATCAAACGCATAGCCGATAATAGGGGAGTGCTCAATCGAGTTCTGGTCGTCATACAAACAGGTAGGATTTACATGATGATGATACTCTCCGTTTGGTGCAGGATGCCCCAGACAAGCGTCAAAGCTTGCACCCTCATTGGGCAGCGCATCCTGATTCCAGATGCCCTGACTGTTGTAAGAAAAAGCATCTTTAGCATTAAAGATACTCACACCATTGCTCCATACGCCAATGTGTCCAAGCCCAGTTGCGGTTTTGGTTCCGGTGTTTTCCGCAGGGGTGCGGGTTATTTTAAAAACAAAATTCTGGTTGGCAGGTGTGTTGGGGTTACCTGTCCACGGACCAATATCATATCCCGGAATACAGGTAGCCGAAACATAAACATCCGTTGTGGTATAATGCACACTCTGCACATTGCTGGCTATATTATTATAGCCCGTTTCGTCAGTGGTGTTCAGTATCCATGAAGTTACTTCGGGAGTTTGGGCAAACAAAGTCAAAAGATGTAAGTTAAAAGTCAGAAGTAAGAAGAATAGTTTTTTCATAAAGGTTTTGAGTTTGCGCGTTTTGACTTGGTTGAATACAATACGTTTAATCAACGGCACAAAAATGCAGCACACACCATTATAGTGTGTTACAAAATTTTGAAAAAGTGTTATAAAATTAAACGCCTACAGCAGAAAGCAGCGAACGGAAAATAAGCTGCCCGTCTGTATTGCTCAGCAAAGGATCAGAAGCGCGCTCGGGGTGTGGCATCATACCGAACACGTTGCGGCCTTCATTACAAACACCTGCAATATTTTCAAACGAACCGTTAGGGTTGGCTTCGTCTGTAATCTTGCCGTTCTCATCACAGTAGCGGAAAAGAATTTGCTTGTTGGCATTCATTTTTTTTAGCGTATCGGCATCGGCATAAAACCTACCTTCACCATGTGCAATAGGTATCTTCAGTGCTTTAGTCAAAGGAACTTCAGCCGTGATTAAAGAGTCGTTTGTTTCTGCTTTTATAAAAACGTTTTTGCAGATAAATTTATGACTGGTGTTGTGCAACAAAGCACCGGGAACCAGATGGGCTTCGCACAAAATCTGAAAACCGTTGCAAACTCCCATTAGGTAACCACCTGCATTGGCATGTTCAATCACCTTTTCCATGATGGGCGAAAAGCGGGCAATAGCTCCCGAACGCAGGTAATCACCGTAAGAAAAACCTCCCGGTAATACAATAAAATCACAGCCTTTCAGGTCTTTATCTTTGTGCCACAGTTCTTCAACTTGTTGTCCCATGCCGTTGCGCAGGGTATATATCATGTCCTGATCGCAGTTTGAGCCGGGGAATATTACAACGCCAAATTTCATTTTTCTGATAATTTTTTGTGCAAATTTATCGTTTTGTCAGTCACGAAGTAAAAAATAGTTACCACAGATTCACAGATTTTAGAATATAGCGATAAACACTATTAATCTGTGAATCTGTGGCAACTTTAAACATTAATAAGGTGTTTTTGCCTATTCGTCTAAAGCAGGTAACTAAATAGATAATCATCAGTAAAACGTCTTTGATAAAATTGAATCACGACATGAAGTTTCTCCACGCTATAGTTTTCTTATTCTTCAGTATTACCGCTTTTTCGCAGACTTCCGAAATCTACAAGGGCAAAAAAGTAAACGAAAAAGATGCAGCCGGTCAAAAGCAGGGGCATTGGGTAATCCTTAACACAGGCGGAAAATTTCCCGGCTTTGCCGAAGGCGAACTAACCGAAGAAGGTGACTATTTAGACAACAAAAAAATAGGCATCTGGACAAAATACTATCCGGGCGGAATAAAAAAACATGAACTTACCTTCACCAATAATCAACCCAATGGTTACGCCAAATTTTATTACAAAGACGGAACGCTGCAGGAAGAAGGTATGTGGAAAGACAATAAATGGGTAGGCGAATACCGTTATTATCATGAGAACGGAAACCTGTTCTACAACTGGGTTTATAACGCATCCGGCAAACGCGAGGGTGTGCAGCAATATTTCCATGAAAACGGAAACCTGATGATAGAAGGCACATGGAAAGACGGCTCGGAAAGTGGTTTGCTGAAAGAATATTATGAGAATGGTTCTGTAAAAGCAGAAAAGTATTTTAGTGTAGGAAGTTCAGTTAATACACCTATCGGAACGATCTCCAGCGGAAAAATTGAAGCAGGCACCGTTAAAAACTACGAACAGAGCAAGGTGTTTGATGATGCCGCACCCAAAGCCAAAAAATTAGCTGAAAGCATTAAGCAGCAGCATCAGGTAAAAACAACTGCTTCCATTGCTACAAGCATTGCCACCGCCAAAGAAGAAAAAGCTGCCAACGTAGGCATGATTGGTGACGGACAAAAAACTACCTACAATAAATTCGGCAAGCCCTTGCTTTCAGGAACATTTCGTAACAGTATGCTTGTTGACGGCAAAGAAAACGTGTATGCCGAAGACGGTACTTATCTTAAAACCTACATTGTTAAAGAAGGAAAACGTGTAAGTGAAGAGGTGAATAAACCCTAACCGTCATTGCGAGGGAGGAACGACCGAAGCAATCTTTTTCAAAAATGAGATTGCTTCGCTATCGCTCGCAATGACGAAAAAAATCCTTTCCTTTGAAGTCCTCTAAAAAAGGACTTTTTTTATTGTTATGACAGAGCAGAAACTTGTAATCTACAACACCCTTACCCGCCAGAAAGAAGATTTCAAACCCATCAACCCGCCATTTGTTGGCTTGTATGTATGCGGCCCTACAGTTTACAGCGATGTGCATCTGGGCAACGCCCGCACCTTCGTTTCCTTTGATATGATTTATCGCTACCTGGTGCACCTTGGTTACAAAGTGCGCTACGTGCGCAACATCACCGATGCGGGACATCTGGAAGGCGACCGCGATGAAGGGGATGATAAATTTGCTAAAAAAGCAAAGCTCGAACAATTAGAGCCCATGGAAATTGTTCAGAAATACACCAACGGTTTTCATGACGTGATGCGTGAGATGAATACGCTTCCGCCAAGCATTGAACCAACTGCCACCGGACACATCTGCGAGCAGATTGAAATGGTGAAAAAAATTCTTGCGAAAGGATATGCATACGAAATAAACGGCACCGTTTACTTTGATGTAGAAAAATATAACAAGGAGTTCCCTTACGGACAGTTGACCAACCGCAAATTGGAAGAATTGCTGGAAGGCACACGTGAGCTAAGCGGACAGGACGAGAAAAAAGGTCGTCTTGATTTTGCATTATGGATAAAAGCAAAACCCGAAACACTCATGCAGTGGCCATCACCCTGGGGCTGGGGTTTTCCCGGCTGGCACATCGAGTGCTCGGCTATGAGCAGCAAATACCTGGGCGATACGTTCGACATTCACGGGGGCGGAATGGATTTGCAGGCAACACACCACACTAACGAAATTGCACAATCGCAGGCATGTAACCACACGGCACCTGTAAACTACTGGATGCATACCAACATGCTTACCGTAAACGGTGTGCGCATGTCAAAAACTGCCGGCAACGGTTTTCTTCCGGGCGAATTATTTACCGGAAATCATCCGCTGCTCGATAAAGGCTATGCACCCATGGCAGTCCGCTTTTTTATGATGCAGACGCATTATGGCAGCACATTGGATTTCTCTAACGAAGCTTTGCAGGCATCAGAAAAAGGCTACGCCAAACTGATGAATGCCATGAAAACACTGGATAGTTTGAAAGCCGCTGCAGCCTCAACTTCCAACATCGCAGAACTCAGAAAAAACTGCTACGATGCCATGAACGATGATTTCAATGCGCCCATTCTGGTTGCCAATTTATTTGAAGGTGTGCGCATCATCAACTCGGTTAACGATGGCAAAGAAGCCATCACTGCCGATGACCTTGCCTTACTGAAAACCACCATGCACGATTTTGTTTACGATGTGCTGGGCCTGAAATCCGAAAACTCAAACACCGCCAACGACAAAGCTTTGCAGGGTGTTATGGAAATGATACTTGAAATCCGCAAACAGGCAAAACAGAATAAAGATTTTTCCACTTCCGATAAAATCCGCAAAGAACTGGAAGCAATAGGTATTCAAATCAAAGATTCAAAAGAAAAAACAGAATGGAGTTTTTAAGAAAGTGGGCAGTGGGCAGTGGGCAGTGGGCAGTTTGTCACCTCGAGCGTAGTCGAGAGGCTTTAATAATTGTCTTTTCGATAGTTCTTATTTCTGCTTGTCAGAATGAAAACGACAAACCCAAAGTTGACGTTCCCACACCCCCTGCCAAAGTAGTCCCCACTCCCGACTTCAATCAGGATTCAGCTTTCCTGTTTGTAAAAAAGCAGGTTGATTTCGGTCCCCGCGTTCCCAACTCTGCGGCTCATGCAAAATGTGCCGATTACCTTACCGCAAAATTCAAAGAATACAAAGCCGATGTTATTGTTCAGCAGGCCGAAGCAAAAGCCTTTGACGGAAAAGTGCTGAAGATGAAAAATATCATTGCGCAATGGCAACCCGAAAAACAAAACCGCATTATGCTCTGCGCCCATTGGGATACCCGCCCCTTTGCCGATCAGGACAAAACAGATATCAACAAACCCATTGACGGTGCCAACGATGGCGGCAGTGGAGTAGGAGTGCTGCTCGAAATCGGTCGTCAGTTGGCCGTTCTGCAACCCAATATTGGTGTGGATATCATCCTCTTTGATGCCGAAGACTATGGCCAGCCCGATGGCGGTATGCAACAGCAGCAAAGCAATTCCTACTGTCTGGGCTCACAATACTGGGCTACCAACAAACACAAACAGGACTATCAGCCCCGCTTTGCGGTTTTATTGGATATGGTGGGCGCACCGAACGCCACCTTTACCATGGAAGGCGTTTCCATGCAATACGCCTCGCATGTGGTAAAAAAAGTATGGGACACCGCCCTGCGCATCGGCTATTCATCCTACTTTGTTTATGACCAGACCAACCCCATTACTGACGACCATTATTATATCAACACCCTGGCCGATATCCCTGCCATAGACATTATCCATTACGACCCCGCTACCAAATACCATTTCCCCTCGGTGTGGCATACCCACAACGATAATATGGAGAACATAGACCCCAAAACTCTGAAAGCAGTGGGGCAAACCTTGCTGGAGGTGGTGTATTCATCTCATTAAAAGGCATAATTCAGCACAGGAGTTCAAAACCTGCTGAAAAATGCTCATTTTGTCTTAATTTATTGAAAACCAAACTCGTATAAAATTTCCGGAGCTCTGGAAATTTTTTCCCGGGTCTCAGAAATTTTTTCCCGGTTCCGAGAAATCCTGTACGAGGTCCACGAAATTCCGTCAGGGGTATGGGATAAGATTTCGTGGCGCCACGAAAAGTTGTATGAGGTCCATGAAATTCCGTCAGAGGTATGGGATAAGATTTCGTGGCGCCATGAAAAGTTGTACGAGGTCCATGAAATTCCGTCAGAGGTATGGGATAAAATTTCGTGGCTCCATATACCCTCCTTGGCCCTCCCCAAAAATTCTTCTGCCTCAACAACCGAAAATCCTTACATTTGCGCTCCTTTTCAAAATCTATAGCAATTAATTATGAATAAAGTCATCACCTCCCTGCTTCTGATTCTTCTTGCAGGCATCACCGGTTCAAATGCTCAGAACCTTATTACCATTGACGGCCCTGAATACCAGCAACTAAAAAGCGAAGGCAAAATTCCGATGATCCCCATGGAACAGTTTGCCAAATACGTTCCCGAAAAAATACTCAATGCCGAAGACTTTGCACCCCGCGCTACAGCAGGCGGAGGCCCTAACGTAAACTGCGGTTGTATCCAAACCCTTGACGGAAGCTACACCCTGGCAATGGGTCCCAACGATGACGGTTCTACGGGCCTCATTTCATTACCCTTCACCTTCTGCCTCTACGGAACAAGCCAGAACTCCATGTACATCAATAACAATGGAAACATATCCTTTGGCACCTCCTACGGCACCTTCTCTTCTAACCCCTTCCCCGATCCCGGTTTTGTAATGGTAGCCCCTTTCTGGGCCGATGTAGATACCCGCGGAACAGGACAGGTATGGTACAAAGTAACCCCAACCTATGCCATCATCCGTTGGAACAACGTAGGCTACTACAGCTCACAAACCGATAAAATCAACGACTTCCAGCTCATCATCACCAATGGAACCGACCCCATTATTCCTAACGGCAACAACGTAGCCTTCTGCTATGGCGATATGCAGTGGACCACCGGTTCGGCTTCAAACGGTGTGGGTGGTTTTGGTGGTACACCGGCTACAGTAGGCGCTAACCTGGGCGATGGAACATCATTCGTTCAGTTCGGACGTTTCGACCATGCCGGAGTTGATTACGATGGTCCTTTCGGCAATGCCGATGGCATCAGCTGGTTAGATAACCAGAGCTTTGTATTCAATGCCTGCGTAAACAATTCAAACATTGCACCCATTGCTGATAATGCACTCGCCATCTGCGATACCATCCAGATCTGCATTGGCGATACCGTTAATTTTGATGTATCCTTCCTTTCGCCCGAGCAGGATCAAACCACCATTACCACCATCGACACCTCAGGCGTTTCAGGCTTCCAGCTCATAAGCAACACCTCAGGAAACATCTCTTCCGTATCAGCCGTTTTCTATGCCACCGAAGATAATGTGGGCTACAATACCTTCACCCTTTCGGCCAGCGACAATGGCACACCCGCACAAACCAACGATTTTGTGGTAAACATCTTTGTCAGCGAAATCGTTGACCCTTCATTAATCGGTGAGTTCACGTATTGCGCTCCCGGAAGCGTCAGCATAACCCTCGACTCAGCATTTGCCTACGAAAGCTGGACATGGTCAACCGGTGATGCCAACCCCGACTCAGTGTTAGATCCCCTGCTCGAAGGCAACTACTCCGTTACCTGTTACAACGAGTATGGTTGCAACCGTACCCTCGATTTCCAGGTTGTTGAACTCGGCAACCTGCAAATAACCAACACCGTTACCGATATCCTTTGCAACGGTGCGGCCAACGGAAGCGTGGTTTCTCAATCCAACGTTCCCACTCAGCTCTCCTTCTTCTGGTCCGATTCACAGGGCGATACCATCCATGTAGGTTTACTCACCCAGGGAACCGATCAGGTAAATGGTCTTGAGCCGGGAACCTATTACGTTAGCATTTACGATACCCTGGGCTGCTTCTCGTATTTAGACTCGGTAGTAGTTACCGAACCCCTGCCTTACGTAACCGATAACACTTCATCACCCGAAACCTGCGAACAGGCAAACGGAGTAGCAGTGGTTACCAGCGTTTCAGGAAACACCGCACCATACTCTTATCTGTGGTCGCCCGCTGGCGGAACAGATGCAACTGCAACCGACCTTTCAACCGGTACCTACACCGTTACCATTACCGATGCCAATGGCTGCGTGGAAGTGGACACCGTTATTGTTCCCGGAATCGCTTCACCAACTGCCAACTTCAGTAGCGACCCGCTTGCTGCCCTGCTGGATGTTCCTGTAACATTTACCGACAGTTCTTTAGCCAATGGCGACAGCATTGTTGCCTGGTTCTGGGATTTTGGCGATGGTTCAACCGACTCAGTTCCTAACCCTGTTCACGCCTATGGCGATACAGGAACATATCCCGTTATGCTGGTTGTTACCAACACCGAAGGATGTACCGATACCATTTACAACGACATTATAGTAATCACCGAAATTGTAGTTCCAAACGTATTTACTCCAAATGGTGACGGTTTTAACGACACTTTTGTTATCCAGTATTTGCCGCAACTTTACCCTAACAGTAAACTATACATTTACAACCGTTGGGGTAAACGCGTTTACAAAAGCGATAACTACCAGAACGATTGGGATGGCGAGAAGCACAGCGAAGGAACCTATTTCTATGTGCTCTATGTATCAGACGGAACAGAGAAAACAGGTACCGTTACCATGATGAAATAAAACCTCTCTCCCCCTTGCATAAGGGGGAGACGCAGAGGAGGTCTTCTATGAAAGTAACCGAACATTTCCGCAGGGCAAAGTCAACGCTTTTTTCTATTGAAATTCTTCCGCCACTCAAAGGTGCGAGCATTCAATCCATCTTTGATGGCATTGACCCCTTGGTGGAATTCAATCCTTCCTTCATTGACGTTACCTATCACCGCGAAGAATACATCCAGCGCAAAAACCGCAAAGGAGAACTCAAAAGAGTAAAAATCCGCAAACGCCCGGGAACGGTTGGTATCAGTGCGGCAATACAAGCTCGTTATAAAATTGATACCGTTCCCCACATGATTTGCGGAGGTTTCAGTCTCGAAGAAACTGAGAACGCTTTGTTGGATTTACATTTCCTGGGCATCAACAACGTGCTCGCCCTGCAAGGCGATATGATTAAAGCCGATGGAAAATTCATTCCGCACCCCGATGGTCACACCTACGCCAACGAACTGGTGGAGCAGATTGTGGATATGAACAATGGCAAATACCTCGACAGCGAATTGCAGAACGTTGACAAAACAGATTACTGCATTGGTGTTGCCGGCTATCCCGAAAAACATTTTGCCTGCGATGATTTAGATACCGATCTGGACAACCTTAAACGCAAAGTAGATGCAGGAGCGGAATACATCGTTACCCAGATGTTTTATGACAATCAGAAGTTCTTCAACTTCGCAGTGCGTTGCCGCAAAGCAGGTATTAACGTACCGATTATTCCCGGATTAAAACCAATTGCCACAAAAAAACAATTAGAAGTTTTGCCACGCATATTCTATGTCGATATCCCTGAAGATTTGCGTAAAGCTGTTGAAGCCTGCAAAGACGATGCTGCAGTAAAACAGGTTGGAGTGGAGTGGGCCATTCAGCAAAGCAAAGAGCTGATTGATTTTGGAGCTTTGTGCCTGCACTTCTACACCATGGGCCGTTCCGAGCAAACACGTGCCATTGCAAAAGCAATTTTTTAAAGTATTGTTGGCTCTTTTTCTTCCTTTGCGGGCCTGTTCCTTTGCGAACTTTTCGGTTATCATTACTTTTACTCGCTCAACCCCAAAACGTTAAACCATGTTCAAAAAAATCCTTTTCATTTCCCTTGGCGTTATTGTAGCGCTTATTATTGGCTTTATTGCCATTGGTTTTATTAAACCAACATATGAGGGAGGAATAACTGTTACTGTCAACGCACCCGTTTCAACAACGTTTGCATACTTCAACAACACCGACAACATGGCAAAATGGATGGATAACTTTAAAAGTATTGAAAACATCAGCGGAGAAAAAAATCAGGTAGGCTCAAAATGGAAACTGGTTTATGACGAAAACGGTAGCGATCTTGTAATGACAGAAACGGTTACCGCCTTTGAACAAGACAAGCTATTTGCGTTTGTTATGGAAGATGAATATTTTAAAATGGATATCGAAATTCGATTTGAAGAAAAAGACGGTAAAACAATCATTACCCAAATTGACAAGGGAGAAGGTAAAAATCTGCCCGCCCGCAGTATGGTTGCCATTATGGGTAGTTTAGGACTTATGCAAAAGCAGCAGCAAGGAATGTATAACAAACTGAAAGATTTGGTTGAAAAAACACAGTAATTTTTTAGTTTACTCCGTTGTCCCTCACTGATACACACACCCATCTTTACGCATCTGAATTTGACACCGACCGCACGGAAATGGTTGAACGTGCCATTGCAGCCGGAGTAACTAAGCTCTTTCTTCCTAACATTGACAGTTCTTCGGTTGAGGGAATGTTTCAACTATGCAACCAGTTTCCCGAAAATTGTTTTCCCATGATGGGATTGCATCCTACATCGGTAAAAGAGAATTACAAAGAGGAGCTTGAAAAATTAAAGACGAATTTCAGTAAAAGAAAAATGTATGCCGTTGGCGAAATAGGCATTGACCTTTATTGGGACAAAACATTTTTCACGCAACAACAACTTGCTTTTGAAACGCAAATAAAATGGGCGAATGAATTTTCGTTGCCCATTGTCATCCACTCACGCAATTCATTTAATGAGATTGTAGAGGTTTTGCAGAAAAACAAAAAAGAAAATCCGCACGGAATTTTCCATTGCTTTTCAGGAAGCAAAGAGCAGGCAGAGAAAGCAATCTCTCTCGGCTTCAAATTAGGAATAGGTGGTGTACTTACTTACAAAAACTCAGGCCTTGGTCAGGCCATTGCAGACATTGACATGAAGCATCTGGTTCTTGAAACAGACTCTCCTTATTTAACTCCTGTTCCGCACCGCGGTAAAAGAAACGAAAGTCTTTATATTACTTTAGTGGCGCAAAAACTGGCAGAAATAAAAAACATAAGCGTTGAAGAAGTAGGAGAAATTACTACTGCAAATGCTAAAGAAGTTTTTGGAGTATGAAAAAAGAAAAGGCAAAAGTTCTCTTAATTTACACTGGCGGCACCGTAGGCATGGTGCAGGATGAAAAGACCGGTGTGCTGAAACCGTTCAGCCTTGAGAGTATCATTGATTACATCCCGGAACTTTCACGTTTTGGTATTCGCATAGATGGTTACAGTTTTGAACCACCAATAGATTCCTCCAACATGAAACCCGAAATATGGATTCAGCTGGCAGACATCATTGGAAACAACTACACTAAATACGATGGCTTTGTGGTTTTGCATGGCAGCGATACGATGGCTTACACCGCTTCTGCACTCAGTTTTTTGTTAGAGAATTTAGGGAAGCCTGTAATTCTTACTGGTTCACAATTACCTGTAAACGTGCTGCGTTCCGATGCGCAGGAAAATATTATTGTATCCATTGAAATTGCTGCTGCAAAAGAAAAAGGCAAAGCAAAAATTCCTGAGGTATGCGTTTATTTTGAAAATCATCTTTACCGCGGAAACCGCACCTACAAACACAATGCTGAGAACTTTGACGCATTTAATTCGTCCAATTATCCCGAGTTGGCAACTGCAGGTGTTCACATCAAATACAATGATGGAGTTATTGCTAAACCGCCTGCAAAGAAATTAGTTGTCCATCAATCGCTTGATACAAATATTGCAATCGTAAAATTATTTCCCGGCACAAATCCAGCGGTATTGGAAAGTATTTTCAACACAAAAGGATTGAAAGCTGTTGTGCTGGAAACATATGGCACAGGCAATGCGCCAACTGACAATACATTTTTAAAGCCCTTGGAAAAAGCAGCTAAAAAAGGTATCATACTTTTAAATGTAACGCAGTGTCGCGCTGGCGCAGTTCAACAAGGCAGGTACGAAACAAGCACAGAGTTGAAGAAGATTGGAATCATAAGCGGTGCCGATATGACCACCGAAACAGCAGTTGCCAAACTCATGTTCCTGTTGGGTGAAAATTATCGGGTTGCTACAATCAAGAAACTGCTGCAACAATCGTTGCGCGGTGAATTGACAATTTAAAAATTATCAGCGGAGAGAGAGGGATTCGAACCCTCGTTACCTTGCGGTAAACACGCTTTCCAAGCGTGCTCGATCGGCCACTCTGACATCTCTCCTGTTAAAGGGGTTGCGAAAGTAATACTTTTCTCCCGCTAGCCTAATTGATATATTCTTTCTTCACATCAAGCGTCAGGCGGTTGTCGCTTAACAAACGCTCACAAAGTGGTGCAGATTTAGGAAGTTCATACAGGAAGAAATAATTCATCGCGGCCAGTTTCCCCTGATAGAAATTTTCTTCTTCACCATTTGCACCTGCTGTCAGGGCTTTTTGCGCTACTATTCCTTGTTTCAGCCATTGCCATGCAATAGAAACAATACCTGCATTTTCAAGAAATAACGTTGCATCGGCTAAGAATATTTCAGGGGCTTGTGATTGCGCCAGTCCCATCAGCTTCATCGTTACTTCCGTGAACTTCTGCATCGCTTTGGCAAGATTTTCTGCATGCTCTTTCAGATTTTCAACTCCTGCTGCTTCAGCAATCGTTTGATTTATTTCTGCTGCATAATGCATCAGACCTTGTCCCATTTTCATCGGAATTTTTCTTGCCAGCAAATCCATTGCCTGTATTCCTGTTGTTCCCTCATAAATAGGATTGATGCGTGTGTCACGGAAATATTGCTCCAAAGGAAAATCATCACAGTAGCCTGCACCGCCAAGCGTTTGTACCGCAGCACTGGTGCTATGCACGCTCATTTCAGATGGATATGCTTTTGCAATGGGTGTAAGTAAGTTCAACAACAAATTATATTTTTCCTTTTCTGCGCCCTCACTTATTTTCTCCATATCGGAATAATAAGCACACTGTGTTACAAATGAAAGACAACCTTCGGTGATTGCTTTTTGAAAGAGCAACATACGTTTCACATCAGCATATTCAATAATCAACGATTGCGGAACAAGCGGGTCTTTGTTTGACACCGGGCGACCTTGCGGGCGCTCATTGCAATATTCCAATGAAGCATGGTATGCCGCGCTGCAAAGCGCGGTTGACATCATACCCACGCTGATACGCGCACCGTTCATCATCTTAAACATATACGAAAGTCCTTTGTGTGGCTCGCCAACTAACCAGCCTTTGCAGTTGTCTGCCTCGCCCATTGACAAATGCAAAATCGGACAACCTTTCATTCCCATTTTTCCGAAAACTCCGGCAGAAATAACATCGTTGTTTACTAGTACTCCATTTTCAGGACGGTATTTAGGAACCACAAAAAGCGAAATGCCTTTCACACCAACGGGACCACCTTTTATTTTTGCCAGCATCAGGTGAACCACATTTTCTGCGCTGTGATAATCTCCTGCTGAGATAAAAATCTTTTGTCCTTTTATGCTGTAAGTTCCGTCAGCATTTGGTTCGGCAGAAGTAGTAATGTCGCCAAGCGAACTTCCTGCATCAGGCTCTGTCAAAGCCATTGTGCCTTGCCACTTTCCTGAATCCATGTGAGGCACATAGGTTTCATTTAACTCTTTGCTTCCGAAGCTGCGGATCAAATCGGAAGAACCCATGGTCAATCCAAAATAAGAAGCAGCTGAAGTATTGGCAGCGTGAAAAATAAAATTGGATACAGCATACAATGTTCCCGGCATTTGTTGTCCGCCTTCTTCCAGAGATGAAGGAGCAGAGATCCAGCCACCTTCACCCATGGCATCCATAATTTTGCGAACGCCATCATGCACGGTTACCACACCGTTTTCAAGGTGCGGTTTTTTCTTGTCCATTTCAGTATAAATCGGAAAGAACAAATCGTCACCTAATTTCTTAGCGGTGTCAATGGTCATATCAATCACCTCTTTGTTGTAGTCTGCATAGTAAGGATTCTTTGAAAGATTTTCTGCTGCGAAAACTTCGTGAAGTACAAAGCGCACATTGCGCATGTTTACATATTCTTTTGCCATAGTTGTTTTTTAAAGGAAGGCGAAAATACAAAATGCTACTTTTGGGCACACACATTATGGAAACTATTTTATCAAACAATTTTCTTCGCGTAAAAGTGAAAGCGAAGGGCGCTGAACTCAGTAACATCATTGATTTACGTGATACCACCGAACATCTGTGGCAAGCCGACCCAACTTTTTGGAACTGGCATGCTCCTGTTCTCTTTCCGAAAATAGGCGAGTCGGTAAACGAGCAAATTTCTTTTGCAGGAAAGAAATACAAAATGCCGAAACATGGCTTGGCAAGGCATCTTGATTTTACTGCAGATAAAAAATCAGAGGCAGAAATTGTTTTTACACTTCGCAGCAATGAAGAAACATTGAAGCAATATCCTTTTCGTTTTTGTTTTCAGATATCGTATGTGTTGGAAGAAAATAAGTTGAGGAATATTTATACTGTGATTAACGAAGATGACAAGCCAATGCCTTTCACTCTTGGCGGGCATCCTGCTTTTGCTGTTCCGTTTTTTGCCAACGAAAAACTGGAAGATTATTGTGTTGAATTTGAAAAAGCAGAAACTATTTCTCGTCACCTGATTGATGAAAATGGTTTGTTCAACGGAGTTACAGAACGTGTGTTGAACAATGAAAAAGCGATTCCACTAACAAAAGAATTGTTCAACCGTGATGCGCTCATTTTTAAAAATCATCAATCGCGCAAGATTTCAATCAGCAGTAAAAAGCACAACAAAAAACTCACAGTTGAGTTTGCAGATTTCCCTTACCTCGGTATTTGGGCAAAGCCCGGTGCGCCTTATGTGTGTATTGAACCCTGGATCGGTTGTGCAGAAAATGCAGGCAAAGAAATTGACTTCACAGAAAAAGAACACTGCAAAATTCTACAACCCGGAGAAAAATTTTCTTGCGAGTTTTCGGTAACCATCGGATAATAGCATCCGCAAAATCCCTATTTTCGCGCCTCTTTTGAGATGGATTTAGAGGCTGTAAAGAATAGTTTTTCGCAACACCCACGTATCGCTGAACTGGTTAATTCGCTTTCGGCAGGGAATACTACGCGCCTTCACATAAAAAATCTTGCCGGTTCATCTTCTGCATTTGCTGCGGCAACTGTTGTTTCGCAAATTCCGAAAACGCATGTTTTTATTCTTCCCGGAAAAGAGGAAGCCGCTTATTTTCTGAATGATATTGAAGTGATGCTGGGTAAAGAACAGGTTTTGTTTTTCCCGATGTCATACCGCAGGCCTTACAGTGAAGAAGAGCAGACCGACAACAGCAATGTGGTGGAACGTGCAGAAACACTGAACAAGCTCAACCAGAATTTTGCACGTGCAGTGGTGACGTATCCCGAAGCACTTTCTGAAAAAGTAGTTACGAGAAAAGTGTTGGAGAAGAACACGCTGTTGTTAAAAATAGGTGATACCCACGGAATTGATTTCATCACCGATGTGTTATTCGAATATCATTTTGAACGCGTGGATTATGTTTTTCAACCCGGACAGTTTGCAGTGCGTGGTGGCATTGTGGATATGTTTTCGTTTTCAGGCGAATATCCTTTGCGTGTTGAGTTTTTCGGAAATACGATTGAAAGCATCCGCAGCTTTGATCCTTCCACGCAATTGTCAGTTGCCAATCTTGTGCGGGCTACTATTCTTCCTAATGTGCAACAAAGCCTGTTGCACGAAAGCCGTGTTTCTTTTTTAGAATTTATTCCTGGTGAAAGTCTAGTGTGGATTACAGATGTAAGAAGTGCGGTTTCTGTTTTAGATTCAGAACTAGAGGTGACAAAAACTGCTTTTGAAAATCTGAAAACAGAAATGAATTATTTGCCGCCTGAAGAAAAATACATCAGCGGAAATTATTTTATTGAGAAGTTTAATCAACACAGTGTAGTAGAATTCGGGCAGGCAGAATATTTTGATGATGTAAAAACGATTGAGTTTAATACTTCGCCACAGCCTGCATTCAATAAGAACTTTGAAATGCTGGGTGAGCATTTGCGAAAGAATACTGCCGCAGGTTATCAGAATTTATTGGCAGCAGAAAATCCCAAACAGGCGGAACGCCTGTATTCCATTTTTGAGGATATGCCGGTGAAAGCAGGTGAAAAGAAACCTGCATTTACTCCCTTAGTGGTTTCTGTTTCGGAAGGATTTACCGACCACGATTTAAAGATTTGTTTCTACACCGACCACCAGATATTTGAGCGCTACCACCGCTTCCGTTTGCGCACCGGTTTCAAGAAAACAAAAGAAGCACTTACACTAAAGGAGTTGCACGGTTTAAATCCGGGCGACTATGTAACGCATATCGATCACGGCATCGGGAAGTTTGCAGGACTTGAGAAAATTGATGTGAACGGCAAGATGCAGGAGGCTGTGCGTTTGGTTTACCGCGATAATGATATTCTGTATGTGAGTATTCATTCCTTGCACCGTATTGCAAAATATTCGGGTAAAGATGGAGCAGAACCGAAGATAAATAAATTGGGCTCTGCTGCATGGCAGGCCTTGAAGCTGAAAACAAAATCAAAGGTAAAAGACATTGCCAAAGATTTGATCAAGTTGTATGCACAGCGCAGAGCGAAAAAAGGTTTTGAGTTTTCGCAGGATAATTATTTGCAGACAGAGCTGGAGGCAAGCTTTATTTATGAAGACACGCCCGACCAGATAAAGTCAACTGCCGATGTGAAGAAGGACATGGAGCAGAATTTTCCCATGGACCGATTGATTTGCGGTGATGTAGGTTTCGGGAAAACGGAGATTGCTATACGCGCTGCATTCAAAGCGGTGTGCGATAGTAAACAGGTGGCAGTGTTGGTTCCAACCACTATTCTTGCGTTACAGCATTACAAAACTTTTTCTGAACGTTTGAAAAACTTTCCTTGTCGAGTAGATTACATCAATCGTTTTAAAACTGCGGGACAACAAAAAGAAACGCTGAAGAAATTGGAAAAAGGTGAGATTGATATTATCATCGGAACGCATCGCATCGTAAGTAAAGATGTAAAATTTAAAGACCTTGGTTTGCTCATTGTGGATGAAGAGCAAAAGTTTGGTGTGGGTGTGAAAGAGAAGCTGAAAGCCTTTCGTGTGAATGTGGATACACTTACACTCACGGCAACACCTATTCCACGCACGCTCCAGTTTTCACTGATGGGAGCAAGAGATTTGTCAATTATTAACACAGCACCCCCGAATCGTTTTCCGGTAATTACCGAAGTGCATATGTTCAATGAAGAAACGATCCGTGATGCTATACGCTACGAGATTGACAGGGGCGGACAAGTATTTTTTGTAAACAACCGCGTGGAAAATATTCGTGAAGTGGCAGGGATGATCTCCAGATTGTGTCCTGATGTGCGTGTTGGAATCGGACACGGACAATTGGAAGGGCATCAGTTGGAAGATGTGATGATGAAATTTATTGAAGGCGAAACCGATGTATTGATTGCTACTACCATTATTGAATCGGGGCTGGATATTTCTAATGCGAATACCATTATCATTAATAACGCACAGTATTTCGGGTTGAGTGATTTGCACCAGATGCGCGGAAGGGTAGGGCGTTCCAACAAAAAAGCATTCTGTTATTTATTGGCTCCGCCAAGTGAGATGTTGAGCACTGAAGCGAAAAAACGTTTGCGTGCAATTGAAGAATTTTCGGAATTGGGTAGCGGTTTCAATATTGCGATGCGCGACCTGGATATTCGCGGAGCAGGAAATTTATTGGGTGCAGAACAAAGCGGATTTATTTCTGACATAGGATTTGAGATGTATCATAAAATTCTGGATGAGGCAATGCAGGAACTCAGAATTGAAAATGAACAATTGACAATTGACAATGAAACTAAAGGCGAGAAAAAGAATTCTACATTATCAACTATCAATTATCAATTTGTAAAAGACTGCGTGATTGATACCGATATGGAAATTCTTATTCCCGACCATTATGTAAATAATATTACTGACCGCCTCGGACTTTACCGTGAACTGGATGACACTGAAAATGAAAATGAATTGATCGTTTTTGAGAAAAATTTAATTGACCGTTTTGGTCCTTTGCCGAAAGAAGCAACTGAATTATTAAATACTATTCGTTTGCGGTGGATTGCGAAGGAGATTGGCTTTGAGCGTTTGATTTTGAAAAATAAAAAACTTGTCGGCTATTTTATTTCATCGGCAAACTCACCGTATTTTCAAAGTGATGCTTTTGGGAAGGTGCTTAATTATGTACAAACGCACGGCAAGGATTGCCGCATGACACAGAAAGGGGATAAGCTGATGCTGAGTTTTGAGAATGTGGTTTCGGTTGGGGATGGGATCAAGTGGTTGAGGGGGATTTTAGCCGGGTAATTTTATTGCTCGCAAAGACGCAGAGAGCGCAAAGCTTGGATGTGAAGTTGTGGGTTGCCATTTTTTGGAAGTTAGCAACTGATTTTATTTACCTGCGCTCTCAATTTCGGAGTTTGAAGTGTTAATTGAGAAGCAATATTGGTTAATTGATTAGAAGTTGCTGTTAATTGATTGGAGTTAAGTGGTAATTTTTTTGAATTGACTGTTAATAGAACATAAATTAGTATTTATTGAATAGAATTTATGGGTAATAAATTAGAATTTATTGTTAATTGCTACGAATTTACTGTTAATTGCTACGAATTTACTGTTAATTGATTAGAACTAATTTGGGGTTTCTTTCTGTGAAATGGGGTGTTTTGTGTGTGGAGTTGGTTGCTTTGCGGTTTGAGAAGGAGTTTTTTAACGCAAAGGGCGCAGAGTTTGTTGTTTGCTCGCAAAGGCGCAAAGGGGTTACACGGAGTTAGAGTGAGAAAGTTAAGACTTGTATCTCGACTATGCTAGATATGACAAACTGCTCGGGGGAAGACACAAAGAATTTATTGTTACTGAATAAATATTGTTACTGAAACTTTATTTTTTTGATTGCTTAACTGTAAGAAATATTCCCCGGGTTGAATATTGCTAACATTGAAATACTCTTTGTTTAATCCTTTATTTCTTAGTTGTTCTGAAAAAAATGTCTTCACAATATTTCCTCCAACATCGACTAAAAACAGTGATAGTTTCTCGTTGGTGGTCAGACTATATTCAAGAATTGATTCTTCTATTATAGGATTGGGGTAAATATTTGCGCGGAGGTTTTCATTTGAAAAATTGATTGTACCCACGCTCAACTGAGAGAGATACCGTGTAATTGTAAAGTTCTCCATTCCAGAGGGACCATATGAATAACCAGCAGCGATGATATTTCCATTTTGCTGCAAGGCTAATGAGTTTATCTGGTCATTAATATTAGTGCTTATTTGAGTAATCAACTTCCCGTCTGAACTAAATGTATTATCAAGGGATCCATCTGAATTATATCTCGCTAAAGCAAAATCAAAACCTACAAGACTTTCATCGGTTGAAGCTCCGCCAGCTAGTATTTTTCCGTCAGGTTGAATAATAACAGATGAAATAGACTCGAAGCTTGTGCCATTAAAGTTTGTAGTCAGAAGCCCATCTCCGCTAAAAGTATTGTCTAAACTGCCATTCTCATTATAGCGTGCTAATGCAAAATCTGAATGAGAACCATTAAATGAATAACCTGCTAGAATTATTTTGTTGTCATCCTGCAAAGCAATTGAATATGAATAATCTTCAACGGATCCAAAGTGTGTTGTCATAACTCCATTTATGCCAAAGGAGTTATCTATAGACCCGTCTTGATTAATACGAACCATTGCAAACTGATTACTTGGATTAGTATTATTATAAGAATAACCACTTATGAGTATTTTGCCATCTTCTTGAATAACCAGAGCATTTGCTCTATCATCCATTTGGCTTAATTCAATGTAAAGCACACCAACGCTGTTGAACGTATTATCAAAAGTGCCGTCATTATTATATCTAATTACTACAAAATTCTCGTACTGTCCATTATTAAATACAATACCTGCTACAACTATTTTACCATCACTTTGCAATCCTAATGCATACGCTGCACTAGGAATAGTCCCTAAGACAGTTATTAATTTCCCATCACCACTAAATGAATTATCAAGAGATCCATCGGGATTATATCTTGCTATAGCAATATCACCTTTGTTTGCATCACCATGACTCATGCTATAGCCTGCCGCAACTATCTTTCCTGTTTCACTTTCAATTGCAATTGCAGTTGCTTCGTCTTTTACATTGTTAAAAATGGTTGCAACTTTTCCTGCATTCCCGAATGATAAATCGAGTGAACCATCTTCATTATATCTTGCTAATGCAAACTCACTAATATCTTGAAGAAGTGCCATACCTCCTACAATAATTTTTCCATCATCTTGAATTGCTACAGAATTGACACGATCATTTTTTGTAAAAAAATCTGTAACAACAATTCCATCACTGTCAAAAGTGTTATCTAACTCACCATCTGTTTGCGCTAAAGCGGGATGACAATAGCATGTGAAAAAAAACATTATAAGGGATAGCTGTTGATTCATTGTTGTAAATAATTTAAAGTAAAAATAAATAGAATTTGATAATTCTTTGACTAACAAAAAAGTCCACCGTTTCCGATGGACTTTTTTTGTGCCTGCCTTCTCGCAAAAAACAGACGCGGGATTGAAAATTTTATTCCAGTACGGTTACGTTTCCGGTGTTGCTGAAGCGGCCGTTCTCGTATTCCATACCTTCCCAGGTGGTTCCGTCCATAAAGGTTGCATCGGCTTTCCAGATGTAAGCGCCTTGAGGAACAACAACTCCGTTGTATCTGCCATCCCAGCCTTCAACCGGTTTGCCATCTACTAACTTGCTTGATTCCCAGAGGAGGTTACCCCACTTGTCAAATATCATACACTGGTAAGTTGCTACGCCAATACCTTTTGGTAAGAAGTATCCGAAGTCACCATCACCACCTACAATCATAGCATTTGGCATAAACAATCCTTTGAAGAGTTCCACTTCAACTGTTTGAATAATGGTATCGGAACATCCTGCACCGCTGTAAGCGATTAGTGTTACATCAAACTCACCGTTCTCGGCATAATTGTTTATCGGGTCTGTAAGCGTTGAAGTTTGTCCGTCACCAAAATCCCAATCGTAAGTTGTTGCTCCTGTTGAAAGATTGGTGAACTGAATTTGTCCGTCAGGGTCAACAACATTGAAATAATCAGAAGTGAAGTCGGCCACCGGAGTCTGGAACACAGTTACAGCAGAAGTTAATTCAAGTGTATCGTTACAGATACCTCCACCGCTGACTATCAGCGTAACATTGTAAGTTCCGGGAACTTCGTAGGTGTGTGAAGGGTTGTTTAGCATTGAAGTATCGCCATCACCGAAGCTCCAGTAATAAGTAACACCGTCAATAGAATTGTTGGTGAATGATACTGTGTAAGGAGCGCAACCTGAATTTCCACTGAGTGAGAAAGAAGCTATAGGTGCAGGATATACATTGTAAACATAAACTGCAGTATCAACACAGCCACTTGCTGAAGTTGCAGTTAATACAACTGTGTAAGTTCCTGTCGAGTCAAAACTTGCTTGTCCGTTGGTTGTAGTTGCATTTGTTCCGTTGCCGAAGTTCCATGAATAAGAAACTGCGTTGGTTGAAGTGTTGGTGAAATCAACTGTTACAGGATACGTGCAAGAGTACGTGTTTGAAGAAAGCACTGTGAATGCAGCAACCGGAGGTGCGCTGATTGTTACCGTTACGCTGTCCTGAGTTCCTGAGCAACCAAGTCCATCGGTTACGCTTACTACATACGTTGTAGGTACTGAAGGCAATACGATGTGAGAAGCACCGTTGCCAAGACCGTTGTTCCAGGTGTAGGTATAAACTCCGTTGCCACCGGTTGCCGTTGCAGATATGGTAACGCTGTCGCCTGCACAAACTACGTTTCCGATGCTGTTGATATCAGCAACTATCTGCGAAGGCTGAGTGATGGTGATGGTTTGCGAAGCAGCGCATCCGTTTGCATCAGAAGCTACCACTATATAAATTCCTGCAGAAAGACCTGTTGCCGTTGAGCCTGTGTTTGCGCTTGGTGTCCAATCATAGGTGTAAGGTAATGTTCCACCTGTTACAAGAACGGTAGCAGTTCCGTTTGCACCACCGAAGCAGGTAGGCTGTGAACTTCCTGCCAATATAATTGACATATTACCCGGAGCAATGATGGTAACGGTTGTGCTGTCTGCGCATCCCGCTGCATCGGTTACTACAACTGTATGAATTCCTGAAGTAAGGTTTGTAGCAGTTGCTGTTGTTTGTCCGTTATCCCATGCAAAAGTGTATGGTGTTACTCCACCCGTTACACCAACAGTTGCAATACCTGTTGCAGAACCTCCGCAAGCAGGTTGAACAACGTTTGTGATTGCAGGTACAAGGTCGGCTGGTTGGCTTACTGTGAATGAGAGATTAAGTGCGCATCCGGTGGAGTCGGTAACGGTTACTGAATAATCACCGGCCACAAGATTTATTGCAGGAACAGTAGTTTGTCCGTTGCTCCATGAATAGGTATAAGGAGTATTGCCACCGGCAACATCGAAGCTGATGCTTCCGTTATTTGCTCCGTTGCAGGTTACATTGTTTACATCCACATTGCCTGCAGAGAGTACCGAATTTTCGGTGATTACAAAGTTTACAATGGTGATACAGTTGTTTGCATCACGTATTGTAACAGAGTGTAATCCGGCAGATAAGCTGTCAACCGATTGAGTAGTAGTTCCATTATCCCATAGGTAAGTGTATCCGGGAACACCACCTGTAACGTTAGCTGTTGCCTGACCTGTGTTACCACCGGCACAATTAATATTTACCTGATCAACCATTGCAACCATTGCAGTAGGTTGAGTAATAACAAGACTTAATGAGGTATCGCAACCACTTGCATCGGTAATCTGAACGGTGTAATCACCGGCACCAACACCGTTGAGGTCTTCCGTTGTTGTTCCGTCAGACCATAAGTAAGTGTAAGGAGCAGTTCCGCCCACCACATCAATAAATCCGGCACCGTTGCTGCCACCGTTGCAGGTAACATCAAGAATAAAGATAACTGATGCAGTTAAGCTTGGTGGTTCGGTAATGTCGGCAAATACAGTTTGTGAGCAACCGTTGGCATCCAGAACTGTTACCTGATGAATGCCGAAGGCAAGGCCTGTTGCAGTTTGTGTAGTTTGTCCGTTGGTCCATGAGTAAGTATAAGGAGCAACTCCGCCAGTTACGTTTACTGTTGCAGAACCATCAGCTTGCCCGCTGCAACTTACAGTAGAAGTATTGCTGATAACCGCTGTGAGTTGTGCAGGGTCAACCACATCAACAGTATCGGTAGCAGAGCAGCCGTTAGCATCGGTTGCTGTTACAATATAGGTTCCGGCAAATAGGTTAGAGGCCACTGCACCTGTTTGTCCGTTGCTCCACAGATACGTGTATGGAGCAGTTCCGCCAACAGGTGTTGCAGTTACAATACCATTGTTTGCACCGAAGCAGCTTACATCTTCGCCATTGAAATCGGAAGTTACATCAGCGCTTACGGTCAGCGTAACAGGATCTACAACTACAGCCTGAGCTGTATCGCTGCAACCATTTGCATCGGTTACAATAACAATATGTGTTCCAGCTGCGAGGTTAGTTGCAGTTGCAGATGTTTGTCCATTGCTCCAGAGATATGTATAAGGAAGCGTTCCGCCAGTTACATCAACAGTAGCAGTTCCGTTAGCGTTTCCGTTGCACGAAGGACTTACAGTTGAAGAAATAGTTGCCACTAATTGAGCAGGCTCGTTCACTACAATGCTGATGGTAGTATCGCAACCGAGCGAGTCGCTTACGGTAATAATGTATGTACCTGCAATCAATGCAGAAATGTCTTCTGTTGTTGCGCCTGTACTCCATGAATAAGTGTATGGAGCAGTTCCGCCTGTAGGAGTTATGTCAATAGCACCGTCATTTCCACCAAAGCAACTTACATCTGTTACATTAATGTTTGAAGAAGTAATTTCAAGAGGCTGTGGCTCGCCAACGATAACGGTAAGAATTACATTGCATCCGTTGGTATCGGAAACGGTTACTGTATACGTTCCGGAAACAAGACCTGTAGCTGTTGCACCTGTTTGTGTATTTGACCAGTAGTAGAAATAACCCGGAGTTCCGCCAGCAGCCTGAACCGTTGCGCTACCATTAGCTGCACCGTTGCAGGAAGGTTCAATTACGGAAAGGGTGTCGGCAGTTAATACAGGAGGATCAACCAATGTTACAGAAACAGTGGTGTCGCATCCGTTGGCATCCGTTGCTGTTACAAAATAGGTTCCGGCAGTTAAGTCAGTTGCAAAATAATCAGTAGAACCGTTTGACCACTGGAAAGTGTATCCCGGAGTTCCACCGTTAACCAATACTTCGGCAATACCATCAGCATCACCAAAGCAGGACACATCAGAACCGTTGTAATCTGAAGTTACAGTTGTATAAGCAATAAGAGGATTTGGTTCGCCAATAATTACATTGGTTGATGCAATACATCCGTTGTTATCTGTTACGCTTACAAAGTAAATACCGGCTTCCAGACTATCAGCTGTTGCAGTAGTTACTCCGTTGCTCCACAGGTATTGGTATCCGTTTGCGCCACCAACTGCTTCAACTGTTGCAGAACCGTCTGACAATCCATTGCAACTTACATCCTGCTGGTCAACAAGATTTACTTCGAGCAATGGCGGTTCTGTCAGTGTAATGCTGTCCTGAATTGAGCAACCGTTTACATCCGTAATAGTTACATAATATGTTCCTGCGAAAACCAAGGTAAGATTTTCATCCGTTGAAGTGAAGCCGGTTGGCCCTGTCCATGCGTAGCTATAGTCCACACAATCAGCACCACCACTTACAGCAAGATTGATGATACCGTTGTTTGTATTTGCACAGTTGATGTTCCAGCCTCCTGAATTTACAGGACTTGTTAAGCTGTCAACTGCAAGCGGTGCAGGTTCGGCTAGAGTAATAGTTGTTGTTGCAACATTTCCGAGACCATCGGTAACAGTTACCGAATAGTTTGTTGCAGAAAGGCCTGTTGCAGTTTGTGAAGTTTGTCCGTTGCTCCACAAGTAAGTGTAAGGCATACAACCTCCGGCAGGCAATGCTGTTGCGCTTCCGTCAGCATTTCCGTTGCAGGCAACATTGTATCCGCAGTTGAATGTGTCTGCAACCGCAGCTATCAGCAATGGGTTAGCAAGAACATTTATATCAAACGAACAGGTTGTTGAATTTCCTGAAGCATCAACAGCGGTGTAAGTTACTGTTGTAGTTCCGACAGGGAACGTGTTTCCTGACTGGAAGTTGCTTGTGAATGAAGTTACACCGCAGTTATCAGCAGCAACAGGAGTAGTCCATGTTACAGAAGGATTGCAGTTAGAGCTGTCAGGCTGTATTGTAATGTCGGCAGGGCAGAATGTAAATTCAGGAGCAATTACATCCGTTACGGTAACTGTAGCAAAGCAGTTGTCGGAATTTCCGTTCACATCGGTAACTGTTAAAGTTACCAGATTATCTCCAACATTTGAGCAGTCAAACGAAGAAACAGAAACCGTCATGGTATCAATTCCGCAGGCATCTGTTGAGCCGTTGTCTATTTGTGCAGCAGTGATTGAAATCACACCATTTGAGTCAAGAGCAACGGTGATGTTCTGGCAAATTGCGTTCGGAGCAGTTGCATCATTCACTGTTACCACAGAAGTGCAGCTATCCACATTTCCGTTCATGTCGGTAACAACTAATGTTACTGTGTTTGCACCAACATTTGAACAATCAAATGTATTTGGTGAAACTGTCATTGAAGCAATGCCGCAGGCATCATTTGAACCGTTATCAACCTGTGAAGGAACGATAGAAGTGTTGCCGTTTGCATTTAAATCTATTGTGATATCCTGACAAATTGCAATTGGGTCAACATTATCCTGAATGGTTACTATTGACGAGCAGGTTGAAACATTTCCGTTTACATCGGTTACAGTTAATGTTACAGGATTTGCACCGATACCCGCACACGTGAAGGTATTCGGATTAACAGTCATTGATGCAATTCCGCAATTATCAGAAGAACCGTTGTTTACCTGCGAAGCATCAATTGTAGCTTGTCCGCTATTATCCAATTGAATGGTGATGTCCTGACAAAGAGCAATCGGGTCAACATCATCAATTACATTAACTGTTGCTGTGCAGGAAGATGAATTTCCGAAAGCATCTGTTACAGTTAAGGTAACGGTGTTTGCACCAACATTTGAGCAGTCAAAATCTGTATCGCTGATAGCGTAAGTTAAACCGTTGCCTGGTGTTGAGCAGTTGTCAGAAGAACCATTGTCAACATCTATTGCTGTGATAACTACGTTACCGTTTGCATCTAACTGAACAGTGATGCTCTGACAAATTACAGTAGGTGAAACAGTATCGGTAATTGTTACAACTGCATCACAAGAAGAAGAGTTTCCGTTGGCATCGGTCACCGTTAATGTTACTGTGTTTGCTCCGATGTTTGAGCAATCGAAGTTAGTTTGACTTGCAGTGTAAGTTAATCCTGAACCAGAAGTTGAGCAGTTGTCGGTTGTTCCGTTATCCAGGTCAATTCCTGTGATAACTGCATTTCCGTTTGCATCTAATTGAACCGTGATGTTCTGACAAACAATAGTTGGGTTGATTGTGTCCTGAACAGTTACTGTGGCTGTGCAGGTAGAAACATTGCCAGAGTTATCAGTTGCAGTAAGTGTAACGGTATTTGCACCAACATTTGAACAATCAAATGAAGAAGGAGAAACAGAGAGTGAAGCAATTCCGCAGGCAGCATTTGTTCCACCATCAACCTGTGCGGCTGTAATAACAATGTTACCGCTTGCATCTAACTGTACAGTGATGTCCTGGCAAACAACAGCAGGTGTAATGTTATTTTCAACAGTTACAGTAGCGGTGCAGGTTGAAGAATTTCCGTAAGCATCGGTAACGGTTAAAGTAACAGTATTCACACCCTCATCCGAGCAATTAAATGTTGTTTGGCTTGCAATGAATGTTAATCCTGAGTTGATGTCTGAGCAGTTGTCGGTTGAACCACCATCAATGTCTATTGCTGAAATAGTAACCGTTCCGTTTGCATCTAACTGCACCGTGATATTCTGACAAATTGCATTTGGTGAAACAGTATCGGCAACAGTTACCGTTGCATCGCACGAAGAAGAATTTCCATAAGCATCCGTTACGGTTAATGTGATTGTATTTGCTCCTATGTTTGAGCAGTCAAATGCGGTTTGACTTGCACTGAATGTTAAACCTGAGCCTGAAGTTGAACAGTTGTCGGTTGTTCCGCCATCAATGTCTAATCCTGTAATAACTGCATTACCGTTAGCATCCAATTGAACAGTGATGTTCTGGCAAACCACAACAGGTGCAGTGTTGTCTTCAATTGTTACGGTAGCTGTGCACGTAGAAGAGTTTCCGTTGTTATCGGTTACAGTTAAGGTAACTGTGTTTGCGCCAATGTTTGAGCAATCAAATGTTGAAGGCGAAACTGTCATGGAAGCTATTCCGCAGGCATCAGCAGAACCGTTGTCAACCTGCGCAGCAGTGATTACAGCATTTCCGTTTGCATCTAAATCAACGGTAATATTCTGACAAACTACAACAGGTGAAACAGTATCAGAAACAGTTACGGTTGCTGTGCATGTTGAAGAATTTCCGTAAGCATCGGTTGCAGTGAAGGTAACTGTGTTTGCACCAATGTTTGAGCAATCAAATGCAGTTTCACTCAAGCTGAATGTTAATCCCGAAGAAGTGGTGCTGCAATTATCAGTTGTTCCGTTATCAATTTGTGCGGCAGTAATAACAACCTGTCCGTTTGCATCTAATTCAACACTGATATTTTGACAGATCACCACAGGGTCAACATTATCCTGAATAGTTACAGTTGCTGTGCAGGTTGCAGTGTTTCCGCTTTGGTCGGTCACCGTTAATGTTACTGTGTTTGCACCAATGTTCGAGCAGTCAAATGAAGAAGGATTAACACTTAATGTAACCGGTCCGCACTGATCACCTGAACCGTTGTCCACCTGAGCAGCGGTTATTGTTGCATTACCGTTTGCATCTAACTGAACCGTTATATTCTGACAAAGTGCAATTGGATTATTGTTATCAAGAATTGTTACAGTTGCTGTACAAGTGCTTTGGTTTCCGTTGTTGTCAATTACAGTCAGAGTTACAGTATTCGCTCCAACATTCGCACAAGTAAATGTTGAAGGATTGACGGTCATTGCAGCAATTCCGCAGGCATCTGTAGAACCATTATCTACCTGAGCAGCAGTAATTGTAACAGAACCACCAGGGTTCAATTGAACTGAAATATCCTGACAAATTGCAGTTGGTGCAATGTTGTCTTCAACCGTTACCACAGCAGCGCATGTTGCAGCGTTTCCGTTTACATCGGTTACAGTAAGTGTTACGTTATTAGAACCAATATTTGCGCAGCTGAATGAAGAAGTTGAAAGCGTCATAGAAGCAATTCCGCAGGCATCGCTTGAACCGTTGTCCACCTGTGCAGCAGTGATGCTTGCATTTCCTGTTGCATCTAGTTGAACGGTGATGTTCTGGCAGTTTGCAGCCGGGTTAACATTGTCTTCAACTGTTGCAGTTGCAGTGCAGGTTGATGCATTTCCGTTTACATCGGTAACTGTTAATGTAACTGTGTTCGCACCAATGTTTGCGCAAGTGAATGTGTTTGGTGAAACAGTAATACTTGCTATACCGCAGGCATCAGAGCTTCCGTTATCCACATCACCGGGAGCAATAGTTGCGTTTCCTGTAGCATCTAATTGAACTGTTATGTTTTGACAAATTGCTGTCGGAGCAACACTATCTTCAACTGTTACTGTTGCTGTGCATTGAGATAAATTTCCGTTTACATCTGTAACCGTAAGTGTTACAGTATTTGCACCAACATCACTGCAATCGAATGCATCCGGTGTAACCGTCATTGTAGCAATTCCGCAGTTGTCAAAAGAACCACCGTCAACATCTATCGGAAGAATAGAGGTATTGCCACTTGCATCTAACTGAATGGTGATGTCCTGGCAAATTGCAGTTGGAGGTGTTCCGGCATTATCTTCAATAGTAATGGTAGCAGAACAGGTAGATACGTTTCCGTTTACATCGGTTACAGTTAACGTTACATTATTTACACCCACATTTGAACAATCAAATGCAAGTTGTGATTGGTTGCCGTCAAGGGTGATGGAAGCAATTCCGCAGTTGTCGTTTGAGCCGTTGTCAATTTGTGCTGCCGTTACAATTGCGTTTCCATTTGCATCTAGCTGAACGGTGATATTCTGACAAATTGCAATCGGGTCAATATTATCTTCAATTGTTATGGTTGCGGAGCAAGTAGATACATTTCCGTTTACATCGGTAACGGTAAGCGTTACGTTATTTACTCCAACGTTTGAGCAATCATAAGCAAGTTGTGATTGTGCTCCATCCAATGTGATAGACGCAATTCCGCAGTTGTCGTTTGAGCCGTTGTCAATTTGTGCAGCAGTTACAACGATGTTACCTGTTGCATCTAGTTGAGCTGTGATGTTTTGGCAGATTGCATTCGGAGCAACATTATCTTCAATTGTGATTGTTGCAGAGCAAGTGGAAACATTTCCGTTTACATCAGTAACGGTCAGCGTTACATTGTTTACACCAACATTCGAGCAATCAAAAGCAAGTTGTGATTGAGCTCCATCCAATGTGATTGAAGCAATTCCGCAGTTGTCGTTTGAGCCGTTGTTAATTTGTGCAGCAGTTACAATGATGTTTCCTGTTGCATCCAATTGAACTGTGATGTTTTGGCAGATTGCTGTTGGAAGAATATTGTCTTCAACTGTAATTGTTGCTGTACAAGTAGAAACGTTTCCGTTTACATCTGTAACCGTAAGTGTTACTGTATTTGCACCAACATTTCCACAGTTATATGAAAGTTGAGATTGACCATTGATAGTAATAGATGCTATTCCGCAGGCATCGGTTGAACCGTTATCAATTTGTGTAGCTGTTACAATAATGTTTCCGGTTGCATCTAACTGTGCGGTGATGTTCTGGCAGATTGCGTCAGGAGCAACATTGTCTTCAACAGTTACAGCTGCTGTACAGGTTGCAACGTTTCCATTCAAATCTGTAACCGTTAAGGTAACTGTGTTTGCTCCAACATTCGCACAAGTGAATGTTGATGGATTAACAGTCATTGAAGCAATACCGCAGTTATCAAATGAACCACCATCTACGTCAACAGCAAGAATGGAGGCATTTCCACTTGCATCTAACTGAACAGTGATGTCCTGGCAAATTGCAGTTGGCGGTGTGCTGGCATTATCAAGAACTGTAATGTCAGCTGAGCAGGTAGAAACATTTCCGTTTACATCGGTTACGGTTAATGTAACAGTGTTTAATCCTACATCTGTGCAGCCAAATGATATTTGTGATTGTCCGTTAATAGTAATCGAAGCGATTCCACAGTTGTCATTTGAACCGTTGTCAATTTGTGCAGCAGTTACAACTGCATTTCCTGTCTGATCTAGTTGAACCGTGATGTTCTGACAAATTGCAATCGGATCAATAACATCTTCAATAGTTATTGAAGCAGAGCAGGTAGAAACATTTCCGTTTACATCAGTTACGGTAAGCGTTACATTATTTACTCCAACATTTGAGCAATCAAAAGCAAGTTGTGATTGTGCTCCGTCAAGGCTGATAGAAGCAAGTCCGCAATTGTCATTTGAGCCGTTGTCGATTTGTGCAGCAGTTACAACTATGTTTCCTGATGCATCTAATTGTGCAGTGATGTTCTGACAGATTGCATCAGGCGCAATATTGTCTTCAACAGTAATAGTTGCAAGGCAGGTTGATGAATTTCCATTTACATCTGTTACGGTAAGCGTTACTGTATTCACACCAACATTTGAACAGTCATAAGAAATTTGTGATTGACCATCTATAACGATAGAAGCAATTCCGCAAGCATCGTTAGAGCCATTATCAATTTGTGCAGATGTTACAACTATATTGCCTGTAGCATCAAGCTGCGCAGTGATGTTCTGACAGATTGCATTGGGAGCAATATTGTCTTCAATTGTGATTGTTGCAGAGCAGGTGGAAACATTTCCATTTACATCGGTAACGGTAAGTGTTACCGTATTTGCTCCAACATTTGAGCAATCGTAAGCAAGTTGTGATTGGTTGCCGTCAAGGGTGATGGAAGCAATTCCACAATTATCGTTAGAGCCGTTGTCAATTTGTGCTGCCGTTACAATTGCGTTTCCATTTGCATCCAACTGAACCGTGATATTCTGACAAATTGCAGTTGGGTCAATATTATCTTGTATAGTTATGGTTGCAGAGCAGGTAGATACATTTCCGTTCACATCGGTTACAGTAAGCGTAACAGTGTTCACGCCAACATTTGAGCAATCAAATGCAAGTTGTGATTGGTTGCCGTCAAGGGTGATGGAAGCTATTCCGCAATTGTCGTTTGAGCCGTTGTCGATTTGTGCAGCCGTTACAACGATGTTTCCTGTTGCATCTAATTGTGCAGTGATGTTTTGACAGATTGCATTGGGAGCAACATTATCTTCAACTGTTACTGTAGCTGTACAAGTAGAAACATTTCCGTTCACATCGGTAACGGTAAGTGTAACTGTATTTACACCAACATTTGAGCAATCAAAAGCAAGTTGCGATTGATTTCCGTCAAGGGTAATGGAAGCAATTCCGCAGTTATCGTTTGAACCGTTGTCAATCTGTGCAGTCGTTACAACTGCATTTCCGTTTGCATCCAGCGCTACAGTTATATTCTGGCAAGCAGCTATTGGCGGTGTTACATCCTGAACCGTCACCAAAGCCTGACAGGTTGCAGTGTTTCCGTTTACATCCGTTACAGTTAACGTAACTGTATTTGCTCCAACATTTGTACATGTGAAAGATGAAGGCGAAACCGTCATGTTTGCAATTCCGCAGGCATCAGATGAACCGTTATTTACTTGCGAAGGAACAATTGAAACAGTTCCCGAACCATCTAATTGAACAGTTATATTCTGGCAAGTTGCAACAGGAGGAACATTATCTACAACCGTTACAATCGCGGAACAAGTTGAAACATTTCCGTTTACATCAGTAACGGTAAGTGTTACTGGATTTGCACCGACACCTGCGCAGGTAAATGAGTTAGGCGAAACCGTCATGCTTGCAATTCCGCAGGCATCGGTTGAGTTATTGTTAATCTGCGCAGCAGTTATGGAAACAGTTCCTGCTGAATTTAAATTCACAGTAATGTTTTGGCAATTAGCAACCGGAGACGTTACATCATTAACTGTAACTGTTGCTGTGCAAGTTGAAACATTTCCGCTCTGGTCAGTTACAGTTAGCGTTACTGTGTTTGCTCCAACATTAGCACACGTGAATGTTGAAGGCGAAACAGTCAGTGAAACAATACTGCAATTATCTGTTGAGCCGTTATTGATTTGTGCGGCTGTAATACTTGCTGTTCCTGCGGCATTCAGGTTTACAAAAATATTCTGACACAATGCAGTTGGAGCAATATTGTCAACTACATTTACGGTTGAGGTACAGGTTGAACTGTTTCCATAGTTATCTGTAACTGTTAATGTAACCGTATTTGCTCCAAGGTTTGCACAAGTAAATGATGACGGAGTAGTGGTCATGTTTGCAATTCCGCAGGCATCGCTACTACCGTTGTCAATTTGTCCTGCTGTTACAGTAACTGTTCCGTTAGCATCAAGTTGAGCCGTGATATTCTGACAAACCGCATTTGGTGCAACATTATCAGTAATTGTTACCTGTGCTGTGCAGGTAGAAACATTTCCGTTTACATCAACCGCAGTTAAGGTAACAGTGTTCAGACCAATGTTTGCACATGTGAACGTGTTTGGTGAAACCGTAAGTGATGAAAGTCCGCAGGCAGCATTTGAACCGTTATTAACCTGCGATGCTGTGATTACTGCATTTCCGTTTGCATCTAATGAAACTGTTATATTTTGGCAAATTACGGTTGGCGTAACATTATTTTCAACGGTAACTGTTGTTGTGCAGGTTGAAGTATTTCCGTTTACATCGGTAACAGTTAATGTAACGGTGTTTGCACCAACATTAGAGCAGTTAAATGTATTTGGTGAAACGCTCATGCTCGCAATTCCGCAGGCATCAGAAGAACCATTATTTACCTGATTTGCATTGATTGTTGCGTTTCCTGTAGCATCTAACTGAACAGTTATATTCTGACAAACCGCAGTCGGAGGAGTTACATCATTTATTGTAACCGTTGCGTTACAGGTTGAGGTGTTTCCGTTTATATCCGTAACACTTAATACAACTGTGTTTGTACCAACATTTGTGCAGGTAAAACTATTAGGTGTAACTGTCATGCTTGCAATTCCGCAAAGATCAGACGAGCCGTTATCAACCTGTGCCGCAGTAATACTTGCTGTTCCGGCAGCATTCAGACCCACAGAAATATTCTGACAAATTGCTGTTGGAGGCGTTACATCATTTACAGTTACTATTGCCGAGCAGGTAGCAACATTTCCGTGAATATCGGTAACTGTAAGTGTTACGTTGTTGTTGCCAACATTAGCACAAGTGAATGATGATGGAGAAACTGTTATTGATAAAATTCCGCAGGCATCAGATGAACCGTTATTTACCTGAGCAGCCGTGATGCTTGCAGTTCCTCCTGCATTCAGGTTAACACTTACATTCTGACAAAGAGCAACCGGTGCTGTATTATCAACAATTGTAACTGTTGCTGTGCAGGTTGAAACATTACCGTTTACATCAGTTACTGTAAGTGTAACAGTGTTTGCGCCAACATTAGCACAGGTAAATGAAGAAGGTGAAACCGAAAGTGAAGCAATTCCGCAGGCATCGGAAGAACCGTTGTTTACCTGTCCAGCAGTGATTGAAGCATTTCCCGCAGCATTCAAGGCAACGGTAATGTTCTGGCAAATTGCAACCGGAGCAACGTTATCAACTACTGTTACAGTAGCTGTGCAGGTTGCAACGTTTCCATTCAAATCTGTTACTGTAAGCGTAACGATATTGGCGCCAATGTTTGCACAAGTAAAGGTTGAAGGCGAAACTGCCAACGAAGCAATTCCGCATGCATCCGAACTTCCGTTATTGATTTGTGCTGCAGTGATACTTGCAGTTCCTGCTGAATTCAGGTTAACTGAAATGCTTTGACAAAGTGCAACCGGAGCAACATTATCGCTAACTGTAACTGTTGCCGAACAAGTGGATGAATTTCCGTTTACATCTGTTACAGTTAAAATTACGGTGTTTGCTCCAACATTAGAACATGTGAATGTTGAAGGCGAAACTGAAAGCGATGCAATTCCGCAGGCATCCGAAGAAGCATTGTTAATTTGTGCAGCTGTTATAGAAGCATTGCCGCTTGCATCCAGTTGAACACTTATATTCTGACATTGTGCAACCGGAGCAATATTATCAACTACAGTTACTGTTGCGGTGCAGGTTGAAGAATTTCCATTCACATCAGTTACAGTAAGTGTTACTGTATTTGCGCCAACATTAGAACAGTTGAACGTGTTTGGTGTAACCGAAAGCGAAGCAATTCCGCAGGCATCCGAACTTCCGTTATTGATTTGTGCTGCAGTAATGCTTGCAGTTCCTGCTGCATCTAAGTTTACAGTAATATTCTGGCAAACAGCAACCGGAGGAGTTATGTCATTTACAGTTACGGTTGCTGTGCAAGAAGAAGTATTTCCGTTTACATCAACCGCAGTAAGTGTAACAGTATTTGCACCAACATTTGAGCAGTTAAAAGTTGAAGGAGTAACCGTCAGCGAAGCCAACCCGCAAGCAGCGTTTGAGCCGTTGTTTACTTGTGCGGCAGTGATACTTACTGTTCCGCCTGCACTCAGGTTCACTGTAATATTCTGGCAAACTACTGAAGGCAGAACATTGTTCTGAACTGTAACAGTTGCTGTGCAAGTAGAAACATTTCCGTTGTTATCAGTAACGGTAAGCGTTACAGTATTTGCTCCAACATTTGTGCAATTAAACGCAGAAGGCGAAACTGAAAGTGAAGCAATTCCACAGTTGTCAAAACTTCCGTTATTGATTTGCGCAGCAGTAATTGAACCGGCTCCTGCAGAGTTCAACTGAATAGTGATGTTCTGGCAAATTGCTGTGGGAGCAATATTGTCAACTACCGTTACTGTTGCTGTGCAGGTTGAAACATTTCCATTTACATCGGTTACCGTTAATGTAACTGTGTTTGCTCCAACATTAGAACAGTTGAACGTATTTGGTGAAACGGCAAGTAAAGCTATTCCGCAATTATCCGAACTTCCGTTATTGATTTGCGCTGCTGTAATGCTTGCAGTTCCTGCTGCATTAAGATTTATACTAATGTTTTGGCAAATCGCAGTTGGTGCAACATTATCCTGAACAGTTACCGTTGCAAGACAGGTTGAAACATTTCCGTTTACATCAGTAACTGTTAATGTAACTGTATTTGCACCAACATTAGAGCAGTTGAACGTAGAAGGAGAAACTGACAAGGAAGCAATTCCGCAGTTGTCCGAACTTGCGTTGTTAACCTGCGCTGCGGTAATAGTTGCAGTGCCTGAAGAATTTAACTGAACTGTAATGTTTTGACAAACTGCAGTTGGTGCAATGTTATCAACCACCGTTACTGTTGCTGTGCAGGTTGAAACATTTCCGTTTACATCGGTAACCGTCAGTGTAACTGTATTCGCGCCAACACTCGCACAGGTAAATGAACTTGGTGAAACAGTTATAGAAGCAATTCCGCAATTATCAAAACTTCCGTTATTGATTTGTGCTGCGGTGATACTTGCAGTTCCGGCTGCATTTAAGTTTACAGTTACATTCTGGCAAATGGCTGTAGGTGCAATAGTTTCCTGAACGGTAACAGTTGCGTTACAGGTTGATGAATTTCCGCTGGCATCGGTTACCGTTAATGTTACCGTGTTAGCTCCAACATTTGCACACGTGAATGATGAAGGCGAAACCGTGATGGAAGCTATACTGCAATTGTCGGTTGAACCGTTGTTTATTTGTGAAGCATTGATGGTTGCAGTTCCTCCGGCATTGAGTTGAACAGTTATATTTTGGCAAAGTGCTGTTGGCGCAATATTATCAACTACAGTTACTGTTGCCGTGCAGGTTGAAATATTTCCGTTTACATCGGTTACAGTAAGTGTTACATTATTGGTTCCGATATTAGCGCAGGTAAATGTATTGGGTGAAACAGAAAGCGAAGCAATTCCGCATGCATCCGAACTACCGTTGTTCACCTGTGCGGCTGTTATGCTTGCAGCTCCGGCAGTATTCAGCTGAACAGTAATATTCTGGCAAACTGCTGTTGGCGGTGTAACATCGTTAACAGTTACCGTTGCGTTACAAGTGGATGTATTTCCGTTTTCATCGGTAACACTTAAGGTAACCGTATTGGCACCAACATTCGCACACGTAAATGCTGAGGGCGAAACCGTAATAGAAGTAATTCCGCATGCATCGGAACTTCCATTGTCAATCTGCGAAGCAAGAATAGTAGCCGTTCCTGATGAATTTAAATCAATGCTGATATTTTGACATAAAGCTATCGGATCAACATTATCCTGAACAGTAACCGTTGCAGTGCAGGTTGCAACATTTCCGTTTACATCCGTAACTGTAAGTGTAACAGGATTTGGTCCTACACCTGCGCAGGTAAATGAGTTTGGCGAAACCGACAACGAAGCAATTCCGCAGTTGTCGGTGCTTCCGTTATTAATTTGTGCGGCTGTTATAGAAACGTTTCCGGTAGCATCTAACAGAACTGTAATATTCTGGCAAACTGCGGTTGGCGGAATAATGTCATTCACTGTTACAGTTGCAGTGCAGGTTGCTGTATTTCCGCTTTGGTCGGTAACAGTAAGCGTTACTGTATTTGCACCAACATTAGAACAGTTAAAAGTAGAAGGCGAAACGGATAAGGAAGTAACGGAGCAATTATCGGTTGAGCCATTATTGATTTGTGCTGCAGTTATACTTGCAGTTCCTGATGAATTCAAATTCACGGAAATATTCTGGCAAATTGCAGTAGGTGCAATATTATCCACTACTGTAACTGTTGCTGTGCAGGTTGCAGTATTTCCGTTAACATCGGTTACAGTTAATGTTACCGTATTTGCACCTAAATCAGAACAATCAAATGAAGAAGGCGAAACTGAAAGTGAAGCAATTCCGCAGTTATCAGAACTTCCGTTGTTTATCTGTGCTGCTGTAATACTTGCGCTGCCGGCTGCATCTAAGTTAACGGTTACGTTCTGACAAACTGCTGTTGGCGGAATAACATCATTTACAGTTACTGTAGCTGTGCAGGTTGCAGTGTTCCCATTTACATCTGTAACCGTCAACGTTACCGTATTTGCACCAACATTAGAGCAGTTAAATGTAGATGGTGAAACCGAAAGCGATAAAATTCCACATGCATCTGAACTGCCGTTATTCACTTGTGCAGCTGTTATGCTTGCCGTTCCGGATGAGTTGAGATTTACGCTAACATTCTGACAAACCGCTGTTGGCGGTGTCACATCAACAATTGTAACCGTTGCGCTGCAGGTTGCTGTGTTTCCGTTATTATCAGTTACAGTTAATGTAACCGTGTTTGCGCCAACATTTGCGCAGGTGAATGAAGAAGGTGAAACAGAAAGCGAAGCTATTCCGCAGTTGTCAGAACTTCCATTATTGATTTGAGCAGCTGTTATGGTTGCTGTTCCTGATGAATTCAGGTTTACTGTTATATTCTGGCAAACTGCTGTTGGTGCTGTATTATCAATTACAGTAACAGTAGCGTTACAGGTTGATGTGTTTCCATTATTATCAGTTACGGTTAAAGTAACTGTATTAGCGCCAACATTAGCACAGGTGAATGAAGAAGGCGAAACCGAAAGCGATGCAATTCCGCATGCATCCGAAGAACCATTGTTAACCTGTGCGGCAGTTATAGTTGCTGTTCCTGATGAGTTCAGATTTACTGAAATATTCTGGCAAATGGCAGTTGGAGCGGTTACATCATTTACTGTAACTGTTGCTGTGCAGGTTGAGGTATTTCCGTTTACATCTGTAACGGTAAGCGTAACAGTATTTGCACCAACATTCGCACAAGTAAACGAAGATGGTGAAACCGAAAGCGAAGCAATTCCGCAGTTGTCAGAACTTCCGTTGTTGACTTGTGCTGCTGTAATAGTTGCGTTTCCGGTAGCATTAAGGTTTACTGTAATATTCTGGCAAACTGCTGTTGGAGCAACATTATCCTGAATAGTTACGGTTGCTGTGCAGGTAGAGGTATTGCCATTTACATCGGTAACCGTTAGTGTAACTGTATTTGCTCCTACATCAGAACAGTCAAACGAAGAAGGCGAAACCGAAAGCGAAGCAATTCCGCATGCATCCGAGCTTCCGTTGTTCACCTGCGCTGCAGCTATCGTTGCTGTTCCCGCAGCATTTAACTGAACCGTAATATTCTGACAAACTGCTGTTGGAGGCGTTACATCAACAACAGTAACGGTTGCTGTACAAGTTGATGTGTTTCCACTTCCGTCAGTAACGGTAAGTGTTACTGTATTGGCCCCAACATTTGCACAGGCAAATGATGATGGCGATACACTTAATGTAACCGCTCCGCAAACATCCGAACTTCCGTTGTTGACCTGTGCTGCTGTTATCGTTGCTGTTCCTGATGAGTTCAGGTTTACTGTAATATTCTGGCAGTTGGCAACCGGAGGTGTAACATCAACAATAGTAACCGTAGCTGTGCAGGTTGATGAGTTTCCGTTTACATCCGTAACAGTTAAGGTAACTGTGTTAGCTCCTAAATCTGAGCAATCAAATGTATTGGGCGAAACCGCTAACGAAGCAATTCCGCATGCATCGCTGCTGCCGTTATTCACTTGCGCTCCGGTAATTGTAACTGTTCCGCCTGCACCAAGATTTACCGAAATATTCTGGCAAACTACAGTTGGTGGTGTTACATCATTAACCGTTACAACAGCCGCGCAGGTAGCGGTGTTTCCGTTTACATCGGTAACAGTTAAAGTAACGGAGTTGGCACCAACATTCGCACACGTAAATGCGCTTGGTGAAACCGACAGCGAAGCAATTCCGCAGTTGTCAGAAGAACCATTGTTAACCTGAGCCGCAGTAATAGTTGCATTACCTGCTGCGTTTAAATTCACTGAAATGTTTTGGCAAATCGCAGTTGGTGCTACCTGATCAACTACTGTAACTGTTGCAGTACAGGTTGAAACATTTCCGCTTAAATCAGTAACAGTAAGTGTAACTGTATTTGGCCCAACCTGCGAACAGTTAAATGTATTTGGTGAAACAGTTATGCTGGCAATTCCGCATGCATCGGTGCTTCCGTTGTCAACATCACCGGCAGCAATAGTAACAGTTCCCGCAGCATTTAATTGAGCCGTAATATTGGTGCAAATTGCAGTTGGTGGCGTAACATCATTTATAGTTACAGTTGCTGTACAAGTTGATGAATTTCCGTTTACATCCGTTACTGTAAGTGTTACCGTATTTGCTCCTGTATTGGCACAGGTAAATGAACTTGGCGAAACTGAAAGTGAAGCTATTCCGCAAGCATCTGAACTTCCGTTGTTAATTTGTGCTGCTGTAATGGTTGCTGTTCCCGATGAATTTAAATTCACCGAAATATTCTGGCAAACCGCTGTAGGTGGTGTTACATCTGCAACTGTTACTGTTGCCGTGCAAGTAGAAACATTTCCATTTACATCGGTAACTGTCAAGGTAACTGTGTTCGCACCAACATTAGCACAGGTAAATGAATTAGGTGATACACTCATGCTTGCTATTCCGCATGCATCCGAACTTCCGTTGTTCACCTGAGCAGCTGTGATGGAAACAGTTCCCGCAGCATTCAGGTTTACTGTAATGTTTTGACAAACTGCTGCTGGAGGAACATTATCAACCACCGTAACAGTAGAGGTACATGAAGCCGTGTTTCCGTTTACATCCGTAACTATAAGTGTAACTGTATTTGCACCAACATTGGCACAGGTAAAAGTGTTAGGCGTAACACTCATGCTCGCAATTCCGCAGTTATCAGAACTTCCGTTATCAACCTGCGCTGGTACAATAGAAGCAGTTCCACCCGCACTTAAAGGAACAGTAACATTACTGCAAAGTGCTGTCGGAGGTGTATTGTCATCTTGTATAATAGTAGCGGTTGCTGTGCCGATACAACCGCGCGTATCGGTAACTGTTACGGTATAAGAACCAACTGCAAGGTTGGTGATGGTTGCAGTTCCGTCACCTGTTGGTGTTCCCGGTGTCCAGTCATACGTATAGCCCGGTGTTCCGCCCGATGGTGTTACGGTAGCAGCTCCGTTATTTCCACCGGAACAACTTACCGGTGTGGTGGATGAAATAGTTGCTGTTGGATTTGAATTTACCGTTACCGTAGTAACTGCCGATGTGGTTGAGCAGCCGTTGGAGTTGGTAACCGTTACCGTATAATTTCCTCCTGCTGATGCAGTATAGGTTGAAGAGGTAGCTCCGCCAATCGGGCTGCCGCCTAAATTCCATTGATAACCTGTAATACTTCCCGAACCTGCTGTTGAAGTGGCCGCAGATAACACCGTGCTGCCTCCCGTGCAGAAAGAGGGTGTTCCTGTAATAGTGGCTACAGGGTTAGCATTTACCGTTACTACAAAATTGGACGAAGTGTTTGTACATCCGTTTGAATTTGTAACAGTTACTGAATACGTTCCTGCTGCAGTTGCAGTATAGGTAGAAGCAGTTGCTCCTCCAATCGGGCTACCTGCTAATCTCCACTGATATCCTGTGATTGAGCCCGAACCTGCTGTTGAAGTGGCCGCAGAAAGAACAGTGCTTCCACCCGCACAGAAAGAAGCTGTACCAGTTATGGTTGCTGTTGGATTAGCATTAACCGAAACTACTGTAATAGCTGATGTGGTCGAACATCCGTTTGAATTGGTAACTGTTACTGTATAGTTTCCTGCTGCGGATGCAGTATAAGTAGATGCTGTTGCTCCGCCAATCGGGCTTCCGCCCAATGCCCATTGATATCCTGAAATTGAACCTGAACCCGCAGTTGAAGTTGCAGCAGATAAAATAGTGCTGCCTCCTGCACAAAATGAAGTTGTTCCGGTTATAGTAGCCGTTGGGTTTGCATTAACACTAACTACCGTATTTGCCGAAGTTGTTGAGCAGCCATTGGAGTTAGTAACCGTTACCGAGTAAGTCCCGGCTGCCGTTACGGTGTAGGTAGATGAAGTAGCTCCGCCAATCGGACTGCCGGCCAATCTCCATTGGTAACCTGTTATTGAACCCGAACCTGCTGTTGAGGTAGCTGCCGACAATACCGTGCTGCCACCTGCACAAAATGATGGCGTTCCTGTTATAGTAGCTGTTGGATTTGCGTTTACAGTAACTACAAAATTAGCTGATGTATTAGTACAGCCATTTGAGTTTGTTACTATTACCGAATAAGTTCCCGCTGCAGTTGCAGTATAAGTAGAAGCGGTTGCTCCTCCTATCGGACTGCCAGCTAATCTCCATTGGTAACCTGTTATTGAACCCGAACCCGCTGTTGAGGTAGCAGCAGAAAGAATGGTACTTCCGCCCGAACAAAAACTGCTTGTTCCTGTAACTATTGCTGTAGGATTAGCATTAACCGTTACCGTTGTTGTTGCCGAAGTGGTTGAACATCCGTTGGAGTTGGTAACCGTAACACTGTAGCTTCCGGCTGTTCCTGTTGTATAGGTCGAAGATGTTGCACCTCCAATCGGGCTGCCTCCTAATCTCCACTGATAACCGGTTATTGAACCCGACCCCGCTGTTGAGGTAGCTGCTGAAAGCGTAACGCTTCCTCCGGCACAAAAAGTTGTTGGGCCGCCTGTAATCGTAGCTGTAGGATTTGCATTAACAGTAACTACTGTATTTCCTGAAGTTGTGGAGCACCCGTTAGAGTTCGTAACCGTTACCGAGTAAGTTCCGGCTGCTGTTACAGTGTAGGTCGAAGAGGTGGCTCCACTAATCGGGCTGCCCGCTAAATTCCATTGGTATCCTGTTATTGAACCCGAACCGGCTGTTGAAGTAGCTGCCGACAATACTGTGCTACCTCCTGTGCAAAATGATGCTGTCCCTGTTATGGTGGCAGTAGGGTTGGCATTAACTGTAACTACAAAATTCCCTGAAGTAGTTGAACAACCATTGGAATTGGTAACAGTAACTGAATAGGTTCCTCCCGCTGTTGCAGTATAGGTCGAAGAGGTGGCTCCGCCTATCGGGCTGCCCGCTAATCTCCATTGGTAACCGGTTATAGAACCTGAACCGGCTGTAGAAGTTGCAGCAGATAACACCGTGCTTCCGCCTGTGCAGAAATTATTTGTTCCGGTTATTGTTGCCGTTGGGTTGGCATTTACAGTAACAGTCTGGGTGGAAGTAGAAGTACAAACACCGTTGTTGGTAGTATGCGTAACGGTATAGGTTCCTCCCGCAGCATACGTATGCGTTGCATTTTGTGTATTTACAACCGGAGTCCCGTCTCCAAAGTTCCATGAATAAGAAAAACCGCCTCCTGTAGAACCGGTGTGTGTAAAACTGAAACTATTGCCTGTTAAACATTGTGTGCTTGGTGTTCCTATCGTGTAGTCCGATCTTATTACAGTTACCGTTTCAGTGCGTGTTGTCGTTTGTCCGTTACATACATCTGAAATAGTGGCTGTATAAGTAGTGGTGTTGGTGGGCGAAACCGTAACCGAAGTCCCTGTTCCTGCTCCGTTATTCCAGCTTACAGAATAAGGGCCTTGGCTGCCCGAAGGTGTTGCTGTCAGTGTTGCACTTTGTCCCAAACAAATAGTTTGCGTTCCGGTTGATGTTGCCGTTAAAGTAGTATTGTCCTGTATCGTTAGTGTTGCAGTCGGTGGAGCTGTGCAACCGCAGGGTGCTGTTGTAAGCGTTAGTATCAGTGTCTCATTCCCTTCAACTATTCCATCCAGCAATGCATTAATCAAAATTGTGGATGACATCTGACCTGCCGGAATAGTAACAGAAGTTGGTATCGCAGCATAATCCACCCCCGAAGTTGCAGTGCCCGATAAAGTAAACGAAACCGTAACAGGTGTATTTAAATCTCCTGCGTTTAATTTAGTAAATGTAAAACCGGCATCCTGACAACCCTCCCAAACTCCTGTTGGATTACTGTTGGTGGTAATGTCTACGCTCAATGCTGCACCACCTGAAAAGCTGTTTGCTTTCAAAAATACCCCAGAGTCATAACGTCTGTCTCCTACGTCAGCAATAACCAACTTGATATGATACGATTGACATTTTTGCACTAAAGCAAATGCAGTCAATGGAGTTGTCCAGGCATCATATTGCACCCGTGCTGTTGTTGTCAAACAGTTATCCGAATAGTATGCACAATACTCGCAAGGTCCGGTTGCCGGACAAGTTCCCGCACCTACGTTACCATTGTTTACATTATTAATTGTTACCGGAAGAGCGGTGCTCGGTATTAAAGCAATATTGGTGGGTGTTGGATAGCCTGGTCCGGTTATAAAAAATCCGAATGCGTCATTGTAAGCAGTATTCACATACTCGCGATACTCTTCCGATGCAAATACATATTCAAAACGTAATGTGTCTGAAAGCGGAAAAAAATCAAACTCCAGAACAGTTGCATCCAATGTTGCTGTTCCAATCGCGGCAGTCAACGTTGCATCACCGGCCCGACTGTTATCTGTTCCCCTGTCAGCTGCATTGTTAGGTCCCGGTGCATTAGTGCAGCGCCCGGTTGTCATCAAAACACCGGATTCAAAACCTACACTACCTGCTCCCGCACCATTTCCAAACGAACCGATTGCCCTGAAAATGCCGGTATAAGTGATATTAGAAACAGTAACACAAGAACCAATCAGCGTATTATTCACCAGATTGTTTACATCCGTTGTGCTGGTTGCCTCTGTTACAGTCAGCGTTTGTGCAAAAGTTTGCTTGCCCGAAAAAGTGATGAAACAAAAAATAACCGCTACTAATACGGCTATTTTTTTAGACGAAAATATGCTTGTAATCGAGGAAGTAGGCGGGTAAAAACAACTCATATCATTGCATAAAATCTTTGCTGGTGGCGCATTCTTACGCTCAACTATTAAAAAAGTTCTGCTGTAGTCTGCAATCATCGACAAACGACATAGGTATTATACCAACGCCTTAAACCTGATGATTACACAGCCTTTTGCAAAGATGAATGTCTTGTAACCTGCTAAAATTTCACAATCAAATTCTTATTAACCCGTCTTTGTTAAAAACACACCATCATAAAATCCTTTACCCCATTTCTTCACGCTAAGTTTGTCTCACAAAACAAAATCAAAACTTATTATCGCATTTGCAGTATAAACCCATTAAATTTTGTCTGCATTTTTAGCATCATCAATTAACTGACAATTTCAACAACATGTTAAAATACATACTCTCTTTCCTCACAACTCTTGTTGTTTTCTCTTGCGCGTTTGCCCAAAATCAGAAGGAAACAGTGGTTGTTATTTCAACCTCCTACGGTGAAATAAAAATCAAACTCTACAACGAAACCCCCATCCACCGCGACAATTTTATAAAACTTGTCAAGCAAGGAAAATACAACGAAACTAATTTTCACCGCATCATAAATAACCACCTGATTCAGGGCGGGGAAATGGCAAACGAAGGCGAAATAAAAAAACTACAGCCCGAAATTGTTTCCGGAAAATTTCACAAACGAGGAGCACTTGCAGCAGTTCGCGAAGACGATGTTACCAATCCCGAAAAACTTTCTTCACCATCACAATTCTACATTGTTCTGGGCAACACTATAGCCTATGATTTAATGGACAGAGTTGGTGAACGCATGAATTACAAATTCACCGAAGAACAAAAACAAGCTTACTCAACAGTTGGGGGCATCCCAACCCTCGATGGTGCCAACACCGTTTTCGGTGAAGTGATAGAAGGTCTTGATATTGTAGAAAAAATAGCTGCTCAACCCGTTGAGGGCGAAACACCGCTGCAAAAAATTGCTCTGAAAATGAGCATTGAGCAGCATTGATCAATTCCTGATCTGTAATTTATATCAAACCACTGCCTCGTATAGCAGTTTTTTCCCTTTTTGAGTAAGAATATAGCGCTGAAAGGAGGCGCGTACCAGCAAGTCTTTGCTGCGCAGGTTCATAAGCAGTTTGGCTAAACCGCCTTGTGAGTAGCCGGTTAGTTGTATAAGCTCTGTGTATAAGCCACTTCCTCCGTTATGAAAATGAATAAGCAATTTTGCAGCCGCCTGGGGCGTGCCGCTGCCTGCACGTATCAGTTTTTGAGTTAGCAGGCTTGAACTTAGTTTTGAAATAAGCTGCTCGGAAGGCTCTGTTTTTTCGGGCAAAGGATACATTTCCTCATTTACAGGAATTGTTGCTGAGGATGCGGGCCGAATTAATTGATTGGAAGGAATAGGTGTTAAGGATGGGGAATGAACAGGCTGGTTTATTCCAATTGTTTGTTCGTTTAGGGAATGAAGTTTTTGACTTATTCCACTTTCTTGTTCGTTTAGGGAATGAGTTGATTGATTTACTCCCTCTTGTTCTAAGGATGTGGAATGAGTCGGCTGCTTCATTCCCAAATCACTATCGGTATTCCTATCAGTAGCTTGATTTGTATTTTTTGCTTGCTCGGATAGGGAATGAAGTGCTACTTTTTCTTCTAATTGGGAACAAATTCCTCTAAGTTGATCATTTTGTTCCAGTAAAACGTTAATTATTTTATTGAGACGGGCAATTTCTGCCTGAAATTGGGTTGAATTATTTTCGCTCATGGGGAATTATTTCCCGCAAAAATAGAAAATTATGAAATTACCGTATCACCGTAACCGTACCGATATTCTTTTTCTCCGCCTCGCCTATAGCTGAACCTTGCCATATATGACCGTCTTCAAACGTAGCCGTTATATACCAAACATAAGCCCCCTGCGGAACCACCTGTCCCTGGTGCCTTCCGTCCCAGCCTTCAACCGGGCGGCCATCTTCCAGTGCCGTACTCTGCCACAATAAATTCCCCCACTTGTCATATACCGAACATTCATACTGAGCCAGTCCTCTTCCCTTTGGCATAAACAATCCAACCTCCCCGTCTTCCCCGTTTATCAAAGCATTCGGCACATACAATCCGTTTTCCATTTCAGGCTCTATGTATTCCAGGGCAGTATCGGTGCAACCATATCCGTTCTCTGCTATAAGCGTTACCAAATAATTTCCGGGGTTTTGGTAATTATTAATCGGGTTGGTTTCAGTTGAAGAGTTTCCATCACCAAAAGTCCAGTCATAGCTTGTTGCTCCTGACGAAGCATTAGTGAAAAAAATCCGCCCGTCCGGATCATAGGGGTCTTCATAATCCCACGTAAAACCTGCAACAGGCTGAGGAAAAACCGTTACAGCATTATTCACAGTTATTGAGTCCGAACAACCACCTGCACCGGTAACAACAAGCGTAACATCATATTCTCCTGCTTCAAAATACGTATGCACAGGATTACTCAAAACAGAAGTTACACTGTCACCAAAGTTCCAGAGGTAATCTAATACTCCGCTTGAATTATCAGTAAAATCAATAGAAAGCGCAGGGCAGCCTTCTGTTGAAGAAAGTGAAAACGCTGCAACCGGATTTTCATATCCTGTAAAAACTTGCGTTGCCGTATCCGTGCAGCCCAACGAATTGGTTGCAATCAATGTAATGTTATACACGCCAAAACTATTGAAAGTCAAAACAGGCGATACAGTGTTATAGATATTACCATTCCCTGCATTCCAGTTATAATTTATTGCTCCCGTGCTGCTGTTAATAGTTGAAACAATAGCAGGGTAAGAGCAACTCGCATTCTCACTTATTGCAAAATCAGCAACAGGCGTTGGATAAACCGTTACAGGAATAGTTGTGAAAGAAGCAAAACAACCTTCTCCGTCAGTAACGGTAACATCTAACGTAGAAGCCTGCTGCGGGAAAACAGAAATACTTGCATCGCTTCCCCCGTTAGACCAGTCATAACTATAACTTCCGTTCCCGCCACTCACAACTGCACTCACAATCGTTTCAGCACCAGGACAAACTGTTGTTGGATTTGCAACCGTAATACTTATCTCATCAGGCTCATAAACAGTTACAATCAGTGTGTCCGAACATGCGTTCGCATCTCTTACTGTAAGCTCATATGTTCCTGCAACTAAGTTCTGTAAATCCGCATCAGTGCTGCCGTTTGACCAGGTGTAAAGGTATTGCGGAGTTCCTCCCGTTACCGAGACATCAACAGAACCATCTGCTAAACCAAAACACGAAACATCGTTAATCACAACCACACTTGCATCCAGCAATCCCGGTTCTGTTAGTGTGGTATCATCTGTTGTTGTACATCCGTTTGCATCCGTAATCGTAACCGAATAATTCCCTGATGCAAGATTTGAAATCTGTTGTGTTGTTTCACTCGTTGACCACAAATAGGAATATGCTGCAACTCCACCCGAAACAATTATTTCTGCCTCACCATTTGCTGTTCCATTGCACAACGGATTTTGAACTTGAAAAACAGAACTGATAGCTTCCGGAGCAACAAGCTGAATAGCTGCATTAGTAGTACACCCGCTGTTATCAGTAACATCTACAGAATAAATTCCTGCCGCAAGATTGCTTATTGTTTGCGTTGTTTCACCGGTTGACCACAACAACGAGTACGGTGAATTTCCACCCGAAACACTTACACTTGCCAAACCGTCACTTGAATTGTAACAGCTTACTGCAAAACCATTGTAATTACTAACAACCTGAATGTCTGCATCTATTGCAACAGGTTGTTGAATTTGTATTTCCAAACTGTCAGCACAACCGTTTGCGTCCGTAACAACTACTGTTTGTGCTCCTGCTGCAAGGCCTGTTGTCTGTGCATTTGTTGCACCGTTGCTCCATAAATATCCGTAAGGCGCAGCTCCGCCTGAAACACTCACGGTTGCTTCACCATCATTCAATCCAAAACACGGAATATCAACAATAGAACTTGCAGTAATTGAAATGGCAGTTGGTTCTGTAAGTACAACTGTTTCGTTATGTGTACATCCGTTTGCATCCGTCAAAGTCAGCAAATAGCTTCCTGCCTCAAGCCCCGAAATATCTTCATCTGCAGAAACAAAACCATTTGGCCCTGTCCATGAATACGCATAAGCTTCACAATCAGCGCCACCTGCAAAACTTGCATTGATACTTCCATCAAAGGCTCCGTTGCAACTAACATTTAAACCGCCTGTGTATGTTGAAAGCTGAATCGAAGTTGTTGAAATAATACCTGGTTCTGTAAGCGTAACACTTGCTGATGCAGTACCTCCGTTTGCATCCGTAACCGTGAGTTGATAAAGTCCTGCACTCAGCCCGTTTAGTGTTCCTGTTGTTTCGCCATTACTCCATAAATATTGATAGGGTGGACAACCGCCAATTACATCAGCAGTAATACTTCCATCTGCTGAGCCTGCACACGAGTTGTTATAACCGCATTGAAAAACTAACGGTTGTAAATTCAATGAAACAGGAATAGAAAGAACTTCAACATTAAACTGACATTGTGCCATATTTCCCGATGGATCAGTAACATCATAACTAACTGATGTTATTCCAACCGGAAATACATCACCGGATGTATGTGAACTTGAAACCGTGTAACTGCAATTGTCTGAAATTTGTGGTGCTGTCCAATTTACAGAAGCCACACAACCCGCAAGGTTTGGCGTTACTTGTATATCACCGGGACAATTCAGAATAACAGGATTAATAGTATCAATAACTGTAATTGTTGCAGAACATGAAGCCGAATCGGTGGGAGAGTAAAACACAGTCAGGTCAACTGTATTTGCCCCCAGATTAGAACAATCAAAATCTGTTTGCGACAATTCAATCGAACTAATTCCGCAAAGCGAATTTAAGTTGGTGATAATATCATTCTGATCTACTGAAACGGTTCCGCTTGTGGAAACATAAACGGTTACATTCCCGCAATTAGGAGCAGGAGGATTGCTGTATTCAACGGTAACTACTGCTGTACATGTTGATGAATTCCCGCTTGCATCCGTTACTGTCAGCACCACATTGTTGTCACCAAGGTTATTGCAATCAAATGAATTGGGAGTAACTGTCATGGAAGCAATTCCGCAGTTGTCACTTGAGCCATTATTAATATCCGTTCCGCTTACACTCGCAGTTCCCAGAGGATTTAAGAACACTGTTATATTCTGACAAACCGCAACAGGCGGTATATTATCATTCACCAGAATAGTAACAGAAGTTGTGTCAGTACATCCGTTTCCGTCTGTCACTGTAACTGTGTTGACTCCCGGTGAAAGTGTAGTTGGAGCGGCAGTTGTTTGTCCGCCCGGTTGCCATAGATACGTGTAAACCCCTGAGCCACCCGAAGCAACCGCATTTGCAGTTCCATCATTATTTCCCGAACAGGCAACATTGGTAAAAGATGAAATTGTAACAGTTGGATTTGAAAATTCACTCACAGTCCAAATGGCAGAAGTATCTGAACATCCGTTAGAATTAGTAACGATGACAGAATAATTTCCGGACGTAGTTGTGTTGTAGGTTGCAGTTGTTGCGCCACCAATAATACTTCCACTCTGTAGCCATTGATACGAAGAAATTGTTCCTGAACCTGCGATTGAACTTGCTGCTGAAAGAACCGCACTACCCCCTGTGCAGAATGAATTATTTCCTGTTATTGTTGCTGTAGGATTTGCAAAAACCGTAACACTGAATGCAGGAGAAGTTGCATTACATCCAAAACTGTTTGTAACAGTAACGGTGTAATTTCCTGCTGCAGTTGCGGTATAGTCAACTGCAGTTGCTCCGCCAATATTTACGCCATTCAATTGCCATTGATACGAAGCAATTGTGCCGGAGCCAGGAACTGAACCGGCAGCTGATAACACACTGTTATTTCCTGAACAGAAACTGTTTGTTCCTGATATTGCCGCAGTAGGATTGCTGGACGAATTGACTACAAATACCGCAGATGTTGTGGAACACGAGTTGCTGTTGGTAACTACAACCGTATAATTTCCGGCACTTGTAATAGTGTAGGTTGATGCAGTTGCACCGCCAATATTCACACCGTTCAGTTGCCACTGATAAGAAGTAATCACACCCGAACCGGGAGTTGAACTTGCCGCAGAAAGAACTGTACTAATTCCATTACAAAAACTATTATCACCTGTTATCACAGCCGTTGGCGAACCAACAACATCAATAGTTGCAGTTGTGCTTGATGTGCAGCCTCCGCTGGTGATGGTATGTGTTACTGTATATGTTCCTGCTGATACATAAGTATGCGTTGAATTGGTAGTACTAACTGTTCCGCTCGCATCTCCAAAATCCCAGGTGTGATTAATTCCCGGACCGCTTGAGCCGGTGTTGGTGAACGTAAATGAATTTCCGTTCAGACATTGTGGTGAGCCACCCGAAACTGTAAATCCGGGTTGAATAACCGTAACAGTTTGTTGGCTTGTTGCAGTTTGTCCATTGCAGACATCGTTAATAGTTACGGTGTAAGTAGTTGTTGTAGTTGGCGAAACATTTACAGAACTTCCTGAGCCTGCTCCATTATTCCAGCTGTAAGCGTAAGGCCCCTGACTGCCTGCAGCAATTGCTGAAAGCGTTACTGCATCACCAAGGCAAATAGTATCACCGCCCGATGAACCTGCAGTGAGCAAAGTATTATTGAGAATATTAATTGTAGCAGTTGGCGGTGCTGAACAGTTGCATCCTGAACTGCTCAGACTTACAGTAACCGTTTCGCTTCCTTCGGCTGTTCCGTCAGCTAATGCATTCAGATTTAGAGTTGTTGAATTTTGTCCGGCAGGTATGGTAACGGTAGTTGAAATCGTACTGTAATCTGTTCCGTTGGTTGCCGTTCCCGAAAGCGTGTAATTCACGATAACAGGTTGACTGTTGTCGCTGCTGTCAAGTCTTGTAAAGGTAAAGCCTGCGCCCGGACAACCTTCTAAAATATCACTAACAGTTGTTCCTAATTCAACGTTTGCCACATCGCCCGCAGTAAAACTTCCCGCTTTCAGAAATACAGCAGAGTCATAAATTCTGTCTAATGCATCTGCTATGGCAATTTTTATATGGTATGTTTGACAAGGCTGCACAACTGCAAATGCTGTCATAGGAGTTGTAAATCCATCGTATTGAACGGTGGTTCCTCCGCAGTTATCAAAATAATAAGCACAGTTTACGCAAGGCCCTGTTGCCGGGCAGGTTGGTGAATACCCGTTATTAATAGTGTTGATAGAAACCGGAGTGGTTGTGCCGGGTATTCGCGCCATGTTATAAGGCGTTCCAAATCCGGGGCCACTGATGAAAAAAGCCATCGGGTCGTTAAATAAACCCACATATTCATTATATTCTTCTGAAGCATAAATGTATTCGAAGCGAATAGTATCAGAGTACGGAATGAAATCAAATTCTAAAATGGTTGCATCAAACGTATTGGTTCCCGCAATGGAAGTTAATTGTGCGTCTCCTGCCAAGCCATTGTTTGTTGAGCGATTAGCAATGTTATTTGGGCCCGGAGCGTTGTTTGCACGCCCGTTTGTCATTATTATCCCGGTGTTTAATCCAAGATTTGAGGCTGTTCCGTTAAAAGAACCGATTGCTCTGAAAGCCCCTGTATATTGGATATTTGAAATGTTGATACAGGAATTTAGCAGCACATTGTTGACCAAATTCTCTACACCGGTTTGGTTGGCGGCTTCCTGAACGGTAAGTTGGGCTTTGGTTTCTGACAAATAACCTAAAAAAGCAAGTGCAAGAACTAAGCACTCCTTAAAATAATTTGTACGTTTAATATTCACTAAAAATCGGTTACACAAAGTCATGGAAGACTATATTCCTTAATAAACAGAACGCATACGCAGAATTTAATATAAGGTTTGTTAAGTTTTATTGAAGTTTTTAATGCACCTGCGCTTTAGAAACAAATACATCTATTTTTGTCATTCATCAAAAAGAAAAAATATGCTTGAATTTGGAAGTATTATCAACGGGAAACAAGAATTTTCGGGCGAATGGCTATCCATTCATAGCCCCTACTCAGGAAAAGTAGTTGGTCGGGTATCTTTGATTACGCCCAAAGAGTTAGAAAAGGTTATTCAGCAAACGCATGCCACCAAAATTAATCTTACCCGGTATGAACGCTCCAATATTCTGAATAAAATGGCTGCAGTCATCGACACAAAAACCGATGAGATTGCCAAAATAATTACCGATGAAACCGGCCTGTGCCTGAAAGACACAACATACGAAGCTTCACGTGTAAGCGATGTCTTACGCTTCTCCGCAGCAAAAGCATTGGATGACGACTCGGAAGTTTTTCCTTGCGACATTACTAAAAACGGCCGTCCGCGCAGAATTTATACGATGCGCTACCCGTTGAATTTAATTTCAGCCATTACGCCTTTTAATCACCCAATGAATCAGGTGGCACATAAAATTGCTCCTGCCATTGCCACCAATAACACGGTGATTTTAAAACCATCTGAAAAAGCTCCGCTTTGCGCTTATTATTTTGCACAACTGGCTTTGGATTGCGGTTTGCCGCCCAATATGCTGAATGTGGTAAACGGTCCAATTCAGGAAACTTGTGATATGTTGGTTACTCATCCCCTAGTCAGTATGGTTTCATTTACAGGAAGCAGCTCCATCGGCAAGCATATTGCACAAACGGCTGGCTACAAAAAGTTGGTGTTGGAGTTGGGCGGAAGTTCTGCCTTTCTTGTTTTGCACGATGCTGATATTGATGAAGCAGTAGATGTTACCATTGCCGGAACTTTTAAAAATTCTGCTCAGCGTTGCACAGCCATCAGGCGTATTCTGGTGGATGAAGAAATTGCAGATGAATACGCAGAAAAACTTGCTGCCAAGGTGAGTAAAATAAAATACGGAAACCCATACAACGAAGACACTGACATGGGAACTGTAATTACCGAGGCATCGGCAATTGAAATTGAAAAACGCATTAACGAAACCATTGCAGCAGGCGCAAAACTTCTGTGCGGAAATAAAAGAGAAGGTGCTTTGTTAGCTCCAACGGTTCTTGATTTCACCAAAAATGATTTTCCGGTTTGTGCTAAAGAAACCTTTGGTCCTGTTGTTCCTATCATCCGTTTTAAAACATTGACAGAAGCTATACAAATTGCCAACGATACTTCTTACGGACTATCGGGTGGAGTAATGAGTAATCATTGGCCTTCCATCCAACGCGTAATTACCGAACTGGAAACCGGAACAGTAAACGTAAACGAAGCACCCAGCTATCGTTTGGAATGGACACCTTTTGGTGGCGTAAAAGATTCGGGCTTAGGTTACAAAGAAGGCGTGATTGAAACCATGAAAGCCTTTACGCACGTGAAGACCTACTCACTGCCTTGGGATGTGGCTTAATAATCCCTTTTCAGCTTGCTGAATTTTAGCGGATTTGCAGAAATTTCTTTATGCTCCTGACGTTGGCGAAAAATATCGCAGGCAAGGTAAACTGCTTCGCGGAAAGAATTTTCGGAAGCCTTGTTTTTTCCGGCTAAATCATAAGCTGTTCCATGGTCGGGCGAGGTACGCACAACCGATAAGCCGGCAGTAAAATTTACACCACTATCAAATGAAAGTGCCTTGAAAGGCACCAAGCCCTGATCGTGATACATTGCCAAAACCGCATCAAAATTTTTCCAGTTGCCCGAACCGAAAAAACCGTCAGCAGGATAAGGCCCGAATACCAGCATTCCGGCTTCAATTGCCTGTTTAACCGTTGGTGTAATAATGTCTTTTTCTTCGTTGCCAAGTAAGCCATTGTCGCCTGCATGAGGGTTTGCCGATAGCAATGCAATTTTCGGTTTGCTGATTCCAAAATCCTGAATCAGGCTTTGCTGCATCAATTTCAGTTTGCCAATAATTTTTTCAGTGCTAATGGATTTGCTGACTTCATTTAATGGAATATGTCCTGTTACTAAACCAACCCGCAGGTTACTGTTTACCATAAACATCAAATGTTCTTTTGCTTCAAACTGTTGGGCAAGGTATTCGGTGTGTCCCGAAAATTTAAAAGCCTCGCTTTGTATATTATCCTTATTAATAGGTCCGGTAACCAATACATCCACCTCTTTATTTTTCAAAGCTTTGGTTGCTGCTTCTAATGAAAGTAGTGCATATTTTCCTCCGTTGGGAGTTGATTTGCCTATTTCCAGCTGCACTTCTTCCTGCCAGATATTTACAATGTTGGCACGCTTTGGATTGGCTTCTTCCGGTTTTGTAATCGGGTTAAAACTGAAATCATTTATCTCTAGTATTCTGCGGTGTGCAGAAGTTACTTTATTGGAGCCGAAAAGTATTGGCGTGCAAATTTCCAGCATGCGCGGGTCAAGAAAAGTTTTAATAATAACCTCCGGGCCAATGCCATTAATATCGCCAAGCGATACGCCTACTTTTATTCTTTTTTCTTCTGAACTCATTATTGATTTTTTACAAAATCGAACAACAATCGTACACCAACTCCTGTTCCTCCTGTTCCTCTGTAGCTATCGCGTTGCTCAACAAATGAAGGGCCTGCTATGTCAAGGTGAATCCAAGGGTAATCAGTAAAGCGTTCTAAAAATTTACCGGCAGTAATTGCACCTGCATGTGGACCGCCAATGTTTTTCATATCGGCAATATCGCTTTTCAAAAGCTCAGCATAATCATCCCAAAAAGGCATCGGAGCCAAACGTTCAAAAACACGGTTTCCGCTTTCTGCCAGTTTATTCATTTGTTTTTCGTTGGCAGTTCCCATGCTCACAATTCCATATTTGCCGATTGCAGCAACTGCAGCACCTGTAAGCGTTGCAAGGTCAATCACTAACTCAGGATTATATTTTTTTGCATAGTGAAGAGCATCTCCTAACAACATGCGTCCTTCAGCATCGGTATTTAATACTTCAATGTTTAAACCGCTCATCATTTTCACTACATCGCCCGGTGCATAGGCATTTCCGTCAGGGCGATTGTCCGTTGCAGGCACCAGACCAATTACGTGAACAGGTAATTTTGCTTTTGCAATAGCATAAATTGAACCCGCAACAGCAGCAGCCCCTGCCATATCGCTTTTCATCAAATCCATGCTGCCTTTAGTAGGTTTTAAACTTAAACCTCCGGTATCAAATACAACACCTTTCCCTACAAACACAACTGGTTTTTTATTTTTTGCTTTTGCAGGCTTCCATTCCAGAATGGTAAATGTTGGTGGGTCAATACTTCCTTTATTAACGGCTAACAATCCACCCATTTTCAGGGCTTCTATTCTGTTTTTGTCTAATACTTCTACTTTGAAGCCTGCTTGTTTTCCCAACTTTTTTATTTCATTGGCTAAAGCAGTTGCTGTCAGGTAAGACAGTGGTTCATTGACTAAAGTGCGTGCTGTATTTGTAGCTTCTGTCACTATATTCAATTCATCGCATTGTGCTTTGCTTACATCTTTATGGTCAACAGAAACCGTTTGCAACGTGTTGCTTCTCTCTGCCGCATCTTTAAAGTATTTCAGAAATTGATACCCCGCAAGTGCCAACCCTTCAGCAAATGCAAGAGCCAACCCTACTTTTTCGCCCGGTGCTGAAACAGCAACTTCTTTTAGTTTAAAATCATTCAGTTGGTTAATTAGTTTGTCGGCTGATTTTCTTGCCAGTTCGTTTTCTTCGTTTGCGTCATTTTTCTTGTCAATAATAATGAGAAATACAACGCTCTTATAACGGTTTAATGTGATGAATTTTTTATCGTTCTTGAGTTGTGCAGCAACAAAATCTTTTTCGTCTTTGTTCAGGTTCAGATTATTCAGTGCTGAATTTTTACGGATAAGAACGGCACTTGCGGACTGCGCCTTTTTCCCATCATGTTTTACTATATTAACATTCATATTTTAGCTGTTTAAGGCGGTAAAGATATAGATTAGGTGATTAGTTGTGGCAGCCCTATCTATTTTGAATTTTGAGATGGTAGGAATTGGTCAAGTCTCCCTCACTGGACGAGATTTAGATAGGGTGGTAATTTTTTTACTTTTGCAGCATGAGCAAACCGTTTTACAATAATTTCAAGTTAGGCGTTTTGGGTGGAGGACAATTGGGGAAAATGCTTATACAGGAAGCTGTAAACCTAAACATCTCCACCTATATTCTTGACCCCGATGCCAATGCACCTTGTAAAGATTTATGCACTAAATTTTTTAATGGAAGCTTAAAAGATTTTGATACCGTTTACAATTTCGGAAAGCAGGTTGACTTACTTACGATTGAAATTGAACACGTGAATGTTGAAGCAATGGAAAAATTGCAAGCCGAAGGGTTACAGGTCTATCCACAACCCGAAATTCTGAGAATGGTTCAGGATAAAGGTTTACAAAAGCAGTTTTACAGGCTAAACAAAATTCCGACAGCACCTTTTCATCTGGTAAATAACAAAGAAGAAATAAAACAATTTGCTGCGGAGTTTCCATTTTTTCAAAAACTGCGAAAAGAAGGTTATGACGGGCGTGGAGTGGTGCGTTTAACAGATGCAAACAATCTTGAAAAAGCATTTGATGTCCCCAGCGTATTGGAAAAATTAGTTGACTTTGAAAAAGAAATTTCGGTGATTGTTTCACGAAATGAGAAAGGTGAAGTTGTGGCTTTTCCAACCGTGGAACTGGTTTTCAATCCTGAAGCAAATTTGGTGGAGCATCTTTTTACACCCGCCAACATCAGTGCGGAAACAGAAAAAAAGGCAAAAGAAATTGCAGTGCATGTAATTGAATCGTTGAAGATGGTTGGCTTATTGGCAGTGGAAATGTTTCTCACTAAAACAGGTGAAATTTTAGTGAACGAAATTGCTCCTCGTCCGCACAACAGCGGACATCAGACTATCGAAGGAAATTTTACTTCGCAATACATGCAGCATCTGCGTGCAATTTTGAATTTGCCTGCCGGAAATACAGATATAAAAACTCCGGCAGTAATGGTGAACCTCTTGGGAGAACCAGGTTTTACAGGTGATGCTGTGTATGAAGGATTAGAAGAAGTAATGGGAATTGATGGCGTAAATATTCACCTTTACGGAAAGACAACTACAAAGCCATTTCGCAAAATGGGACACGTTACGATTATTGATAAGGATTTAAAAAACGCGATGCAAAAGGCAGAGCGGGTTAAGAAAACATTGAAAGTAAAAAGTGCCTGATAAAATTTAGATTTACATTTATAATTTTTAAAAATGGTTGGTATAATAATGGGCAGTAAAAGCGATCTTTCAGTAATGAAAGAAGCTGCTGCGTTTCTTGATAAAGTTGGAGTAGCTTATGAAATCACGGTTGTGTCTGCACATCGTACACCCGACCGCATGTTTGAATATTCAAAAACTGCAATCAAGCGAGGATTGAAAGTAATTATCGCAGGTGCCGGAGGTGCAGCCCACCTTCCCGGGATGGTGGCTTCGCTTACTCCGTTGCCCGTAATTGGTGTGCCTATAAAATCTTCCAACTCTATTGATGGTTGGGATTCTGTTCTTTCTATTTTACAAATGCCAAATGGAGTTCCGGTAGCAACTGTTGCGCTGAATGCCGCACAAAATGCAGGTATTCTGGCAGCACAAATTATAGGAACATCGGATAAAAAAGTTCAGAAAAAGCTTTCGGACTTCAAAGAAGAGTTGAGAGAAAAAGTGATGGGTTCGATGGAAGAAGTGGAGAATACCAAAAAGAAAAAATAAGAATTTGGTAACACACAGTTTCAGAAACCTGTTTACCTTTCATGCAAAATTCTGATGAAAAGATTTCTGCTTTTATCATTTCTGTTTTCTTGTTTTCAGCCTGCTTTTTCAGGCAATGAAAATCTGCCTGTTGGTGCCCGTTCTGCCGCTATCGGCAATGCTTCGGTGTGTTTGGTTGATGTCTGGTCAGTATATCATAATCAGGCAAATCTTGCTTATCACAAAAATATTTCGGCTGCGGTTTATTACGAAAATAAGTTCCTTGTAAAGGAAATGAGTTTACAAGCTGCGGCTTTTGTTTTACCTACAAAAAAAGCAGGTGTTTTTGGTGTCAGTTACTCGCGTTTTGGCTATTCACTTTACAACGAGAGCAAATATAATTTGTCTTATGCAATGGGCTTTGGACCTAATTTTTCTGCTGGTATAGGAATGAATTATGTGTCGGCTTACGTTGCCGAAAATTATGGAAGAAAAGGCGCATTTACAGTTGAGTTAGGAGTAAGAGCAATTGTGCTGAAAAAGTTGGTTATAGGTTTTCATGCCTACAACCTGACACGCGCAAAAATGGCAAACTATAACAACGAACGCATTCCAACTATTTTGCGTTTGGGATTACAATATAACTTCTCTGAAAAAGTTTTTCTCAGTGCTGAAGCAGAAAAGGATATTGACCACAATCCGATTTTTAAAATGGGAATGGAATATCGCCCTGCAAAATTATTTTATCTGCGGGCAGGAATTGCTACCAATCCTTTTATCAGCAGTTTTGGAATTGGTTTCAATATTTCGGAGAAATTCAATATTGACTTGGCTTCAACGGTTCATCCTGTTCTGGGTTTATCGCCAATGGCCTCTTTGAGTTATAATTTTAAGTAGTCGTTGTGATGAGGTTCTCTCTCCCGATATTATTTATACTGTTTTTTGTTCATGGAATTTCTTTTGCCCAGATTGACACAAAAGACGAAAATCTGATTGAGAAAAAAGTAGAAACCATTGCAGAAAATACAGAAGAAGAAATTGATTACACCATGCTGGTTGATCAGTTGACACAATACGTTCAGAAGCCACTAAATTTAAATAATGCAAGGTTTGAAGAGTTGGATGAACTTGCGTTACTCAGCGATATTCAAATCAGTAATTTGCTTGACCACATTGCACGAAACGGCAAGCTTCTCTCCGTTTATGAATTGCAAAGCATTGATGGTTTTGATTTACAAACTATTCGCAATATTGCGCCATACATAACAGTTTCGGGTGATATTGATAATGTAAAGTTCACTATTCGTGATATGTTTAAATACGGAAAACACGATGTGTTTTTCCGCTACCAACAAATAATGGAAGAGCAGGAAGGTTATGCCGAAAGCGACTCAACAACAAGTGAAAACTCACGCTTTGCAGGAAGCTCGCAGCGACTTTATATGCGCTACCGTTTTCAATATTCAAACCATGTGAGTTGGGGAATTACTGCTGAAAAAGATCAAGGTGAAGAATTTTTTAAAGGTTCACAAAAACAAGGTTTTGATTTTTATTCCGCTCATTTTTTTCTGAAAAATATTGGTCGCATGAAAGCCCTGGCAATCGGTGATTTTCAGGCACAGTTCGGACAAGGTTTAACCTTCTGGAGCGGACTTGCATTCGGTAAAACAGCAGACGGAACGTCTATGAAACGCAATGCCACAGGTTTGAAAGCATATACAGGTGCAGATGAAAATCTTTTCTTGCGCGGTGTTGGAACTACCTGGCAATTCGGAAAATTTCAGGCAACAGGATTTTTCTCTCATAAAAATATTGATGGCTCTGCAATTGTTGATACAACAAGGGATGAAGTAACATCGGTTACCTCTTTCCTTACTTCGGGCTTGCACCGCACGCCTTCAGAATTGGCGAAAAGAAAAACATTGAGCGAAACAATTTATGGTGGCAACATCAGTTATATTCAGCGCAGATTAAGGGTTGGAATTACTGCCGTTCACTATGTTTTCGGAAGCAATTACCAACGCACCGATGAGCTTTACAACCTATATGAATTTAGCGGAAAACAGAATACCAACATAGGTATTGATTACAATTATGTGTTCCGTAATTTCAATTTTTTCGGTGAAATATCTGTAAGCGCAAACGGCAGTGTTGCAACCACCAACGGTTTGTTGTTAAGTGTTGATCCTCGTTTAACATTTGTTGCCATGTATCGCAGTTTCCCAAAAGATTATCAGGCTGTTTATGCAAATGCTATTTCTGAAAATTCACGCATACTGAATGAGAAGGCAACCTACTTTGGTTTTCGTGCACAAATTTTGAAAAGCTGGAGTTTGATGGGCTATGTGGATATTTTCAAATTTCCGTGGTTGCGTTATCAGGTTAATGCTCCTTCAAAAGGGTATGAATACCTGGCTCAGTTGACGTTCTCTCCTTCAAAAACATTGGAAGCCTATTTCCGCATTCGCAGGCAGATGAAGGAAATAAATACCAATGATGATGAACTTACGATTGATTACCTGGATGATTACTCAACAACCAATTACCGTTTTAATATCACCTACAAAGTTTCGCCTTCTATACAATTGCGCAGCAGAGTTGAACACATAACCTATGAGCGCGGAAATGACGGCAAGGAACAAGGCTGGCTGATGTATCAGGATATTACTTATAAGGCATTGAAAAGCCCTGTTTCATTATCGTTTCGGTATGCTTTGTTTGATACCGATACGTATAACGCACGCTTGTATGCTTATGAAAATGATGTGTTGTATGCGTTTTCCATTCCTGCTTATTATTACAAAGGAAGCCGAACCTATTTAACCTTGCGTTACAATATTGTTCGCGGTATTGATGTGTGGCTGCGTTATGCCGTTACTTTTTACAATAACCGAAGTATCATCAGTTCAGGCACAAGCGAAATACAGGGAAACACTAAATCGGAAATTAAAGCGCAAATCAGGTTCAGGTTTTAAGTTGCTATATTCGCAACCGCTTAAAATTTTCCATGCTCTCTTTCAGCAATACAGAAATAGCCTTTAAAGAAAAATCTGATCAGGAACTGCGCAGAGCATTTTTGCTTTTTAAGTTTATCAGTTACCCTGTACTTCTTAAGATTGGTAAGCCTTTGCTGAATTTTGCGCTATGGCTGCACTTGCCTGTTGAGCGCATAATTAAAGCGACTGTTTTTAGTCATTTTTGCGGTGGCGAAAATCTTATTGAAACAGAAAATACAATCAAGCGACTAGCAAGAAATAAAGTAAAAGGCATTCCCGACTATTCAGTGGAAGGCAAAGAATCGGATGCAGATTTTGAGCATGTTACCGATGAACTAATTAAAATAATCGGATTTGTAAAAGGTAATTCCAATACACCTTTTGCCGTATTTAAACCAACAGGAATAGCACGTTTTGGTTTGCTTGAAAAAGTTAATTCAAAAGCAAAACTAACACCACAGGAAGAAGCCGAATACAAAAAAGTTATAGAAAGGTTTGATAGGATTTGCCGCGCAGCTCATGATGCAGCCATATTTGTGATGGTTGATGCAGAGGAAACATGGATTCAGGATGCAATTGATGAAATAACAGAAGAAATGATGAAAAAATATAATCGTGAAAAAGCGGTTGTATTTAATACACTTCAATTGTACCGTCACGACAGACTTGCGTTTTTGAAAGCAACTGTTGAAAAGGCAAAAGGCGAAAACTGGTTTCCGGCTTTTAAACTGGTGCGTGGGGCCTACATGGAAAAGGAGCGTGAGCGTGCAGAAAAAAAGGGATATCCCTCTCCCATACACAAGAATAAAGCGGCTGTGGATAACGATTATGATTCAGCATTGGATTATTGCCTTGATAATTTTCCGTTTGTATCAGTTTTTGCAGGAACGCATAACGAAGAAAGTTCATTGCATCTTGTAAAGAAAATGACTGATAAAAAAATAGAAAAATCAGATCAGAAAATCTATTTTTCTCAGTTATTCGGTATGAGCGATAACATAAGTTTTAATCTTGCTTCAGAGGGATATAATGTAGCTAAATACATTCCTTATGGTCCTGTCAGGGATGTTATGCCATACCTTATCCGCAGGGCAGAGGAAAACACTTCAGTTGCCGGACAAACAGGACGTGAGTTACGCTTAATCACTTCCGAAATCATCCGAAGGAAGCAGCGAAATTGATCTGGTATTACTTACCACTTTTAGTTATAACTTAATTTTCTCATTTTTGTATTGTAGTTGATCTAATCCAACCAACTTATGGCAGCAAGCAAAAAAGAAAAAAAATCAGGATCAGATAAAGCTGCGGAATACCTCAGAATATTGCTTGATAATACCATTAAGGGTTTTGTTCTTTTGGATAAGGACTACAAAATTCTGATGTATAATACCGTTGCCGACAAGGGGATGAAGTTTTTTTACAACAAATCCATGAAGGAAAACGCTTCTTACTGGGATTATGTTGATAGAAAAGACAATGCCTCATTCATCCGCCATTTTGAAAAGGCGTTAGCCGGTAAAAAAACCACAACAGAAAAATCTTTAAAAAATCCTAAAGGAGAAACTATCTGGCTTGAAACAAGCTTTGTTCCTGTTTTAGATAACAATAATAAAGTAGCCAGTGTGCTTTATTCCTATCTGAATATTACTGAAAAAAAGGAGGCTGAACAGGCACTAAACGAATCGGAAGCAAATCTGAGAGCTGTTTTTAACAGCAGCCGTGACGGATACTTTCTTATCAGTTCAGCATTCAAAGTTCTTGCTATAAATCCGGCAGCTCGCGAAACATTTAAGTATCTGTTTAACTCAAGAATTAATATAGGTGATAATATTCTGAACTATATTGACAGTGAAGCAAAACTGCGATTCATGCGAAACATGAAAATAGCGTTGAAGGGAGGTTATGTGGCAAGCGGAGGACAGCTGGTATTAAATGGCAAGCCATTTTTTTATGATCTGAAATACAACGGTGTTAAAAATGAAGAAGGTCAGATATATGCTGCTACGCTTGTAGCATCTGATATTACCGAGAAAAAACTGGCAGAAAAAGCACTGAGCACATCAGAAACAAATCTGCGCTCTATATTTAATAACACCACACACACGTTCTACCTGGTTGATAAAGAGTTTAAAGTTGCAGCATTTAATCAGGCTGCTTCGCGCATGATAAAAATGCAGTTTAATCGCGAACTGAAAAAAGGTGATGATATAACAGACTGTATACACGAAAAAAATCGTCTGTCATGTATCGAAGAAATAAAAAAAGCATTTAACGGAAAAACTATTCTTACCGAGAGAGCAGTTGAAATAAGCGGAAAAGAATTCTGGTTTGAACGGCAATATAATGCTGTATATGATGAAAATAATGAATTGACTGGGGTTACCATCTGGTCGTCAAACATTACAGAACGCAAAAAAGCAGAGGAGACAACGCGCGTAAACGAGAAAAAGTTCCGCACGCTTACAACGCTTGCTCCTGTTGGAATTTATCAGCATGATGCAAACGGAAATCTGATTTATGTGAATGAAAAGTTGCTTTCAATACTTGATATTTCGCTGGCAGACGCCTACAGCAATTCTCCTTTGCGAAATACACATCCTGAAGATTATCCTGCTGTAAGGAGAATCTGGTCTGAAACAGAAAAAAATCAGGAAGAATTTAATATGGAGTATCGCATTGTTTCGGCTGACGGAAAAATTAAGTTTGTGATGGAACAGGCAATTCCTCTGAGAGATAATGATGAAAAATTTATCGGCTATTTGGGAACGGTTACTGATATAACAGAACAAAAACAGAAAGCACAATTAGAGTCGGAAAAGGAACTTGCCGAAAAATCATTGAAGTTTAAATCTGAATTTCTTGCCGGTATGAGCCATGAGATAAGAACACCTTTGAATGGTATTCTGAGTATGTCGGAATTGCTCCTCGATACCGGCTTAAACAGCGAGCAGCATGAATTTGTTGAGAATATACATAACTCATCAAAAAACCTGCGCTCGATTGTAAATGATATTCTAGATCTGAGCAAGCTGGAAGCTGGCAAAATGCACTTAAGTCCTACAGCATTTAAGGTAGACGGATTGATAGATGAAATTCTGAAAACCTATAAAACACTTGCTAAAGAGAAAGGCATTCAACTGAAAACCGAAAAATCAGATTCTATACCGGACATTGTTATAACTGACCGCAGAAGGCTGATGCAGGTGATCGTAAACTTATTACGTAACGCCATAAAATTTACTCCGGAAGGCAGTATCACCATTAAGTCGGAAGTAATGGAGCAACGGGGAACAGCATTAAAATTAAAGTTCTCTGTTATTGATACAGGAGTTGGTATAGAGCAACAGGATCTTAATAAACTATTTATAGATTTTTCACAGATAGATACGCCTTTTTCACGCGATATGGAAGGTACCGGTCTGGGTTTATCCATTTCTAAAAAACTGGTAAGCCTGCTTGGTGGAGAAATAGGTGTAGAAAGTGAAGCCGGAAAAGGAAGCACTTTTTGGTTTTATGTAATCGCAGACAGCGAACTGAAACAAAGAGAAGAAATAAAAGAAAAGCCTAAGCAATCGGAAACTAAATTTGATTGCAAAGTTTTAGTTGCAGAAGATAATCTGATTAATCAACGCGCATTTTCGGTTATGCTTAAGAAAGCAGGCTGCACGGTTGAACTTGCATCAAACGGAAAAGAAGCAACCGAAAAAGTATTAGCAAATGCTTACGACATTATTTTTATGGATATTCAGATGCCTGAAATGGATGGATTTGCTGCTGCTGCACACATTCGTAATAACGGAAAAATAATTCCCCCAATAATAGCTCTCAGCGGAAATGTGATAGATGTGCAATCACAAAATGAAGAGACTAAAACAATGGATGACTATTTGTTGAAACCTATTGTTTCAAATGACCTGGTTAACATGCTGAAAAAGTGGACAGGCAGTAAAATGGTTTCAGCTGAGCAATAAAAGGCTGAACAAAACAATCAGCAGGATTCCGGCAATGTCCAGAAAAAATCCGGCCTTCATCATATCGTTTACTTTTATTCGTTTGCTGCCAAAGACAATGGTGTTTGGTGCTGTTGCAACCGGCAACATAAAACCAAGCGAAGCCGCAAGTGTTGCAGGAATCATCAGCAACAGCGGATGAGTGTCTAATCCTTTCTGAATGGAAATTAAAACCGGTAAAGCAAGTTGTATGCTCGCAATATTGGATGCAAATTCGCTGATAATTGTAATCATGAGGCAAATCAAAAGGATGATGACAACAATGTTTGCAGTTTTAAAAAACGCTAATTGAGAAGCCAGAAAATTACTAAGCCCCGAAACTTCAAAACCTTTTGCAATGGCAAATCCGCTACCGAAAAGTAAGATGATATCAAAGGGAAGTTTTGATGCTTCGTGCCAGGTAATAAGTGCACGACCTTTTTCATTTTTTGACGGAATAATAAACAGTAGTAATGCCATAAATACAGCCACCGTGCTGTCCTGAATAATTTCTGATTTACCGAATAAATTTGCCCAGCCGGGAAATTTAAACATTCCTAAATCAATGTCGCTGCGGGTAAACCAGAGCACAGCAGTAGTAACAAAAATTACAGCAACTGTTTTTTCTTCAGTACTCATTTTGCCCAGACTTTTGTATTCATTCATAAAATAGGCTTTGTCTAATACAACCGATTTGCAATTGCGCAGAAAAATAATTTTCAGAACAAAAAAGCAAACAGCCAGAAATGCGAGTGAAAGCGGAAAGCCGATTTTAAACCATGAAAGAAAATCAAGGTCGTGATTCTCCGGATAGGTTTCGGTGTAGAAACGATAAAAAATCATGTTTGGCGGTGTACCCACCAACGTAGCCATACCGCCAATGGTTGCAGAATAAGCAAGTCCTATAAAAAGAGCGGCAGCAATACTGTTTTGTTGTTGTTCATCTTTAATGTGATGTTCCATCTGGTAAACAACTGCAAATACTGCTGACAAGAGCATCATGGTTGTTGCCGTATTTGAAATCCACATAGAGATGAGATAGGAAGTGAGCATGATACCCAACAACACACTTGACGGTGAACGTCCCACCATGGAAAGTATTTTCAATGCAATTCTTCGGTGCAAATTCCAGCGTTCAATTGCAAAGGCGATGATAAAGCCTCCTATGAAAAGAAAAATTACCTGATCCATATATTGGAATGCAACTGTTTTTGCATCGCATATTCCGAGCAAGGGAAGAAAAATAAATGGCAGCAATGATGTAACCGCAAGATGAACTACTTCGGTGAGCCACCAGATAGCAATCCATACGGTAATGGCTGCCATGTTTGTTATCATAGGATTGCTTTGGTCAAGATTGACAAAAAGCATGATAAGCACCGCTGACAGCGGGCCTGCTATTAATTTAAGCCAGTAAGTTCTGTTCATTTACTGAACAAAGAAAAATAAAATCCGCGATTAAAGATGTTTGGTTAAAATTGCAGCATGACAAATGATGTGTTGCTTATTGTTTTGAACAATAAGAATGCGCTGACCAAACTTGCTCAATCACTGGGAGAAGAGAAAGCGCAGGAGATAAACGGGAAATTAGAAGCAGCTATACATGTTGCTGTTTCCGGTGTTGCGTGCAGAAAAATAGTTTTGTGTTCTGTAGAAAATGCCGACACGATCTGGCAAAGTGAGAACTTTATCGCAAAACAACAAGGCGAAAACCATATTAACGATAAACTTAAATCAGCTTTTGCTGATTACATTATTCAGGATAAGCATGATGTAAATAAAGTTGTTTTTGTTGCAGCAGATTGTCCGAAACTGACGCAACAGATAATTGATAAAGCATTTGAAAGCCTCAATAAATATGATGTGTGCATAGGTCCCGAAAAGAAAGGCAGCTATTACCTTATAGGGATGAAGGAGCCAATGCCGTTTTTGTTCGACAACAAACTCTGGAGCGGTAATCACCTGCTTGATGATACACTTGAAGAGTTGATTGACCAGGGTAAAAACTATTTTCTGTTACCGGAACTTCAGCGTGTAAGCGATATTTATGATTTGCATCTGGTGAAGTAAGGTGAAGTCAATCAGAGGGTTTTTCACCCGAAACAATCTTATTCGGAAGATTGCTTCGCTTTGCTCGCAATGACGAGAATACTTCTTACTTTTACAATCCTTTAAAATTCGTGCAATGAAAAAAATTCTACTCCTTCTCACCTTCTCACTTTCTTACCTTCTCACTACTCAAGCGCAACAACACGATACCATAACGGTTCAAACATTTACCTATGGTTCTCCGCAAGATGCATGGTTTGTATTGCCTCCCGACACAACCAGCTACGAGAAGATACTGATGTATTACAAACTGAAGTGCAATCCCGCACAAAGCCCTGCCTGCGGAGAGTGGGATTACCTTACTTACAACTATTTGTATGACCATACAGGTGTTTTAGATTCTACGCTTTACACAGCACCCAGCTTTTCTGTTGGCGGTGCAAGTCCCGACACCTTCGGGTTTATGTTAAACCCTACCTACTCTTACTTTCCGCATTTTCAGGATTACCTTGTTATAACCGATACCGTTAGTTGGAGCGAACACATGGTAGGTCTTGCACAATCATCAAGCGATGAAACATTTAATTCTTCACAATCCGATTCACGCTCGCAATACATCTGGACAGCTGCCGAACTTTCTGCTGCGGGTGTGGTTGCAGGTGATATTACCGGTGTGTGTTTTCACTTTGGATTACCAGGCAGCGAAATGAAAAATCTGAAAATAAGAATGAAGCATTCTTTGCTGACGGAACTAAGTCCCGATGCCTACGAAAATTCGGGTTTCCAGACAGTGTATTCATTGAACACTACTATTCCTTCAGCAGGAATCATCACGTTTAATCTGCTTACTCCATTTACATGGAATGGCACCTCCAACATTGTTATAGACCTTTCATTTGATAACACAGCACCGGGTGTTGACAACCCTGTTCTTGGTATTAACAGCGGCTGGAACAGCGGACTGGTTGCGGGCAACAGCGATAATTACCTTGACTTTGAAGGTCCCGATTATGTGCAGGTTCCTGCCGAAGCCTTTACAGAACTAGACAGTGCCGTTACCATTATGTTCTGGCAATATGGCGACCCTGCTTTACAGCCGCAGGCCGATATGATTTTTGAAGGCTATAGCGCAACCAACCAGCGTGTACTCAATGTGCATCTTCCCTGGGATAACGGAAATATTTACTGGGATGCCGGTAATGCTTCGGGCTTTGACCGCATTGAGCTGGCTGCACAAACGGCACAGTATGAGGGCCAATGGAATCACTGGGCCTTTACCAAAAACGTTGCCACCGGCAGCATGAAGATGTATCTGAACGGAGTGTTATTTCACAGCGGAACAGGAATGGTGAGACCAATGGCAGGTGTTACCAATTTTAAAATAGGTTCTGCCGCTCCGGGTAATCTTAACTATGACGGATACATTGATGAATTCAGTTTCTGGAACACCGAGTTAGATGCAGCCACCATTCAGGAATGGATGCACAAAGATGTTGACGGCTCGCATCCTGATTTCAGCGAGCTTGCTTTTTATTATCCGTTTAACGAAACAGGAGGAACCACTGCCCTTGATGCAAGCGGCAATGGTTTTGACGGAGAGCTTGCCGGTTTGCCTGCGCGCAAAACGGTTGCAGGTGCTGATATTTTCCGCAATCTTGCAGTTACTCAACAACGTCCTTACCTGGTGGTGTTGCAGAGTGAATACATCAGTCAGGTTGATTCAATCTTAGTGATTGATACCGTTGAAACAGAAATGCTGCAGTTACTTGTTTATGCTGATTCGGCTAATCCGCTGGTAGCAACGGATACCCTTAGTGTGTGGGAACCACAGCCCGTAAATTATGTTTACGATAGCGGAGGCAATGCAATAGACTCAACTATTGTTGCTGCTGAAGACAGCGTATTCCTGAGCATCTGGGAATACTACGGAACTCCTTTTGAAGTAATTGACCGCTACGAAATAGGTCGTTTTATAACACCCTATGGTTTTGGTCTGGATTTGCACGATGGCTTTACATGGGTATATGATGTTACTGACTTTGAACCGCTGCTTCACGATTCTGTTCACCTGAGTGCCGGTAACTGGCAGGAGCTGATGGATATGAAATTTGAATACATTGTTGGAACACCTGCACGCGAGGTGCTGAGTGTTGAAAATATATGGAACGGTGATTTTGCATTAACAACATTTGACCAGCGTGTTACGGCAAAAACAATGCTTATGAATCCGCAGGCTCAGGAATACCGTTTAAAAAGCACAGCATCGGGTCATGGCTTTGGTAACGACCCTCAAAACTGCGCAGAGTTTTGTCCTAAAAATCATTATGTAAAAGTTGGAGGAACTACTGTAAATCAGTTTCTGCTTTGGAAAAAATGTGCTTCTAACCCGCTGTATCCGCAAGGAGGAACCTGGCTGTATGACCGCAGTGCATGGTGTCCGGGAGCCCCTGTTGATGTTTATAACACTGAACTTACTGATTATGTAACACCCGGAGATTCGGCAACACTTGACTACGATATTCAAAGCGGAAACTGGGGAAACTATGTTTTTGAATCGCAGTTGATTTCTTACGGTGCGGCTAATTTTACCATTGATGCAGCAGTAGATGATATTATTTCGCCCAGCAACAAAGACGAGCATTACCGCGATAATCCGATTTGCGTGGGACCAAAAATCAGAATTAAAAACAACGGAACTTCTGCGCTTACATCGCTTACCATTACTTACGGTGTGGTTGGCGGCACTTCTTCCACCCAAACGTGGACAGGCAGTTTAGGCTTTCTTGAAACAGAAGTAGTGGAATTGGGTGCGCTTGAATGGACAGGCATTTCAGGCGGACAAGGAGTATTTGAAGTATCGCTGAGCAATGCAAATGGCAACGAGCAATACATGGCTAACAACACCATGCGGTCAACCTTTACCGTTCCCGAAGTGCGCGAATACAGTTTTGTGGTTTGGACAAAATCAAATGATGCTCCTTACGAAAATTCATGGACTATTAAAGATGAAAGCGGTACGGTGTTATATTCACGCGATAATATGGATGCCAACACTACTTACAAAGATACGGTGAATTTGCCCAACGGATGTTTTGTATTAGAGTTGATTGATGAGGGCGAAGATGGTATGGACTGGTGGGCAGGACTGGAAGGGGGCTATATTCGTTTAAAAAGCGCAACTTCTAACCAGACATTGGAAAACTTTGACAGCAAATGGACCATTGCCGGCAATGCTTCGCAGTATCGCGGTGATTTTGGTACAGGGTTTAAATACCATTTTACTACAGGCTTTGCTTTGCCTGTTGAGGAACACACCATCGGAAACGAGGTGTTTGTTTACCCCAATCCTACACAGGGACAGCTTACGGTTGATTTACTGCTTACTAAAAACGAAGATGCGCAATTAGAGGTGTTTGACATTGCAGGTCAGCTGATTTATAACAAACAACTTTCGGGTTCTGATTTTTATTCGCAAAAGGTTGACCTGACTACTGCTGCCAAAGGTGTGTATGTGGTGAATGTACGCATGGAAGGAGCAGTGGTGACGAAGAAAATAGTTCTCGATTAGTACTTATAAACACAAAGAGGTTCAAAGGGTAAAAACTCTTTGAACCTTTTTATTTCTGCCTCTTTAATAAATTCAAGTATTCGATTACTTGAAAAGTGTTATGGTAATATTAAACATACCAGAACCTGATTCAAATCATGTAATTTATTGGTAGCTAGTTTTATTTTTGATTAATCAAATCCTTAAACCTATTTACATGAAAAAAATCGTTTTAACCTTGTTGCCCTTAGCGGGAGCGGCTTTGGTAAACGGTCAATCCATTTCACCTCAGGTTATTGCTGCAGCAGGTACACATTACGCTGCGGGCAATGCACAACTGAGTTGGACGGTGGGTGAACCCGTTATCACAACTGTATCCAACGGCAGCAACACCATTACGCAGGGTTTTCATCAAACCTTGCTGAGCGCAACGGCTGTTGAAGAACAGACCGTAGCCGGAATCAATGTGAACGTTTTTCCTAATCCTGTGCAGGATATGCTGAACGTAAACATTACCAACAATCTGAAAGACCTTCAGATGGAATTGTTTGACATGAGCGGAAAACTTTTGCAGGCCCGAAAGATCGGAGCAGCAGAAGGCTCAGTTCAGGTAAACATGACCGAGTATGCACGCGCCAGTTACCTCCTGCGCGTTTATGCTGCTGACGGCAGTGTGAACTACACTTACAAAGTTCAGAAAATGAATGCACACTAACCAAATTTAAAAAACCAAAACAACATGAAAAAGATTTTACTATCACTTTTTGCGGTGGCACTTTCAGTAGCCACTGTATTTGCGCAGGCTCCTGAAAAAATGAATTATCAGGGTGTGGCGCGCGACAACTCAGGCAACGTATTACCAAATCAGGCAGTAGGTTTGCAGATTAAACTGCGCAGCGGTTCATCAGGAGGTGCTGTGGTTTATCAGGAAGCACACACGGCTTCAACAAACGCGTTTGGATTATTTAATGTACAGATTGGTGGCGGAACCGTTCAGTCGGGTACATTCTCATCCATTGCATGGGGAAGCAACACGTATTACGTTGAAGTTTTAATGGATGCATCGGGCGGAACCTCTTACACCAGTATGGGCACACAGCAATTGGTTTCGGTGCCGTATGCGCTGAATGCAAAATCGGCTGCCAACGTTAGCGGAACTACTAACTATGTTTCTAAATTTACTTCAGGTACTACCTTGGGCAACTCACAGCTTTTTGATGACGGAGTAGCTGTAGGTATAGGAACAACAAGTGCTGCTTATAACAAACTATCGGTTTATGGTGCTGCTTCAAGTGCTGCAAACGGGCCGCATCAAAGTTTTTTTGCAGGCACAGACCCCTATCCCACCATGCAATTAATGAACTGGGGTGCAACTGAGCAAGCTCTTATGTTCAGTTCATACCTGGCTACTGCAAATGACTGGACAAGTTCAACGGCAGATGGTAATTTTATGATCCACAGATTTGGCGACCGTTTAAATTTTGAATACGCTTCCGGTGTTGCTCCCGGAAATTCAATAGGATGGAACAATGGTATGGTTTTATCAAATGCAGGTAATGTAGGTGTAGGAACAACAGCACCAACCAGCCGTTTCAGCGTAAGGTCGGGTTCAAACGCAGAGATTGCTTCTTTTGGTGCAGATGCTTCTCCTTACATCAGTATTTATTCAGGTGGAAATTATGTGGGATACCTGGGTGCTTATTATAACGGCTCCGCAGACCTTGAGGTGGGAAGTTCGTCAGGTAAAGTTCACCTGATTACCGGAGGATCTGCTGATTTAACAGCAGCAGCAGGCAGAATTGGTATTGCTACAACAACACCACTTTCGGATTTGGATATAGCACAAAGCGGTGGTTCAAGCACAGACCAGCAATCGGGAGGGATAAACCTGCGCAATGCTGCATACCACTGGAGGATTTATAACAGCAATGATTTTGTAAGATTTAACTACAGCAATAATTCGGGTAGCACTTACACTGCCAAAGCCTATGTAAGTTCAACAGACGGAAGCTGGAATCAGCTTTCTGATGCTTCGCTTAAAAGAGATATTGAGCCGGTGGGCAGTGTATTATCCTCTGTATTGCAGTTGAATCCTGTAACCTATTATTATAATGATAACGATGCAGACGATGCTAAATCTATCGGGTTTTTAGCTCAGGAAGTTCAAAAGGTTTTCCCAACATTTGTTTCGCAGGAAAAAGGTGAAAGTTTATTAGGTATTGATTATAGTAAGTTTGCTGTAATTTCTATCAAAGCTATTCAGGAACAACAAGAGTTGATTAAAAAATTAGAAACAAGAATTAAAGCACTGGAAGCAAAATAAAAAAGCACAGTGTAATAAATTTAAAAAGCCCTCTGCTGTTTGGCAGGGGGCTCTTTGTTTTTAAAGCAGTAAGCAGTAGTTAGTTGTATCTGTATTTATAGATTAATATACTAACGCATTGTTAATAGCTTAGCTTTACACCATAGTTTACTTTCGCTAAAGTTAAATACTCTGCCTCAGGCAGATTGCCTTTAAAGTTATCGTACACTTTAGCACCTTTTTATTCCGTTCGTTTTACCAATAAACTGTTTAACCCCGGTGTAACACCTTACCATACGGCATAACCGGATTTATGTCACCTACATAATCATAACAACCTATACACTTATGAAACTTAAAACCATTTTAATTACAGCGTTGATCTTTGCTATTACTACAGCTTATGCGCAATCGCCCATTACTAAAATAACCTATAAAGAGGAGGTGTATTACATAACTACTCAGGTTGAATACCCGGTTATAGGTGAATACAAATATGAAAGCAAGGGTGATCCTACCGTAGAGTTAAATGAAGGAGGAAAGGGACGTTTTCAACTGCATGGCATGGGAAAAACTCCAATGAACTGGGGTATAGAATGTGATGAAAAAGGAGTTACTAAAAAAGAAGAAGGACCGGGCGGTGCCCGCTTTATATTGTTTTACCAGATTACAGAAACAAATAAAGGTGTTGGCAGCGGGGGACAAACATGGGAATCGGGAGTGGTTGGCAAATGGGATGCTGTAGAGCTTACCGTTAGTTTTGCCGACAGAAAAATAAATATTCTGAGAGAACGCTTTAAATCGTACTAACAACGTAGTGTAATAAACGATAATACCAAAACAATGAAAAATCAAGTTACCCTGTTCGTTACTGTTATTGTCCTTATATCGTTTGCTTTTAGCGGATGCGAACTAAACAAACGCGATACCTCGGGCTATAGCTGCATCAGCGGCAATTGTATCAGTGTAAGCAGCGATGCCGATTTTGAAACGGTAACAGAATGTGTGAATTACTGCAGCAGCGGTAATTGCAACTTTACACAATATACCGGAGCCGATAATTGCGACAGTGGTTACGATCCCGTTTCAACTACTGCATGCTGCCCTGTTGATTATCCATATTATTGTTCGCAAACCAATAGTTGTTATTCGAGTTGCGATGCGGCAGAAACGGCCTGCTCGGTTACGGTTGTAAAAGCAGATGCAACAGGCGGTGGTGGCGGTTCATCGGGCCAGATTTTTTTCCGTTTGCAATATGATCTTACCTATCCTCCGGGAAGTGGTGCTGTTTCATGCGACATTACACCCGGAAATTATACCGATAATAACAATGCAGTGCCCGACAATGCAGCCTTTAACACCTATTACGGTTCGTGCCAGCCGGGTACTTACAGCGCTCAGTATGTGTGGGATATTTATGCATCGCCTTTCAGCTATGTGCCTTTTACCTATACACTGGTGAGCCCTGCCGCGGGATATAACAGATACTATACTCAGTACATGATTGATTATTCTGCAGGCACCAACCGCTGCCATAATTTAACAGCCGACCCGGCCTACCTTACTTATATTGACGAGTTGCAGTAAAGATTATTTTTGATAATCTTTACAGTTATGAGTTATAAGTTATGAGTGTAAGTAACCTGTAACTTATGATTAACTGTAACAAAGTGCAACAATGGGCGAAAGTGTTATCAAGCAAAAAAGTTTTGCTTTTGCAACGCGAATAGTAAGGCTTTATCAATTTCTAACTCAGAAAAAAAATGAGTTTATAATGTCTAAACAGCTGATGCGAAGCGGAACTGCTGTTGGTGCACTTGTTCGTGAAGCACAAAACGCAGAAAGCAAAGCCGATTTTATTCACAAGCTGGGTATAGCCCAAAAAGAATGTGACGAATCCATTTATTGGATTGAGCTCCTGAAAGAAACCGATTTTTTGTCACAAAAAGAATTTGAAAGTATTTATGCTGAAGCTAATGCTTTATTGAAAATGATACGCAGTGCTATCATTTCAACAAAGAAGAAAAGCCTTTAGAATGAGTTATAAATATCAAACACTTATAACTCATAACTCATAACAGTTAGCACCTCCCGCTTACAAAAACTCCCTACAACGGATCAAGCCCCGTTCCCTCGCTTAGCGGACTTACCCCGCCTGCGTTAGCAGCATAAAAATAAACGTAATACATGCGGCCTTTGGTAAGGTCGGTAAATTTTTTCTTGCGGGCTTTATTAAAATCCAGCACATAGTACATGCTGCCGGGTGTGGGACCCGGTGTTGGCGATGGAGGCGTGGGTACGGTGTTAGTATTCGTTACCACTACCTGTCCTGCGGCATTGATGCCGATGTTGGGCGGCAGCGGATTATCGGCTATAAGTATTGCTCCGTAAAAAACCACCTTATTCATTCTGGTACACTCGGCCAGCAGCTCACCGTTTATTCCGCGTTTAAGCACTACCCCTGTGGGCTGCACAGGCGGGTTTACCTTGCTGCTGGTAGCCTTTGTAGCTTCGTAGCCGCCCAGCGTTACGGTGTTTTCGTTGCCCTGTGCTACACCGTCAACATAATCAGCAATGGTGTCAAGCCCTGCCATCAGGTTGTCTTTAGCAGTAATAAAAACAGTGCGGGGCACATTACCGCTTTCGTAGCTTCCTTTTTTGTTTACAAAATCGGTTATTAATGCGCGAAAATCAACTTCTGTAATAGTAGGCGACATAAAGGTAGCCGGATGACCATATACACCATCGGCAACGCCTACGGCAAAATCATTAATAGCATCATAGATAAGGTAGTGGTAACTTCTTTTGCAGCGGATTTTGTAAACGGCCATAATTTTTGTTTTTAGTGATTAGTAATTAAAATGTGTAAGTGTATGTATTGAAAAGTATTCTGTTTGGTTCATCTGTAATTCTGTTTGCGCCATTTGTAATCATGTTTGGTTCATCTGTAATCACAGTTGCGCCATTTGTAATTCTTTTTGCTTCAGCTGTAATTCTTTTTGCACCATTTGTAATGCTGTTTGGTTCATCTGTAATTCTGTTTGCACCATTTGTAATGCTGTTTGGTTCATCTGTAAACATGTTTGCATCATTTGTAATGCTGTTTGGCTCATCTGTAATTCTTTTTGCGGCATTTGTAATTCTGTTTGGTTCATCTGTAATCATGTTTGCAGTAAACATGATTACAGTTGGTTCATTTGTGATTAAGTTTGGTGCAGACGTAATCATTTTTGTTTTTTCTCTGATTTTTCTTTTGGCGTGTAGGCTTGAAACTGAAAAGAATTTATAGTTAGGTTGAGTTGTAATCCTAAATAATATAAGCAGGTAATAATTTTTTTCTGACTGTGGTTTTCTCTTCCATTAATAAAATCACAAAGCGCTGATGGGCTTATATCCATTTCTTTGGCAAGGTCGCTTTGATGCCAGTTTAGTTTTTCTAATTTGTCTTTACACGCAGCTTCAAATATTTTCAGTATGCGTTGAAATTCTTTTTCAATTTCTTCCTCTTTTGTCATAGATTTAAATTGATTAATGCAAAAGAATAACAGGTTTTTTAATTACCGATTAAGAGAAAACCGAATTGATGAAAATAGTTTTAATAGCAGCTGTTGAAAACCTGTTTCACCAGTAAAAATTTAATGATGTAGATTTGTAATAACACTTCTGATATTCCGCAACTATAAGTTGCGGCAATTCCTACTTATAAGGTGGATTGCCCCAAGTTTTGTAGTTTAGATGTTGGGAATAAATGTTAGCAGTAATTTTAAGACGACACGACAAATAAATGACGGACCGAAAAACAACATACGATTACATAAGGCAAAAAATGGAGGAAGCAGGTTTTCAATTTGAAAGAGACCAAAAACCGCATCGACAAAATAGAAAAGAATCGGAGTTTGTATTTATTCATCCTACGCTCATTAATAAATTTGAAGAAGACGGTTATAAAGTAAATGCACACAAATTTTATATAAAACCGCTCACAGATGAGGCCAATTGTGAGATTGGACTTGTTACAGGTATATCTTCTCCTTTATATAAACAACCCGAATTTATTAAGCCCAATACTATCGATTCTAACCGTGACACTCCTGCATGGACAAATAAAGAAAATGAGAACGCTTTGGATCATCTTTTAACTCAAATAAAATCATACTTAAGTTCACCCTCAACGGTCGCTGACAAAAACATAAGTACTTTTCTTTTCACATGGAATCCGCAAAAATGGGATTGGACTGACCTGCAAGAAAGTATAGACCACCTTAAAAATGTTGGTTATGTCGTAAGGCGATGGAGTTGTGGCAACTCAAAAAATATTAAAAAAGGAGACAGAGTTTTTCTTTTACGACTTGGAGAAGAGCCAAGAGGAATAATGGGTAGTGGATATGCAAAATCTTCCTATTTTATTGCACCACATTGGGACGGAACAGAGGGGAAAACTGCTAACTATATTGACATTGAATTTGATATTTTGATCAATCCAGAAAAAATACCCTCTTTGATAATTTTTTTTTGGATAAAGTAGATCCAAATAAAATTCAACAATGGTTTCCACAACAAAGTGGAATATCAATCAAGCCAGAAATTCTTTCTTCATTAGAATCAAATTGGTTTGATTTCATCATAGAGAACAAATATATTGGAAATGGTTTTGTTTCTAATGACGTAATTACAGACGAAACCGAATCATATATGGAAGGTAAGTCAAAAGAAATTACGCAAACTCGGTATGAAAGGAATCCACAAGCAAGAAAAACATGTTTAAAACACTACGGTTATTCATGTCAAATTTGCGAGTTTAATTTTGAAAACTATTTCGGTGAAATTGGAAAAGGATTTATTCATGTACATCACATCAATGAGATTGCAGGTATTGGAAAAGAATATGAAATTAATCCAAAAAAAGATTTGATTCCCGTTTGTCCGAATTGTCATGCTATGATACATTCAAAAAGACCTGCATTTACTATTGACGAAATAAAAAAAATAATAAAAACTACTGCTAATAGCGGTTTGGTCTCAGGCAGCACGCCATGTAATTAAAAACGAAATTGGTATGCAGCCTCAAGCCAAGCCCTCAAACGTTACTTCAACAACCCCCTTATGAAATACTTACTTTACATCCTAAGCGTACTCATTACTATAACAACGTATGCACAACAGCATACCAAAAGAGTATTGTTTCTGGGCAACAGTTATACCTATACCAATAATCTTCCGCAAATGCTGGCCGATGCAGCGCTTTCGGCAGGCGATACCGTTGTGCATGACAGCAATGCACCCGGTGGCTATACCTTTGAGGGACACTCTACCAACGCCACTTCGCTCAGCAAAATAGCGGCAGGCACTTGGAACTATGTGGTGCTGCAGGAGCAAAGCCAGCTTCCGTCTTTTCCCGATGGGCAGGTGCAGAACGATGTATACCCTTATGCTGCCTTGCTTAACGACAGCATTCTGGCTGCAAACCCCTGCACCGAAACCGTTTTTTTTATGACCTGGGGCCGCAAAAACGGTGATGCCTCTAATTGTGCAAACTGGCCTCCGGTGTGTAGCTATGCAGGCATGGACAGCCTGCTTAGTTTGCGCTACCGCATCATGGCGCAGAACAACGATGCCATTCTTTCGCCCGTTGGTGCTGTATGGAACTACCTGCGCACCATCTCACCGCAGCTGGAGTTGTATAACCCAGACGAAAGCCATCCTTCTGTTGCCGGAACCTATGCCGCAGCCTGCAGTTTTTATGCCGCCTTATTCCGCAGCAATCCCGAAAACATCAGTTTCAATTCATCGCTGTCATCGCTTGATGCCGCCACCATCCGTGCCGCAGCAAAGCTGGTGGTTTACGATAGTCTGCTCAACTGGCACATAGGCGAATACGACCCGCAGGCACAGTTTACTTACCTGAACTCAGGCTCCAACGAAATAACATTTAGCAACACCTCGCAACATGCCGCTGATTATGTTTGGGATTTTGGTGACGGCAACACCGACTCAGCCGAAAACCCCGTGCATACCTATGCTGCAACAGGTAATTACACTGTTCAGCTTATTGCGCAGCAATGCGGCCTTAGCGATACACTGACGCAAACCATCAGCGTATCTGCAACAGGAATATACCAAAACGGGAATGTTGTTATAAATCTGTTCCCCAATCCGGTTACCCGGCAACTTACACTTGAAACAAACCCGCAAACGGCAACTGCCTATACGCTACTGAACCTTGCGGGCATTGAAATACAACACGGTGTTATCAACAGCAGCAAACAGCAGATACCTGTTGCCCAACTGCCCGAAGGCATATACCTGTTGCAGTTGTATAACCGCGATAAACCGGCAGGGGTTTATAAATTTGTAAAAGCAGCGGAGTAGCAGTTTTAAAACCCTGAAATAACTTCAGAAGAATTAACATCTTTGCACTCCCTTTATTAAATCTCTCACATGAATAAATTCTTCACCACCAACATCGGCCGCTTTCGTTTGCTTGCATTTCTGGAAGGTATGTCGCTCATAGCCCTGGTGTTTATAGGTATGCCCATGAAATACATGTACAGCAATCCTGCCCTGGTAAAATCAATAGGCCCTGTGCATGGATTATTGTTTCTCTTCTATGTGGCCTATACGTTCAGCATAGCTGCAGAAAACGAATGGAAGTTTACCGCCACCACCTGGAAAGTATTGCTGGCATCGTTTATTCCCTTCGGAACATTTTATATTGACCACACCCTTCTGAAAAAGATTGCCGAAGCAAACTAATGCATGAAAGCAGAGCCCGATTTTACCCGCAAGCTGATACACTCTTTTGAAAAGGCAGCTGAACAAAAGGTAATTTCAAAAGGACAGTTTCTTATTAAAGAAGGCGAAACCGAAAAAAACCTGTATTTTGTTATATCAGGTGCTGTAAGAGTTTTTTACCTCTCCGAGTTTGAAGAACAAACCATACGCTTTGGCTACGAAGGTTCGCTCATCAATTCACTTTCGTCTTTTATTAAAGGCACACCTTCCGAGTTTTACATACAGGCCATTCGCAAAACAACGGTTAAATTCATTTCAAAAGAAAAGCTGCAAACCCTTGTAAACCACGACAGCGAAAGCCTCAGGCAATACATACAATTGCTTGAAATATTAGTTACCCAGCAAATAGACCGCGAAATTGATTTGCTGATAACCTCACCGGTTGAGCGCCTCAACCGCGTGTTGCAGCGCAGTCCCAACCTGTTTCAGCACATACCGCTTAAGTATATTGCCTCTTATTTGCGCATGACACCCGAGACGTTGAGCCGCATCCGAAATTCTTGATTTCAATCAATAGTCACAAAAACAAGCCTGTTCATCTTTGCATAAAATTTTAAACCCATGCAAACAACCAACACACAACTGATTGACGAGCTGCTGCTGATTATTGAAACCGCTAATTCTAAAGCAAAACAGTTTAAAGAACTTACAACTACTCAGCTCAACTACAAAAAAAGCCCCGAATCGTGGAGCATACTCGAATGCCTTGAACACCTTAATCTGTATGGCGATTTTTATCTGCCCGAAATTCAGAAGCAGGTTCTTAAAGCAGAAAAAGCACCGGCCAATGCTGTTGTTAAAAGCGGTGTACTCGGAAATTACTTTGCCAGTTCCATGAAAGTTAAAAACGGCAAAGTGAACAAGATGAAAACCTTTAAAGACAAAAACCCTCTTAACTCACAGTTGTCTGTTACCACCATTGACCGTTTTTTAAAACAGCAGCAACTGCTTGCATCGCTATTGACACAGTCAAAAACCATTGACCTGAACAAAACAAAAACGGCAATCACCATCAGCAGCCTTATTAAGTTGCGGCTTGGCGATACCTTTCGTTTTCTGGTGTATCATATCGAGCGCCACATGCAGCAGGCCGAACGGGTGCTTCATTAAGCATACCTGATATTGCGTATCTTAGCAGGATAAATAGCAACGCACAATTGCTGTTATATTTTACTGCCATGAAAAAAACGCTGAATGATTACATTACACTGAAAGTTCCGCTTGCAAATAAAGGCGATACCGTTGAAAAGGTGTTGAACGAAATCAAGAGGAATGATTATGATGACAGTCACCAGACTTTTGTAATTGATGAACAAAACATTTTGTTAGGATTTGTAAGTTTAGACTCACTTCTTAAAAGCAAGGACAGCGATACCGTTGATAAACTCATTGCCGATTGTAATCCGGTAGATATTGATAAATCACTGGACTATGCAGCTACACATGCTATTTATAAAAAGCTGCAAACAGTTCCTGTTACAAGCAAACAAGGCGTGTTTATGGGCATAATACCAACCCTTACCATTATTGAAACACTGCGCAACGAACATGTGGAAGACCTTCATAAACTTGCCGGTATTCACAAAGAAACTTCGCGTGCAAGCAAAGCGGTAAAAGAGCCGCCATTGCGAAAAGTACAACACCGTCTTCCCTGGTTGCTCGTAGGATTGGTGGGGTCTTTTTTTGCCACCTTCATTATGGCAGAATATGAAGAAACCTTGAATAAAAATATTGCCCTCGCATTTTTTATTCCCGGCATAGTTTACCTGGCCGATGCAATAGGCACACAAACCGAAACCATTGTAATCAGAGGTCTTACACTTAGCTGGACAAGCTTTGCAAAAATACTGAAGCAGGAATTATTTACCGGCTTTATGATAGGTCTTATACTTGGTGTGCTCAGTTTGCCCATGGCGCTTATCGGAGGATTTGACATAAGAATAGCATTGGTGGTAGGTATTACCATAACACTTGCCGGAATGGTGGCTTCCAGTATCGGTTTGTTTCTTCCCTGGTTGTTAATGCGCTTTGGTAAAGATCCTGCTTTTGGCTCAGGTCCGCTGGCTACCATTATTCAGGATATACTCAGCATTTTTATTTACCTCATCGTAGCACAACTGATACTCTAATTCTCTTTGCTGATGGTAACTGTTTCAGAGTTCCGGAAATTAGCCCTCTCGTTCAGCGATGTAACGGAGCAGCCGCATTTTGAGCGAACATCATTTCGCGCCAACAAAAAAATAGTTGCCACTCTTGACGAGAAACAACAGATTGTCTGTTTAATGCTTGACGAAATTCAACAAAGTGTTTTCTGTGCGTTTGATGCTTCGGTTATTTATCCCGTTCCCAATAAATGGGGCAAGCAGGGAGCAACCTATGTGGAGTTAAAGCTGGTAAGAAAAGACATGCTGCGCGATGCATTTACCGAGGCTTACAAAAAAGCAACTGCTAAAAAGACAAAACCAAAATCATAAACAAAAAGCTATATTTGCTTTATACTTTACAACCACACTATGAAAAACTTTTTCCAACTTTTAGTTCTTGTTGCTGCCATCAGCATTGTAAACACATCGTGCAACAACAATGATGTTATACCTGATTTAACCGATGGCATCACCGGAACCTATATCGGCAGCATGAATGTGGTTTCGCCATCTTATCAGAATACAAGTTATGTGGTAACGGTTACTAAAGTAAGCAGCACGCGTGTAAGAATAACACCGCAGGGCAGCGAGGCATCAACCTGGGAGCAGGATGTTATGAAACCTTCTTCTACCTCTGTAACCTGTGTAGTGTGCACTACCAATCAACTGACGTTTGATATGAGTCATAGTCCTATGACTATAGCTTATAACTATAACAGTACCGAACAGTTCAGCGGTTCAAAGCAATAGGTTCTTATAATTCTATTGCCCGACTTTGTCGCTCATATAAAACGTAAGAGTTCCGCCCTGCATCAGCTCTTCGTGTGTAATACTGTTCTGCTGAATTTGCTTGCCGTTCAGCTCAGCCTTTTCAACATACACAGCACTTGGTGATTGATTAATTGCATCAATAATCAAGGTCTTTCCGTTCGGCAATTTCCATGTGGCTTTATTCACAGAAGGCGACCCTAATTCATAGTTTCCCGAAACAGGATCCATAGGATAAAAACCCAATGAACTGAAAAAATACCATGCCGACATTTGTCCGCAATCTTCATTGCCGATTAAACCATCGGGCTTATCGGTATAAAAGCCGCTGCATATCTGCCTAACAATCTGCTGTGTTTTTTCAGGATGATTGGTGTAGTTGAATAAATAAGCCACATGATGCGATGGCTCATTACCATGAGCATATTGCCCTATCAGTCCGGTTACATCTACTAACTTCTGGCTTTCTTTCAGCTCGTGTTCCGACTTAAATAATTTATCCAGTTGCGCTTCAAAAATATCTTTTGACTTAAAGAGCGAAACCAAACCTTTCGGGTCTTGCTGCACATGCCAGGTATATTGCCATGCATTGCCTTCGGTATAATGGCGCACTCCCATCTGGTCATGCACAAAAGGATCAAACGATTGCAACCATTGTCCCGATGAGTTTTTAGGACGCATCAGGTTAGTGCCTTCATCAAAATGATTTCTGTAATACTGTGCTCTTTTGTAATAACGTTCGGCAATGGTATCCATACCTAATGAATCAGCAAAGACAGCAACCGCCCAATCATCATATGCATACTCTAATGTTTTTGAAACCGATTCGCCTTCCTTGTCATAAGGTACATAACCCAATTTAATATAATCGTGTTGTGAGCGCGAATTCTGGTCGGCACTGCGGATGCAGGCTGTTAATGCAGCAGCAAAGTCAAAGTTGCGTATTCCTTTTCGCCAGGCTTCTGCAATAACAGGAATGGAGTGATTGCCTATCATGCAATAGGTTTCATTAGCTTCCAGTTCCCAAATGGGTAATGCTCCTCTGAAACTATAATGCGCCATCATTGATTTCACAAAGTCATCTACTACTTCGGGCTTCATAAAAACAAACAGGCTGTGTGCAGCGCGGTAGGTATCCCACAACGAAAATGTAGAGTAGCGTTGGTAATCGTTCGCTGTTCTCACTGTTCCGTCAGGGTCAGAAAACTCTCCGTTCACATCGGATAGTAATGCAGGAGCAATCATGGCGTGATATAACGATGTGTAAAAAGTAGTTTCAACAGCTTTGTCAGCTTCCACATTTATTTTCTGCAATTCATTTTCCCAGGCTTCATCAGCTTTTGAAAAAATCTCTTCAAATGATTTTCCGGCTGCCTCGGCTTCTATATTTTTAAGTGCGTTTTCAATGCTCACGGTTGAAAGCCCGACATATGCTTCAATAATACTTCCGTTATCAGCAAAGGAAAGAACGGTTTGTCCTTTGCCGTTTTTTACTGTTTTGTAAGGAGTTTTAAATTTTATGGCAACATAGCAGCGTTGATGCTTTGCCCATCCGAACGAATTTTTAACAGCACCGATTGTGTATTCATCAATGCGTTTAAAATGCAATCCTTTGTTAAGGTTAATGCTTACGTTATGCCTCAGGTCAATCACTAATTTCTTTTCTGCGCCTTCAGGAAAAGTGTAGCGGTGAACAGCGGTGCGCTCAGTTGCTGAAAACTCACATAGTATTCCGTTATCCATTTTTACAGCATAATAACCCGGCCGTGCGTATTCATTGTTATGACTGAATTTATTTCTCCCCTCGTGCTTCCCCGAAAACGGCATAAAACCAATATCGCCAAGGTCGGTTGCACCGGTTCCGCTCAGGTGCTTGTGCGAAAAATAGACAATCTCATCAGCCGAATAGTGATAGCCCGAACACCAGTCCCAACCGTAAATACCGTTATCAGGACTTATCTGCACCATACCAAAAGGCAGCGTAGCACCGGGAAAAGTATGACCATGTCCGGCAGTTCCTATAAAAGGGTCAACCTTAGCGGTAAGTTTGTTATTGAGCTTTTCTGCCTGCGCAAAAACAGAAGGCGTAAGCGATGCCGATAGTTTTGTTTTCTCGTAACCACTGAAATTCTGCTCGGCACCCAGTCGCTGGTGAATGTATTGTGCCTTTGTAGGTATATAAAAATGTATGCACAATAATAATGAAGTGCAAATCTGAAAGAGTTTTGTAACGTGCATATAATGGGTATTAATTCAGAGATTAAAACTAATAGAAAATACATAAACACCGACACTTCGGCTTATCGCTTCTTATAAGTGAAACTGCATAGTCAGGCTTTACCGGATATTTATTAATACTTTTGCCATATCAATTAAATCAGTGTGAAAAAATTATTCCTCCTTGGAATTATTCTTTTTAGTGCTAACGTAATAGCACAGGTTGTTAACCCTGCTATGCTTGATACATCGGCATCGGTTCGTCTGGGCAAATTTTCATTAGGAGCCTATGTTGATGCTTATTTTTCTGCTGATATTAATGAGTATAAATCAGGTAATCGACCTTATTTTGTTTCATCGGCACGCAGAAAAGAAGTAAACATTAATCTTGCTTTTATTGATGTGCGGTATAACGCTGAGCGAGTTCGTTTGCACATTACACCGGGATTTGGAACCTACATGGCTGCAAACTATGCAGCCGAACCTGCCGAATTGCGTTTTCTGGTAGAAGCAAATGCCGGAGTCTGTTTGAGCAAAAAGCACGGTATCTGGCTTGATGCAGGAATACTTGGTTCGCCCTACACCAATGAAAGTGCTATTTCAAAAGATCACCTCATGTATTCGCGCTCGCTCTCTGCTGAATATGTTCCTTATTATCTATCTGGCTTTAAATTCACATTGCCTGTTTCAAAAAAAATAACCTTATACCTCTATGGACTTAATGGCTGGCAAAAAATCAGGGTAGGTAAAGAGAGCGGAGCTCTGGGCACACAACTGGAGTTTAAACTCAATGATAAGATGCTTTTGAACTGGAACACGTTTCTCGGCAATGAACAAAGTACAGACGATGACCCAAAGCGCATGCGTCTGTTCACAGATATTTATTGGGTTTACAATCACAAAAAATTTTCTGCCACTTCCTGCGCATATATAGGTATGCAGCAGTATGCAGATAGAAGTAAAAAAATCTGGTGGCAAACTAATTTTATTGCCCGCTACCGTTTTGTTCCGCAATTTTCATTATCAGGAAGAGTAGAACTCTTCAGTGACCCTCAGCAGGAAATGATAATCCCCAACCAGTTATTCTCTGTTTACAGAGGAAACATTTTCAGCGGTGGTCTTTGTGCCAACATTCATATTGATGAACATGCGCTGATTCGTTTTGAAGGCAGGTATTTCAATGCTTCAGAAAACATATACAGAAATCAAAATTCAGAGGCAATTAACCAAAGTATAATGGTTGTTGCTAATATAACTGCCTGGTTTTAACAGCAAGTGCTTTCATTTGCATAAAATAAGCCATCAAAGATGTTTTTTAACCGATAATGTAACCATTTCCCCTTTAATTCGGTTTAAATGCGCGTATAATTTAATAAAGCACCCATGAAAAAACTCTTTTTCACCTTTCTGCTGTTTGGTTTTATAGCTTCTTCATTTGCTCAATCATTTGAAGGAATAATTGATTTCCGTAAAACCACAGGTGCTGAAAAAGTGTATTACAGCTATACTGTAAAAGGTAACAAGGTGCGTATTGATGAGAAAACCGAAGACGGAAAAACCCTGATAGCTACACTTCTGGTTGACCTTAATTCAAAAGAAATACTTGCGCTCAGTCACGACCGCAAACTGTTTATGAAACGCGAAGCCAAAACAACCGAACGTGTTGCCGGCTCGCCAAAAATTGTTCGTTCAGGTAATCACCGTTTTATTCAAGGATATGATTGCGAACAATGGCGCGTGAAAAATGAAACAGAAAACACAGAAATAAGCTATTGGGTTACTAAAGGCAACTACGACTTCTTTCTTCCTTTATTGGGTGTGTTAGGTCGTAAAGACCGTTTTGCTACCTATTATTTATCCATTCCTGATCGCGAGGGCTATTTCCCCGTTGATGCCGTTGAACGTGATGTACAGCGTAATGAAAAAGGAAGATTAGAAGTGCTTCAGATAGCTGAAAAGAAATTAGACGACAACCTGTTTGTTGTTCCTAAAACCTATATGCAGATGGAGAATTAATCTCCTGGCATGATCTGGTTTCGCAGGCTTTTTGGTATTTTATTGATTGCAGTTGCAATCATTCTGGTTTTCTCCATCGTTGTTACCTCTCTCCAGGCAACAGCCTATTTCACTTCACTTTATTTATGCATTACTGAAGGTTGTGATGGCGATACCCTTAAAGACACGCTGTTCGGAATCCTTACCTACATCTTTATGGGCGGCATGGTTTACTACCTTGGTCGCAGAGGCTTTTTATTATTGATAGCTGCAAAGCCCGAAGAACCTGAACCATCTCCGATCCTTGACGAAGCTGATTTTTCGCACATACAGGAAAGCAAAAATTATTTTCAGACTAAATACGGTTATTGCCACGTACTTCCCGACCGCATCATTTTTGCAAATTCTAAAACGCTGGAAGATGTTTCTGCTTATAAAGAAGGAAACAAGATTATAGGCACATTGATTTTGCAGTTTACCCTCTTCTTTGTTATGGGGGTTTATTTTTTTACCGAAGCTATGGAAGGCGATTTCTGGCAAATGCTAACACCGGCTCTTGTTGCGCTTGTTGCTTTGTTTTCAATTATTACTTCCTTCAGAAATTCAACCACACCGCTTATTATGCGCGACAAAATCAGTTCAATCAACTTTGTAAAAGGAATACCCTATATGATTACTCCGCACTTTGTAATCTGGTTTTACGATAGCAAAAACCGTAAACGCAAACGCCTTGTTATGCTTTTGGATGGTTCCGAAAAAAACAACAGCGAGGCATTGCTTGTATTCCGCAATGCCTCGCTGCCTGTTGTTGAGTAATGTAAATTACTTTGCTTCTAAAAACGTCTGCAATAATCCAAAGTAGGCATCTTTATCAGTATTGTAAGTATCTGCAGCGCCAACACCTTTAATCATTTTATACTGAGTGATGCTTTTCTGAAGTTTGGCTAATTCTTTCATATCGTCAGGAGTAATTACATCATCTTTTTCGCCTGAAATAAGAAGGATACCATAAAGGTGCGAACCTTTTTCAGTCAGTGCAAAGAAAGGTTCCATAAAGAATTTGTTGTAGCCGATAGGAACAATTAAATCTTCACTTCTTTTGGCTTTTACCGCAGCTTTGTAGGTTTCTAATTTCAGAAAAGGAGTGTCAGCAATTACTTTGCGAACATCGGTGCGGTTTGCAGCAGCAGCTAATAATAAAGATGCACCCATTCCTTTTCCGTAAAGATTACTCGACATGCTGGCGTGATTTTTCTTCACGTGATCCATCACTGCTTTTACATCTTTTTCAAATTGCGGATAGCAAATCATTTTAGGATTAATTTTAAAATCATCGCTTTTGCCGTAACCACGGTAATCAAAAGCAAGAACGTGATAACCCAGTGAAGTAAATTTAGTAATCAGTTCAATGTTATCAGCCATGTTGCCATCACCGTCATCGGCAATAATAATGGCTTTTGCTCCTGATTTGTTTTGTGGTTTAAACCACCATGCATTCAGACTTACACCATCTTCAGTGGTTATTTTTTTCTCTTCATACTCAATACCATACTCGTCAGGAGTAACGGAATATTCGCGCACAGGATTTAATGCAAAAGCAGAAACTGCAACAACAGAACAAAAAAGTGATACAATAATTTTCTTCATGATTTTTATAAAAAGGTTTAACGTTTTTTGAGGGTAACAAAACTATACAAAGCAGAGGTTGAGTAATTGAAAACTTTTCAACAAAAAAGTCCCCTCGCCTAAGGCGAGGGGACTTTTGTTCCCCTCCTTTTTTCAAGGAGGGGGTTAGGGGGTGGTAACTTACTTCTTCGTCATATCCAATGACATGTTACGCACTTCAATCTCGTAACCTAATTTAGACAATCCCGGATAAACCAGATCTTTATCACCAACAATTACCATTACCATTTTATCAGTTGGCAACTTAGATTTTGCCAGTGCATCAATTTCAGCTTTGGTAATGTTTGCAAGAATTTTGTTTTGCTCGTCTACAAAATTTTTGTCAAGACTGTAATCCAAAATCTGTTGCAGAAACTGAGCTTTATCCTGTGATGTTTCGTATTTGCGTGCATCACTTTGTCCGATTGAACTCTTGGTGAAAGCCAGTTCCTGTTCTGTAATTCCATTCTCAGCATAGTTCTTAATCTCTTTCATAAACTCTACTATTGAACTATCGGTAGTAGTTGCTTTAACACCTGCCGCAGCCATGTAAGGTCCTGCAAATTTGCTTCCCTGAAAGTAGGAGCGTGCTCCGTAAGTCCAGCCTTTATCTTCACGCAGGTTAAGGTTAATACGGCTGTTGAAAGCCATACCCAAAGGATAGTTCATGATGTATGATTTGTAGTAATCACCGGTTGCATCTTTAGGCATTGCAATGTATCCGATACGGATTTCGCTTTGCGGAGCCTGTGGTTTGTTTACCAAAATGATTTTGGTTTTTTCAATGGCAGGTGTTGGTTTTTCTTCTGCAAACTGAACATCTTTTTTAGCCCATGATTTCAGGAAACCAAGTTTACCAAGCACTTCATCTTTTTCCACATCACCCACTACTACTAATTTAGAAATAGAAGGAGAAAATTTGCTTTCGTAATACGCTTTCACATCATCCAGTGTAATAGAAGCAACTGTTTCCAATGTACCTACATTTGGTATGCTCATGATGTGGCCTTTTCCGTAAAGTGCTTCTTTAAAATTGTTGTCGGCAATAACAGTTGGTTGTGTTGCCTGGTTGGCAATACCTTCCATCTGTTGTTGTTTCAAACGATTGAAATCTTCCATTGAAAACTGTGGTTTCAACAGTTTTTCTTCCACCAGTTCCAATGTTTTATCCAAATTCTTTTTCAAAGAAGAAACACTTACTACAATCTCTTCATTGCCTGCATAAATATCAATGCTGCTTCCCAACACTTCTAATTTATTGGCAATTTCTTCGGCAGAATAATTCTGTGTTGATTCACCAAGCAAATCAGCAGTAAGTGATGCAATACCTGATTTTGCAGGATCTTCAAAACGGTGTCCTGCGCGGATAGAAATACGCAATGCTACGGTTGGCACTTCATCGTTCTTTGCACCTATTGCCGCCAAACCGTTGTCAAAATTCTCGGTCCAGTAATCAGGAACTTTAATAGTAGGATTTGGTCCTGCTGCAGGTTGTTTGCTGCGGTCAAAACCTTCAGGGTCTTTTGCTTTGTTGTAAACAAGGCCTTTGTATTCACTGTCGTCAGGAACAAACGTTGAGTCAACTAATTTTGGAGTAAAGTTGTCTTCTTTAGCAGCCAGTTGTTTTTGTCCTTTAGGATAAACGCTGAGAATAACTGCTTTCTGACCTTTAATATAGGTATTGAAAACACGTTTTACATCTTCTTTGGTAACATCGGCATAACGCTTCAATTCAGCCTGAATGTAGTTAGGGTTGCCTGTAAAAGTCTGGTAACTTGCCAAAAGACTTGCTTTTCCGTCAACGCTTGCCAACTGTTGTATCAGTTGGTTTTCAATCATTGCTTTGGTGCGGTTCAAATCATCGTCATTGATTTCGCGTGTTTCAAATTCATCAATTGATTTGCGGATAACGCCTTCCATTTCAGCCAGTGTTTTTCCGGGAAAAGGAAGAACAGTTAATTGAAATTCTCCTGCCAGTTCCATGCAAGGGTGAGCAACATTTGCCTGAACAGCTAATTGCGGTTTCTCAAAATTCTCATAAAAAATAGAGTTTTTTCCTCCGCCCATAATGTCGGCAAGAATATCCAAAGGAGCTTCGTCAGGATGACGGTTTCCTACAGTTGGATAAGCAAATTGAATCAAAGGGAAACGGATATTGTCTTCATAAGAAATGTAACGGTCTTCAGGAAGTGTTACTTTTTCAACCTTCATTGGTTTTACTTCCGGTCCTGCAGGAATAGGTCCGAAATATTTCTCAACCATCTCCACTACCTGTTTAGGATCAACATCACCGGCAACAGTTAAGGTAGCATTGTTTGGTCCGTACCAACGCAGGAAAAAGTGTTTCAAATCATCTAAAGTAGCACGGTCAAGTTCGGCTAAGTAACCGATAACAGGCCATGAATAAGGATGTCCCTGAGGATACATTGCCTGAGCAACTTTTTCGCCTATTAAACCATAAGGACGGTTATCGTAACTCTGTCCGCGCTCGTTTTTAACAGTAGCACGCTGGTTTTCAAATTTTGCAACCGTTACGGCATCTAACAAAAAGCCCATACGGTCAGCTTCTAACCACAAAGCCGTTTCTAACTGATTAGAAGGCAATGTTTCAAAATAGTTAGTGCGGTCGCTGTTGGTTGTTCCGTTCAGTTCACCACCTGCTTCCGACACTATTTTAAAGTGTTGTTCATCAGCAACGTGATCAGAACCCTGAAACATCATGTGCTCAAAAAAGTGAGCAAAACCTGAACGGCCTAATTCTTCGCGTGAAGAACCTACGTGATAGGTAACATCTACATGAACGATAGGATCGCTGTGGTCTTCGTGCACCAATAGTGTTAAGCCATTAGGCAACACATACTTTTTGTAAGGAATAACGATTTCATCGCCTTTCTTGTTTACTTCTTCTACCAGCTTGGTTCCGAACTTGGTAGTAGTGTTGTTGTTACACGCAACCAGAAAGGTAACGGCTGCAACAAATGCTAAAATTCTTTTCATTTTGTTTTGGGTTTTTTTATTTGTGGGGCAAAGGTAAAAAAAGGGCATAACGTTCAACATCTTATGGAAATGGAAGATGTTAAGAAGTGTTAAAAGCTATAGAAACCTTCAAGGTTTTTAAAACCTTGAAGGTTTAAGGTGCAAGGTTTTATTAAAGAAATGCTTGTTTTATACCCGTGTTTGAATCTTATGCAGCATCAATCGGGCTATGTTAGCTCCTCTTTCTTTTGCTTCATCCGCTTTTTTGCCTTCAAACAGGCTGTCAATGGTTTTTATAAACAGCATAAGCCAGGTTGAGAATTCTGTTTCGCTCATAGTGGTAAGCTTGCTTAATTCAAGGTGTACCATCATTGGATTACCTGTATAAGAATGTTCGCCCAACAACAAACTCGACCAAAAAGAATACATCTTAGGCAAATGCTCGTTCCAGTTTACGTTGGCTACTTCTTCAAAAATATAGCCGATGGTTTTATCCTGTTTTACATTGCTGTAAAAGGTGTTTACCAGCAATACTATATCCTCTCTGTTTTGTATATCGTGTTTCATTGCTGCACAAATGTACGATACTAAAATGCTAAACCGGATTTAAAAATCCCGATGTCTGCGCAGAGCGCAGGCTCGCGAATTTTAAATCGGGTTTAGAACGGGTGAGAAAATTAAGAAGTTGCAAATAAGACCAAAGGGTTTGTTTTGGGTTCAAATCGGGTCTTTTTTGGTGCTTTATTCCGATAGTTGCTAATACCATTTACTCAGAGCAACCATATTTTTTTTGGGGAAACAAAATCTTTTTTTGGTATCTGCCATTAAGGTATGTTTTACACTTCTAAGATTAGTCTCTCTGTATTGAAGCATATATTCGGTCAATTCAATCAGTGAACAGGCTTCCTTCTTTTGCTCAAGATAGGCAAGGGCAATAGTGCCAAAGGTTCCGCCCATTATACCAGGTATTGTATTTTCCCATTCTTTGAGTGCAAGCAGGTTGTTTCTTTGTCCTAACTGAATAAAACGTTCATCACTCAATGCTCTCTTACGCACAGTAGCCAATGGGTAATGACTGTATTGAGGATGCAGTTTTTTTATTTCTTCTCTTATATATTCTGTTGTTAATGGCTTGCCTGTTTTTTTCAAAATCTCATAAGCCATATCGGCTTGCGGAATAATAGAGTTGTTTTTTGACCAATACACCAGTTCAGCAAGTTTGCCAAGCGCGTCAATTGTATGCGATGAAATTTCATAGCCATTACTTTGCAGTTCTTTAATAGTTTGGCGAAAACAAAATCTTGTTTTTGAGCGGGTAAGCGTTTTAATAAAAAATTTAAGGTCGTTGTTGATTAATGTCTCATAGCTTACCAGACAGGGATAATAATGTTCTCTGTAGCTTATGGTAAACAATTCTTTTGTGTTGCGGCTCATTAGCTGAAGGATGAAGAGTAGTGCTTCGGGATGCAGGTCAGTACCCTCACGCCTGTTTATTTCATAAGCAAACTCTGCTGAAACAAATCCATGTTTCCATACTTCATTATTAAAGTATTGGGTAAAAATAAATGGATTATCAATTACGCGAATGCTTGCAGCTACAGTTGTTTTTAAACGGTTTTTCAGTGCATAAAGAAATTGTCTTACCCGTTCTCCCGAAACATCAAAATGTTGGCCCGTTTCTCTGAGCGTATAATGCTCCTCATTGTTCCAGGCACTGAAATTATGACGCAACAGAAAAACATCACGATCGTCTTTCACTTTATTTTTAAGCATCCAATCTATAAATCTGAAATAAGGAAAATACCCTTCTTCTGCACAGGATTTAAGGAAATCAATATCTTCCTTCTTCCATTCATACAAAGCCTTTTTAAGGTCAAAATAATCTAATAAATACCGTTTCATTTCAGTAAAAAATGTAAAAATGAAATCCTTCTCTTCCGGTTATTCTTTTTATTACTAACGGCAAAAAATGCAGTTTAGTATACAGGCTAAAAACAGCTGTTTCAGATTTTGATTGCTAATATAAAAACAAATTGCAGAATTATAATCCCGATAGCTATCGGAACTTGACCAACGGGTGTGCGTTAAACCCTGCTAACTATTTTTATAAATTTGTGTTAAGTGTAAATAGGCTATACAAAATACATCTTCCGCTTTTGCGTTAATACTTTATAAACCCCAAATCTTTTGAGCCATGTTTGTAGAATCCATGACCTTTGAAGAAATACGCCAGGAATTTGAAAAGGATAAATATTTTCTTATCCGCAAAATTGCTGAGCATTCCAAGCAGGTATTAAAGTTAATGCGCAAAACAAATATGCGTACTTACAACAAGTACTTTGAATACATATCGCCCCGTAAAAATCACTGGTATTATTGTTTTAAGGCAAGTCCTGATAAAGCGAAAGGCAAAATGTTTGTTGAACAATACTGTTGTTTTTATACCTATCGCAGCTATGCTATTATCAACTATTCACTTGAGGCAGATAAACTTTTCTATTATACCAGTCATTTTTTTACCAGATATTTTGAACGCGAAGGCCTTGACACGCAGGATCCGCATAAGGTGATTAAATTATTTATTGATTCTAATCCATTGGTGGCAAGCCAGCCGCTTGCAGATGTGGGTAATGGGGTGTGGACTTTATTCGCGCAAATGAGTACCGGTGTAGGATTAGGGTATATGCACCGGAAAATAAAACTGGAAGAGTTCCGCACCTTTATCAGTAATGATATGCTGAAAGGCACTCAGGTTGAATTATCAAAACAACTGGAAGAACGGTTTAAGCTTCACATTGTACGCAACTCACCTGCGGATGGGATTGCAAATCCCAATCAACACTAACATCCCGACCAACGGGGTTTTATATGTAGATAAAAATAATTTATTTTGCATAAAATCTTATAATGGAGGCAAGTAAAAATATTAATCTTGAAGTAGTAAACAGCTACAGCCTGCACCATGAATCTTATGAGGCGAATCATCCGCTGGTGGTTACAGATAAAGCTGGCGGTAAAGATTCAGCAACTGTATACTTTACTTATGATTATGAACGCCTGACAAATCAGGAATGGCTTTTCCATGCCGATGTAACATTGAATTATATTCCTTATGGAAAGCAAATAACACGTACTACATTTAATTTTGTCTGTAGTCCCGCTGAATTATTTTCAAAAGCCATCATCTCTCTTATTATTAAAGAAGCAATAAAAAATGCAATAACATCATTTACCACTTACCGGGCTCACAATAATATGCCGGTGGTTAGCCCTGTTGAGGTGCCTGAACAGGTTATATCCAATTTTGCAGCAGATGCTATTGAAATTTATAACAAACACTTTGCACAGCAGGAAAAAGATAATTACGCGCTGGCTTCAATACCCGGAATGAAGCTGACACCAGGGGGCTATACTACGCTTACGGTGAAAGGCACCTTTATGATACTGAACCATATTCTGTATGAGGACCCGGTTTTTGATAATGAATATAACCGCAATGCATTGGGCAATTATATGACTGTAGAGATCTATCAAACCTTAAAATGGAAATGTTTGCATATAGAGAATGAAGATGTTCAACTGAGTTGGTTTCATACTGTTTTATTTTTTCTTTGTCTTGATTGCGCACTGCAACTGCTATTAGGCGAACATGCTGATAAGCTTACCCCAAGGTTAGAAAAGTATGGGATGATCCCCTCCATTCAAAAGGATTATATAAAATTCAGCAGTGATATGTTGCGTAATCTGAAGCAACAAATGAAAAACGGTGGCATGATTGTTTCAAACCTTGATGAGCAAATTGATTGGAACAGTTTGATGCGTTGATAAAACAAAATGCAGAATTATAAATTCTGCTTTGTTCCAAGCGCAATTGCATTCCGCAGTACTGCGGAACCCGACCAACGCAAGCTGCCTTTTTAACAAACGTAAAAAAGCAACATCCGGAGCAGCGGGAGCCTTATTAATTCAGGCTTTGATTATACAGTGTTTTCAATTCTTTGTACAATACATCTACTTTTGCTGCTTCTTTTTTAAGCTCCGAAAATTTTTCGTTAAACACCTTGTGATTTCGTTTGCTGAAGTCTTTGAGTTTGGGAAGGTCTGCTATAAGATGTTCGGGGTTTTTGTTTTTACTCATTTCCAGCAGTTTTTGCGAAAAAGCCGTCCATGAATTTAAATACAGTTTTTCCAATTCATAAAGCTGTGTCATAGCCAGCGAAAGCGCAGTTCCCTTTTTCATTACTTCTATTAAATGGTTGGCATGATTGCTTTCAGGAACCTGCATGTGTTGCACCACATTTACATTGCCTTTTGACCATATATCAATTGTTTTTTGAAAAGCTTCCACCTCTTGCTGAAAAGCCCTCAGCTCTTTTTCAAATACTTTACAATTGGCTTCATAGTCCTGCAAAAAATCAATAAACTGTTTGTATTTTTTTACGTTAGGATGCATGGCATTTTTTTGCTAAAATAAATAAAAAGCAGAATTGCTGTTGTTGCCGGGAACCACAAACAATAAACAACATCCCCAATATACATCGTGACAGGCTGAGGCAAAAAGAGCCTCGCGTCTGCGGGAATTATAATTTCCCATACTTTTCCTGCAATTCAAGTTTTTTAATTCGTGAATTGATTGCACCTGCTTTTCGCCCGAATATTTGTGCAAGCTCTTTTGTCTTTTTGCCTTCACAAAAAAGTAATTCCAGTTTGCTGTCGTCTTCAGTTGTCCAGGGAAGATATGCTTGTTGGTGTGTTTGCCTGATATTCTCAACCGAATACTTTTTTTCGTCAGTTACCGGAGTTGATTTAAGTTCTTTAAATTTCTCAAGTGTTTTGACAAATAATGCGGCAAAGTCCTTTATATCTTCTTCAAATAATAACAGATTGTGGCGTTCAAAACCGGTTTCACCTTTTTTGCTTTCTGTAATTTTCAGGTAAAAGTGGCCTTGTTCACTTTTGTTTATGTCAAAGAAGTATGTTCGCTTTCCTTTGATGATTTTGTCACTGTAAATTTTGTTTTCTTTCATTGAAACAAAGTTATTAGTTTAAACTTTTTGCAAACAAAATTGAAAGCAATGATTTTGTGCTTAGCGGAATTTTAAATTCCTTTTTGTTCAAAGCGCAATTGCAAATTGCACTTAGCCAAGATGCCGCTTATCAAGGTCTATTTTAAATAAATCTCGTCTCTTACATATGTATTGTTAAGCCAAAAACAATGCTTTGTATATTCTTTTGCTTTCGTCAATTTATCTTTTGTCGGTAAATGATAGGTATCTGCCACAGAAACAATGTCTTTTGTTTTTGACCAAACTCCGAAGGAGTGCTATCTTAATAGATTAATTATAAGATAAAGATTATTGTTTGTTAGCTCCGTCAGGAGCGACATTAATCCTCTATCCATTCAAATACATACTTCTCATCATATTCAATTTGATACTTCTTTAGTAAATCAATATATTCCTGTTTGAATGATTTTTTAGAATGGTGTTTTTCCTGATTATCGATATAGGCGATAACAATATCCAACTGTGATTGTGAAACTGAGAATGCACCAAATCCTTCCTGCCATTGAAATTTACCGCGTACAAAATTTTTGGTGTTAATCCATTTTGATGAACTTGCTTTTATATCCCTCATCAAATCTGAAAGCTTGCAATCGGGCTTAATACTTAGCAATAAATGAATATGGTCTGGCATTCCATTAATGGCGTATATTTTTTCTTTGTTGCCATTCACAATTCCACAGATATATTTATAAAGCTCATCATTCCATTTATGAATCAGATTTTGCCTGCCTTTAACTGCAAAAACAGCATGAATGTATATCTGCGAAAATGTATTAGCCATTTTTATAACGCTCCTGACGGAGCTAAAATACATTAATATTCTATTTGCTATTAAGATTTATCCCCTACGGGGAAACCGTTAAACCCCTCGCTCAGTTGCATATACTAATTGTATGAAATGATACATATTGTCTGTTGATCAAAACATACAATGTGTATACGTTTGTCAAATGATAAATGAAGCTTTAATTAAAGAATTTGGCTTAAGAATAAGACAGCTTCGTATAGAGGTGAAAGACATGAGTCAAGCTGAGCTAGCAGCTGCTACTGGTTTTCATAGTACATATATAGGAATGATTGAAAGAGGTGAGAGAAATATTTCTCTTGCTAATATGGCTGTATTTGCAAAGGTTTTTGAAATGACTGTTTCAGAACTTTTAAATTTTTCAGCAATAAATCCTAAACATTCTTTTAAAAAATACGAAACTAAAACTGAGGATTAATGTCAAGAAAACATTCGTTTACATTGACATTATCCAATAATGTTACAGAGAAAGAAGGTATTAATTTTCTAATTGAGAATTACACGGGGTTTTTCAAAATCGATTTAAGAACAAAAAAGGAATTACTTGATTTGTTGAAAATAGAGTATCGATTTTTGCAAGCATTTGATTTAATTTATGTTCCTGATATGGTTGGAAAACCGGTTAATTCGAGTTTCCTTCAAACGTATTTAGAGGATATTATTTTAGTTGAATTAAAAACAACTAAAAAATATTTGCCAGAAAATCCGAAAGGCTTTTTTTTCGGTGCTACTGAAAATGAATTTAAGTTTGGTGAACTTCTTGGCGATAGATTTCGATTTTGTTTTGTTAGTTTAAATGAGAAAGGTTCTTCCTTTTCCTTACAAACGATTCAAGAACTTGAGCAAAGAATTAAAAACAAACGGATTCAATTTCAAATCAACTTATAGTCGAATTTTTACTTTGGTATAATTTATTTGCTCAATGTGAAAAAGAATATCTTCATAATCCTTTTCCGAACATTTATTATTATCTAATCTCTCAGCCAAATTAAAAACATACTCATAGGAATTGTATAACTCTTCCTCATCATCCTCATCAATAGTATTTTTATTATAAAGAATATTTTCTGGATTAAATGTTTCTGCCCATTTATAAAGTTCGGGTAGAATTTTTGCTTTTTTAGTTTCTACTACGACTTTATTTTCCATTGTGAACTGTTTTTAGGTATTTAACCTTTTGTTCAGCAACTTTTAAAATACTCAAGTCTGCTTCTTCATCAAGAATTTTATAAGCTATTTGATCACTTAAAAAATTGTTTTGCAATTCTCGTTCATCTACTTTAAAATACTTTGCAACTTCTTTTATTATTTGTTTTGTAGGTTGCCTTTCGTTGCGTTCAATTTTCGCTAGTAAAGATGTGTCAATCTTAATCTCTTCCGCAACAAACTTTAAAGTCTGACCTGCTTCTTCGCGTAGGGTTCTCAGATGTTCCCCGAATGATTCTATTTTCTTAATTGTTGCCATTGGTCAAATTTTGTCCAAAAATAATTAGAAATATTTTATGGACATAATAAGTCCACAAAAGTTATTAACAAGAACATGTCGTTGCAAAATGGTTATTTAATCCCGGTAATTTTTCATAACCCCCCAATGCCTGTAAAATAAATTTGGAGGTTAAAAACATTTTCATTTATTTTTGCATCCGTTAAACAATCATCATTAACTAAACACACCCGGCATAGCGTAACACTTTACTCTATCAATTCTTAAAACCGGTTTTTTCATTGTTATAATTTTACTTTTTTTTAGTCAATAGTCCATAGGTCTGAGCTCATTGATGCTATGCGGCTATTTGCAAAAAGCTTAACCGTTTTACTAACCCAAAACAAAGCACCATGCAAAAACAAGAAAAAGAAAAACAGGAAAAAGCAAAGGATAGCAAAGAAACCGACTTTGATCCCCGCAGCCTGGTAGGCTATAAAACCAAAGATATGGCCGATGCTTATGGCGTTTCACCAAAGGTTTATAATAAGAGTATAGCAGCTATCAAAGATAAGATAGAGGCCGAGCGGCAGCGCATTTGCCCCGGCAGCAAAAAAGGAACGCAGAACTATAATCTGGTTATGGTAGTTTGGGTAGTGGAGCATCTGGGCCCGCCCAAAAAGAAGTAATTGCAATAAATCTTTCAACCTTAGTTTAGGATAAGATTAACGGACTTGTTTTATAAGATTCCTCGCTGAAACGCTCGGAATGACAATTGGCGGATTAGACCTAATAAAACCTGTCATTCCGACCGAAGGGAGGAATCTCATTATTCTCTAACCCTATACTATCGGGTCTGTGGCAATCCTTTGTTCTTTCTATGTGCCTTATGCGTCTGTGTGGTTCAACCCTTTTTTACCCTCCGGTTTAAAAAACAGGTAAAAGTGTGCCCGTTTAGGCCAAAGTATTTCATAAGCAGTCTAAGTGTTTCAAACTGTTCCAAAGTGTTCTTTGTCAGTTTGTTGCACTGATTTTTGCTCTACGTTTGTTGCCGTTAAGCAACGAACAAAACACATGAATGCACTAAGCTCAACTATTCAGATGCAACGTTTAAAAATGAAGATTCAGAGTCTAAACATTCAGATTCAGAATCTAAAAATGAAGATTCAGACTCTACACATTCAGAACTTAAAAATGAAGATTCAGACTCTACACATTCATGTTTCAACCTTACACATAAATGTTCTAACTCTAAACATTCAGATTCAGAGTCTACACATTAATGTACCAACTTTAAACAATAAGATTCAGACTCTACACATTAATGTTCCAATCTTAAACATTCAGATTCAGACTCTACACATTAATGTACCAACCTTAAACAATAAGATTCGGAGTCCGGACATTAATGTTCCAGATTCAAACATGAAGATTCAATTCTTAAAAATCAATAAACCATTCCGTAAAAATCATTCTTCATTTTATACAATCAATTCATACTAATCACTAAATACTAAACACTATGTCAACATTCAGAGGCCCTTTTCCAATCGAAAACAATACGTTCAACACGTATTTTCTAACTGTGTATGCTTACCTTACTAACCCTGCAAATCTGGCGCGTTTACTTATTTCGGCAGACAACCTTGCTGACCTTAACGCCCAAAAAACGGCATGGGACACTTTGTTTCCGCTCTCGATGAGCGAGAGTACCGCCACCAAGCAGAACCGTGGCGAGCGCAATGATTTGCGCGAGGATATAGAAACCACGCTTACCGATATTTACGATGATATTCCTAAAAGTGTGATGAATGCAACTGACCGCAGCACGCTTAACCTTCCTTTACGTGATACCGTGCTTACTCCCCGCGGTGCTATAACCGATATTCCTATTGCCGATGCTAAGGCTATTGGCGGAGGTTCAGTAAAATTCAGGCTGCGGCTTACATCCGATGCAACCCGCGCCAGCCGCCACCCGCTTGCCGATGTTATTGAAATGAAATATATGCTGATAAACCCTGTTACAGCAGCCGGAGGCGGAGGTGGCTCTACACCGGGCACACCTTCAGGCACTGCACCAACGCCTCCACCTGCCACAGCAGACGACTGCTCGCTGAATCAGTTCAGCAAAAAGGCGGTGTTCACGGTTCACTACGGTGCATCGGCACCGGGCAAAGTACTCTATTGCTTTTTCCGTTGGGTAAACCTTTCTAATCCTGCCAATAACAGCGACTGGACGGGGGTAAGGATTGTGCATCTGGCGTAGTCTTCGTCATTGCGATCCGCCTGAAGCGGAGAAGCAATCTCATAGTTATATAGTCGGACTTTATCAGGAGAGATTGCTTCGCTGAGCTCGCAATGACGTATTAACCTACAAAATACATCTTCACCCTCCCTTTTCCCTTTGCTTCAATTTCACCGCGGTAAACACAGGTAAAATCGTTTTTTATCAATTGGTAAGTAGTTTCCGAAATATTTACTTCGCCTGCTTCACCGCTGCTTTCCATGCGTGAAGCCGTGTTAACGGTATCGCCCCAGATATCGTACTGGAACTTTTTTATTCCTACAATGCCGGCTACAACCGGTCCGGTGTGTATGCCAATGCGTATCTGAAAAACGGCTGCGTTGGTTTGTCGGGCAGCCCGTTGTAAAAGATAATCACGCATTTCCAGTCCGGCTTTTACAACATCGTGTGCATGTGTTGTATTAGCAACAGGCAAACCACCGGCAGCCATATACGCATCACCTATTGTTTTTATTTTTTCAATGTTATGTTTCTCGCATATTTTATCAAACGCAGAAAAGTATTCGTTTATTTCTTTTACCAGTTCCTGTGCGCTCATTTTTTCGGCAATGGAAGTAAAGCCTTTGAAATCGGTAAATAACACGGTAACCTCGTCAAACTGTTTGGCATCGGCATACCCTTTTTCTTTCAACTCTTCGGCCACTTCTTCGGGCAATATATTCAGCAACAATTCGTCACTGCGTTTCTTTTCTTTTGAAATTTTATTGCGTTGCATAAAAAATATAGCGGCAAAAAGCAGCACAAACACAAAGCCTGCAATAAACCCGTTGCGCACTAATTTCTGGCGGCTTATTTCTTTTTGCTGCAACTGTTTGTCTTTGTTCAGCAGGGTTATTTCGTTATCTTTTTTCTCGGTTTCATAAATGGATTTCATCTGCAGCATTTGCTTGTTGTTAGCTTCGTTCAGCAGGCTGTCTTTATAAAGCATAAACAGTTTGTGGTGTTCAAAAGCCAGGGCATAGTTGCCTTTGGCGCTGTCAACCCCGGCCAGTGCTTTGTAACTATCCTTGATAAAAAGCATATGACCTATTTCTTTTGCAAGCTGCAAAGCACTGTCGGCATAAAGTTGTGCTTCGTTGTTTTTTTGCAGTGCCAGATAAATTTTGCTGATGTCAATAAATACAGAAGCTACATTTTTTTTGTCGCTGATTTCTTTGTGAATGCGCAAACTCATTAACTGGTATTTCAATGCATCGTAATAATTTTTTTGCCGGGCATAAACAACTCCTATACTGCTGTAAGAAAGTCCTACACCCTGTTTATTGCCCAGTTCTTCGCTCAGGTTCAGTGATTGAAACTGGTATTTCAGCGCCTGCTCATAATTTCCTAATTCTTTGTAGGCAATTCCCATATTTCCATAGGTAGTTGCCAGACCTCTTTTATCGCCAATTTCTTCACGAAAGGCTGCAGCCAGCTCATAATTCTTTAAAGCCTCAACAGGTTTATCCTGCTCACTGTAAAGCACCGCAATGTTATTATAAATGCTCCCCATTCCTTTCTTATCCTTTAGTTCTTCGCGTATGCGCATGGCATTAAGATAATAGTCAAGCGCTTTGCTGAAATTCCCCTGGTCTCTGTAAATCAGTGCTATGTTATTGTAAGCCGAAGCCATGCCTTTTTTGTTGTTGCTTTCGCTGAATAGTTTTAAAGCCATTTCATAACTTTTCAATGCTTCGGAATAATTACCAAACTCTTCAAGCGCCCCTGCTCTTCGGTTATGCGCTGTTGCAATACCCCATTTATAATTTAGTTTTTCTGAAAGCGACAGGGCCTTATCTGCACTTTGCAGCGAAGTGTTAAAATCACCGGTCATCAGCTGCTCCCAGGCAAGTTCGGTTAACAGAAATGCTTTGTTGGTATCATCATCCGCTTTGTTTAAAAGGGTTTGCAGCGAATCAATTACGGGCTGCTTTTGAGCAAAGCAAAAAAATGATGGAAGAAAAAACAGATGAAGAATAAGAAAATAAAGAGCCTTTTTTTTCAAAGGATAGCTTTTACTTTTTTAAAACAATTACGATTAAACTATATCAACCCGTGCAATTGCAACACAACAGAAAATCAAGGTAGCCTTTGCATCCGATGCCTTTTTCGTACAGCGTTTTATAAAATACAACCAATACCAGCAGCATCCCGATTGCGAAATAAGAAATCTTCTGCGGTTCGTCTTTATGCAGCAATACCTTAATCGTCCGGCTCGAAAACAGGAGCGAAGAAATAATGAGAATAAATCCGACAAAGAAATAAATCATCAGCGTAGGCAGGTTGCTTGGAAAGTTGGTGGCTGTTACTAAAAACATTCCTGTCAGGAATGGAAAAAGAATAACCTGAAAAATAAACTTTCTTCTGAATTCTCCTTTTTTCAGTTGGTCTTTTGTTTCGGCATTGCGCAAAAACTGGTATGTAAAAAACAAGCCTGAGCCAATGGTTAATAAAACTGAAAAAGCGGTAATCATCCATTTAACCGGAACTCCCATGTATTTATAGGCAGCTACTACACCAAAAGCAATATGCCCGGGAGGATCGGGTTTAAACTCATAAAAAGGAACAGAAACCAATTTACCTAAAAACATAATGATACCCGTAACGCTGCACCACAGGAAGAAAATGCGATACCATTTGTTTTTTTCCTTCTGCGATAGGAAGATTCTGAAAAAAAGTATCCCCAGAATCAGATTTACAATTCCGCTTGCTACAAAGGTTCTTTTTACGTTATAGGGAGTCCACATGTCATAAGCACTGTATTTTATAGAGTGTATGTACAGTATTGGTTTTAGACCATAGAAGCTTGCTACCAATGCAGTGGTATATTCATTCAAAAAATGCATCAGCAGAAATGCTGCCGCAAAGGATAGTGTGGAATTTATATAAACAGAAGAATTGTTTACGCGATTAGGCATCCAGAATAGTTGAAGAAAGTTCGCTGTCAACAATACTTACAGAGGTTCCGGCAATGTCTTCATACGCAGCATAAATGGCACAGATGGTTGCCGGCACTGTAACCAGTAATCCAAAGAACAGACAAAGCATTCCAAGTATATTTATTAATCCGAGTACAATAAGAAACCCGAAAAACGAAAACCATTTTTTGCTTACTAATTTCATGCTTGTTTTAATGGAACTCCAGTAATCAAGACCGTTAAAAACAATCAGTTGCTGTGAGAGTATTAATGAAACCCCAATATAAATCCACACAATCATCGAAATAAAGAATAATATAATTACAGCAGGCAGGGTAATAAGCAGCCCCATTAGTTTGGTCATTATTTCAATCTGGTTGCCTCCGTTTGCTATTTCAGAGAAAAAATCAACACTTACAATAAAGTAAAGAATACCCGGAGAAAAGATGACTAAGGCAATTAACATGGTCACCAGATAATTCAGCATAAGCGGAACAAACGATTTAAAACCGCTGAAAAAATCACCGAATTGTGCATTTCTGCCGGTGGTAACTTTGTTTGCAAAAATAAAAAATCCAACCCCCAGCGGAACCGATACAACTGCTGAAAGTATACTTATAATACCGGAAGTAACCATTGCGATAACGGCATAAACGACTAAAAAACCCATGAGCATCCAGGGTTCTTTTTTAAAAACATCAAATCCTGTGCTGATGTATTTGCCCATTTTAAACTCATAACCTTCGTTTAATGATTTTTCAAGGCGTGATTCATTGTTTGCTGTAGTTTCCATAATATTGGGTTTGGGTTAGTATTATAGTTTGCGGGGTAAATATAATATAGTTTCATTTTATGAAATATTTTTGCTCAAAAACTATGGATTCCTAAATTTGTCTATTATTGCATTCATCAAACAACATAATTAACGCATAACGTTTAACGAAAAACACAAAGAAATCATGGCAAAACCAAAACTGAGCTTTTACGATGTTAAAAGCAAAAGCAAATTTGAAACAGAAAACTACGAGGTACGCGAAAAAGGCGGAAAATCATTTGCAGTTTGTAAATCACCTTCAGGCTCTTATGAGTGCTGGCGTGTGCTTTCAAAAGATCAGGCAGCAAAACTGAAATAAATTGCTCAGCAAGTGTCCCGTCCCGCAATACTGCGGGACGGGACACTTTCGTTTTACGCCTTTGCTAAATTGCTATTTTCGCGTCTTGGTATCAATGGCGCAGATTAATTTATTAGTTCCTTTTTCTCTTTCCGCTTCAGGCAATTCAAAAAAACGTTTTCTGTTTTTTTTGCCGGTTATCAGTGTTCTGTTTCTTTATTCGTGTAAAACAATACAACCGGTTGTTCAGGCAAAAGCGCTTGAAGTAAAAACCAAAGACGAGCTTTTCGGGCAACTGGAAAAAAATCAGTTTCAGTATCAGTGGTTCTCGGCAAAGATCACCACTACCATTAAAACACCCAAAGCTACCAACACCGTTGCCGTGCGTATTCGTATGCAAAAGGACAGCGTTATCTGGATTTCACTTTCGCCCGCCCTGGGAATTGAAGTGGTAAGAGCATATATTACTAGAGATTCACTTATTTTTCTTGACCGTATTAACGAGAAATATTTCAAAGGCGATTTTAATTATGTAAACCAGTTGATTAATTCCAATCTTGATTTTGAAATGCTGCAGGCCATGCTTACCGGCAATAATTTTACATTTTACGAGATTGATAAATTTGAAACAGCAAATGACCGGCATCGTTATGTATTAAGTACCATTGGCAGGCGCAAACTGAAAAAAGAATTAAAAGGACAAGACAGTTTGAATATAATTCTGCAGGATATTTTCCTCAGCAGCCAAAGCTGGAAAATTGAAGAAATGAAGTTGAAAGATTTAAATTCAAATCGTAAACTGGATGCTGTTTACAGCAATTTTACTCCCGTTGGCGAGCAATCATTTCCTTCGGATGTTTTGTTCAACTTCCGTGCAAAAGACAATATTGAAGCAAAACTTACGTATTCTAAAATAGAGATCAATGTGCCGCAGACCTTTCCTGCCAACATTCCTTCAAAATATTCAGAAATGAAGTTGAGCGATTACAACCTTAAAACAGATGAAAAGAAAGAGTAAGTTTTTGTTTTTTGTTTTTTGTTTTTTGGTGCTTGCCATTTCCGGATTCGGGCAAACTGCTAAAGAACTGGAGGAAAAGAAAAAACGTCTGCAGGATGATATTAAGTACACGAATAAGCTGATCAGTGAAACAGAAAACAGCAAGAAAAAATCACTGAACCAGTTGCGCCTGCTCAACACAAAGATTGAGATGCGTCAGGAACTGATAAAAACAATTGCCAAAGAAGTAAAACTGATTGACAAACAAATCAACCAAACCAATTCGGTAGTTGGTTCATTGGAAAACGATTTAAAGAAACTGAAAGCCGAATATGCTCAGATGATTTATTTCGCCTGGAAGAATCAGAACTCCTATAACAGGCTGATGTTTATTTTTTCGTCCAAGGATTTTAATCAGGCCTATCTGCGCTTAAAATACATTCAGCAATATGCCGATTACCGGAAGAAGCAGGCAAAAATCATAAAAGACACACAACTTTCATTGGGTGAAAAAATTGATGTGCTTAAAAAATCAAGAAGCGAAAAAGCGGCCTTGCTTACTAATGAAGAACAAGAGAAGTTGAAACTCACCACCGAGAAAAAAGAAAAGGATGAGTTACTGGAAAACCTTCAGGATAAAGAAGCGCAACTGAAAAAAGAGCTGAAACAAAAACAAGCAGAAGCACAAAAACTGCAAAAAGAAATTGAGCGCATTATTGCAGAGGAAATAAAGAAGCGCGAAGAAGAAGCCCGCAAAAAAGCAGCAGCAGATAAACTGGCAGGTAAAGAAGTAAAAGAAACACCCAAAGGGTTTTCAATGACTCCTGAAGAGGTGTTAATCTCCGATAATTTTGAACTGAACAGAGGTAAACTTCCCTGGCCAAGTGAAAAAGGAATTATTACCGGGCATTTTGGTGAGAGTACGCACCCTGATTTGCCAAATGTTAAAATCAACAACAACGGAGTTGATATAGGAACAGACAGAGGAGCAAAAGCACGCGCAGTTTTTGACGGTACAGTTTCGGCAATAATAGCTATACCGGGAGCTTATAAGGCAGTAATGGTAAGACATGGCGAGTTTATAAGTGTTTATGCCAATCTGGAAGAAGTGTATGTTAAAAAGGACGATAAAGTAAAAGTGAAACAGGAAATAGGAAAGGTGCATACCGATGAATCGGAAGGTAAAACCGAACTGCACTTTGAACTTTGGAGAGGAAACGCAAAGACAAATCCCGAAGAGTGGTTATTGCTTAAAAAGTAATACATTTGCCCACTAATTAAATTTAAAAATCATGGCTGGTAAATTCGGAACCTGGGAGATTATTCTCATTCTTGCTATAGTTATATTGCTTTTCGGGGCTAAAAAAATTCCGGGACTAATGAAAGGAATTGGCGAAGGAATCAACGAATTCAAGAAAGCCTCTAAAGGCGAAGCCAAAGAATCTGCTCCTGAAAAAAAGGACTGATTTCTTTTCGGTAAAATTTATTTTTCTCTTAACATACCCAATCTTCTTTACGTTACTTTTGCGGCTTAAATTTTAAGCATGATAACTGTAAACGGAAGAAGCTACAAATTCCAGTCTGCGCCTGTTGTGGGCGTTTGCATGGACGGAACCTCCATGAATTATTACGAAGCAGCCGCTTCGGTAATGCCCAATCTGCAGCGCTTTATAAAAACCGGAAGTATGGGGCTGGTTCATTCGGTGATACCTTCTTTTACTAATCCGAATAACATGGCAATTGTTACAGGAACAACTCCCGACATAAACGGGATCTGCGGTAACTATTGGTACGACCGCAAAGCAGATAAAGAAGTAATGATGAATGAGCCTTCGGATTTATTGGTTCCTACTATTCTTTCTTCGTTCAGCAAGCAAAATAAAAAAGTAGCGGTGGTAACTGCAAAAGACAAATTGCGCAAAATGCTGAGCAAGGATTTGAACGGAATTTGTTTCTCTGCCGAGTATGCCGACAAAGCTAATCTTGCCGAAAACGGTATTGAAAATGTTACCACATCGCTCATGGAAAAAGAGCAACCCGGAATTTATGACCCCGATATTTCGGTATATGTAATTGAAGCGGGTGTGCGTTTGCTGAAAAAAGAAAACTTTGATTTGCTGTATCTTACTACAACAGATTATGTGCAGCATAAATATCCTCCGGGAGCAGAAGAAGCAAATAATTTTCTTTCTAAAATTGATTACTGGCTGGGCGAATTAGATAAGTTGGGCGCAATCATTGGAGTTACTGCCGATCACGGTATGCAGGGAAAAACCAACCCTGACGGAACTCCCAAAGTTCTTTTTATAGAGACCATCTTAAAAGAAGTAGGCAATATTTCTTCACGTGTTATTTTGCCTATTACTGACCCGTATGTGGTTCATCATGGTGCTTTAGGTGGTTACGGAACAGTTTATCTGGAGCACAAAGACATCAAAAAAGCAAAAGAAATCATTTCATCATTAGAAGGTGTTGAACTGGTATTGACTAATGCAGAAGCTGCTGCTCGTTTCAATCTTCCTCCTGATAAAATCGGAGAACTGGTATTGCTTTCCGATGCACGTACCACTATTGGCCGGGCACGTGAATGGCACGATATGGACAAAATAAAAGAAGGCTTGCGTTCACATGGAAGTCTACACACATCTATTGTTCCCATGATTTTTAACCGTAAGCTGAACAGCGAATACCAGCAAAAGTTAGATAGCGGAAATTCCCGCAACTTTGATTTGTTTGACTTTTTAAGCAACGGAATATAACTGTAACCCTGAGCCTAGTCGAAGGGCTTTATAAAAATTCTTCTTTTGAAAACCGAGAATCATATAGAGCAAGCCATCGAAGAGGTTTTCAAACTCTATGAATTGCATGGCAGTGATGATTATATCGGAGAAGCTATTTCTCAGATAGAGCACGCCTCTCAGGGAGTTCAATTAGCTGAAAAAGAAGGGTATGATGATGAAGTAATTCTTGCGGCCTTTTTTCACGACATCGGACATATTTGTGCAAAAAAGGACCCTAAAAATGACATGGGTGGATACGGAATGCTTCGTCACGAAAGGGTAGGAGCAAACTATCTTCGCAGGCGTGGATTTTCTGAAAAAATTGCGAAACTGATTGAAAATCATGTGGAAGCCAAACGCTATTTGTGTTTTAAATACCCCGATTATTACAAAAAACTGTCAGAAGCAAGCAAAGCTACACTTGAATTTCAGGGTGGAAAAATGACTGAAGAGGAGGCTCAAACATTTGAAAACGATCCACTTTTCGCTCTCAGCATAAAAATGCGTGAATGGGACGAAACAGCCAAAGAACAGAATGTACCGCTCGTTGATTTGGAGAAATTAAAGGCTATTTGCAGGCAAATTCTTTCATAGAACGCTGCCTGTCCCTCAGTCAATAGCATCTTCTTGTTTTTCATTTACATATTTTTCTACCTTTGCACCCCCTTGTTTAAAAATGAAGGCTCTAAATCAGTATAGTATTCAGTTTACGGGACTTAAGCCCGGAAGACACGATTTCGAGTTTGAAATAGACAAGAAGTTCTTTGAGAGCATTGAGTATTCAGAGATACAAGATGGCAAACTTAACGTTGCCCTTGCATTGGATAAGCATACCAATATGCTGGTTCTGGATTTTGTAATTACAGGCGATGTAAATGTTCCCTGCGACCGCTGCGGTGAAGATTTTCTTTTACCGTTAACTGCTAAAGAGCGTTTAATTATAAAGTTTGGCGAAGAAACCACAGAAGTAGCAGAAGATGTATTGGTTATCCCTCGTAATGAAAGCGAAATAAATGTGTCGCACTTTATCTATGAGTACATTATTCTCGCTTTGCCCCAGAAAAGAGTTCATCCTGAAGGTAAATGCGATAAAGAAGTTCTGAAAAGACTTAAAAAATTAGAAGACGAAACGAATAAGAATAAAAAAAACACCGACCCACGTTGGGACGGATTGAAGAATATTACATTAAATTAAATCATCAACAATAACAACAAATGGCACATCCTAAGCACAAGATTTCCAAATCACGCAGAGATAAAAGAAGAACACACGATAAAGCTGTAGTTCCTACCATCGCCACTTGCCCAACAACCGGAGAAGCACACCTTATGCACCGTGCGCACTGGCATGAAGGCAAACTTTACTACAAAGGTAAAGTGGTAATGGAAAAAGCGTAAGCGTGATTCGAGCTGCCATAACAGGCGTTCAGGGCTGGGTTCCGGAGTATATCCTGACCAACAAAGAGTTGGAATCGATGGTCGATACCAACGATGAATGGATTCAATCCCGCACAGGAATTCGTGAAAGACGTATTCTGAAAGGTAAAGACCAAGGCACATCGGTAATGGCTGTTAATGCTATTAACGGGTTGCTTCAAAAGAAAGGAATTTCTCCTTTGGAGATTGACCTCATTATCTGTGCTACCACCACACCCGATATGCAGTTTCCTGCAACAGCTAATATCATAGCTGATAAAGTAGGAGCAAAAAATGCCTTCGGGTATGATATCAGTGCAGCTTGCTCAGGTTTTATTTATTCGTTAGTTACCGCATCCAAGTTTATAGAATCAGGTACTCACAAAAAAGTGATTGTGGTGGGTGCTGATAAAATGTCATCCATTGTTGACTACACCGATCGTCAGACCTGTGTAATTTTTGGTGATGGCGCAGGAGCAGTTTTGCTTGAGCCCGATGAAAGCGGAAATGGAATCATTGATTCCATTTTGCGTTCAGATGGTGCAGGGGCGCAACACCTTCACCAGAAAGCCGGAGGCTCTATGCGTCCGGCAACCCACGAAACAGTGGATGCCCGTGAACATTATATTTACCAGGAAGGACAGGCAGTTTTCAAATTTGCTGTAAAAGGCATGGCCGACATCAGCGCTGAAATTCTGGAGAAAAACAACCTTACCGGTGATGATGTTGCTTGGTTGGTTCCTCATCAGGCAAACAAACGCATCATTGATGCCACTGCTAAACGCATGGGACTTGACGAACAAAAAGTAATGATCAACATAGACCGTTACGGTAACACCACCAACGGAACCATTCCGCTTTGCCTGTGGGAGTGGGAAAGCAAACTTAAAAAAGGCGACAACATTATTATTGCTGCTTTTGGCGGAGGCTTTACCTGGGGTTCTATTTACCTTAAATGGGCTTATTAAACACCAATCAGGATTTTTATACTTTTAACCCTTTAAATTAAAAACTGAAATTCCACACAACATGAACTTAAAGGAAATACAGGAACTCATCAAATTTGTTTCTAAAGCAGGGGTGAGCGAAGTAGAATTACAGCAAAAAGATTTTAAAATAGTTATAAAAACGACTAATGGCGAACATGGTGTTCTTACTGCTGCACCGCAGGTAGTCAGCGTGGTTCAACCAATGGCGGCTGCTCCGGCAGTAGTGTCTGTTGCGGCTGCGCCTCAACAAGCCGAAACTCCTGCCGAGCCTGCTTCAAGTGGAAAAACAATTACTATTAAATCACCAATGATAGGAACGTTCTACCGCTCTCCGGGCCCTGATAAACCTTCGTTTGTAAATGTTGGTGACGAAATAAAACAAGGCTCTGTAATTTGCATCATTGAAGCCATGAAACTCTTCAATGAAATTGAGGCAGAAGTTAGCGGACGAATTGTAAAAGTCCTGATTGACGACTCAAGCCCAGTTGAATACGAACAGCCATTGTTTTTGGTAGAACCTTTTTAATCTCTCGCTTAAAAACTTTGCGTCCTTTGCGCCTTTGCGAGTAATTAATTCCATGACTAAAAAGAAACAACCCAAACTTTTCAAAAAAGTGCTCATCGCCAACCGTGGCGAAATTGCACTGCGTGTTATCCGTACCTGCCGCGAAATGGGCATCAGTACAGTTGCCGTTTACTCCACTGCCGATAAAGATAGCCTTCATGTCCGTTTTGCTGATGAAGCGGTTTGTATAGGGCCGCCCGCAAGCAAAGATTCATACCTCAATATACCTAACATTATTTCGGCAGCTGAGATTACTAATGCCGATGCCATTCATCCCGGCTATGGTTTTCTTTCCGAAAACTCAAAGTTTTCAGCCATTTGCCAGAAATACAACATCAAATTTATTGGCGCCACACCCGAACAGATTGATCAGATGGGTGATAAATCAAATGCTAAAGACACCATGAAAAAAGCGGGAGTACCTACTATTCCCGGTTCTGATGGTTTGTTGGAAAGCATTGACGAAGCCAAGAAAGTTGCCAAAAAAGTAAAATACCCCGTTATTCTTAAAGCTACTGCCGGTGGTGGTGGGCGCGGAATGCGCATTGTTTGGGCTGAAGAAGAATTGGAAGACAAATGGAATTCAGCACGTCAGGAAGCAGGTGCTGCTTTCGGAAATGACGGAATGTACCTCGAAAAATACATTGAAGAGCCCCGTCATATTGAGATTCAGATTGTGGGCGACCAATACGGAAAAGCCTGTCACCTTTCAGAACGCGATTGCTCTGTTCAGCGCAGACACCAGAAACTTACCGAAGAAACACCTTCACCTTTTATGACCGATGAGCTTCGCGCACAAATGGGAGAAGCCGCCATCAAAGCTGCATTGGCTGTGAAATACGAAGGAGTTGGAACAGTTGAATTTCTGGTTGACAAACACCGCAACTTCTATTTCATGGAGATGAACACACGCATTCAGGTGGAACATCCTATTACAGAAGAGGTGATCAACTACGACCTTATACGCGAACAAATTTTAGTTGCTGCAGGTGTTCCTATCAGCGGGAAAAATTATTTTCCTCAATTGCACGCCATTGAGTGCCGCATCAATGCTGAAGATCCTTATAAAGATTTCCGTCCCTCACCGGGCAAAATCATCAATTTCCATGCTCCGGGCGGACATGGTGTGCGCATAGACACCCATGTTTATGCCGGTTACACCATACCTTCCAACTACGATTCAATGATTGCTAAAGTAATCACCGTAGCGCAAACCCGTGACGAAGCAATTGCTAAAATGAGCCGCGCCCTTGGCGAATTTGTTATTGAAGGAGTGCAAACCACTATTCCCTTCCACATTAAATTGATGAAGGACGAGCGCTATATCTCAGGAAACTATACCACCAAGTTTCTGGAAGATTTCAGCATGGAGGATTAGTTCCGTAATTACAAACCTGTTTCCCGCGAACGAACCAATCTCTAATGGCAATACCAATTTTCTTTGTCCATAAAACAAACAGCTCTTATCTCAAATATGCTTTAAAACAAGCCCGGAAGTTTAATCCCGATTCTCCGATATATTTACTTGGAGATGATGAAAATAATAAATATCGTTTCGTTACACACATTAATATTTCGGATTATTCATCATCGGCAGAAGAGTTTAAAACAATATACAAACATATGTCTGCAGTTCCTTATGAAATCAATCTTATCTGGTTTCAGAGGTGGTTTTACATAAATGAATTTGTAAGAGGAAAGGGGATAGAATATTTTATTTATCTGGATTCCGATGTTTTGGTTTATTCAAATCTCACAGAAGCAATAAAACCATATAAAAATATTTTAATTGCGAACACAGGAAGATGTATGCCTGCAACTACTTATTTCAGCAATAGTAAAGCCTTATCAGATTTTTGTGATTTTATGATTTCCCAATACAAAGAATCTCGATATATAGCTCGTATGACAAGGGATTGGGAGGATGGTCATAAACCAAGAAATTATGGAGGTATAGACGATCAGGTAATGTTTGAATACTATAGCATGGAATTTCCTGAAAAATTCGGGAAGTTGGATATTATTGCAAATGATTCTGTTTTTGACAGTCATATCAGAATAAGTGATGGTTTTGAAATGATAGAAGAGGGAGAAGATAAAAATAAAAGACGTAAATGGAACAATAATATTCTTCAAGGTTTTCATATTCAAAATAAAAAGTGGATAAGATTTCATAATATTCATTTCCATGGTCATGCTAAGAAAATAATGTATAGAAATTATAAAGGAGGAGGTTATTATTTACCCCGTATTAAAGAATATATTCAGGAACTTAGGGATAAGTATCAACTAAGAACCAAGTTCAGGGAAATGATTAATTATTATTCATAATACATGAAGGGTTCTTCTCAGTTGGTAAGGATATGCGTTGATGCTGGTCCCGTTAGTGAGGATGTTCGTTTGCGTTGGTCAGGATTTGTAATCCTGACCGCTGAGTTTTAAAATTTGCAATTCTTTTTTTTGGTATCAACCCAACACGAACCACATTATTAACCACTTCATATAGATAGAGCCCCGCGCAAGTAACCTCGCATTTGTTTCCTGTGAGAGGCCGTCAACGCAGAGTGCGAACCACAAGTTGATCTGCAAGCCAGGCTGCTTGTGCGACAAACCAAGCCTTTGGTTGGTTTGCGTTCGACCTTTTCTTTTGTAACTTTTCTTTGGGCAAGCAAAGAAAGTTAGATAAATGCAAATAAGCTCTTTTTCAACCCAATTTTCAACCACCACTGCGATCCACTTCCCTTCTCCACACAAAAAACACCCAGTTTCCTCCTCCATAATCAACACTTATGGCTCCTCAATTAATATCAACTTCAATGCAATTAATAGTTATGTAATATAAATTAATGATATACTATAAATATTAATAGTGTAATAAATATAATTAACAGTTACAATATCATAATTAATAGTAATAATTATAAAATTAATACTAACTTTGTCACAATTAATAAAAATTAAATATAAATTAATGCTTAATATTGCACAATTAAGACTAACAACTATACAATTAATTCATGTAGATTCACAATTAACACCGTCACCGCCACAATTAACACCAACAATAAAACAAAAGCAAACTCCAGCTTCTAACTTCTAATCTCCAACCTCCAGCATCTAACCTCCAACTTCCAAAATATGGCCAACCGCTCCTACACCTCCAACCTCTTCATCAATGTCAATCACCTCTGCGCATTAAAAAACATCGAGCGCCCGTTCACCTTCCTGCGCAGCCACGGCTTCACTCACAACACCGCCACACAACTCGTGAACAATCAGGTAAAAGAAATCAACCTCGCCTACATCGAAAAGCTATGCCTAATTTTCAATTGCACCCCCAACGATCTCTTCGATTATAAGAACACTCAGCCTCTAGGAGACAATACTCCCAATCCCCTCACCGCCCTCATCAAAACTCAGGTACCCGTAAACTTCAATGAACTTGTCCGCAACCTACCCCTCGATAAACTCAAAGAAATCGAAGAAGAAATTCGAAAAAGAAAACAATAAAATCGGCTACTAAATCTGTGCAAATCCCTGTAATCTGTGGTGAAACCAACCTGCAACCACGATTATTCTCCTATCTTTGCACTCCTTAAATAAAAATCATGTCAAAATTCTTCAGACCCGGAAAACCGGGCGGTAGCAGTAGTAACGATAAACGCGGTGACGGAAAACCGTTCAATAAAAAACCTTTCGGGCGCGGAAGCGACAAACCTTCAAGCCGTAAAGAATTTGATGCATGGAAAAACCGTTCCGATTCCGATGTGCCAAAAGATGCAGGTAAATCAGCCGATAAACCCAAATCACGTTTTGGCGATAAGCCTTTCAAAAAATCATTTGACAAACCAGCAGGGAAAAGACCGTTCAAACGCGATGAAGATAAAAGCGGAGATTTCAAACCTAAAAGCGACCGTCCTTTTTCTCCGCGAAAAGAATCGGATCAGTGGAGAAAACGTGCTCCACGTAAAGATGATCTCGAAGATTTTGGTGCAGCGGAAGACAAACCGAAAACACCTTCTTACGGTCGTCCTTTTGATGCCAAAAAGAAATATCAAAGCAAGAAAAAATTTACAAAAGGTAACTTTGGAAAGCAAGTTGAAAAAGCACCTTCCGATTTAATCCGTCTTAATAAATATCTTGCTAACGCAGGCGTATCATCAAGACGCGAAGCGGATAAATTGATTGAAAGCGGAGTAGTAACCGTAAACGGAAAAGTAATTACCGAACTGGGTTATAAAATTACCCCGGGCGATGAAGTAAAATTCGGTGGAGCCATTCTGCGCAAAGAAAAATCGGTTTATATCTTGCTCAATAAACCCAAAGACTACATCACCACCAGCAAAGACCCGCAGGAACGCAGAACGGTAATGCACCTGATTGAAGGCGCATGCAAAGAGCGCGTTTACCCTGTCGGAAGATTAGACCGCATGACAACAGGTTTACTCCTCTTCACCAACGATGGTGAAGTTGCAAAACGTCTCACGCACCCTTCGCATGGTGCAAAAAAAATGTATCATGTTACCCTTGACCAGAATCTGAGTCTTGCCGACATGAAAAGCATACAAAGCGGAATAGAACTGGAAGACGGAATAGCAGAAGTGGATGCAATAGAATTTGTGGAAGGTGCCGGTCGTAAAGAAGTGGGTATTGAAATTCACAGCGGAAGAAATCGTATTGTGCGCAGAATTTTTGAGAAGCTCGGCTACAATGTTATAAAACTGGATCGCGTCACCTTTGCAGGGCTAACCAAGAAAGATTTGCAACGCGGTTATTGGCGCCAACTTTCCGAGAAGGAAGTAGGAATGCTGTTAATGACGAAGTAAAAACTTACTGCAAACTGCCGTCAAGCCAGGTTGCAATGTATTTCAACACGTCTTCTTTTTCAGGCTCATTATGTGTCTCGTGATAAAGTCCGTTCCACAACTTGAACGTGCAATTCTCTTTTACTTTATCCGCAAATTGACGAGAGCCTTCGGGTGAAGTCAATCGGTCTTCCGTTCCGTGAAAAATTAATAAGGGCAATTTCATTTCAGCAGCATGTTCCAGTGCCCAGTTTCCTGCAGCATAAGTTTCTACAAAAAAACGCGCAGATATTTTATCATGAACCAAAGGATCATTTATATATTTTTCCACTTCCTTCTTATCGCGAGAAATTGCGGTTGCATCTAATTTGGTGCTTTGTGTAAACCCCGGGAAAATATTGTTTACAAATGTTCCCAATGTAACTTCAAGTTTTGGCGGTTCAAATGCTAATTTCAACCAGGGTGATGATGCTATAACACCTGCTATTTCAGGCTTTCTGCGCAGTACATAATTCAATACTACGTTGCCGCCCATACTGTGTCCGTAAATAAATTTCTTGCTCCCGGGAGCAATCTTTTCGGCTTGTTTTAATAAATCAGAAACACCATCTAACAACAAATCATAAGAAGGTGTATGCCCGCGTTTGCCGCCTGATTTCCCATGTCCTCTGTGGTCATAAGCAATCACCGAATAACCGGCATCAACAAGATATTCTGCAACGTGTGCATAACGTCCGCTGTGCTCGCCCATGCCATGCACAATGCAAATAACAGCTTTCGGTTTAGAATCGTTCAGCCAGCATTGTCCGTAAATTTCAACACCGTCAGATGCTGTCCATTTCAAGTCTTGATGTTTCATAGTTTGTTTTTTGAGGAAGAGCAAATGTAGTTTTTCCTTCACATTAATCAGAATGAAAAATATATACCTTTGGATGAAACAAAACCGTGTATGGAAACCCTGAAAAAAATTCTGAAGCTTATATTAATGTTTATTGTGCTTGGTGTTGTGTGGATTGCCGGCAATCTTATTTTCGGAACCATCACTGATTTTAAACCGGAGAAAGAAATAAAACTTGCTGTGCGCGGAACTGCAACAGCACAGCCCGACAGCATTTTTAGTTTTATTAACTGGAACATAGGTTACGGTGGGTTGGGTGAGAAGGCAGACTTCTTTTATGATGGCGGTAAAATGGTTGTTTCTGCCGAACAAGATGTGGACAATTACCTCACAGGCATTTACAATTTCGCGAAGTCAAATGACAGTGTTGACTTTTTCTTTTTTCAGGAAGTGGACACGCTTGCTCGCAGAAGTTATCGTATTAATGAGTTGTGGGGTATTTCACAACAACTGCCAAATTATGCATATTCTTTTGCTGTGAATTACGATGTAAAATTTGTTCCTGTTCCTTACACGAACCCGATGGGAAAAGTAGTTGCAGGGCTTGCATCCTTTTCAAAATTTCAACCAACAAGTGCAACACGCTATGGCTACGATTCTAATTTCTCATGGCCTACCAGTATTTATTTTTTAGACAGATGTTTTTTGGTTCACCGCATTGCGCTTGAAAACGGGAAAGAATTTCTTGCCATTAATACACACAACTCAGCTTATGATAAAACAGGCGAACTGAAAAAGCGGGAAATGGAAATGCTGCGCGATTTTGTGGTGAAAGAATTTGAAAAAGGAAATTATGTTGTGGTGGGTGGCGACTGGAATCAATGTGCTCCCGGATTTGATGCAAAAAAATTCTGGAAATCGGATGTTGATATAGCGGAAAATGCAAATATTGATGCAGCATTTATGCCTTCCGGTTGGACTTGGGCTTATGATAACACTGTGCCAACTAACCGCAGTTTATTGTTTCCATTTGATGCAGAAAAAACTGACAGAACCGTTATTGACTACTACCTTGTTTCACCAAATCTGGAAGTCATGCAATTGAAAAATGTGGATTTACAATTCAAATATTCAGACCACCAGCCTGTTTTTCTGCAAGTGAAAATTAAGTAACATGAATTTTAATTACATCATTTTCGCTATTCCTTTTTTTCTGTTACTCATCGGAGTTGAAGTGTTGGTAGACAAAAAGAAAAAAGGAAATGCATTTCGCTTAAATGATTCTATTGCCAACCTGAACATTGGAATTGGCGAGCAAATACTGAGCGTATTTACACGAACATTTATGCTAATGCTATATGCGTTTGTTTACAAATACCGCATTTACGAAATGCCTTCCAATCTCATTACCGGTCTGGTTTTGCTCTTTGCTTTTGATTTTATTTTTTACTGGGCGCATCGTTTCGGTCACGAAATAAATATTGGCTGGGGCGGACACATTGTGCATCACTCCAGCGAAGAATATAACCTGACCGTTGCTTTGCGCCAACCTTGGTTTTTTTCTGCAATGACATTTTTTATGTTTCTTCCTCTGGCTTGGTTTGGATTCAAGCCCGAGCTTTTATTGATTGTTGCAGGCATTGATATATTGTTCCAGTTTTGGATTCACACAAAGTATATCGGCAAGCTCGGTTTCATTGAATTATTTCTGAATACACCTTCACATCACCGCGTTCACCATGGTCGAAATCCGCAATACATTGATAAAAATTATGCAGGTATGTTTATCATCTGGGATCGCATGTTTGGAACATTTATAGAAGAACAAGAAGAAGTGGTTTACGGAATTACTACTCCTGTAAAAAGTTGGAATCCTGCATGGGCAAATGTTCATTACTTTTTTGATTTGGTAAAAATCGGAAAACCATTTTCGAAGTTGAGTGATAAAGTGAAATTATTTTTCAAACATCCGGGCTGGAAACCTGATGAATTGGGCGGAACGGAATATCCTCAAAAGGTGGATAACGACACTTATAAAAAATTTGATTTTGCTTACAACCCTGCAATCAACAAATATGTATTGGTGCAGTTTTCAATTCTTACAGTGATTGTAATTGCTTACCTCGCGGAGGAAAAACAAATGCCATTCTGGAAAAATTTCAGTGCAGCAACATATCTAATTATGACGCTTACAGTTATGGCAACAATGTTTGAAAACAAGCGCTGGATTTTTATTTTAGAGAATATCCGCTTGTTACTTTTTCCGTTGATTATTTTTTTGCTGCCGATTAATTATATAGCCCAATTAGTTTTAGTCCACATTTCATTTCTTTCTTCCGTTGCGTTTATTTTCTGGAATTCACGGCTTATTCCGCGGCAGTTCTAAATCTTTTTTCATAAACGCAGTATGAAAACTAAAGTTTTTATAATTGGTGCAGGTCCTTATGGAATAAGCATTGCCAACGCACTGCACAAAAAAAACATTCCGTTTGCCATTGCAGGTAAAATGTTTTCATTGTGGTATGAGCACACGTTAAATACTATGTCTATTCGCTCAGACTGGCACAGCAGCGAAATCTATGAAGCAAACGATAAATACAGTGTTCGTGATTTTATTTACAAAAATTATACTCTGGCGCAGGCAAAGAAAATAATGAGTCATAAATTGCCTGTTGATGTTTTCAGAAATTACTTACGGTTTATAGAATCCGATGTGCCTTATAAAATTAGTTCTCAACATGTAGTTAAACTATCAAAGAAGGATAATGTATTTATTTCTGAACTGCAGAACGGAGATATAATTGAGTCTGAAGCAGTGGTTCTTGCCACCGGAATAGAAGCACACAAATATTTACCCGAATCATTACAAAAATTAAATACGCCTCATGTGATCCATACATGGGACGTTCATAAATACGCTGATTGGAAAAATAAAAATGTATTGATTATCGGAGCCGGGCAATCAGCGGGTGAAGGAATTGTTCATTTGTATGAACACAATAAAATTATCTGGCTTACCCGCAAACCTCCTCTCTTTTTTTCTGAACCCTTAAACTTGCCCACCCCAGTTTTTAAATTTACACTTTACCTTTCTCCCTACTTTTATTACTTGCCGCATTGGGCACGAAAAAAATTTTCAAAAATTTTCGTAATTTCTACCATTACACCCGACTTAAAGGAGAAAACCATGAGCGATAAGGTTAGAAGAGTAAATGATGATGTTGACAATATTGGATTAGAGTTGAGGGGAGAAAAAATTTATTCTAAAAAACTGAATCAAGAGTTTGACGGAGTAGTAGCCTCTACAGGGTATAAAATAAATATTAATAACTTAAAAATTTTAGATGCTCCTTTGCTAAATAGTATTGAAGCTAAGGATAATTTTCCTTTACTAGATTTCGATTTTCAAACCAGTGTAAAAAATTTATTTGTCGTTGGCGCATTATCTGAACCTCATTATGGGCCTGCGCAAAAATTTATTATGGGAACCAGACATGCTGCCGTTCGCATATCGCGGTGGGCAGAAAAGAATTTCAGACAATAATTTACAGATGGCTGAATTATTACAAAAAATAAACGGTGGCTGGAACGGATATACTAATTTATTCGCTTACCGTCTTGATATAGGTGGAGGAAGTAAAGTGGTCCGTTTTCAACATTTTTTAAAAGAACATGAAAACATTGAAACGCTTGTTGCATTCTCATATCCCGGAGCACAAACTTTTCATGTTTTGAATGCATTAAATTCCAACTTAGAAAAGAACGGGCAAATGAAACTTCTGTTCCTGGAACAGGAAACAAAGGCAAATCCTTTTACTCAAGCAAGGCGGAATTTGTATTTAAATCAGAAAAACATTAAAGTGATTAATGCACCGTTCTGGCAACAGATGCTTCGTTTTTTTTTCTATAAATATTTTGGTGGAAAAAAGCATAAAACTCTGGGGATTGGTGGGCATATTGATTTGAATGGAGGCAATCCCTATGCAGAAGTATATAATGACTGTTGCACTAAACTAGATGATAGCCAGGAAGTAATTCATCTGTTTTCCATTGCATCAGGAAATATGGCGGACTGTTTTTTAAAAATTATTGAAGAAAAAAAACAATAATCATCAATTGTCAGGAGTTACCACCGGGGGCAATAAAACGTTTCCATATTTGAGTTACAAGTATAGAAACGAACAAAATATTGCGCTTTACCGCCCGTTTGACTACTTCTACGAAACTTATAAAGAAAAAGCAAAAGCATTTTATCAGAAATCGGGTTTTTGGTTAGACCCGACCCATACTATTCACCTGCTTGATATCCTTGACCAAAATGTGCTTCCAAAAGACGCGACTATTGTAATGTGGATTACTTGTCCGCTGGTAGAACAATTATATGAATAGCACCCTATATTTGTGCAAAATACTGTTATGACTAAAAAATACATCCTCGCCCTCGATCAGGGCACCACCAGCTCAAGAGCTATTCTATTTGACAAAGATTGCAACATCAAAAATGTTGCGCAGAAAGAATTCCGCCAAATTTTTCCTCAATCGGGATGGGTTGAACACGATCCGATGGAGATATGGCAAACGCAGATGGAAACTGCACGTGAGGTGATTAAATCAGCAGGAATTTATATCAATGAAATTGCTGCGATAGGAATTACCAACCAACGCGAGACCACCGTGGTATGGGATAAAAAAACAGGCAAGCCCGTTTACAATGCTATCGTTTGGCAGGACCGCAGAACAGCTTCTATTTGCGATGCACTGAAGAAAAAAGGATTGGAGAAATACGTAAAAGAGAATACAGGTTTGGTGATTGATGCTTATTTCTCAGGCACCAAAATAAAATGGATTTTAGACAACGTAAAGGGAGCAAGACAAAAAGCCGAGAAAGGTGAATTGCTTTTCGGAACCATTGATACATGGCTGCTTTGGAACCTCACCGGAGGCAAAGTTCACGTTACAGATTATTCCAATGCATCACGCACTTTAGTTTATAACATCGCGAAAAAAGAATGGGATAAAAAACTGTTGAAAGAGTTGGGTATTCCGGAATCTATGTTACCGAAAGTAAAAGATTCATCTTGTGTATATGGCGAAACAACATTGTTTGATAACATCGCTATCCCTGTTGCAGGCATTGCGGGTGACCAGCAGGCCGCCTTGTTCGGACAACATTGTTTTGAACCCGGCATGGCAAAAAACACTTACGGAACAGGTTGTTTTATGCTGATGAACACCGGCAGTAAAATGGTGAAATCAAAAAATGGTTTGCTCACCACTATTTCTTGGGGACTAAACGGAAAAGTAGAATACGCCCTAGAGGGAAGTATTTTCATTGCAGGTGCAGCAATTCAATGGCTGCGCGATGGACTGAAAATTTTAGACTCTGCTCCCGACTCAGAATACTACGCCATGAAAGTAAAAGACACCGAAGGGGTGTATGTAGTTCCTGCGTTTGCCGGGCTTGGTGCACCGTATTGGGATATGTATGCGCGTGGAGCAATCTTCGGTTTAACTCGTGGTAGCAGCAAATCACACATCATTCGCGCAACATTAGAATCGTTGGCATACCAGACGCGTGATGTATTGAGTGCCATGGAAATCGATTCCAATGTGAAACTGAAAGAGTTGAATGTAGATGGCGGAGCCTGTGCAAATAATTTATTGATGCAATTCCAGTCCGATATTCTTGGAGTAAAGGTAAACCGCCCTAAAGTGATTGAAACAACTGCTTTGGGTGCAGCCTGTTTGGCGGGACTTGCCGTAGGTTTTTATCAAAAAGATAAATTAGCCAAAAGCAAAAAGCCTGATGCAGTTTTTACCCCTTCAATGGAAAAAGCCAAACGCGAAAAACTTTACAAAGGCTGGCAGAAGGCGGTGAAGCGCACAATGGATTGGGAGAAAGAATAAAATAGCTTTACGTCATTGCGAGGGGTTTTCGCCCGAAGCAATCTCTAATAAAAGCACATTCCATAAAAAAGATTGCTTCGCTATTGCTCGCAATGACTTACTCTACTCAAACGTATACTCCACCTGCTCGCAAACCGAAAAAGCTTCGTATTGTTCCCAATCCAACGAGTCTAAAAAAGTTGAGCCTGCTACTTTTGCTCCAAAGGTGTGAGCACCTGTAGTAACCTCCAGCGTTTCTTCAGTAAGTTCTATAACATCGTACAGGTAAACCCCGTCAAAATAGAATTGAATGGGTTCTATTGTTTGATTGGTAATGATAAGCGTTGCCGTATTATTTTCTTCGCACACACGTTTTTCGCATGACGAAAAAACGGCAAGCAGCAACACTATAAAAGTAAAAGGAACAATTTTTTTCATCTCACCAAAGTAGAAAAAAATATTTCTGAAAAGCAAACCCGCTTATTCTTTTATTTCACCGATGCCCTGTTTGTCCGTAGCCGAAACAGGGTTTATACGCGCCAGTTCGCCATTAGGGAAGCGCACCTGAAAATCAGTCCAGCCGCTGTCGCCTGCAACTCCGCGTGGGTCAGGTTTATAATAATCGGTTGAGATAATGTGAGCACCGCTTGTAAAAGCAGCATTCATTCCTGAATAATCACCAACTCTTGCTTCGTCTGTGTTAGCATCGGAACGTGTTCTTACCATATAACCTGCCGCAACGGTTTGCTGTATTTCCGCCACATCGTTAACGGCATTATTTAAAATTACAAAAGCCGTTTCGGGATTTCCTGCATCAGAATAAATAAACATTGCGCGGTTTTCAAGAACAGGGTGTCCGGCAAGGTATGGGTTCACTGCTTGCCCCTGCATCACAAAAATCACTTTACCCCTTGCATCGCCAAGCATAGGCCATGCATTGTTTTCAGCGGCTTCGCTTAGTGTTGAATAAGTCCCTCGGAATTTATCAGGAGTAATTACATTCTCTAAATCCTCACCGAACACAGATTTTAGTTCGTTGTCAAGGGCATCGGCTGCTGCTGCATCATATTCTAAAGGAACGGTAAGTGTAAAGCCCGGAAGTGAAACACCGTCTGTTTTTGCTTCAATGTGAATGATGATAGGAATATGTCGAGGATGTTCGTCCGACCAGTTTTTGATAGCGGTAAGCGCACTTACAAAGGTGTAGTAATTGGTCATGTAATCAAAGTCGGGAACGTGCAGCATTTTCATTCCCGGGCTTTGTAATTCGGCTATGCCTGTGGCAAGTGGTTCGTTGATTAAACCGTTGGCTCTGCGGGTGGCAAACAAACCTCCGTTGGGGTCATTGTAAATATCCAGTTCAACCGAACGGATTCCGTAATCGCTGAATTGCTCTTCTAAAGGCAGATGTGTGTAATCCCAGCCGTTGGGGTCATATTGTGCAGGCAGCAAACCGCTGATGTTCTGAACAAAATTATACATCGGCTCATAGGTTTTAAGGCGGTAGCTGTTGTGGCTGCCGATTACCTGCAGTTGATTTATCTTTAAATAATCGGTGGTGTCCCATACGGCAGGAAGATTGGGAGCCGTGGGAGCATCCTCTTTTTTGCAGGAAATAATGGTGAAACTCAAAAACAATAAAGTGATGAGCAGGAAATAACAGGTATTCTTTAACATAAGGAATTCGTATAAATATCTGCTAAATATATTCAATTCCTTAACATTAGCTTAACATAATTAGATGAAATGACGCGAATGGCGGGAATTCAGAAAAACCGGAAAACAAAAAACCCTCCGGATTTCCGGAGGGCTTTTGTTGACCCACTAGGGCTCGAACCTAGACTCTTCTGAACCAAAATCAGACGTGTTGCCAGTTACACCATGGGTCAGTTTCCTTAAAAAGGGAGTGCAAAAGTATAAAAGAGAAAAGAAATACCAAATAATCCTACCTTCGCACCTCAATAAAAATTTAAATCATCTCAAAATGAAAAAACTTTTACTCCTTGGAGTTGCATCTTTCTCAGCTTTAACAGGCTTTTCGCAAATAGTTCTTGAAGCGGCTGATTTTCCGGTAGCGGGAGATTCTATTTACCAGGGTATTGATACACTTATTCCCTTAACCATTACTCCCGGAAGCGCAGGAGCAGACCAAAGCTGGGATTTTTCGCAATTACGCACCAGACAGGGTAATACCATTCATTTTGCTGATCCTACAACCTTACCCAGCGGAGGCAGCTTTCCTAATGCTTTTTTAGCGGTAGAACAATTCGGAGGCTGGGGATTTGCCGACAGCAGCAACGGTGTTGTTGAAATCACAGGCTTTTCAGGCGACTTTACAGGTTTAGGTGTGCCGATGGATATTCCTTTTGCAGATCCGCAAACCATTTTTGTTTTCCCGGCTAATTATCAGGATAGCTACAACGATACTTCAATTATTGATGTGTCTATGGAAGCGCCTCCTGCATTAGTTGCTCAATCTCCAATTCCTATTGACTCAATCCGTTTCAAGCGTTATTCTGAAATTCAAAGTGAGATTGATGGTTGGGGAACTGTAATTACTCCGCTGCAATCGTACGATGCCTTGCGTCAGCGCAATGTGGAGCACAATATTGACAGCATCTGGATTTATGCTTCTTTGTTAGGCGGCTGGGGACTTCTTCCCGGACAGGCACTTGGAATTGAAAATCCACGTATCACAGATAATCACCGTTATAACTACATCATTAAAGAAATCGGTTACTATGCTGTAAGTCTTACTACTAACCTGAACGACAGTGTTGAGCGTGCTACCTTCTTATCTAATGAATCACAATGCTGCTTTGGTGCAGGTGTGGAAGAAACCAACATTGCAGAAGCATTTACCGTTTATCCTAATCCTGCAAGCAATGGTTTTTCTATCAGAATGGAAACAACCGATAAGCTGTTGTATGCTGTATTTGATGTAACTGGCAAACAGGTGTTGGCAGGAAGTGTAAACAGTACGGTAACGTTTGTAAACACCGCTGCTCTTGCTGACGGATTGTATGTTTGCAAGGTTTTCTCTGCTGACGGCAAACTGGCAGGCTCAAAGAAAATAAGTATTTCAGGAAACTGATTTTAACTATTGCTTCGCTGAAAGGATGAAAAATCTTTTTCTTTTTAGCGGTCTTGGTGCCGATCATCGGGTTTTTCAATTCCTCGATCTGAGCGGGTTTCATGTAACGTATATTAAGTGGCTTGAGCCGCTTAAGCGCGAAACCATGCAGCACTATGCTGCACGATTGACTGCGCAGATTGATGCGGAGAAGCCCGTTTTGGTAGGACTTTCGTTTGGCGGTATGATGGCCATGGAAGTTGCCAAGCATATTACAACCGAAAAGATAGTGCTCATCTCTTCGGCAAAAACACGTAAAGAAATTCCCCCGTATTTCCGTCTTGCAGGCAAACTGAAACTGAATAAAATAGTTGCTTTGCGGGCAGCGAAGAAACCCAATGCACTTGCCTACCGCATGATGGGCGCAGAAACAGCAGATGAGAAAACTCTGATGAAAACCATACTTACCGAAACCGACCCAGTATTTTTTAAATGGGCAATTGATAAAGTAGTAACATGGAATAACAAGGTGTTACATCAGAACGTTGTTCACATTCACGGAACAAAAGATCTGCTGTTGCCGCATCGTTTTGTAAAAGCCGACTTCAGTATTGCAAATGGTACGCACCTGATGACGGTGAAGAATGCAAATCAGGTTTCGGAAATAATCAGGAGGATTGTTAGCTAGAATCGTCATTGCGAGGGCTTTTCGCCCGAAGCAATCTCATTATTAATTAAAGATTACTTCGGTCGTTCCTCTCTCGCAATGAAGGGAAGATTAATTCTTCCCCGCAATAATTTTTCTGCGTGAAATAATACCGTCTGCAAAGTGTGCTTCGGCAATGTAAACGCCTTCGGTAAGATGTCCTGTAAAAATTTTCAGGTGCTCTTTGCTTTGCAGCACTAAACGGCCCGACATATCGTAGAGCTTCACTTCTTCAATTCTGTTTTTCTCCGAAGTAAAACTTATAAAGTCGCTCGCGGGGTTAGGGAATATCTTCAGGTCTGCTGCTTTGTTGCTTTCTTCAACACTGTTCAGGTTGGTGATGAAAACATGAAAGGTTAGTGAATCGGCAGCGCTGTTAGGGTTAATAGCGCGGGGCCAAACCACTACCACATTGTCGCCAATGTTGAAGGTGTTGTTGTTGATGCTGAAATTGTAGGTAACGGGAACAATTGCCGAATCACCGGGAGAAAAACCACCCACCTGATTGGCTCCGAAGGATTGAGAAGTTCCGGGAGTCATACTGTCTACATAAAAATCAAAGTTGATGCTGCCGGAATACAAGGTGTTCCCGACATTGCGCACCTGAAATGCAAAAGAGTAGGTACTGTTTGCATTCAGTGTATCGGGCAGGCCAATCACCTGTTCTATGGAAAAAGTTCCCATAAACTGTGCCTGTGTTTTAGTGCTGAAAGCGGCTGCAAGCAAGGCAACCGATATAAGTGAAACCAACTTTTTCATACGTTCTTGTATTTATTTTTTACCAAATATAGGCAGCATTAATTGATGCGCATATCTAAAATCTTATTTTTCTTACACTTCCATTGGCTTATTTTATTGCACTTTACAGAATGTTAACTTTGCACAAAACCATAGCAACATGGCAAAAGAAAAAACAGCACAACCCAAGAAGAAACTATACAGCCGCCTGATTAATAAATACAGGATGGTAATCATGAACGTAGAAACGTTTGAAGAAAAGGCTTCGCTTACGCTTACACCCATGAATGTGATTACAGTGTTTGGTTCGGTAATTATTTTTCTGGTTACGCTTACCATTTATATTATTGCCTTTACACCCTTACGCGAATTTATTCCGGGCTACCCTGACGGGACTACACGCAAACTGTATCACCAGAATGTAATGAAAGCCGATTCGCTGCAAAAAGAACTGGACCTTAAAAATGTTTACATCAATAACCTGCGCCAAATCTTACTTGGTCAGGTGCCTATTGACAGCATAGGAATGAAACCCGACACTAGTTTAAAGAAACAGGAACTGAACATGAATATATCGGAAGAGGATTCAACGCTGAGGGCTGAGGTAGAGCAAGAAAGCCGCTATAATCTTTCGCCTTCGCAAAAGAATACGGCAAGGCAGGACCAGGGAATGAGCAGTGTTTTTTTCTTTTCGCCTTTAAAAGGTATGATCTCAGAAAAGTATAATCCCATTCAAAGTCATTTTGGGGTGGATATTGTTTCGCCCAGCAACGAGCCTATTAAAGCTGCGCTGGACGGCACTGTTCTGTTCTCGAGCTGGACTTCGGATACGGGGTATGTAATAGGAATACAGCATGAGAATAACTTAGTTTCAATGTATAAGCACAACTCGGCTTTGCTGAAAAAGACGGGTGCTTATGTAAAAGCGGGCGAGGTGATTGCCATTGTAGGCAACACGGGCGAACTGACTTCGGGCCCGCATCTGCATTTTGAATTGTGGCACAACGGGAAGCCGGTGGATCCGCAGGAGTATATGGTTTTTTAGAGCCAATGTGAATGGTTTGATATGGATTGTAAATTATTTTCCGGCCCCACAAAATAATTTCCCTACCACCCCGTTATCCTATTAACCAATCACTTAAATTTGTAACAGCGCTACTCTCACCATTTTTCTTCAAACCTATGTCAAACAAAAAAATCTTCCGCCTGCTGGCTGCCGCAGCCGCATTGACTTTACTCATTGTTATAATTATAGGATACAATGCCAAAACTCGGGAAAATCAGCGCGTAAACCCTGAGTTCGCACCCTATATCTCCGCCTTCACCTCCGGATTAATATCTTCCGAGTCGGGCATCATCGTCCGCCTTGCCAGCGACTATGAAAAAGCCGGTGCCCCCGGTGATGAAGTAAGCCAGGAGCTCTTCGATTTCTCGCCCGGCATCAGTGGCAAAACCTATTGGGACGATAAACGCACCCTGCGTTTCAAGCCCGATGCCCCTTTGCCTTCCGGTGTTGATTTCACTGCCAGCTTTTACATCTCCAAACTGTTGGAGATGCCTCAGGGTTTGGAAACGTTTGAGTTTTACTTCACCGTTATTGAACAAAGTGCCGGCTATTACCGCGATGGCTTCAAGCCCCTGAATAATGCCGACCTCCGTTGGTATAAAGCTTATGGTTTTATGTCCACTTCCGATGTAAGCGACAACGAAAGTTTCGAGAAGATACTTTCAGCGAAGCAGAACGGTAAAAACCTTTCCATCAAATGGACCCATAATGCCGATCGCAAGAAGCATGACTTTGTTATAGACAGCATTGAGCGCACCGAAAACGAGCAGAAAATAATTGTTACCTGGGATGGCGCTGCTATGAACATCAAAGGCAAGGGCAGCGATACCCTTACCATTCCCGGCCTGAAAGATTTCCGTTTTGTAGAACATTATGTAGAACAGAATGGCGAACAATACCTGCGCCTCCTCTTTTCCGACCCGCTTTTGTCTACCCAGAACTTAGATGGTCTTATCCGTTTTGCGGACGACAGTCCCCTGCGCTTTATTATTGAAGACAACGAAGTGCGCGTTTACCCTGCCTCGCGTTTGCGCGGTGCTAAAAACCTGATTATTGAGCCCGGAATTAAAAACACTGCCGATTATAAAACACTGGTCAAAGACATTATTGAACTGCGCTTTGAAGAATTGAAGCCTGCCGTACGTTTATTAGGGGAAGGTGTTATACTTCCCAACTCAAGCGGCTTAATTTTCCCGTTTGAAGCGGTGAACCTGAGTGCTGTGGATGTAAAAGTTATCCGCATCTACGAAAATAACATTGCACAATTCCTGCAGGTAAATGGCCTTGACGGTACCAACCAGTTAAAACGCGTAGGCCGCACAGTGTTCAAAAAGAAAATAGATTTAAAAACACTCAACAAAACCGATTACGGAAAATGGAATGCCTTCTCGCTCGACCTTGCCGAGTTGATTGAAACCGAGCCGGGCGCTATCTATAAAATAGAACTAAGCTTCAAACAAGATTACTCACTCTACACCTGCGAAGGCGATGAGAAAAAGAATAAGGAACTGCAACCCCTGGAAGAAGCGGATAGCGAAGATGAAGACGATTACAATGGTGATTATTATTACGATGATTACTACTATAATGACTACTACGAAGACGAGTATTATTATGAAGATGAATACTACGGTGACTACGATTACCGTCAGCGCGACAACCCTTGCAATCCTGCCTATTACAACAACAACCGTAAAGTAAGCCGCAACATTCTGGCTTCCGATCTGGGAATAATTGCCAAAGCCGGTTCAGCAAAAACAATGAGTTTTGCCATCACGGATCTGCGCACGGCTAATCCGCTTCCCGGCATTACGCTGGAGGTTTATGACTTTCAGCAGCAGCTCATCACCTCCGTAAAAACCAACAACAACGGTATGGCCGATGTGGAAGTTGCCCGCAAACCTTTTCTGCTCATCGCGAAAAATGGTCGTCAGCGCGGTTATTTAAAGCTGGATGATGGCTCATCGCTTTCACTCAGTAAGTTTGATATTTCCGGTCAGCCCGTGCAGAAAGGCTTGAAAGGATTTATCTACGGGGAACGCGGTGTATGGCGCCCCGGTGATTCATTATACCTTGTGTTTATCCTCGAAGACAAAGAGAAGACCTTGCCGGCTAATCACCCTGTAACACTGGATTTAGTGAACCCGCAGGGACAGATTGTTAAGCGCCTCACCCAATCAGCCGGTGTGAATGGTATTTACAACCTGAGCACCGCTACCGATGCCAATGCACCGACAGGAACATGGACCGCCAACGTGCGTGTGGGTGGTGCCTTGTTCACGAAGAACCTGCGCGTGGAAGCCATCAAACCTAACCGCTTGAAATTGAAATTAGATTTCGGCACGGAAATGCTTTCGGTGGATAAACCCGATCAGGAAGGAACACTTTCGGTGAAGTGGCTGCACGGTGCAACAGCGCGTAATCTCCGCGCATCGGTTGCCGTTACACTTACGGAGGCATCCACCTCCTTTGAGAAATTCAAAGAATATGTTTTTACTGATCCCGGAAAAAGTTTCAGTTCCGAAGAGCAGATCATCTTTGATGCAAAGATCAACGAGAAAGGTGAAGCAAAAATAAAACCCGAGCTCACCGTTCATGATGCCGCTCCCGGAATGCTGAGAGCAAGCTTCGTGAACCGTGTGTTTGAAGAAGGCGGTGATTTCAGCATCGACCGTTTCTCTATTCCTTACTCACCTTATGAATGTTATGTTGGCGTGAAAGTTCCCGAAGGTGACAAGTTCCGCAACATGTTGTTTGTTGACTCAACACACACTGCCAATTTTGTTTCTCTTTCTCCCGAAGGAAAATCTTTGGGCAACCGCCAGGTGCAGGTTGAAATTTACAAAGTGCAATGGAGCTGGTGGTGGGAAAGCGCCAACTATTACGGCTATTATGCCGGTAATTATAACAACAAGCTGTTTTACCGCGATACCATCACTACCGATGCAGCAGGAAAAGGGAAAGTCGATTTCAAAATTGATTATCCCGAGTGGGGAAGATTTATTATTCGTGTAAGAGATGTGAAAGGCGGACACAGTGCCGGTAACGACATTTATCTTGACTGGCCCGGTTGGGCAAGCCGCTCGTATGACGATAATTCGGGCGCGAATATTCTTTCCTTCTCCTGCGATAAAGACAAATACAATGTAGGTGAGCTGGCTACGCTTACCATTCCCACAGGCACAGAGGGCCGTGCATTGGTAAGTATTGAGTCAGGCAAAAAAGTAGTGCAGATGAATTGGGTAGAAGCGAAGAAAGGCGAGACCACGTTCCAGTTTAAGATCACTCCGGAGATGGCTCCCAACGTGTATGCGCATGTTACCTTATTGCAGCCGCACTCACAAACTGCCAATGACCTGCCTATACGTATGTATGGTGTTATTCCCATCTTCGTGGAAGACCCGAACACCATCCTTTATCCTGAAATGAGCATGCCGGAAGTATTGGCACCTGAACAGGATGTTACAATAAAAGTGAAAGAGAAGAACGGCAAAGCCATGACCTATACCATTGCCGTTGTGGACGAAGGCTTATTAGACTTAACCCGCTTTAAAACACCTGATCCTTGGAGCTCCTTCTACGCACGTGAAGCCCTTGGCGTAAGAACATGGGATATGTATGATTTAGTGTTGGGCGCTTATGGCGGTAAAATAGAACAGGCTTTCGCCATCGGTGGTGACGAAGGCATCAACGGAAAAGGAAAGAACACGGCCAACCGTTTCAAACCTGTAGTGAAATTCCTCGGACCTTTTAAATTAGAGAAAGGTAAATCGGCTTCGCATACCTATAAGATGCCGAACTATGTGGGCTCGGTGCGCACCATGATCATTGCCGGTCAGGATGGCGCATACGGAACACAAGAGAAAACAACACCTGTGCGTAAACCGGTGATGGTCCTGGCTACCTTGCCGCGCGTTGTTGGTCCCGGTGAATCAGTAAAACTTCCGGTTACTGTTTTTGCGATGGAGAAGAACATTAAGAATGTGAAAGTGGAAGTTACCGTGAACGGTAAGTTCATTGTTAACGGTAGCAAGACACAAACAATAACCTTTGCTGAACCCGGTGATGAGGTGATCATGTTTGACCTGGACGTTGTTAAAACAGTTGGTGTGGGCAAAGTAAAAGTAGTTGCCACCAGCGGAAACGAACGTGCGGAATACAACATTGAGATTGAAGTGCGTAACCCGAATCCGAAACAGGTGGACTATGTGGAAGCCGCAGTTGAAGCCGGTAAAACATGGGAAAGCGCGTATGCACTTCCCGGTGTGGATGGCACCAACAAAGGCACCATTGAATTCTCGAACATGCCCCCGCTTGACCTTGGCAGAAGGCTGCAAGATTTAATCGGATACCCGCATGGTTGCGTGGAGCAAACCACTTCGGCTGCCTTCCCGCAGTTATTTCTTTCGGATGTAATGGAACTGGATAACAGATTAAAACCTAAGATCGAGGAAAATATCAAAGCAGCAATTCATCGCCTGAGAAGTTTTCAGTATTCCGATGGCGGATTGAGTTACTGGCCAAACGGCACCGAGTCAAGCGACTGGGGAACTTCGTATGCCGGACACTTCCTGCTGGAAGCGGAAGCAAAAGGTTATTCGTGGCCCGAAGGAATGAAGGCTAAATGGAAGAGTTACCAGAGCAAAATTGCTCGTAACTGGTCGCCTGTTACTGATTCGCGTTCTGCTTATTATTATCGCTATGACGACAATGTTCAGGCTTACCGTCTTTACACATTGGCGCTCGCCAAAGCTCCCGAGCTTTCTGCCATGAACCGTTTGCGTGAACGCCCTGCGCTTTCGCAACAGGCGCGCTGGAGGCTGGCTGCTGCTTACGTTCTTGCAGGCCAACCTGAAGTGGCAACACAACTGGTAAAAGACCTGAACATCTATGTTCCCGATTATAACGAGATGGCTTATTCCTATGGTAGCGGCACCCGCGATGAAGCGATGATCTTAGAAACGATGGTGTTATTAAACCGCAGAAACGAAGCCATTCCGTTGATGAAAAAAATCTCTGCGGCATTGTCGGCACAACGCTGGATGTCAACACAGGAAACCGCTTACTGCCTGATTGCGATGAGCAAATTTGCAGGAAACAGCGGAACTTCTTCACAGATGAAATATCAATACGTGTTGAACGGAACATCATCTGAACCCATCACTACCAAGCTTCCTGTTTCGCAGGTTGATATGAAGGTAAAAGGTGATGGCGGTGGAAAACTGAAAGTCGTTAACCAGGGAGATGGTATCTTATATGTGCGCATGACATTGGAAGGAATTCCGGCTGCCGGCAACGAAACATCGGCAGAGAATAACCTGAAGATGAACATCACTTACAAGAAAATGAATGGCGAGGTGCTTGATATCAGTCGCCTTGAACAGGGAACAGATTTTATGGCGGAGGTGAGCATTACTAACCCGTCTATAACATCGTATTACCAGAACATGGCATTGTCGCAGGTATTCCCTTCAGGCTGGGAGATCCACAACACACGAATGGATGAGGCAGAGAATGTCAACCTCAAAGGCACGAATACTCCTACTTACCAGGACATACGTGATGACAGGGTTTACACGTATTTCAATGTGAACAGGGAAACAGTGGTGACGTATCGTGTCCTGCTCAATGCTGCATACCTTGGTGAGTTCTACCTTCCTGCACAAAGCTGTGAAGCCATGTATGATGGTCACATCAATGCAAGGAAAGCGGGTAAATGGGTGAAAGTGGTGAGGGCGGGTGAGCCGTTGTGAAACGCCTCAAAAAATATCGTTGGTATTTTCTCGCACTGATTCTGCTGCTTGGGATCTGGTATTGGTTCTCACTACCTGAAAAACTATTTGAGACACCAACCTGCACGGTTATCAATGACCGCGAAGGAAACCTGCTCGGAGCAAAGATTGCTGATGACGGCCAGTGGCGTTTTCCCCATAATGATTCTGTTCCTGATAAATTCCGTGTGTGCCTTGTTGAGTTTGAAGACAAGCATTTTTATAAGCACCCGGGAATCAATCCTTTCTCAATGTTGCGTGCTGCATGGCAGAATATTACTACGCTGCACAGGGTGAGTGGTGGTAGTACGCTTACCATGCAGGTGATAAGGATCTCGCGCCCGGCAGGCTCACGGAATATTTTTCGGAAACTGATTGAAATGATTCTGGCAACACGTATCGAACTCGCCTATTCTAAAGAGGAGATACTTTCGTTCTATGCTTCCAATGCACCTTTCGGGGGAAATGTGGTTGGACTGGATGCCGCCTCGTGGCGTTATTTCGGAAGGAATGCAACAGAACTTTCGTGGGCTGAAGCTGCTACGCTTGCTGTTTTGCCTAACGCACCTTCATTGATTTATCCCGGAAAGAATCACGACAAGTTGTTGCAGAAACGAAATCGTTTACTGAAACGTTTGCACGAGAAAAACATCATTGACAAAACCACTTACGAACTCTCCTGCGAAGAACCGTTGCCTGAGAAGCCGCTGGATATTCCGCAAAGAGCGCCTCATCTGCTTACACGGTTTTTCAAACAGAGTAAAGGAAAGAAAAGCGAAACCACCATTGAAGGTAATTTACAACAACGTGTAGCCGAAAAAGTAAATAATCATTATTTGCAATTAAAACACAATGAGATTTATAATGCTGCAGTGTTGGTTATTGAAGTGGAATCAGGCAATGTGTTAGCCTACATCGGAAACACGGATTGTGATGCAGAACACAATAACCAGGTAGATGTAGTTTCCGCAGCACGCAGCACGGGCAGCGTTATGAAGCCATTGTTGTTTGCCTCCATGCTGAACGATGGAGAACTACTTCCAGGCACGTTGATAGCGGACATTCCCACTCAGATTGCAGGTTACTCGCCCAAGAACTTCAGTCTTACGTATGAAGGTGCTGTGCCTGCAAAACAGGCTTTGGCAAAGTCATTGAATATTCCTGCGGTGAGAATGTTGCGTGAACACGGTGTTGAAAAATTTCATTACCAGTTGAAAAAATTAGGAATGACAACATTGACAAAAGACGCGCGACACTACGGGCTCTCCATTATTCTGGGAGGAGCAGAAGCAACCTTGTGGGAACTCACCGGAATTTATGCTTCGCTTTCACGAACATTAAACCATTATCCTGTTTTTCGCGGAGATGAGTTTAGAGGATTAGACCTCACCCCTGACCCTTCTCCAAAAGGAGAGGGGAATCTGTCAACAAACAGGACTTCTCCCATCAGTGCAGGAGCCATTTATCAAACCTATGAAGCCATGGCAGAAGTGAATCGTCCGGATATTGAAGCGGGGTGGAAAACATTTTCTTCTTCCGGTTTTATAGCGTGGAAAACAGGAACCAGTTTTGGTTTTCGTGATGGCTGGGCAATCGGCACAACACCGGAATACGTGGTTGGCGTGTGGGTTGGAAATGCAGATGGTGAAGGCCGACCGGGTTTGACAGGCATAGGTGCAGCTGCTCCGTTGATGTTTGATGTTTTCAGTTTGTTGCCGCCAGGACAAAATTTTCTTCCCCCGTATGATGATTTAGAAAAAGTGGCAGTATGTCACCAAAGCGGACACCGCGCAGGTTCATACTGTGAGGAAATTGATTCAGTAAGAATTACCATGGCGGGATTGAAAACAGAAGCGTGTCCGTATCACCGTCTGGTGCATCTGGATAAGAATAAGCGAGAGCGTGTAAACAGCAGTTGCTATGCAACGAATGAGATGATTCATAAGAACTGGTTTGTGTTGCCGCCCGCTATGGAGTGGTATTACAAATCAAAAAACCCTTCTTACAAAACCTTGCCACCCATGCGTGCAAATTGTACAGACGAAAACCCTGTGAAAAATATGGAGCTCATATACCCGCACGAAAACATTATCGTTTATGTGCCTGTGAAATTGGATGGAACAAGAAGTGAAGTGGTGTTTGAAGCAGCACACCGCAGGTCTTCTGCAACACTATTCTGGCATCTGGATAACACGTTTCTTGCACAGACAAAAAACATTCATCAAATAGGTTTAAATCCCGAAGAAGGAAAACACCTGCTCACATTGGTTGATGAAAACGGAGAAACTATTTACAAAAGTTTTGAAGTGGTGAAGAAGTAGTCAGGGTCAGTGCATTTTAAAAGCTGCCTTATTTCCCATCACACGACTTAAGAGTTGCTTTAACGCTTTCTTTAGTTCAAGGTCCTTTTCTCCCCGATTATTTTCCAATAACAAACTTCCGTCAGCCTGCTTTTTGATAATGATGTAAAACGGAACAGCATTTGAAATGGAAGACTCATCTTCATTTCCGGTAGTGCCGAATTTTAAGTTAACAAAACGCAATTCATCGCCCACTTTTTCAACGGCATAAAAATTATTGCTGAACCATTTCAGACGATCAACTTCATACGTATTTTTTATTTCATCCAACAATTCTTCGTGTCGGTAATAAAAAGCATAATCAATGTTTTTGTCTTCATCCAGCAGCGAGTAATAACCAACGTAGTAGCCCGAATCCACTTCAGCAACATTGTACCAGAGCAGGATATTCAGCGGAGTTACACCCGTCATGCAATGTTCTGTTTTTATTCCTTTTTCTTCCAGTGAATTTGAAAACACATGACTTGCATAGCCTTTATTCATCAATGAAAGCAACATATAAGCACTGCTGAAGATCAAACCGAAATTGTTCCACTTTCTGCGTTTGGGATTTTCACGGTTAATGAAAAGACAAGCAATAATGCAGATCATCAGCGGAACGGTGTACACAAAATCAAGGATAAAAATATTGTTTATCCCTGCTCGGTAATCACTGAAGGGAAGAAACAACTGCGTTCCGTAAGTGGTGAAGGTGTCAAGAATCGGATGTGTAACAATGCTCCAGAAAAAAAGTAATGTCCAGCCTTTGAATCCGATTTTGTCTTTGTAGAGTTTGTTAATTAACCAACCCAAGAGCGGTGCTGTTACTACAGCAAAAATGAGCGAATGTGAAATGCCACGATGCAGTGTTATTTCTTTCAGCGTGCTTCCCATTGTGAAAAAAACATCCAGGTCGGGAATAGTCCCCGCAATGCCTCCCCAGAGAATTGCTTTGTTTCCTGCTTTTTTACCGAGCACTGCTTCACCTACAGCAGCACCCAGAACAAATTGTGTTAGTGAATCCATTTATTTTTTATTTCTCCAAAGTTCACGCAGTTTGGCGTGTTTTAAAAATGCTGAATAGCCCGAAATCATTGCAATCACAAAACCATAAAAGCCATCTAAGAACCCAAGTTTAATGAAATAATGTTTGGTAAATTTTATTTGCAACGCATTGCTGAGCAGGAGAAAATTTGTTTTCTCGCCTTTTTCAAAACGCGCTTTTGCAGCAATGGTAGAAAAATAATCTACCTGCCTCACGTGCTCATCAATGTTGTAAAAACTGTAATGAAGAATATCTCCTTTCAGTCGTGAAGTGGCTTTGTCTCCTTCAAACAATTCATATTTATCGTGCGGGTTAGTTCCACGCCATTCGCCTTTGCGGCTGTCCCACAGGCGCAATTTTTTATCGGGATACCATCCGCTGTGCTTTATCCATTGTCCGCAATAGTTGGTCAAGCGGTTGATATAATAACCATCGTGCGTCCAGTTATTTTTCACTTCAAGAATGGATTTTTTCAATTCTTCAGAAAGTGCTTCATCGGCATCAAGTGAAATAATATGGGGGAACTGTGCGAAAGTTATTGCGCGGTTTTTTTGCTGAATGTGTCCGTCAAATTTGTGCTGGAAAAACCGTGCGCCTTTTTGTTTGCATATCTCTTCCGTTTTGTCGGTTGAAAAGGAATCCAGCACTACAATATCATCTGCAATTCCGACCAGCGAATCCAAACAACGCGCAATGTTGCGTTCTTCGTTGTAAGTGATGATCACTGCCGAAAGTTTGCGCATTGTTAGTAGCGTGGCTTGAAATCCATTCGCTGTTCAGTTACGCCCATGTTGGAAGTGGAGCGCGAAAGTAATTTTCCGCTGATGTCGCGTATTTCACAAGCCATGTTTATGATTCTTCTGCCCTGACGAATTACCTGTGACTTTGCAACCACCTTATTTCCAAGTTTAACATTACCCAGAAAATCAACCGACAAATTCACCGATACGAAATGAAATTCTTTGTCTAAAGCAGCCACTGTCATTCCTATTACTTCGTCCATAATTGCAGCATGCATTCCTCCGTGCAGATAGCCTCCGGGATTGGTCATCTGTTCGGTAACTTCAAACTCAACAGTCATTGAATCATCGTTTACTTCGCGAACAATTCCGCCCAGCCATTTTGAAAGCGGAGGAGCAATTTCGGGTGGCTTGCTGCCGATGATGGATTTAAAATAGGCTTTATAAAGATTGTCGCTCATTGTTAAATTTGTGGTTTGAAAGGCGAAAATTAAAGAAATAAAAATTGAGAAAAGAAAAAATAAAATTCCGTGATGGAGACATTGCTTACACCGTTTCGGGTGAAGGAAATGTATTGGTGCTGTTGCATGGTTTTCTTGAGTCAATGAACATCTGGAATGATTTTATATTTGTTTTTGAAAAACATTTTCGTGTGGTGTGCATTGACCTTCCCGGACATGGTGAAAGCGATTGCCTTGGTTATGTTCACGAAATGGAGATGAATGCAGAAGTGGTTCATTCAGTTTTACAACGCCTGCAAATAACGAGTTGTGTGATGGCAGGACATTCGATGGGCGGATATGTTATACTGGCATTTGCAGAAAAGTATCCTGAATTGCTGAAAGGAGTTTGTTTGTTTCATTCTACTGCTTTGCCTGATTCAGAAGAGAAAAAAAGGGATCGCGACCGAACCATCAATATTTTGAAGAAGGATGCAATGACTTTTATTCGTGCAGTGATTCCTAATCTTTTTGCACCAACCAACAAAGAAAAATATAAGGCTGAGATTGCTGAATTAATTTCAGTAGCAGCAAAGATGCCCACACAAGGCATTATTGCAACGTTGGAAGGAATGAAAATCCGCAAAGACCGAACAGCTGTTTTGAAAGAGGTGAATGTTCCTGTTTTGATTATTGCAGGAAAACAGGATACTGCCGTACCTTTTGAGAGCTTATTACCTCAGCTTGCCTTACCTAAACATTGTGAAGTGTTGATATTGGATAATGTGGGACATACAGGCTACATTGAAGCAAAAGAAGAAACCATGAATGTGTTGTTTAACTTTGCGAAATCATGTCTGAAGAACTAACTATCCTTTCAAAGGCCACCAAAGAAGAGCAATACAAAAACCTCTTACCTCAAATCGAAGCATTGATTTACGGTGAAAGAGATTTGGTTGCCAACCTTGCCAACATCACTGCTGCGCTGAAGCAGAGCTTTGATTTTTTATGGGTCGGTTTTTATCTCGTTAAAGAAAATGAGTTGGTTTTAGGGCCTTTTCAGGGGCCGGTTGCCTGTACACGCATTGCCTTTGGAAAAGGTGTATGCGGAACAGCATGGAAAGAAAAGAAAACCATTGTGGTGGAAGATGTGGACAAATTTCCCGGGCATATTGCCTGCAGCAGTGAATCGAAATCCGAAATTGTGGTTCCTGTTATTAAAAACGGGAATGTAGCGATGGTCTTGGATGTGGATAGTTCGCAGCTTGCTTCTTTCAACCAAACGGATGAGCTATGGCTAACAAAAATTTGCAACCTGATTGCAGCCAAATTCAGCTAAAATAATTCATAACTTTTCAGTTTCTCAAACGTATCAGTTTCGGCTTTTAAAAACAGGCATTAAGAATTACTCAACTAATGCCGAAGTTTTTCAGGCTAATTGCTTAATTTTGTGGTGAAAATCAGGTTTTTAATGTTTAGAGTTTTATTTTCGGTTTTACTCCTTGTCTTAGCATCGCTTTCCACTTCCGCTCAATACATGATGGAAGCCAAGCAGCCTGATTTTTATTCATTCTCAAAACCGGCCGAACAAAAATTAACATCAGAGGCAATAAATTTAGTTGCTCCCGAATACCGAAATCACCCTGAATACGCGAAGAATCCTTACAATGCTCCCTGCGAGAATTGTACAGAATTAATTGACCGCAGAAAAATTGACGAACGTTATTTTGTAGAAAACGGAACAAACGGCCAGATTTTTTATGTTCAGAAATCATACGGACCGTTGCATGTTACAGACAACACAGGCAATCTGTTAAGTCTTGATGCGCGTTTAACTTCAACTGCTCCCGGAATTTTTACTGCAGAAAATCAACATTTTCCGATAAGAATTGATGCTGTAAATCATTTTGCCTCCATCAAAACTCCGGGTCATGAGTTTAAGTTTAATACGGCTCTACAGCTTCTGCACAAGGACACTGACGGAACTCTAACGATGCTTGGTGAATCCAATTGGACTAACTACTCAGCCGGAGATGATGGCATAAAAGTGTTTGATGTTTGGCCGGGAATTGATATGACCATTCAGGCTATGCAAGGGCAGGTGAAAACCAACTTTATTGTAAATGCAAGACTTCCCTTTACAGGTGGTTCACTGATTGTAAAAGACAAACTGGATTATGCCGGGAATTTGAATGTGAATTGGTCGCTTGCCACCCAAACGGGCGAAAATCTTTTCGATGGCATCGCTTCATTTTATGATAACGAAGGTCAGGAATACTATACTATCGGCAGAGCTTTTATGCGCGATGCTTCGGATGCAGATGAGGCTTTTTTCCTCAGCTATCAGCTAACCGATGAAAAGGAGTTTTCAATTTTTGTTCCGGTTGACTGGCTCAATGAAGAAAGCAGGGTTTATCCTGTAACAATTGATCCCTTGGTTTCTGCGTCCAATACGCTTCCACAAGCCTCGATAACAGGCTCTGGTGACGGATTAGGCTGGACAAATGGCTGCCCTTATCCAATCACTGTCCCTGTTCCGGCAAATTGTACCGTTACTGATATTCTTTGGACCTTTAATTATAATGCAATCGGAACCTGCTTAAGAAATCAGGGGGCAGTAGACTTTCAGCTGGGTGCATGCCGCAGTCCCGACCAGTCAGGATTTTACTGGTATTGTAACAACCCAACAGGTGGAGCGTGCAACGGAAACAATATTTCAATCTTTACAGATGTTGATCCTTGCATACCCAATCCTCAATGTGCATCGTATAACCTTTCGTTAACAATGAATTTTTATCGGAATAATCCATCGGGAGGAAATACCTGCAATAATCTCTGTATAGCTGCAGGAAGCCCCTGGACGGTTACCATTCAGGGAAGAACGGTTGAAATTCCAACTATTACAGCTAATCAGACTATTTGTGTTGGTAACAGTGCAACTATAACTGCCAGCGGAAATTACGGTGTTCCTCCTTATACTTACTCATGGAGCAACGGAGCTACAGGAACAAGTATAACTGTTACTCCTAACACTAACACTACTTATACTGCAACTATCACCGATGCCTGCAATCAAACTGCAACAGCCTCTTCAACAGTTACAGTAACACAAAATGTTAACCCTGGTTTTACCATTACTCCAAATCCGGTTTGTGCCGGACAGCCGGTTACCATTGCAGGCTTAGGGGCAGGTCCTAATAGTGCTTATGACTGGTTGTTTCCAAGTTCAACAACACCTGTATTCAATAACAATAAAAACCCTCCTGCGGTTACCTACAATACTGCAGGAACTTATAATATAACGTTGAACTATGCACAGGGCGCTTGTATTTTTCCATTGGTTCAAACAATTGATGTTACCCCTAATGGAGGTGCACCTTCGGTAACAGTTGCGGCAAATCCTGCGGGAGCAATTTGTGCAGGCACCAGCGTAACGTTTACGGCTACACCCACCAACGGAGGAGGAGCACCAACCTATCAATGGCAGGTGAATGGTGTTAATGCCGGAAGTGGGGGAGCAACTTTTACAACATCAACATTAACTAACGGAGATGCAGTAACCGTAATTATGACTTCCAGCTCCACCTGCGTTTCGCCAGCTACGGGAACTTCAACAGCCATTATAATGGTAATAAATCCAGCGGTTGTTCCTTCGGTAACTATTGCGGCCAATCCAGCGGGAGCAATTTGTGCGGGAACCAGCGTAACGTTTACAGCTACACCGACCAACGGAGGAGGAGCACCAACTTATCAATGGCAGGTGAATGGTGTGAATGCGGGAAGCGGAGGAGCCACCTTTACAACCAGTAGTTTAAACAACGGTGATGTGGTGCGTGTAATCATGACTTCCAACGCTAACTGTGCTTCACCCACAACTGCAACATCCAATGCAATCACCATTACGGTAAATCCGCCAGTGGTTCCATCAGTTTCCATCACGGCAAATCCTAACACACCTGTTTGTCCGGGTACTAGCATTACGTTTACTGCCACACCCACTAACGGAGGCGGAGCTCCAACCTATCAATGGCAGGTGAATGGTGTAAATGCGGGAAGTGGTGGCGCAACGTTTACTACCACTACTTTAACGGATGGCGATGTGGTTCGTGTAATCATGACATCTAATGCAACCTGTGTTTCACCGACAACAGCCACCTCCAATACTATAACCGTTTCCATTTTACCGGCATCTGTTCCGTCTGTAAGTATTACAGCAAATCCGGCAGGACCAATCTGTGCAGGAACTAGTATAACTTTTACCGCCACACCAACCAACGGAGGCGGAGCACCAACCTATCAATGGCAGGTAAACGGAACCAATGCCGGAACAGGCGCTACGTTTACTTCTTCTTCGTTAAATAATAACGATGCCGTTACCGTGGTGATGACTTCCAATGCAACTTGCGCCTCACCACCAAATGCAACCTCTAATACAATTACTATTTCGGTTACAACTAACTTAGTGCCTTCCGTAAGTATTGCAGCAAACCCCACAGGGATTATATGTGCCGGAACCAGTGTAACCTTTACAGCAACACCAACCAATGGGGGCAATGCACCAACCTATCAATGGACAGTGAACGGAACAAATTCAGGAACGGGAGCAACTTTTACATCAACTACATTAAGTAATAACGATGTTGTTGCAGTAGTGATGACTTCCAATGCAACCTGCGTTTCCACACCTACTGCAACATCCAATAGTATTAACATGCTTGTTCTGCCGATTGTTGCTCCAACGGTATCTATTGCTGCAAATCCTGCCGGTTCAATTTGTGCCGGAGCAAGTGTTACGTTTACAGCAACGCCAACTAACGGAGGAGTTCCAACCTATCAATGGCAGGTAAACGGAACCAACTCGGGAACCGGAGCAACCTTTACATCCACATCACTGAATAACGGAGATAATGTAACGGTGGTGATGACCTCCAATGCTGCATGTGTTTCGCCAAACACAGCAACATCCAATACCATCACCATGACGGTTACGCCAACAGTTACGCCTTCGGTTACTGTTGCAGCTGTTCCTTCAGGGCAAATATGCACCGGAACCAGCGTAACATTTACCGCTACACCAACTAACGGAGGCGGGGCACCAACGTATCAATGGCAGGTGAATGGAACCAACGCAGGAACAGGCGTAACGTTTACTTCTGCTTCACTGAATGATAACGATGTTGTTACCGTTACTATGACCTCTAATGCAACCTGTGCTTCACCTGCAACAGCAAGTTCAGCTCCTGTTACCATGGATGTAAGCACCACTGTAGTTCCTTCTATTTCCATTGCAGCAGCACCATCGAATGTAATCTGCAGCGGAACTAACGTTACGTTTACACCAACCACAAGCGGAGGTGGAAATGGCCCAACCTATCAATGGACAGTGAATGGTGTAAACGCAGGAACCAATCCCACTTTTTCATCATCCACATTGAATGACAACGATGTTATTGAAGTAGTGATGACTTCAGCCAGCACATGTGCCACTCCTCAAACGGCCACATCCAACCAGGTGGTGATGACGGTTGATCAGGTGGTTACCCCTTCTGTTACCATTGCAGATTCGCCAAGCGGACCGCAGTGCGCAGGAACAAGCATTACCATTACACCAACTCCTGTAAACGAAGGAACTAATCCGGTTTATGAATGGTTTATAAATGGTGTAAGCTCAGGAAACACTGCATTACTCACATCTTCTTCATTCAGTGATGGTGATGTGGTTTCTGTTACTCTTACTTCTGATGCTGTTTGCGCGACACCAACTACCGCTGCATCCAACTCCATCACGATTGCTATTGATCAGGTAATTAATCCAAGTGTTACGGTTGCTGCTGTTCCGGCAGGAACAATCTGTTTCGGAGAGCAGGTAACGTTTACTGCAACGCCAAGCAGTGCAGGGGCAAATCCAACCTACCAATGGACCGTTAACGGAACCAATGCGGGAACAGGTGATACTTTTTCATCGTCTTCATTAAATGATGGTGATGTGGTGGTGGTTACGCTTACTTCCGCTTCGCCTTGCGCTAATCCTACTTCAGCAACTTCAACACCAATTATAGCGGATGTAAATGCCTATGTTACACCAAGTGTAACCATTGTGGCATCGCCTTCAGGGCCGGTTTGTACGGGAGCAACAGTTACTTTTACGGCAAGCGGAACAAATGGTGGAAGTGCCGCAGCGTATCAATGGCAGATAAACGGAGTTAACGTAGGAACCGGAACAACATTTTCGTCCAGTTCATTTAACGAAGGCGATGTTGTTTTTGCAATACTTACTTCCAGCGAGCCCTGCACCAACGGAAACCCTGCTACATCCAATCAGATTGTTATGACGCTTGCACAACCTATTGCAGTTATTGCTTCGGATGACATAACTGTTTGTTCAAGTTCACCTATTTCTTTAGATGCACAGGCAACAGGAGGTGACGGAATTTACAGCTACACCTGGAATAACGGTGCAGGAAACGGCAGTACCGTTAGTGTTAATCCTGCGCAAACCACCACCTATTCGGTAACAGTAAGTGACCAGTGCGGCTCCACACCGGCAAGTGATGATGTTACTGTTACCGTTAATCAACCCGTTGCAAGTTTCGGTTTTACACCCGAACTACCCGACATGAATGATTCGGAAGTGCGTTTTGAAAACCAATCGCAGGGAGGCGTGGATTATTTCTGGGATTTTGGTGACGGAACTACCAGCACGGATATAAATCCTGTGCATAATTTCGGTTCGCCCGGTGATTATACCGTTACGTTAACGGTTACTTCCGCGGGTGGCTGCGTTGAAACTACTACTTATGTTATTACGGTTGATGATGTAATGGCATTCTGGGTTCCCAGTGCTTTTACACCCAACGGTGATGGATTGAACGACACCTTCTTTATGAACGGAACAATGGATAAACCTTATGTGATGCGTGTTTATAATCGCCTTGGTTCTGAGATTTATTTCACCGATAATTCAGTGCCCTGGAATGGCGCTATCTTCAACGTGGGCGATGTAGTTCAAAACGGAGTGTACGTTTATGAAATTGATTTAGACGATTCCGATTTCAAAGGAAAAACCGTTGTGGGAAGAGTTACCGTTATCAGAGACGGCAGGTAATTTACAGCCCTATTTTTTCACAAATTTAGTGATTACATTTCTGTGATTGTTTATCATTTTCACGTAATAAACCCCGGGTGAAAAGGTATCAACTGAAACGGAGGAAGCGTTTTTATAATCTGTATTCCGGTAAACAATTTTGCCTGTCAGGTCATAGATAAGCAGTTCCACTTTTCCGGTTAAATCATGTTGCAGCGATAGTGTATTTTCAACGGGGTTGGGGAAAACTAAAACCGCAGCTGAGGTGTTTTCTTCCACAGAAGTTGAGGTAACACATCGTGGATGATTATTGAAAAACTGAAGGATTTCTGAATTAGCGCTGATGTCGTGGGTGGTAACGCCAATAGTAAACGCAGCATCCGGCCAGGTATGTGCTCCACCGTTTATTCTAAAGGTTATCAGTTCGGTTGAAGCATCACAGCTAGTATGATGAATTTTGGTAACCGTTGCACCATCCAGCGGATCGGTGTCGGGCAAATCCTGTGTGATGGCAGCGCCCAAACACGAATTGCGCGATGCCCAGAAATTGAAATTGTCATCAACGGAAGTGAAAGCAGTTGTTCCGGTATAAGGAACCGTATTATCAGCGGTTCCGTGCAATTCCATAACAGCAACAGCGCGGGTATTCTGGCAATAAAACATCATACTGTCGGTCATGCTGCCGGTTACGGAAGCTACCGCAGCAATTTTATTCTCGAGCTCGCAGGCAAGGCGGTAGCTCATAAAACCACCGTTGCTCATTCCGGTTGAAAACACCCGGCAATCATCAATGTTGTAATTTTCAGAAATGGTATCAATCAGTGCCGATAAGAAGCCAACATCATCCACTCCCGAATGGTAAGGCGAGTTCCAGCCACTGTTCCATGCGTTTGCAATTCCGTTGGGATAAACCACAATGTAGCCTGCGGTATCGGCATCGCTGTCAAAGCCTGTGTATAATTGTTGTTGCTGCGCATTGGAAGTGTAGCCATGCAGATTTAACACAAGCGGAGTGGCAACTGAAGCATTGTAGCCGGGCGGAACATGTAAAATGTAATCGCGCAAAACACCATTATAGGTAAAGCTACCGGTTGAGTTTTGTGCAAAGGAAAGAGTTGGAAGTACTAAACAACAGATAAAAATAAAGAGTATGTTTCTTTTCATAGGAGAAGGTTTAATTGCTCGCAAAGGCGCAAAGAGCACAAAGTTTAAACAGCTTATTTTCTTGGCGGCTTTGCGCCTTTGCGAGAAATATTTAAGCCTAAAATTACAAAATGATTTCAGGTTGGCAGATTTAACCATATTTGCATGATTTTTTAAAAACAGAAAAAAACGATGAACAAACTTTCTCTTGGAATTAATGCAGTGCTGGCAATAGCAGTTGGTGTGCTTTATTATTTTCATTTTTCAGGCAAAAAAGAAACTACGGTTACCGATGCAGCTTTGCTTGCCAATCGCGACAGCATTTCGCGTAATTTAACAATGGTGTATGTGAATATTGATTCGCTGCTGACCAATTACAAATATGTTGAGGATGTTGAAAAACAATTAGAGGCGAAGAAAAACACCATGCTTTCGGAAATCAGCAAAAAATCAAGTCAGCTGGAAAATAAATTAGGAAGTAAAGCTGAGGCACTGCAACGCAAAGCACAGGAGTTTGAAGCTAAAGCAGAAGGTATGAGCCAGGCTATTCAGCAAATAAAAATGCAGCAATTGCAGGAAGAAGATCAGGCGTTGCAGCAGGAAAGTATGGAAGCGCAACAAGCTGTTATGGAACTGAAAGAAACATTGGGCGCACAACTGATGCAGGAAGAAGCTGACCTGAATGATGAGGTTCAGCAACTGATTACCGATTATCTTGAAAAATATAACAAAGACCACAACTATACGTTTGTGCTTGCTAAAGGAACAGGCGCAGGTGTGCTGCTCGCAAACGATGCCTTAGACATTACTTCCGAAATTCTTGACGGGCTGAACAAAGAATACGAAGAGAAAAAGAAAGAAGAAAAGAAGTAAACGGTAATCTGTAAACGGTAATCAGTGGCAATACTATCTTTCTTCCGCCTAATCCGTTTTTCAAATCTTGTAATAATGGCGCTCACCATGCTATTGGTGAAGTGGTGCCTTATTGATACGCTGCTCGGTTTTGGAGGTATAGTCCCGGCATTTTCCAATCTTGGTTTTTCGCTGTTGGTTATTTCCACAGTGCTTATTGCAGCAGGTGGTTATGTGGTAAATGATTACTTAGATACCGACATTGATGAAATCAATAAATCGGATAAAATTATTGTAGGAAATGCGATTTCAAAAAAGGCAGCATGGAACAGTTATGTTGCTCTAAGTCTTGCCGGGCTGCTTGCTGCTGCCTTGCCTGCATGGGAAATAGGTAATGTAAATTATGTATTGATACAGGTTATTTCGGGTGGTTTGTTATGGTTTTATTCCTATTCCTACAAACGACAAATACTGATTGGCAACCTTGTTGTATCAGGTCTTTCCGCTATTGTGGTTTTGCTTCCTTTTTATTACGAAGCAATGGCAGAAGATAAATTGTACTATACCGATTCAGTCAATTTCCATTTTCTAAAAGTAGGCATAGTAGCATATACAATGTTTGCTTTCCTCACCACTTTTTCGCGTGAAATTATTAAGGATATGGAAGATATGGAAGGTGATAAAAGCGCAGGGTGCAAAACCTTTCCTATAGTAGCGGGTATTGTTCCCGCAAAAATTCTGGCAATACTTTTTTCATTTCTTGTAATGGCTGCTGTGGGTTATTTCCAATATTTGTTATACGAAGAAGATGATTATATTTCACTTATTTACTTTTTAGTTGCAGTGCAGTTACCTACACTTTGGTTGGTGATAAAAACAGCATGCGCAAAAGAAAAAAATGATTTTCATTTTGCAAGCACACTTTCAAAAGTGGTGATGGTAGGAGGGATATTGTCGATGCTGGTTTTTAAATACACGCTTTAATTAATGGCACACGGATGACACTGATTCAACTGATTTTCGCTGATTTTTTAAAATCCGTTTTTATCCGCCCAATCCGCGTCATCCGTGTGCCATCCCTCTAACATGAAAAAGAAAATCATCCTTGCATCAGCTTCACCACGCAGACAGCAACTGCTGAAAGAGCTGGGTATGGATTTTACGGTGCAGGTAAAACCTATTGATGAAACTGCTCCCAAAGAATTGAAGGCACAGGAAATTCCGCTTTTCCTCTCGCAAAAGAAAGCAGCAAAATTCAAAAATACCATTGATGATAACACCATTGTTATTACTGCTGATACCATCGTTTGGATTAACGAAAAAGAAATTGGCAAGCCCAAAGATTATGCGGATGCGGTGAGTATGCTGAAAACACTTTCGGGAAATATGCACGAGGTGTTTACAGGTGTTACGCTTACCTCAAAAAACAAATCGCATTCGTTTTTTGTAGCTACAAAAGTCTATTTCAAAAAACTTTCTGACAGCGATATTTCACAGTATGTAACAACCTATAAACCGTTTGACAAAGCAGGATCCTATGGCTTGCAGGAATTTCTTTCGGCAGGCATAAATCCCTGCTCTGATGCAGAAAACGAGTTTCTGAAAAAAATTGGCAAGCCAAAGTTATATGAAACAACCTTGCAGGGTACACACGAACAATCACCCGATTTCGGCATTGAAAAAATTGAAGGCTCTTACTTCAATGTAATGGGTTTGCCGCTGAAAGAGTTGTATGAGGAGTTGGGGAAATTTTAGCTCCCCGTCATTGCGAGCGCAACGAAGCAATCTCCTGATTGAAGCACTGCTTATTATTATGAGATTGCTTCGGGTGAAAAACCCTCGCAATGACGAGGTGCTCTACTTCGCCCTCATCCTATTATTCTTAGGATTATGCTCCACCTCTGCCAATCCCAGTGCCTCCATCAAAGGCGGAATATACATTCCAAACCTTCCGCGCAGCCCTTTCTTTAAACCATACCAACCGCCAACAGGGTTTTTGGCCGAACGTCCCCAGGCTTCTACTGTTCCTTCTTTTGCAGGTTTTTGTTCATCGGCACTGCCCAGTTCCATCCAGTCGCCATGCTTTTTAAGCATTGAGTGAAGGTCAGTAAGGCAGCGAATGTCATACAGTAACACTGTTTTACCAACGGTGCAGACTAAAACTTCTTTCCCATCTTTTTCATCAACGTGCATCGTATATTCCGATGTCAATGGAGGTGTTTTTAAAGCCATTGGTTTTTCTTTTGTTCCGATTTTGTTTTTCATGTTGTTTACTATTTCGGGTCAATAAAATACAATTCAGTTCCGTCAGGATCTTTAAAATGCACAAAGTCTCCTGCTTCTTCAACCCGTATTTCTGACTTTATGCCTGCGTTGTTAAGTAAGATGATTGTTTCTTCAAAATTGTCGGAAGTAAATCCTAACGAAACATTGCCTGAGCCCTTTGCTGCCAGATTTTTTTCAATAGGATGAAGCCCAATAACAATACCGGGCGCTGCAAGCATAGCATATTCATTCTGCCAGCGTTGCCCAAGGGTAAATCCTATTGTCTGGTAAAATGATAAGGAAACATCCATGTCTTTTACCATAATGGTAACATCACTGTTTTTGATGCTCATGGATTCTATCTTTGATTTTACGTATTCAAAAATAGTAAACCTTTTTTAAGGTCAGGGATTTCAACACAATAGTTATCTCAACCCGACCTATGGTATTTTCCGCTGTTCATTCATCAGCGAGTCTTGTTGGTAAGCAACCTTAACATCTTTCTCAAAATTCTTGCGCCAGTTTGGTCCGTTAATCTGGTCAAGTTTTTCGTAAGCAGGTTTGTTCAGTTGCGCTATGCTGTCAACAAAGGATTGACCTACATGACAATCACCAACTGTTTGCAACTTAATATGATAATTTACAGCAACCCTTTCCCGTGCGGGTAAGTCGGGCAAACCGCTGCCATATCTTAATAAGATTACTGGTTCTAGCGTATCGCTGTCGGTTTGACCAAAGCAAGTGGTGAAAGTGAAAATGAAGAAGAGGAGGAGGGTGAGGTTGGGCATTTTTTTAAAGACAGAAGTAGCACTTTTCGGATACCCGGAATTATAATTTTAGCTGATAAATAATGTTAAGCGTTATAAATAACTGCCGCATATTCGGAGAGGTGATAACATTTCCAAAACCATACCCCAACTTTGATTCTACACAAAAGTAGTTTTCTTTTAAAGGTACATTAACCCCTAGGCCAACTAAAGGCCCAACGGTATTGTTTAGCCTTTCCTTAATTTCATTATTTGTTAAAGTGCTGATTGTTGTAGTATTTGTTGAATAATTATAGGAATGCTTTTCTATCTTTCCTTTTATTGTTGAAAAGGCTCTGATATCAATATATGGACCTAACAAAATATAAATCCTTTTCTTTTCTCCTAAAGTAAATTTTGGCAAAAGGGAAAACTGAATTACTGATCCCGTTATTTCATAATCTGCACTATTACTTGTTGAAGAGGCTCCTCCAATATTTTCAACATATTTTATATGGTGTCTGGAATAAAGGTAATTTATATCTAGTCTTAGAGAAAACCGAGGCTTATAATATAGATCTGCAAAACATCCTGCTGTAAATCCTGCTGTAGGATTTTTTTCATACGTGATGGTATAATTTGTAGGAGTACCTAATCCACCTCTGTCATTTTCGCTGCCTTGAAAATAGCTGGATAGCAATGCACCGGCACTAAAACCCAGGAACATTCTATCACTCTTTTTTTCTTGATTAACCGCTTGCTGACTGAATGAATATTCTGAAACAAGAGTTAGTAGCAGCAGAATTATATTTTTCATTATAAATGGGTTACCCACACAAATTTGAACAATTCTACCCTTCCTTCCACCGCCACATAAAAATATTTCTTCCTTCTACCCAATAAACATTACCTAGTTTACTGTTCAATAAAATTTGCTTTTCAGAGGCTTTTAGAGCGCAAAATGTAAAAGTAACTGTATCGCGAGACGATACAATCGTATCATAGGAGAATGCAATCGTATCGTTAGACAATACAATCGTATCATGGGATAATACAGTTGTATTGTGAGACAATACAATCGTATCGTGGGACAATACAATCATATCGTGAGACAATACAATCTTATCATGGGATAATACAGTTGTATTGTGAGACAATACAATCGTATTATGGGAAAATACAATCATATCGTGAGACAATACAGTTGTATCGTGGGACAATACAATTGGTTTGTGAGAAAATACAATCATATCGTGAGGCAATACAATAGGTTCGTGGAAAAATACAACTGTATCGCGAGACAATACAACTGTATCGTTAGACGATACAATTGGTTCATGAAAAAATACACGTGTATGAGAAAAAAATACAATCGGTTCGTAAGAGAATACAACTGTATCGTGAAACAATACAATTGTGTTGTGAAATTTTCAGGTTTGACAAACTTTTAAAGTTTGTTCTTGTCGTCTTCTTTTTTAAAACAGAGGGAGGTGAGGTCTAAAACCGTATATCCTTAACATTTAACTGAATGCTGCTCTTCCCGTTCCAGTTATTTTCCTCAATGGTGTAGCAAATAGTAAAGGGCATTTTGCGGCTGATGCTTTCAAAATGGTTTACCATATTAAAGGCAACCGTTTCTATTGTACGGGTTGGGTTCTCGGGGTCATACACCTCTAATTTCAGATGCTTCTCTTTCATCACTCTTGGAAAACCTTTGCACGAAAGATTTTTGGTTATAAACACAGGGTTCATGTTTCCCGGACCAAAGGGTGCAAACTGCTTCAGTATGCGCAAAAACTTTTCGTTGATGTTGTCGAGTTTCAAATCATCATCAATTTCAATGCAGGGCGTAAGCATTTCTTCGGTTATGGTTTCGGAAACCACGCGTTCAAATTTTTCTGCAAAAGCAGTTACATTCTCCACTTTCATTTTCAAGCCTGCGGCATATTTATGTCCGCCAAACTGTTCTAGTAAATCACTGCAGGCTTCTATGGCTTCATACACATTGTAGTCGCGTACCGAGCGTGCTGAACCTGTTGCATAGCCATCTTCCACCGCAAGAATAATGGTAGGCTTGTAATACGTTTCAATCAGGCGCGAAGCAACAATACCTACCACACCTTTGTGCCAGTTTTCGTGAAACAAAACAGTTGATTTTCGTTTTTGTAACACTTTGCTGTCGGCAATCATGCCCAGCGCATGTTCGGTAATGTCTTTATCCAAAACCTGTCGCTCGCTGTTGGTTTGGTTAATGCCTAATGCCATTTCACTGTGATTATCTTTTGAAGAAGATATCAGTAATTCAACTGCCTGCTTTCCGCTGGCAATACGCCCTGCGGCATTTATGCGCGGAGCAATGATAAACACAATATCGCTGATGGTCAGTTCGCGTTTCAGGTTATTGAGTTCAATAATAGAGCGCAATCCGTTACTCGGATTTTCGTTCAGTTTTTTTAACCCGTAAAAAGTAAGCACACGGTTTTCACCGGTAATAGGAACAATGTCGGCAGCAATACTTACCGCAACTAAATCAATGTACTTTTCAAGTTCCATGAATGCAATGTTATTTTTCTGTGCGTAAGCCTGTGCCAGTTTAAAACCAATTCCGCAACCGCTTAATTCTTTAAATGGATAATTGCAATCAGTTTGCTTGGGGTCAAGTACAGCAATGGCAGCAGGGCTTTTCTCTCCAGGCAAATGGTGATCGCAGATAATGAAGTCAATTCCTTTTGCATGTGCATAATCTACTTTGTCATTTGAGCGTATGCCGCAATCCAGTGCAACAATGAGCGAGAAATTATTCGCTTCCGCAAAATCAATTCCGGCAAACGAAATACCGTAGCCCTCTTTGTAACGGTCAGGAATGTAGTAGTCCGTATTCTTATAAAAAGTGGAGAGAAAAGTGTAGAAAAATGCAACCGCAGTTGTGCCGTCCACATCGTAATCGCCATACACCAGAATATTTTCGCCCGCAGCAATGGCTTGTTCCAATCGCGCCACTGCCTTGTCCATATCCTTCATTAGAAAAGGATCATGCAGGTCGCTGTACTCGGGACGAAAGAAATGTTTGGCCTCTTCAAAAGTTGTTACACCGCGTTGGGCAAGCAGTGAAGCAAGTTTATAGTCAATGTTTAATGCTCTCGCAAGCGTGTCAACAATTTTAAAATCGGGATTTGGTTTTAGAAGCCAGCGCTTTTGCATTTTTTTGATAGAACGCAGATTATTATGATTGCTCCGTCATTGCGAGCGATAGCGAAGCAATCTATATATTCATAAACAACTGATTGGTTGAGATTGCTTCGGGTGAAAAACCCTCGCAATGACGAACTAGACCGTCATAATTTCTTTCTCCTTCGACTCTAAATGCGCATCCGTTTTAGCAGTATAAGCGTTGGTCAGGTTCTGTATTTTTTCTTCCGCGCCTTTGCCCATATCTTCGGGTAAGCCTTGTTTTACCAGGCCTTTGATGTATTCATTTGCATCTTTGCGTGCAGTGCGTATGCTTACTTTACAATGTTCAGCTTCAGATTTAGCTTGTTTCACCAAACCTTTTCTGCGCTCTTCAGTCAATGGCGGAATATTGATACGGATTACCGAACCATCATTAGAAGGTGTGAAGCCAAGATTGGCATCCAGAATAGCTTTCTCAATATCTTTCAGCAATGATTTTTCAAAGGGCTGAATAACCAATGTTTTCGGATCTGGAGTATTGATCCCTGATACATTTTTTAATGGTGACATAGTGCCGTAATACGGTACCTGTATTCCGTCCAACATAAATGGATTTGCTTTACCTGCTCTGATTTTTGTCAGTTCGGATTCAAAGTGAGTAATCGCTTTTTGCATTTCCTCTTCAGCTGTGGCAATCGCCAATTCTATTTCTTCGTCCATAAAGATTTTTTGTTTAACGAGGCACGAAGGTAAAAAGAAAACTCAATCTTTTTAACTCCCTGTTTATAGATTTGAATTCATAGGATTTACGCTACCTTCGCGCGCTAAATCAAACTTAAGAATGAATAAAGTCTTTTCACTTATTACCCTGATTGCAGTCCTCTTTTTCAGTGCCTGCAAACCCAAAGAAAAACTTTCGGATGCCGATGCGTTAACCGACACCGCAGCTTTTGATATGGAAGAGTGGTTGAAAAACTACGATGAGGTAATGGACAGAAATCCTTACCGTGCTTCCAACAAACGCATCAACGATTTGCTGCACACCAAACTGGAAGTAAACTTTAATTGGGAAAAACAACAACTCAACGGAAAAGCAACGCTTTCTTTCAAGCCCTATTTCTACCCGACTGATTCGCTTACACTTGATGCAAAAGGTTTCGACATCCGGGAGGTTTCATTGCTTACCGCAAGCGGCAAAACACCTCTCAAGTTTGAATACGACAGTCTTAAACTTCGTATCAAGTTAGACAAAACATACACCCGCACCGAAGAGTACAAACTCTTTATTGATTACACAGCGAAGCCCGAAGAACTGGAAGCAGGTGGCAGCAAAGCCATTACTTCCGATAAAGGTTTGTATTTCATTAATCCTTCGGGCAAAGACAAAAACAAACCTAAGCAGATTTGGACACAGGGCGAGACCGAAGCAAGCTCCTGCTGGTTTCCAACCATTGATTCGCCTAACGAACGCATGACACAGGAAATTTATATGACTGTTGACACGGCTTTTGTAACACTGTCTAACGGTTTATTGCTTTCATCAAAAAATAATGGCAACGGAACGCGTACAGATTACTGGAAACAATCACTCGGTCATGCACCGTACCTTGCTATGATGGCGGTAAGCAATTTCGCCATTGTAAAAGATACCCCGATAGCTATCGGGGGGAAAAGCATAGATGTAAACTACTATGTCGATAAGGAATATGAGAAATACGCAAAAGCAATTTTCGGACATACCCCCGAAATGCTCGACTATTTTTCTTCCAAATTAGTCAATTATCCCTGGGAAAAATACTCGCAGGTGGTGGTACACGATTATGTTTCGGGAGCAATGGAAAATACCAGCGCAACATTGCATGGTGAGTTTCTCCACCAAACTTCGCGCGAAATGCTGGACGGTGATAACGAAGATATTATTTCGCATGAATTGTTTCATCAATGGTTTGGCGATTTGGTTACCTGCGAGTCATGGTCAAATCTTCCTTTGAATGAATCATTTGCCACCTATGGCGAATACCTGTGGCGCGAATACAAATACGGACGCGATGCTGCCGACCATCATTTAGATGGCGATTTAAGCAATTACCTGCGCGAAGCTGCTTATGACAAAAAAGACCTTATCCGTTTTGAGTACAACGATAAAGAAGATATGTTCGACAGCCACAGCTATGCAAAAGGTGGCAGGGTGTTACACATGCTGCGCAAGGCAGTTGGTGATGATGCCTTCTTTGCTTCATTGAAATTATATCTGGAGAAAAACAAATTCACTTCGGTTGAAATTCATCAGTTGCGCCTTGCATTTGAAGAAGTAACAGGCGAAGATTTAAACTGGTTTTTTAATCAGTGGTTTTTGGCAAAAGGACATCCTGAACTGGGAATATTCTGGACATATTATGACGAAACCGAGTATCCCGAAGAAACAAACCGTTTAACCATAACCATTGAACAAAAGCAGGATATGGAAACAACACCGCTTTACAGATTGCCGATGTATGTGGATGTGTATCACGGCAAAGAAAAAGTGCGTCATCAGATTGTGCTGGAAGAGCAATTACAAACCTTTGCCCTTCCCTGCAAAGGCAAACCGGACTTAGTGAATATTGATGCCGAAAAAATGTTGCTCTGCACAAAAGAAGAAGAAAAGGAAGATGCAGAATACATTCACCAATACCACTTTGCACCGCTGTATTTAGACCGTCAGGAAGCATTGCTTAATTTATCAAATTCAGACGATTCACTTGCTCAGATGGTGGTGCTGGAAGGGCTGAACGATAAGTACTGGAAACTGCGTTCCAACACTATCAGCTATTTATCAGGACTTGAATATGCCGACAAAGAACAACTGAAAACAAAAGTTTCGGCAATAGCGCAAAGCGATGAGAAAGCAGCTGTGCGTGCAGCTGCTCTTAAATATTTAATCAAAAATCATCAGGGCACCGAACTGCTTTCGGTGTATGAAAAAGCGATGAACGATTCATCGTACAATGTTTCGGGTATGGCCTTGGCTGCCATTGCAAAAGCTGATAAAGAAAAAGGATTGACCAATGCCGAAGAACTGGAAAAACGTGGCGACCTGAAAACCTTTACCGATGTGGCAACCATTTATATGCAGTACGGAGGAAGAGAAAAAGAAAACTTCTTTGCCGATAACTATAAACGCCTTACCGATGCCAATGATAAATACAGTTTTATTCTGCTCTATAGTCGTTTTCTGCAACGCACCGATGATGCTGAAATGACTAAACGAACACTTCCGTTTTTTAAAAACATTGCTGAAACCGACAACGCATGGTTTCTGCGTTTGGGTGGTATTCAGGCTTTGGCTGAGTTGCGCGATGCTTTAGCTAAAAAAGCGGAAAACCTGCTGCCTTCTTCCGATGAAAAAGATAAAGCCCTGTTGGCCGAAACCAACACCCTGCGTGATTCAATTGACACCATGGTGGGCGAACTAATTGAAAAAGAAAAAGACAGTAAAGTATTAAGATACCTTGGCATTGAGGTGGATGAAGAGTAGGATATTTTTTCTACTTTCGTTCGTTACTGACTAAACCAAAACCGTTTCTGCCGATAAGATATGTGGGAAAATTCAGCAAGAATCATTCTTCGCCAAAGGATAGCTATCCTTATTATCATTGGCTTGCTGACAGCTCTCATGGGCTACTATTCCCAATTTGCTGAAATCCGCTACGATTTTGCCAAAATGCTGCCGTCTGACGACAGCACCTTTATTGAATACGAAAACTTTAAAAAACTTTTTGGCGAAGACGGCAATGTTCTTTTCGTAGGCATCACCGACAACGAACTTTACAAACTCGACCATTTCAATGCCTGGTACGATCTGGGCGAAAAAATGAAAGAGCTCGAAGGCGTTGAAGAAGTAGTTTCCGTTGCAAGGCTCTATAACCTCACCCGCAACGACAGCCTTAAAAAGTTCGACTTTCTCCCCATTCTTAACCGCAAGCCGCAATCACAGCAGGAAGTCGATAGTCTTAAAAACATCATCACCGGACTGCCTTTCTATAGCAATGTAATTTACAATCCCGAAACCCACACCACCATTATGTTCATCACCATGAGCAAAAAGGTGCTGGATAATAAAAAGCGTAACAAACTGGTGTTGGAGATTGAAGAAACTGCGGCTGCATTTCAGGAAAAACAAAAAACAGAAGTTCATTTTTCGGGCTTGCCCTATATAAGAAGCAAAGTGGCCATGCAGGTAGCCGAAGAGTTAACCATGTTCCTCTTTCTTGCAGCTTTTGTTACTTCATTGGTTCTTTATCTGTTCTTCCGTTCGTTTAAAATTGTGTTTGTTTCCATGCTGGTACTTGCAATTGGTGTGGTATGGTGCATGGGCTTGCAGGGAATGTTAGGTTACAAAATCAGCATTCTCACCGGTTTAATTCCTCCGCTGTTGATTGTTATCGGAATACCCAACAACATTTACCTCATTAATAAATACCACCGCGAATACAAGACGCACGGTAACCAGGCGCGGGCCTTAATGCGCACCATTTCAAAAGTAGGTAACGCAACGTTCCTTACTAACGCAAATACGGCTGTTGGTTTTGCTACCTTTCTGCTTGTTGAAAGTCAGATGATGAAAGAGTTTGGTATTGTAGCAACCATCAGCGTGATGATTATTTTCTTTCTTTCATTGGCACTTATTCCCATTTTCTTCAGTTTTCTTGCCCCGCCTTCGGTAAAGCATACCAAGCATTTAGACAATCGTTTCTTCAGTGGCTTTGTAGAAAAGCTGATTACGCTGGTTACCGATTACCGCAAAACAGTTTATGTGTTCACGCTGTTATTCACAGCAGTTTCCATTTACGGTGTTACCAAAATGAAAACCACCGGCAACATTGTGGATGATCTTCCGCGTTACGACCCCGTGTATGTTGACTTAAAATATTTCGAAAAGAATTTCAACGGAGTAATGCCTTTTGAAATTGAGATTGATACCAAAAAGAAAGGCAAGGTGATGAGCCCTGCCATGTTCAAAAAGATTGACGAGTTGCAACAGGTGATTGCTACGTACCCCGAGTTTTCAAAACCGCTTTCGGTGCTGGAAGTTTTCAAATTTTCCAAGCAGGCATTTTACCGTGGCGATGTTGAAAAATACAGCGTTCCCAATTCACAGGAGCAAGGCTTTATTCTGGATTATGTTCCTGAGCAAACACAAAACCGCAACCTGTTGCAGTCGTTTATTGACAGCAATAAACAGATTACCCGTGTTACCGCCCACATCGAAGATATTGGTACGCCTCAACTGAAAGCGTTGAAAGAAAGTATTCAGCCAAAAATAGATTCCATCTTTCCGCCTGATAAATACAACGTAACACTTACCGGAACCAGTGTGGTGTTTCTCAAAGGAAACGAATACATGATCAGTAACCTGCTATGGAGTTTGCTGCTGGCTATTTTCCTTATCTCACTCATGATGGCAGGTATGTTTTCATCCTGGCGCATGGTTATGATTTCGCTTGTTCCTAATCTTATTCCGCAATTGGTTACCGCAGGTATGATGGGCTTTTTCGGTATCCCGATTAAAATTTCCACCATTCTTGTTTTCAGTATTGCTTATGGAATATCCGTAGATAACACCATTCATTTCCTTGCCAAATACCGTCAGGAATTAAAACTCCACAATTGGAACATCCGCAAATCTGCCATCCTCACGTTGCGCGAAACCGGTATCAGCATTATTTATACTTCCATTATTTTGTTCTTTGGTTTCGGAATTTTTTGTGCATCCACTTTTGGAGGAACACAGGCACTGGGATTACTCACAGCCATAACACTTATGGTTTCCATGTTCACTAACCTCATTATTCTTCCTGCATTAATTTTGTCGTTGGATAAATCCATAACCACCAAAGCATTTACCGAACCCTTACTCGAAATTTATGACGAGGAAGAAGACATTGACCTTGAAAGTTTAAAAATCAGAAAAACAGAAACGGAATCATGAAGGGAATAATTTTAGCCGGAGGCAGTGGTACACGCCTGCATCCTTTAACACTTGCAGTAAGCAAACAACTGATGCCGGTTTACGACAAGCCGATGATTTATTATCCGCTGTCGGTATTGATGATGGCAGGCATCCGAGAGATTTTAATTATCTCCACGCCTCACGATTTGCCGAACTTTAAAAAGCTCTTGGGAGATGGAGAATCCTTAGGCTGCAAATTTTCTTACGAAGAACAAAAAGTACCCAACGGACTGGCACAGGCTTTTGTGATTGGCGAAAAATTTATCGGTAACGATAAAGTAGCGCTTATTCTTGGCGACAATATTTTTTACGGTTCAGGTTTGGTTGAGCTGGTGCAACACCATAATAACCCCGATGGGGGAGTGGTGTTTGCCTATCACGTTTCGGACCCCGAACGTTACGGTGTAGTTGATTTTGATGCCAACCAAATTGCTTTGTCTATTGAAGAAAAACCCAAACAGCCTAAATCAAACTATGCTGTTCCCGGTTTATATTTTTATGACAACAGCGTAGTGGAAGTTGCCAAAAACCTGAAACCAAGTGCGCGTGGCGAATACGAGATTACCGATGTAAACAAACATTACCTCGCTGCCGGAAAACTGAAAGTTGCCCTGCTTGACCGCGGCACGGCCTGGTTAGACACCGGCACCTTTGCATCACTGATGCAGGCCGGACAATTTGTGCAGGTAATTGAAGAACGTCAGGGATTAAAAATCGGTTGTATTGAAGAATTGGCATGGCGCATGAAATTCATCAATGACGAACATCTGCGCAAACTTGCCGAGCCACTTTTAAAAAGCGGTTACGGTGATTATCTGATTAAGCTTTTGCCGAAAGGTTAATTGCCCGTCATTGCGATCCGCCTGAGGCGGAGAAGCAATCTCACGTTCAGTTAACAGATTGTTTCACCCGCACAAAACGTGCTTTAAGTGCCCCCACCTTAGCCATAATCTCTTTCTTGAAAAAGAGAAAAGCCAGAAAGGTAAGTACCAGATAAGGCACCGCCATCAGGTAAAGAATGGCATTGTTAAGATTAGCCCCAAAGTGTTGCTCACCCTTTGCATTCTGATTTGATTCGGCAACCGCTTTGCACATGGCACACTGCGCATCTGCTGCCTCAGGCAAAGCCATAATTATAAATGCTGCTATAATCAGGGTGAAAAGTAGTTTGTAAGAGAATTTCATTTCGGGTGCAAATATAAAACAAAAAGTCCCCTCGCCTTAGGCGAGGGGACTTTTTGTTTTGTGTGATAATTCAATTACTTAATCTCAAACAACCAAGACACATATAACATACGTCCAATGCTTGGGCCGCCATAAACCTCTCTGCGTTGTTCGTTCAAAAGGTTAGAGGCACCTGCGCGGATGGTAGAGTAATAAGCAGGAAATTCATAGCTCAACTGCGCATCCAGTACTCGGTAAGAATTAACCGGACCAATACCAAACGTGCTTTGCCACTCGTAGTTATCAACCCACTGGAAGTTGGCTGCAAAACCTAAGTTTTTCCAAACCTTACGACCTTTAACACCCACGTTAATTTTGTGGTTAGGTGTGTTAAAGCCCGGGATAATATCATCGCTCAGGTTGTCGGTGTTTAAGTCAGCATACGTGTAGTTGGCAGTAGCCGAATACTTGTTGTTGAAGTAATAAGCCAGTCCAACCGTTCCTCCGTAGCTCGATACATTCTGCGTTGCATTCATCGGCAACTGATAAACAGTATAGGTTTCGTTGTCTGGCGAAGTAGTCAGGATAGCATCTTCACCGCTTTCTTCACCTGCCTGTGCCGAACCTTCAGGACGTACCACACGGATATCGCCAATGAAGTTTTTATAAACGCTGTAGTAACCATTAATATCTAAGTACAGTTTTCCTCCAATAGAACCGCGGTAGCCCACCTCAATGGTTTGTACCTGCTCCGGTTTTAATTTAGGAAGGGTGATTGTTTTCAGCAAAGTAGGGTCAATTGTTCCGATGTAGTTTCCGTTAGCATCCAGTGAGTCATACTGCGCTCTGAAATCCTGCACCGAGTTAAGGGTATAAAGGTTATCCCACCCGTTCAGGTTTCCGGCAAGGGTAAGCGGACCTAAATCCAACAGAATAAACTGGTTCTGCAAGGTTGGTATCCTGAACGCCTGTTGTGCGCTGATACGGAAACTGCTGTTTTTGTGTGTATAAACAAGCGAGAAACGTGGAGAGAATTGCGGTTTAAAGTTCTGGTTTTTATCAGCCCTGAATGATGCACTGATGTTCAGTTTGTTTTTCAATACCTTTTTGCTCAATTGCACAAATCCACCGTATTCAACAATGCTGAGGTCAACAAATTCGGCATCTAAATCTGCGCTGCCGTTGGCAAGTGTATCGCCCGGATTAATAAGTGTATCACTAAAGATACTTCCGAAACTTTGCGGGTCGTATCTGCGGAACGAAGCGCCCGCCAACATGTCCATGAAGTTAATCATGTCAAAGTTGTATTGACCTTCTATATGTTGCAACGAAGATTTGTCAGTAAATTTTGAACCTTTCTGTAAGTCAGCATTTCCTTTTACATCGTTCAGCAGCGAGTCAAATTCAAAACTTCCTACTGCCGGCCATGCTAATGAATCGGCAACAGATTCTGCGTAGCTGCTGGCTTGTTCTACCATCCATACTTTTGCTTCTTCGTCAAAATCGTTGGTCAATACCTTTAATGAGTCAAAGTAAGCGCCTAAGTATTCGCCAATGTAGTTGGCAACTCCTGCACGCGAAACACCAATACCCGAGAAAACAATGTCATACGAATCGCCTGCATTTTCCTGGGTGGTGTAAGCACGGATGTTAAAGTTCTTACCTGCAAGTTCCAGTTTGTGTTGCTGAAACATCAGGTTGTTTATGCTGTAACGGTTAGCTCCCTGATAAGTGGTTGTTCCGCTTCCTATTCTGTAGTTGTAAGAAAGCTCCAGACTGTCTTTTATTTTGTAGTGCAAACCTGCACCTGCTTTAATGCTTTTTGCAACCGGGTCAACTAAGTCTTCTTCGTAATACCCGGGAGCATTGATGGTGCGTTTTCCCAAACCAAGGTAAGCCGTTGGGTTAAAGCCAAGGTAGTTGTTCAAGGCAATAAAGTCATCGCGCTCTTCCTGAGTAAGCTCCATATTATATTGTTGTTGCTCTACAATGGCGCTCAGGTTTTGTTCGGTTTCAATGTCACCATAGATGTTAGCTACAGAATCATCGGCTACCCAGTTGTTGGCACGGAAATAAGAGCCGGTAACTTTAATAGCAAACTTTCCTTTTTTGTCTAATACTTTGGCATAGCGTATTTGTCCGTCAGCCATGTTGCGGCTTCCTGCTTTTAACTGAATAGAAAGCCCCTGATAATCATACGGGTTTTTGGAGGTCATACTTACCACACCCTGAAAAGCGTTTGGTCCATAAAGTGCAGATGCCGCACCGGTAATAACCTCAACGCTTTGCACATCCAAATCATTTAAACCAACCATGTTACCCACCGGGAAGTTAAGGCCGGGAGCCTGATTGTCCATTCCGTCTACAAACTGAACCATACGCACCGGAGCGGTGGTA
>JBFWYU010000003.1:0-210514 GCA_050186075.1 Bacteroidia bacterium
TTTTATGCTTTTGCACGTGGAAAGAAAACCAACAAGGTTTATGTTTCAATAGGTGAGGTTGGTGGAATTACCTCCAAGTTTGGACAAGGCTTTTGGACAGAGGTGGAAGGTTACGGAACTAATGTAGTGCAAGTACTGGGTTCTGTTCCTTACCAAAATCCTGCAGGTGACAGGCATATCTACTTATTTGCAATTGTAAAAGAAGAAGGCAAAAACAAATTTGCATTCTTAAAATATAATCTTGAAACCCAGTATTGGGATCAGGAATATGAAACTCTGGATTTAGATGAAAGGATAAAAATCCAATCTGGAACTGTTTTAGTAAAACAACATGCTAGAGAAGATAGACCTCCTTATATAATCGGAATAGTTAATAATAATAAACTCGTTGTAAACATTTCTAGAGCCAGTTATTTACTTTGGAATAGATTTAAAAATGATTCTGATGATCTAGAATATGACGAATGGTATAATTTATTTGCTGATATAAACACTTCTTTACCGGGCACCAACCCTCAACTCAAAGGGTTTGTAGAAACCATCGGTAGTTCAAGTGATAAAGATGTGGATTTTATTATTATTCAAAGTGATGATAAGTTATATTCTTTTACTTATACCTCATCTCAAATATATCGCTATCGTTCTCATGTTAATGAAATTCAAGTAGGCGCTAACATTCAATGCAGATTTACAGGGGCAGTATATTTCCGTTCAGCTAGTGAAAACAATAAAGTATATGTTTATTATAAGAATATACATACAGGTGAATATTTGCAGACTTCTATTAAAGTAATTACCATAATCCAAAATCATTTTTTAATTTCAAATGCAACATCACCACAATCAGCTTTTGCTCTTCAACAAGTAGCTTTCATCGCCCCTCACTGCGGATTTGTTGATTTAACCGGCAACAAAGATTCTAATTCCTACACATACGGCTGTCAATATGAAGGTTCAATAAACGGTTTGTATCGTTTCAGTTTTTATGAAGATACAGTTGGAAATTTAAAGGTTTTAAAAGTTGTTGACCCGTTGCACATTCGCATGACTCCGCGCTGTGCAGGTCCTTTTGACTATCCAAACAAAGCAAGCCAATCTCAATTGCAATGGAGAAGAGAGCACATCATTGAAGCTGTTAATGCAAACCCTTTGCCTCCGCTGTTGAATTATGAATATATCATGGAAGCCTACTATTTTGTTCCTGTTTATATTGCTTTGCAATTGCAGCAGCGCGGGCATTATATTGAGGCCTTAGATTGGTTCCGGTTGGTATATGATTACAGGCAGAAAGGACCTGAAAATCCTAATGATGTTGATATCCGCAAAATCTACTATGGCTTAGTATTGGAAGAATCATTGCCTTTTACTTACAATTTGAGTTCAAACTGGTTGAGCGATCCGCTGAACCCGCACATGACAGCACGCACAAGGGCAAATACATATACCAAATATACGCTGCTTTCTATCATCCGTTGTTTTGAAGATTATGCAGATGCTGAGTTTACAATTGATACAGTAGAGTCTGTTCCAAAGGCGCGTGAGCTTTACCGCCAAGCTTTGGAAATGTTGAAAGAACCAGAACTTGCTTTGCTGGAAGAACAATGTCATTGCGATAACAAATCCGATGATATTATACGCAGAATACAATGTGAGGTACCTGAAACTATTCTGAACGAATGGAAATGGGCAATATTATTGATGGAAAAAGATTTCCAGAAATTAAATAACTGCGATACCACCGAAACAGTTATTGATGAGGTGGTTTCGTTACTGTTAGAGAATGTAAATAACCCTGAAGTATTTAACTTTCCAGAAAATATTACAGAAGCTGCAGAATACCTGAAAGGTGAACTGCCCTCAAATGCACCGGATACAACAGAAGAAATTGTGGTTGCCTGTGAATCAAACAGACCGCTTGTATTTGCAGGGTTGTTGCAGGACGAGGCTGTGGATGCTGCCATTTTAGAAACAGGCAGAAGAATTTCGGATGATTTTAATTATACCCTGCAACACATAACCGGTATTTCAAGAAACAATGAAGATGAAGAAGCTGTTTATGATTTTTTAGCGGAGCCTTACGACAGCGGAAACCTGCCTGCCGGATTTTCACCCGGTAGACAATTTGATTCCGATACAAGAATTAAATTCCCTCAAAACCCAAGCGTCAGAGGAGTTTTAAACGAAACTGCTATGAGGTTCCCTAACCGTGCAGTGGAGACAGTGACAGAATACCCTGCGGCTTATGTGCCTATTCTTTCGTGCTACTATTGCGTGCCCGATAACCCTATTATTAATGCGTTGCGCATACGTGCAGAACTGAACCTGTTCAAAATACGCAACTGCATGAATATTGCAGGCATGGTGCGCGAGTTGGATGCTTATGCAGCACCAACCGACACAGTAAGTGGCTTGCCTTCTATTGGACCGGGCGGAACTATTTCATTACCCGGAACAGTAAGCATAAAACCAACCGCTTACCGCTACGAAGTAATTGTGGAACGCGCAAAACAATTAGTTGCAAACGCTCAGCAATTAGAAGCAAACTTTTTAGCAGCCCTTGAAAAACGCGATGCCGAGTATTATAACCTGATGAAGGCTAAACAAGACCTTAACTTGAGCAAAGCCAACATAAAACTACAGAACCTGAAAATTAAAGTAGCGGAAGCAGAGGTTAAATTGGCGGAATTGCAAAGAGACCGTTCTCAGTTATCTGTAGATGGATTGGAAGGAATGATTGCTGAAGGTTTAATTGCTGAAGAACAAGCCTTAGTTGGGATGTATATAGCCAAGGGTTTACTTGAGCTGACAAGCATTATCCTTCGTGCTACAGCAGATGCTACAGAGACAATGACAATAGCATTGTCTGGTAGCATAGGTTTAGCAGGAGCCATAACCTCAGCTGGTGCATCAGCTGCTTCCAGAGCTTTAAATGGAGTGGTTGAAGGTTCTATTAGTGGATTAAATACAGGTATTAGCATTACATCAATATATGCATCTCAAGCACGTAGAGAACAGGAATGGAATTACCAGTTAACCCTCGCCAACCAAGATATAAAAATTGGTAACCAAGGTGTAAAAGTAGCGCAGGACAGAGTGCGTGTGGCAGACCAGGAAAAGAACATTGCAGAAAAACAAACCGAGTTTGCAGAGGATACGGTAAATTACTTGTCCACTAAGTTCACTAATGTTGATTTGTATGATTGGATGGGTGATGTATTAGAAGGAGTTTACAGCTACTTCCTGCAACAGGCAACCGCAACAGCAAAAATGGCGCAAAATCAATTGGCCTTTGAGCGTCAGCAATTACCACCTGCTTTTATTATGGATGATTATTGGGAAACCCCAAGCGACAGCAATGCAGTTGCAACCGTTGGTGGAAATGCACCTGACAGAAGGGGTTTAACAGGTTCAGCACGTTTGCTGCAAGACCTTACCAAGTTGGATTCATTTGCCTTTGAAACTGACAAGCGCAAGTTGCAAATGAGTAAAACCTTCTCATTGGCATCATTGGCACCTATTGAATTCCAACAGTTCAAGCAAACGGGTGTTATCAACTTTGAAACCATGATGGAGTATTTTGACCGTGATTTTCCGGGTCATTATCTGCGCCTCATAAAAGGTGTAAAAGTTTCGGTGGTGGCGCTTATTCCGCCAACTGATGGTATTAAGGCAACTTTGACCAGTTCAGGAACTTCACGTGTAGTTATTGGTGGTGATATTTACCAGAACATTGTTGCAAGGCGCGACCCGGAAATGGTTGCATTAACAGGAGCAAGAGATGCAAATGGTTTATTTCAGCTTCAGCAAAATGACAAATTCATGAATCCGTTTGAAGGTTCAGGTGTTCACATGCGTTGGGAGTTCAGATTGCCAAAAGAATCAAACCTGTTTGACTATAATTCAATTGCTGATGTATTAATGACAATGGATTATACTGCATTGAATGATTACAACTACAAACAACAGGTCATTCAGTTGCTGCCGCCATTCCATTCAGCAGATCGTCCGTTCAGTTTCCGCAATGATTTGGCAGACCAGTTCTATGAACTTGGACATCCGGAAACACCAGATGTGCCGGAAGGATCAGAAGCACCGGAGCCAATTGTAACAACATTTAAACTCAGAAGAGCCGATTTCCCTGCTAATATCAGCAATGTAAGGATAAAAGAGTTCAAGTTGTTTTTCGTAACCAATTCCTCGATAGTTGAAGAAGTTGATATTTCGGATGAAGAAGTAACAATTGGATTTGCAGAGCAGAATGGAACACCTCTTGAAGGATTAAATACTCCTATTGGGGAAACCAATCTTGTCAGCACCCAATCCGGTAATGGTAGTGCATTTGTTGCTCTCAGAAATAAACAACCTTTTGGAGACTGGACGATAGGTGTTTCACAAGGTTTGAGTGAAAAAATCAATAATGAAGAAGTTCAGGATATCATTATGGTCATTACCTTCTCAGGCGATTACATTATTTCTGCTTAAAACTCATTTGTTTAACAAAACAAAATATAAATTATGGAAGAGTGCATAAAAATTCAGAATATAGATATAACGGAGGAGTTCTATGTTGATGATTATAAAACTTCAACATCGGGAGCCTCTCTGGTAAAAACTGATTTGAAAGGATTACCTGTTATCATTGATGTAGAGAAATACATTGACCCGACATGTTGTTTTAAATTGGTTGGTGTTGAGGCAAAGGAAAACGACAAGAGAAGAATGGTCAGCATTTCGGATGATGGAAAAAAAATATTGTATTACCCCAACTTACGTCCAACTGTAATAAGCCTGTCGCCCGGTCCTGGGCCAACGCTTTCAACTGAGGCCGATGATTATTTAGGTGATATGCTTTGGCATTGCGAACCCGAGGACAGTTTTACTTATTGCGCTCAGGATTTAAAAACAGGAGGACATTTTGAGGGAACTGTAACACTGATTGGGCTTGAAAGGGATGATGATTTTAAAGCAGCTGATATTTGCATTAACCTACAGAAATTAAAATCAGATACTGTTCAAATTGATGTTTCGCTTTTCAATAAATACGAAGGTATTTTTATTGCTGAGGTAGGTGCTTTTAACAAAAAATACATCAAAGAAATTACAATAGACCCCTTGAACAGGGCAAAATTGATAATTCGCTTAAATCATGATTGCTCTGACTGGGATTGCTGTGGTTCTGGAGCAGGATTCACCTATAAAATAGGACAAGGCGACCCAACTTATGGCGGCATTACTTCTACCGGAAGAATAGGATTAAGGAAATGTGATGATCCATTTATTGCCCGCAATATAATTGAGGAAGTGTGGGAACCTATTCCAACCACATTGCAAATTGAAGTCGATGAATATTACGATGAGGCCGAAATTTATTACGATGTTGTAGTAACAGAAGTCAAAGGTTTAGTTAGTGAACGCGGAAGTGCAACCATTTCTTCAGATGGCAAAATTGTCACGTATAATTTTAACAAAGCATCGGGTTATTGGGACGAAAATCATGCACAGGATATATTTCAATACACGCTTAAAAATTCAAATACCGGAAAAACAGCATGCGCTTACATCATTATTCGTAAGTGTGAAATGCAATCGGGTTCTGGTTCAGGGAGTGGAAGCGGTGGCGGTAGTATCATGACTCTTTACTTTAGTCAATCTTCTGCTAACCCTATTCAAATTAGTGGGCTTATTCCAGAACCACCAAGTAGTAATCAGGGAAATTTAGTGTCAATTAGTTCCGTTGTTTTTAAAGGTGTACCTGGAACTCACGTTATCAGTGGAGGCTATATAAGAATTCAATTTATTGGAGCTTATGATGCCTATAGTAATTATTATAAAATTACATTCCTGTCGGGTACTCCATTAATAAATTCAGTTGCACCAATAAACACTATGCAACTCTTTGTTTTAGCAGCTCCTCCATCTCCATCTATATCATGGCTTGTAAACATTGTTGAAGAGAATCCAATGAATTCTTCAGAAGATTCATTTATTATCGTAAGCTGATGGTACTTAAGCTGAGAAACAGCAGCAACGGAATTGGAGATCAAGTATGTGGTCTATACGCTTGTCAGGCATTGAAAAATCGTTACCCTGAAGCTACTATAGAGTATTACTCAAAAACTCCTGAATGGTTAACAGATGCAAGCGATATTATTATTAAACCATATTCTCATTATTTTATATCCCCACCAGCACAAATTGATTTGTATGTAGATTCTTCCGGCTCGACATATAGAAGAAATGCTTTTAAATCAAGAAAAGAGATATATACTGAACGAATAGGATTAAAAGATTTAAAGCCTTCTCCACCTGTATTAACCAGGAAAAAAGTGGAAGGTGGTAAGCACATTATTCTTGTCCCTTTTGCTGCTTGGAGCGACCGTGAATGGCCAATAGAAAAATGGATTGAATTAGAACAATTATTAATTAATTCAGGGCATTCTGTTCTAATAATAGGACAGGGTAGCAGACATGATGAATTGTTTAAATTTCAAAGTACTAAATTGATAGACTATGCTTCCGAAGATATAATTACTGCAATGCTCGATTCTTTTTGTGTTGTTGCTAACGATAGCGGCATGGCTCATGTTGCAGGAATGTATAATGTTCCTTGTGTGTCTGTTATCTCAAATCACTTTGGGAGAGAACATCTTTTCTCTCATACCAATGTTGAAGCGGTGTTGTCTGGGTCAGAAAAAAATATCAGTCAGAATAATTTAAGATATAGGGGTGGCAGACCAACCGATTTAAACAATATACAAGTAGATAAAGTTTATCACTTTATAGCTCATCAGGTGAACAGAAAAAAAACGATTGTTCATTTAGTTCCTTATGGATTTTTTATAGGCGGAGGAGAGCGACTAATACATAATTGGGATAAGTATATTTCGGAACATATAAACACTTATTTTATTTTTCAGGATCATCATTCCAACAAAGAGCTTTACGAATTTAAACACCTTAAGCTGATACGTTTTAAGGAAGAAACCGAGATCAATGGAATACTTAGATTTCTTCAACCTTCGGCAGTTATTGATCATGGAAGCCTATGGCGACCTGAAATTATATCTCAATTATACAAAGGGGTTAATGCGAACAAGTTCTTTTTTATACACGGATGTGAACTATTCAAGCTATCATGGCCTTATTTAGATACCTTAAAAATTGGCATTAGTGGTTTGATTTCTAACTATTATGATAAAAACTTAGAGCAATGGGGTGTGACGAATTTATGTATTACACCAATTCAGATAGACATTGATAGGTTTCCATTTATTAAAAGATCCTATCAAAATAAAATACGTGTTGGAATAGTTGGAAGACTTGCAGAAGAAAAAATATCAAAAAACTTTCTGGAAGAATTATTACGATTTGATGATAAGCGATTTTTATTCAGCATTTATGGTGCAGGATGGGAGTATAAAGATTATGTTTTAGATAGGATAAAACGAGTTGAGCATATCCGATATTGCGGATATAAATCCCCGGAAGATGTAATTGATATTTATAATGAGATTGACATTATTCTATGTGCTAGTGCTAGTGAAAGTGGAGGATACGCAATACTTGAAGCCATGGCTACTGGTTGTCCCGTTGTGTCGAGGAATACCGGGGCATTACCTGAAACAGTCGGGGATGGAGGAATAATAGTGGATGACGATGATAAACTTTTGCTGAATGCATTGTCGAAATTTACAAAGCAAAACCTACCAGAATGGAGTGTAAAGGCAAGGCGAAAAGTTGAAAATCATAATGGAAACCTCCATAAGCAATATCAAACATATAATGAATTTATCAATAAAGTAATATCTGAATCTTCAACCGGTTATAAAGCTAATAATATATATTCGTCTAATGAGTCAGTAGCTGTTTAACTGGTGGTGATTAAAACTTAATTTATATGCCAATCGGATGTGCCTCTTTTGTGCCTGAAATTGTTTTTGACCTTTTTAAAGAAGGAAGAAAGCCCTCACGGATATTGGATTTGGGAATAGGAATGGGAATATATGGTGCTGTGGTTCGCCAGTGGTTAGATATGGGTGTTTCCAGAAATACATATATTATGGGAGTTGAAGGTTTCTCTAAATATGAAAACCCATGTTGGCAATTGTATGATTATGTTCATGTTTGTAGCATACAATCCTATCTTGACAACTCTCTTTCTGAGGAAGATTTTTTTGATTGCATTTTCTTTTTCGATGTGATCGAGCATTTTGAAAAAGAGGAAGGTATTGATGTCCTGAAAAAAGCAATTAAAAAAGTATCATCCGGTGGATTAATTTATGTAGGTACACCCTCGGTGTTTTGTGAGCAGAGTGATGTGTATGGAAATACGTTTGAAGTGCACCGTTCGCTGTGGTCTGCTGACGATTTCACTTCGCTGGGATTTAGCTCACTCATAGATGGTACTGACCACTATGGTTGCAAAGTTTTATTGTATAAACTGGAAAAAAATTAATTCTGTATGTCCAACAAAAGCGGAACCTCACCAATAAGCTCTCCTAAAGGAGGCGGAGCGCAAAGCGGTTTGGGCGAAAAATTTTCGCCTGATTTGTTTACCGGAACAGGTAATTTTTCGGTGCCTATCGCATTACCACCCGGGCGCAACGGCTTTCAGCCTGAGCTTACTTTGCAATACTCAACCGGCAGTGGTAACAGCGTTTTTGGCTTAGGCTGGGGATTATCTGTTCCGGGCGTAATGCGGAAAACCGCACAGGGAGTTCCGGTCTATGATGATGAAAAAGATGTTTTTATTCTTTCAGGTGCAGAAGATTTAGTACCTGTGGAAATTCCTTCAACTGGTGTTATACGTTACCGCCCACGCACTGAAGGATTGTTTGCACGTATTGACCATTACAAAAACACTGGCAATAATTATTGGAAGGTAATGAGCAAAGACGGGCTTACCAGTTGGTACGGCACTCCCGGTGCAGCAGGCACCGACCCCGCAGCTGTGATGGATCCTGCTAATCCGAAAAAAATATTTGCGTGGAAGCTCACTAAAACACAAGACCTTTTTGGCAATGTGATTGAATATATTTATTCGCGCGATCAGGTGAGGGAAAATGATTATCATAAATGGGATCAGGTTTATCTTTCCGAAATCCGTTATGCTGATTATAAAGATATAACAAACAACCAGCGTTTCTTGGTGCGAGTGAGTTTTGAATACGAGAATCGCCCTGACCCGTTTTCCGAATACAAGTGTGGATTTGAGATGCGCACAATGAAGCGTTGCAAATCAATTTCAATTTATACGCATCCTTATCCGGCAGCGGAGATACTTACCCGCACGTATAATTTCCAGTTCACTGATGAAGTGGACAATGCAGAAGATTTGCCGGTAAACGGAACTTCTATTTTGCGTAAAGTAGAAGTAACAGGTCATGACGGTAATGAAAGTGAAAGTTTACCGCCATTAGATTTCCGCTATACATCTTACAAGCCCGGTAAACAAAAATTTAAGCGGGTGGAAGGACATTTGCCTCCTGTTTCTTTGGGTAAAGGAGGCTTTGAACTGGCAAGTCTTTTTGGAAATGGCTTGCCCGATGTGCTGGAAATGAGTGGAGGTGTGGTTCGCTATTGGCGAAATCTGGGTAATGGAACTTTTGATATGCCCCGCTTTATGAAAGAAGCGCCTGCAGGATTAAATCTTGGCGACCCCGATGTGCAACTGATAGATGCTGATGGTGACGGAAGGATTGACCTGATGGTGAACAGCGAAAAAATTTCAGGTTATTTTCCTTCACGCTTTGGCGGAACATGGGACAAGAAATCATTTAAAAAATATCGAACGGCACCTTCGTTCAGTTTTCAAGACCCGGAAGTAAAGTTGATTGACCTTACCGGTGATGGTGTTACGGATGCTATTCGTTCAGGTAGCAGCCTTGAATGTTTTTTCAATGATAAAAATGAAGGCTGGAAAGAAACACGAAGAGTATCAAGAAAACTATTAAGTGATTTCCCGAATGTGAATTTCAGCGACCCTCGTATTAAGTGGGGCGATATGAGTGGTGATGGAATGCAGGATATTGTGTATGTGTTCAGTGGCAATGTTCATTACTGGCCCAGCACAGGATACGGTTCGTTTGCTAAAAAAGTGCAGATGAAAAATGCGCCACGTTTTCCGCATGGCTACGACCCGAAACGCATTATGCTTGGAGATGTGGATGGTGACGGATTGACCGATATTGTATATGTGGATTTTGATAAAGTAACCATCTGGTTCAATAAAAGCGGTAACAGCTTCAGCGAGCCGGTTGTTATCACCAACACGCCTGCTGTGCCTGATGCAGATTCTATTCGCCTTGAAGATTTGTATGGCAATGGAACAAGTGGTGTTTTATTTACTTTAGACGCATCTCTTACCAATACCAATCGCTGGTTTTTTCTTGACCTTACAGGAGGCATAAAACCTTATCTCCTGCAAGAAATGGATAACAATATGGGTTCACTTACCCGTGTAAAATATGACAGTTCCATTTTGCATTACCTTCGAGACCAGAAAAAGAAAACAGCACGCTGGAAAACTACATTACCTTTTCCTGTGCAGGTAGTTTCAAGAGTGGAGGTGCATGATAAAATTTCAAAAGGAAAGCTGACTACTGAATATTTATATCATCATGGTTATTGGGATGGTGGTGAGCGTGAATTCCGTGGTTTTGGCAGGGTTGACCAACGCGATACCGAAACTTTTGAAACTTATAACAGTTCGGGATTACATGATTTGACACCCAACTCTCTTCCATTAGAAGGAGGAATATCTGTAGGGCCGGGGAGTTTCAATGCAGTTGCATTTGAGCATTATTCACCACCTACTGAAACTCGCAACTGGTTTCATTTGGGACCTGTTGGTGATGAATTTGGTGAGTGGGAAGAAGTGTATTTTGATAATGAATACTGGCAGGGTGACCCACAAATATTAAAGCGTGATGCTGCAACCATAAATATTTTAAAAGCTTTGCCAAGACGCGCCAAACGCGATGCCTTGCGCACGTTACGTGGAGGGAGTTTACGCACCGAACTATATGCCCTTACCGAACAAGTGAACGGAGAATATTTTGCAGGGGATGGAGGAATACCATATACCGTTACCGAAACTCAATCCGGTTTAAAAGACCTCACTCCGGCAGAGTCCATCATTGTGAATAGAGTGAAACAATCTTATAATATATTCTTTTCTTTTTCCTTTGCAAGCCGAACTACCCAATGGGAACGAGGAAATGACCCCATGACTCAACTGAGTTTTTCATTTGATTTTGATGAGTATGGGCAGGCTCGAAAACAACTTGCCATTGCCGTGCCTCGCGGTAGAAGGCTTACTCTAACTGGATCTGATGATATTGCTCAAGCCCAAATTTATGATGTTGCATGGGATGGAAAACCCTATTTGAGCACTGTTAGTTTTACTACTTATGCTCAAAAAGATACTGCTGATAAATACATGGTGGACAGGGTATGCCGCAGTATTTCTTATGAAGTAATAAACGATGGCAGCGAAACTGCTTTTGAATTACACGACCGTGTAATAAATGCCAACCTGCCAATTACTGAAGATGGTGTACAATATAAAATAATAGGTTGTAGCTTTAATTATTACGATGGCAATGCTTTTACTGGTTTGCCTTACGGGCAATTAGGCGAATACGGTGCAGTGGTAAGAAGTGAAACGCTAATCATTACAGAAGCAATTATCAATGCTGCTTATGATATTCGTCCACAATGTTTTGAAGAAACACCTGATTGGGTTACAGACTACCCTGACGGATTTGATGATACTTTACAAGGAAGCACAACCTACCAGAAAGAACATTTGGGTTATATTGTACATGATAGTGAAGCCAATTATCCTAACGGTTGGTATGCCCCCGGCAGCAAAACCAAATACGATTTTCATGACAATGTGCTTACTGCAAAAGGTTTGGTTTTGGAAACCAAAGATGCTTTTGATAACCGCAGCACAGTAAGTTACGATACTTATAAATTATTACCTTTGGAAGCAAGGCAATATATTGATGTAAGCAATTACCTTGCTACCACAGCCCAATACGATTACCGTGTATTGCAGGCAAAAATGATAACCGACCCCAATGGTAACCGCTCAGTATTTGGTTTTTCGCCTTTGGGATTAATGAAACAAAGTGGAGTGATTGGCAAACAAGGAGCAAACGAAGGAGATATAAAAACCGAAAGTCCTTTTGCTTACGAACCCAGTGTAAGAATGGAATACGATTTTCTTGCCTTTTATAACAACCAGCAGCCAGTATGGGTAAGAATCATACAGCGCGAGCAGCACTGGCAGGATATGGAAGACAGCCCCACAATTGTAAAAGTAGAATACACCGATGGCTTTGGAAGGTTGTTGCAAACCCGCACACAGGCGGAAGATGTTTTATATGGCGATAGCTTGTTTGGCGATAGCGGCTTGCCCGAAAACCAAACCCAAAATGCAGATGCCGTGGGTATAGAGCGTGAACCAAATGCTTTACCCAATGTGGTGGTAAGCGGTTGGCAAGTTTATAACAACAAAGGCAAAGTGGTGGAGAAATATGAACCTTTTTTTGACAAAGGATTTGACTTTATCTCCCCTTTTGATGATGCCACCCTGCAGGGCGCAGTGCTGGGTGGCGAAAAAGTGCGCATGTATTACGATCCACGCGGGCAGGTTGTAAAGACCATAAACCCCGATGATACTCAGCAATTGGTGGTTTTAGGTGTGCCTAATAATATAACCGAATTACCAACAAGCACCTATAAAATTTCTGGAAAATATAAACCTACACCTTGGGAAAGCTATACCTATGATGCAAATGATTTAGCTCAGGTTTCACATCAAGGGCAGTTTCCCGCTGTAACAGGTGTTTCGCCCGAACATTATTTCACACCTAAAAATGTAGTGGTAGATGCAATTGGAAGAATACTTAAAACTACTGACAGAGTTAATGGTAATGAGGTAGTGATGAAATACGAATACGACATTCGTAAAAATTTGCTGAAAACAACTGATGCGCTGGGCAGAATTGTTTCAATCAATAAATACAATTTAGCTAATCAGGTTGTTAAATCCACACACCTTGATGCAGGTGTAGGCATCGCTATTACAGATGCAACGGGAAAACCTGTGCAGGTAAACGATTCTAAAGGTGCAATTATTATAAGTGCTTATGATACTTTAAACCGCCCTGTAAAAAATTGGGCGAAAGATAAAACGGGTGAAGATTTTACACAACGCCAGTTCCTGATTTATGGCGACAGCGCAGGACTTGCCAATCCCGAAGATGATAACCTGTTGGGTAAAATCTATAAGCATTATGATGAAGCAGGGCTGACCAAAATTGAAAACTATGATTTTAAAGGTAGTGTAACTGAAAAGAAAAGACAGGTAATAAAAGACAGCGAAATATTAAGTGTTTTTGGCGGAGGAACTGTTGACTGTTACCGTGTAAACTGGGACCCGGGAATAGAAGATTTTGATACATATTCCGGAAACCTTTTAGACAGCACCATTTACCAAACCAACATGGAATATGATGCGCTTAACCGCGCAACAAAAATCACTTATCCCGCAGATATATTTGCTGTTCGCAAAGAAGTTATTCCTGTTTTTAATAATGCAGGTGCATTGGAAAAAATAACATCAGGCGGAACAGATTTGGTAAAACACATTGCATACAATGCCAAAGGACAGAAAATATTAGTAGCTTGGGGCAATGATGTAATGATGCGATATGCTTACGACCCAAATACTTTTCGCCTGAACCGTGTGAAAGCCGAGAAATACACTTTTAACCAAAGCGGCAACACACACACCTATGTATACGATAGTGGAACTACCCGCTACGACCAGAAATACAAATATGATTTTGTAGGCAACATTGTAAACGTAACCGACAAGACACCCGACTGCGGAATAACAGGCAGCGAAGATGAACTTTTCCGGCAATTTGAATATGATGCGCTTTACAGGCTTATTTTTGCCAATGGCAGGGAAATGAATAACCAGAGTGAGAATTACCTCTATGCCGATGCACCAAAAATAAATAACCCAACAGCCAGTGATTGCCGCAAATACGAACGCAAATATGAATACGACCTGATGGGAAATATTCAGAAACTGAAACACCGCGTTCCTTCTGATATTGCAGAAAGTTTTACAAGAGCATTTGAATACGAAAGCGGAACCAACCATTTAGAAGAAATAAACAATGGACAAGTAAGCCCCACTACCTACAGCGAGTTTACATACGATAGCGCAGGTAATACAACAGGCAATAATAGCAACCGTGTATATGAATGGGATTATGCCAACCGTATGCGCTCTTTTTATACACAGGCAAGCGGTAGCATTACCAAATACACGCATTATCTTTATGATGCAGGTGGAAACAGAATTAAAAAATTAACAAGAAAAAACAGTGGTAGCATTGTAGAAGTAACCACTTATATTGATGGAATTTTTGAATACCATAAAAGAGATACAAGTGGAGATGTAGAAGAAAAAAACTATCTGCAAGTGCAAGGCGGAATAGAGTTCCGAATAGGTGGATTTGATGATGATGCAAGTTTTCCGGATATAGTTTATACCATTACCGATTACCTCGGTTCAGCTTCTATAAGGCTTGATGATAGTGGAGATGAAATTGACCGCGAAGATTATTACCCCTTTGGAGATACGGCAGTAAGAACATTTGAATCTAAACGCTACCGTTTTACAGGAAAAGAAAAAGATGATGAAAGCGGTTTGTATTATTACGGTGCGCGCTATTATGCTGCATGGACTTGTCGGTTTATAAGTGTTGACCCCCTTACAGGAAAATCCCCAGGTCTTTCGCCCTATCACTATACAAGTAATAATCCTATTGTTCGTATTGACCCTACTGGTTTGCAGGATAAGCCTGTTGATGCAGGTGGCGGAGGTGGAGAAAGCGGTGAAAATAAAACCTCACAAAGTAAATCTAATAATACTACTATAGATACTGTTGAATCAGAGCCATATATTATAAAAGATAAATTAGGGAAAGAACAAAAATTTGTTGATAAAACATTTTATAAAGATGATAAATTTTATGGTGAGATATGTGGGATAGAAAAACCTATGGGTTATAAAGCAGAAACATCTGGGGAACAATCTCAAACCAATAAAGAAAATGCAGGTGATACAGAAAAAACGGTAAAAAATAATCCTGCGGCTAATGAGGTCAAAGATGATGTTAAGACTGAAGCAACCCAAAAAATTGAACAACCTAAAAGTTCACCTGAGAAAAAAAGTAATAATAGTTCAACTCAAAAAAGTGAGGGAAGCACTTCTCAAAAAAGCACAGCAAAAGAAACTAAGTCAGGTAGTTCTGCACCGCAAAATAAAGGTGGAAATGAAATAACAGATATAATGAGTTTAAGCGCAGACTTATCTGAAGCTGTTAGACAAGTAAAAGGGATACAAGAATTTGGGACTTCTATTAAAAATGTTGAAAATACTTTAAAGGAAGGTAAATTTATTCACCAAGGAAACGGTAAAACGTATAGTCAAAAATTTAAGGGAAATCAATACATAAGTTCAAAATCAGTAAAGGAAAGTATTAGCAATGCTAAATTTTTTAAAGTAGCGGGTAATGCAATTCAAGCTCTTGATTTAGCATCAACCTTTATAGAATTTGGAACTAGCGAAAAGAAAGGGTCTGATGTAGCTAAACTTGTTACTAACTTGGCAATAACAGCAGTTGCAGTTGTGCCAATTGTAGGTCCTGCTTTATCTATAGGTTTGGGCATAGCAGAAACCTTTGGTGCCTTTAATGGTATGTATAATTTATTTAAATAGGATTATGGATTTTCTTCTTGTAATACCCAGCTTAAATATACAATTGATATTTCTTTTTAAGAGAGAATGGTTGCTTAAAAACAGAACACTTATTTTTCTTTTGATTATTAATATTTTGCTTTTTGTTATAGCAGTTTTTTTTGAAGAAAAAGAAATAATAGTATCTAAAATGATTCCACTTCTTAAAATGCCCTTTGTTTCAATATCAATATGGATTATCTATCTTTTTTTATTTAGATTTTTTTTGCAACGTGACCCCAAAGACACTTTTTCAAGAAGCCATATGCCTATGACTATTGATGGAGTTTGTAATGTGTTATTTTTTTATTTTTCGATGCTGATTAGTGGATTACTTATGTGGTTAAGAATCTTATGAAATTCAATCCTTATACTCTTGCAATCTCAACATTGTCGCTATTTTAAAAACAAACGAGCTGCGCACTGCGCGACAGCTGCTTTTGAGGCTAGTAAGACAGTTACATATACAATTGGTTGGGTCTTTTAGCAACCCCTGTAGCTCCGATTGGATTAGGAATTATAGCTGTAACTGGTGCGGTTGATTTAGCTGGTGATATAGGTTACGCAGCAGGCAAATTTTTAAAATTTTGGTAATGTTGTATCTCTGGGTTTTACATTATACTCTTTTAAAAGGTCTTTATAAAAAGAGGTATAGAGGTAGGAAAGATAGTGTTGATGCGCTGTCTATAATGTGTTCTTGTATATTCCTTCTATTTTTATTTGTATTTGCATGGGATAAAGAACTACTGCTGTCAATATTTGGTAATAATGTTCCTCTTGATTTAATAAGAGGAATATTATTTATTTTATTAGTTTTTTCAATTTTATTTTTAACTTTTACCAGTTCAAGTAGTCTTACAGAAAATAATGTAATGTTCCCCATTTGTAGGACTAATATTTTTGAAAATTAGTATGCAATTTCGTCTGATGCTTAGTGTCCTATCAACTTTAATTATTTGAACAAAAACTACAAGATTAATAAATAAAAAAAGCCTATAGGAGTTCTATAGGCTTTGTAGATAAACGAGGTTAACTAATTATTCCTTTTCGCTTTTTAAGCGTGAAATCAGAAGGTCAATTTTACCTAATAAACTACCTTCTACTTCTGGTATCCCTGTGCGACCTTCTTGTTTCATATCACGATAAAAATCAGCCCAACTATTAAATCCATATTTAGCGAAGTTGGCTTTTATTCTATCTGACCCTTGCTCACCTAGGCTCATTTCAAGAATTTCCTGAATTTCATGATAAATTGCCGGAGAAGCAGTTCTTTCTTCAACTAGCATTTTCTTTTGTTCTAGGTCCGAAATAATTTGCTCTATCAAGGCATTTTTTGTTTCATTTTGAGTTGCCATGTTATTTAAGTTTTTGTTGTGTCTTCTGGTTGATTTTTGTGTTTTGATTTCTCTATAAGAGATGCAATATTTTGTAATACATCTTGTGTAATCCCATCCTTCTTTTTTTGAGCTTCATCAAAGCTAGCTGAATAGGTATTCAATTTTTCATACAATTTTCGTCCATCTTCTTCATATTTTTTACAATTCTTTAGCATTTGGTCAATTTCCTTTCTTTTAGCTCCAATTTCATCTTGAATAGTATTTCTTGATGTAGCAATTACAGTCTGTTTATAGTCCCTGACAAAAATGAAACCAAAAACTGCAAGTAAGGTGACAATCAAGCCAGCAACTCCAAGAGCATTTGTAATATAGGTAAAGGTTCTTTCGCTCCTATCTTCTACAACAGAAATTCGCTCTTTTAGTTCATGATATTTCTCCCTTGCATCCAATTCCATATTGCACGTCTGAAAAAGAAACAATACACTATATAATACTGCTGTCATAAGTATCTATTCAATAGCCAATAATCTTATTATCATACAGTAGAATTTAAAACTGTGTTTTCATTGCGGTTTGCCGAAACGCAATAACTATGGTTTGGTTGCACAAATTTGGGAATTTTCTATTAACGACACAATTGAATTTTTGATATTATATTTTGAATTTTAAATATTAGCAGTATATTATTCTGCTTATATGGCAAAAAATATGATTTTTTCGGCATAAAATTTCGATAATCAATATTTACTGTTGCTATAGCTACAAAAATTAATTATTTTACTGTTTTATCCACATACTTATTAACGGCAACTCTCTATATTTTATTGTGAAAGAATTTAAATTAAGTTTACCAGTTTCGTTAAAAAAGGGCAACCATCTTACTATTCCTGATAAGAAGTAAAAGGATTATGCAACATAGAGCTTCTGCAATAGTAAGAAAAAGTTTGAAAATAGATTTCTACCTGAAAAAGGGGCTTGATCTGCTCTGAAGAGAATTTTGAAGATAAATAACTATTATTGCTTTTCTAAAAATCAAGTGCTATTTTATACCCTTCGAATAATTTTAAGATGACCCTGAAATGCTAGTAAAGACTTTTGGCGGAGCCGTTCATGGAGTTAACGCTTCAACCATTACTGTGGAAACTAATATAGCGCAAGGCGTGGGTTTTGTGTTAGTTGGTTTGCCTGATAGTGCAGTAAAAGAAAGCCAGCACCGTATTCAGGCAGCATTGAAGAATAATGATTTCAGAGTTCCCGGAAAACAAATTGTAATCAATATGGCTCCGGCTGACATTCGTAAAGAGGGTTCAGCATATGACTTAACTATTGCCATAGGAATATTAGCGGCATCCGAGCAGATAACTTCAGAGAAAGTAAGCCAATATATCATCATGGGTGAACTTTCTTTAGATGGCAGCTTACAACCCATCAAAGGGGCTTTACCAATAGCAATAGAAGCAAGCAAACAAGGATTTAAAGGATTTATCTTACCAAAAGCAAATGCACGTGAAGCCGCTATTGTTGAAAATCTTGAAGTCTATGGAGCAGAAAATGTAAAAGAAGTGATTGATTTTTTCAATGGAGAAAGAAAACTTGAACAAACAGTAGTAAATATCAAGGATGAATTCTATTCCCGTTTAAATGAAAGTGACTTAGACTTTGCCGATGTAAAAGGACAAGAGAACATTAAACGCGCTTTGGAAATTGCTGCAGCCGGTGGGCACAATGTTATTCTAATAGGTTCACCCGGTGCAGGAAAAACAATGTTGGCTAAAAGATTACCAACTATTCTTCCTCCACTCAGTTTAGCAGAAGCATTGGAGACTACTAAAATTCATTCTGTTTCCGGCAAGTTGTCTAAAAATTCCTCCCTCGTAACTACTCGTCCTTTTCGTTCGCCTCACCATACAATTAGTGATGTTGCCCTTGTAGGAGGAGGTGGAAATCCACAGCCTGGAGAAATTTCATTAGCGCATAATGGTGTTCTTTTTTTAGATGAATTGCCTGAATTTAAACGCACGGTTTTAGAAGTAATGCGCCAACCTTTAGAAGACCGTGTTATTACTATTGCACGAGCTAAACAAAGCGTAGAGTATCCCGCCAGCGTGATTCTTGTTGCAGCCATGAATCCGTGTCCCTGTGGGTTCCATAACCATCCAGATAAGGACTGTATGTGCGCTCCGGGAATAGTGCAGAAGTATTTGAATAAAATTTCAGGACCACTTTTAGACCGCATAGACATTCATGTAGAAGTTACGCCAGTTCCTTTCAGCGAACTTACCCAGGAAAGGGCATCAGAAAAAAGTGAAAAGGTGCGTGAACGTGTTATTAGGGCAAGAGAAATTCAGGAAAAACGCTTTGCAGAAAACAATCATATTCATTGTAATGCTCAAATGAGTAGTAAGGTGTTAAAGCAAATCTGCAAAATAGATGAGCCGGGGAAAGAGATGCTCAAAAAAGCAACTGACAGGCTTGGTCTTTCTGCTCGTGCCTTTGACCGTATATTAAAAGTATCGCGAACTATTGCTGACCTAGAAGGAAGCAACAACATTGAACCCCCTCATCTTGCAGAAGCTATTCAATATCGTAGTTTGGATAGAGATAATTGGGCAGGATAAAATCACTTCAATCCTATTTTCAAAAAACACCTTCGTATCCGAAGACTAATTTTTTGAAAACAAGATTTCCGCTAAATATGGTTGAAAGAGTTCTGAAAACAAATTTTTGAGAAAAATTCCATTTTCAAAACACTTTCGGATTGTTTGATGTCTTCCGCTTCTTTCCAAAGGACGTTGGCTTTCAGCGCAACATACCTTTGGAAAGGAAGCTACGAGCATACATTTTAAAGTATATTGAAGGTTACCAATTTTTAAATCTAAAGCAGTTGTAATTATTTATACTTTTGTTTTATCTAAAATATTTTTATGGCAAAGAAGAGTGTTAAAAAATCTACCAAATCTTCTCCTAAAACTAAATCTAAAAAACAAACAACCCATAGAGGATTGTATGGTTCTGGCGGTGAGGTAAAAGGAAAGAAAAAGTAAGATTAGTTTTCAATAATGAAAAAAAGTCTTGAGGATTTTAAGCAAGACACCTACGAGCTTTCAAAAAAGACTAGCGATATAAGTAGGCAACTTGCTTTTGCTGGTATTGCAATTATTTGGATATACAAAAATCCTGACGATGCCCCTATCCTGATACGGGACGGGTTATTATTTCCTCTATTTTTATGGATATTGTCCCTTGCAATCGATTTAATCCATCATTTCTTTGGTGCAATGGCATGGTATACATTCTTTCAAATGAAACAATATCATTTCAATAATGGGACATTAAAAAAAACTGATGATATTACTGGGCCTTTTTGGATAGATTATATTGCAACTTGTTTTTTTATCTTGAAAATCATTCTTAATATCTGGGCATACATTGAATTAGGAAGATTCTTTTTACCTAAATTAGGTTTTACATAGTGCTGCGATTTTTAAGAACCCCCCTCTTTAATAATACATTTCTAAAAAATAAATAATGAAAATAGTTTCCGTTATAAATTATAAAGGTGGTGTTGGAAAAACAACCTTAACCGCAAATATTGCTGGAGAGTTAGCAAATAGAGGTAAAAATGTGCTTATGATTGACTTAGACCCACAAGCATCCCTTACCTTTTCTTTTATTAAACCGGACGAGTGGAAAACAGGAATTGCTGCTTCAAAGACCATAAAGGAGTGGTTCAGATTTAGAGCAACAGATTTCAATGATTTAATTATTGAACCGGAAGATGTAAAAAAATATTTATCCGGTGACGGGTTATTGCACCTAGTATCTTCTCATTTAGAATTAATAAATGTTGACCTCGAATTAGCTACCAGACTCGGCGGGGCTAATATGCAACAAGCAAAACAGAACTTTCTAAAAGTTCATAGATTATTAGAAAAAGGCATAAAACAGTTGGAAGAAGATAAATATGATATTGTACTGATTGATTGTCCTCCTAATTTTAATATCGTAACAAAAAATGCAATTGTAACGAGTGATTTCATTCTCATACCGGCAAAACCCGATTATCTCTCCACTATGGGAATAGATTATTTAATAAAAAGTGTAAACCAGCTTGTGAAAGATTATAATGAATATTGTAAGGTTGAAGATGATGAGAAGGTTGAAAAAATAAGTCCAAAATTAGAGGGTGTTATATTTACTATGGTTCAATTTTATAATGAAGTCCCAATATCACATACAAGGCCATTTATTGAACAGACAAAGGAGCTGGGGAAGACCAATAAGTTTAGAGTTTTTGAAACATACATTAGAGAAAATAAAACGCTACATGCGGATGCGCCCATTATCGGAGCACCAGTAGTTTTAACGAGTGATTATAGGGGCATAGATGAAGAAATTAGAGAATTTGTAACTGAATTTTCCACCAAATTAAAAATCTAAGGAATGAAAAAAACAAAGCACTTACATATTCAATTATTTGAAAAATATTTGTCGTTTATTAATAATTTAACCGAAGAAGAGCTAACTCAAATTGAGAAGGGCGAAAACAATATAAGATTTGAATTAGCTAATTATTCAAAAGACCAGTCCAAGCGTAAAATAAAAGACAAACAGTCCAAACACCCAATTAACGTTGAAGAAATTATTGCAAAGTTATATACAATGCAGAATCGCAACGAAGGAGAAAATTATTTAAAAAAACAATGTTCTAATAAACTAGATTATGAAAATATTGCACGAAAATTAGATGTTCCTTTTCAAAAAAAGGACAAAATCGAAAAAATACAAAATAAAATTATTGAACGCACTATTGGTTTTCGTCTACGCTCAGAGGCAATTCAAGGATAGAAATGTCTTTCTAAAATTTCAATCTTGAATCAAAAAATAATTCCAAAATTTTCCCACGCTCAAATCTGTGGCTTACCTCTGCCTGAAAAAGGCAGCAGGTGCAACCACACGGGCGAAATAGGTGTCAAAAAGAGTTCTTAGCCATCGCACAACCTTTTCAAATCAAGAACTCTGACAGCCACCTATTTCACCTGCCGACTATCGGTTTATAGTGAGAAAAGTGGGTGAGAGTTAATTCAAAAGAGGAGGCTGTTATTTATTGAAATGGGTTGGAATAATTTATCATAAGCAGAAAGGAATAATTACTCAGGTTGATACCCCAAAAAGGAAAAGATTTGAGGATGATGTTTTTTATAGGGCGTAGTTCTGTTCATTTCCCAATAGGTTATGGTATCTTCACAAACTCCTATTATCTTAGCCACATCTTTTTGAAGTAATCCTAAATTTAATCTTCGTGCACGAATATGGTCTCCAGTCGTTAGCAGTTCTTTTGGATATGCCTCACATTTGGGCTTCAAAGCCTTTAGGACGAAACTGTGGGTTCTCAACGCAACTGTGCCCCTGCGGTTATCACAATCATCCCGAGAAAGATTGCGTGTGTGCTCAGGGGGTAGTACAAAAATACCTGAACCGGATTTCGGGGCCGCTGCTCGACCGCATTGATATTCATGTGGAGGTTACGCCCGTTGCGTTTAGCGAACTGACGCAGGAGCAAACTTCGGAGAAAAGTGAGAAGGTGCGCGACCGTGTTATAAAAGCACGCGATATACAGGAAAAACGTTTTAAAGAAAACGAAGCCATTCACTGCAACGCACAAATGAGCAGCAAGGTGCTGAAACAGATTTGCAAAATTGATGAGCAGGGAAAGGACATGTTGAAACGTGCTACCGACCGTCTCGGACTTTCGGCAAGGGCTTTTGACCGCATATTAAAAGTTGCTCGTACGATTGCTGACCTTGAGGAAAGCAAAGACATTAATTCTGCGCACCTTGCGGAGGCGATTCAATATCGCAGCCTTGACCGAGATAATTGGGCAGGGTGATGGCACACTGGTTTTTATTTAATGGCACACGGATGAAGGATGGCACACGGATGACACGGATGTTACGGATAAGGACGGATATTAAATGAATACAAATGCGAACAAAAAAATCAGTGTAAATCTGTCTAATCTGTGTCATCCGTGTGCCATCCCTCATTAACACATTATAGAAATGGAAATGCTTCATACAGATGTTACTGATAAAATCATCAGTGCATTTTACAAGGTGTATAACGAGCTTGGGTTTGGGTTTCTAGAACGGGTTTATGAAAATGCGATGTTTGACGAATTAGTAGCAGCAGGCTTACAATGCGAAAAGCAAAAACCAATCAAAGTATATTACAATGGGAAAGTGGTGGGAGAATATTTTGCTGATATAATTGTAAATGATTGTGTAATTATTGAATTAAAAGCAGCAGAAAGTTTGATGGAGGAACACGAATTACAATTGATAAATTACCTGAAAGCAACAGAAATAGAAGTTGGATTACTGATGAATTTTGGTGAGAAGCCCCAATTCAAGAGAAAAATATTTACTAACGATAGAAAATGAGGAATGGCACACGGTTTAATGGCACACGGATGACACGGATGTTACGGATAAGGACGGATATTAAATGAATACAAATGCGAACAAAAAAATCAGTGTAAATCTGTTTAATCCGTGTCATCCGTGTTCCATCCCTCATAAACTAAAAAACTTATGGCAAAAAAAAATAAAAATCCGCTTAAATCCGTAACATCCGTGTCATCCGTGTCCCATTCACGCTGCCCCTGGCCGGGCGCTGATGAGTTGATGCAACACTACCACGACCACGAGTGGGGAACACCGCAGCACAACGACCAGAAATTATTTGAAGCCGTTATCCTCGATGCATTTCAGGCGGGGCTGAGTTGGAAAACCGTTCTGCACAAACGCGAAAACTTCCGCAAGGCCTTTGACAATTTTGATGCAAAGAAAATTGCAAAGTATAACGAGAAGAAAATCGAGTCGCTACTGAACGATGCCGGAATTATCCGCAACAAATTAAAGGTGCGGGCGGCTGTTATCAACGCTCAAAAATTCCTGGAAGTGCAAAAAGAGTTTGGCAGTTTTGATAAATACATCTGGCAGTTTACCAATTACAAAACCATCACCAACAAAAACCGCACGCTGAAAGATTTTATTTCACGCAGCCCCGAATCAGATGCTATGAGCAAGGATTTGCTTAAGCGCGGTTTCAAGTTTGTGGGCACTACTATCTGCTATGCCTTTATGCAGGCGGTGGGTATGGTTAACGACCATACGGTGGATTGTTTCCGGTATAAAAAACCCTAAACCGAAAGCTTTACTACTACCTCCGTTACTTCGCTCCATGTGCCAAAATGCTTGTCGTTTACCAGCGCAATCACTCTGTACCTTCTTATTTCGGGTACGCCCTTAATTTTTTCGGGCTCGTTATCTATAAACGGACTGTGGTAATCCGTGCCTATGCTGCGCCAGTCTTCGTGTCCCGGTATTTCCCTGAAAATTTCCATTCCGTCCACACCTTTCTTCTTGTAATCAATACGCACATAACTGCCCGCTACTGTTATTTTAGTCTTTGGCTTAAATAACACCTTGTCGGGCATGTATTTCCGGCCACCTAAAACACCTAGCTTGGTGCCTGTCATTGTATCATAATTATCGTTGGCCTTTAGTTGCCTCACACTCTTGCGCAACTTCTCCATGTTTTTCTTTTTCAACCCCTCTTTTGACTCTATCAAAACCTTGAGTTGCCTTTTTGCAGCGCGTACATCGGTTATCTTCTGCATAATTTCATCACACCATTGCTGCTGGTCAGCAATTTCCTGTGGTGTAAGGTCAAATAGTGCTGCAAAATCGGGAAGTGTTTTGCGGTAGTTTTCGCACCAAAAGCTGAGTGCTGCATCCTGTTTAGGAAAGTAATCGGTATTGCCTGCCATGAGGTTTTTTGTTGGTTAATGATGCAAAAATAAATGTTGTAATTAAATATTAAATAAAAATATCTAAATTTTTATAAACTATATTTTGATTTTAATAAAATAACCTTAAATTTTAATTAATTATTTTAAAATATATTTTATTAGCATTATAATTAATATAAATTATACTTAAGTAAATTTAGTTTTTATTTTAATTTTATTAATTTATAATTGAATTTATTTATAATATACTTAAATCTTATTTAATCAGACTTAGTATTGAAATTGAAAAGTTGGAGATTGAAAGGGATTTGGTGAGGTGGTTAACTCAATTGCAGACAACACCCTTGGCTATTTTCAGATAGGATTGTCCCTAAGGGACAAAAAACTAAACGTGATGATGCTTTTTACCAAGCGAAAGCCCCAAGGGGGCTTTATAACACGTTATCTGACACTTTCCATTCACAATCGATGCCGCTCTTTTTCCATTCATGAAATCTACGAACCATCATTTTAGCGTGTGACTGGTTATCAAGAAAGAAATAGTATTTAGTTTGTTTGCTCCCATTTGTAAATGTAATGGTGTTTCCTGCTTCGGCAAACAAGTTTAAAAAAGACTCTCTTTGACTGTGGGGAGCTTCATCAGAGTATTCGCTAATATTAGCATATACCTTATTTTGATTAAGAATAATGTCCTCAACTTTGATTTCCGTTTTTAATTCTACCCTGTCATCATATAGAATCAATTTGCCAATGTCTTTGTAATGCATGTTTTTCATTCGTATAACAGAAACTGCAATAATAATAGACAGGATAACTACGGCAATTAAAATTGTTAACCAATTGAGATTAGGGCTGCCTAAGATTCTTAATGTAAAACCAATAGAAGAGAAAAGTGCAACCCAACGAAGTACCTTATCATACTTAGTAGGTTCAATTACCTTAAAAGTTAATGGATATTGTGGAGAGTATCGGTTGTTTCCCATTTTGTACGACCCCTTCAGGGGTCGTATGTTTATAGCGGATTGTTTTTTCTATAAATATGTGACCCCTTTGGGGTCAAACCTCCTGAATTTTGACTTTACCTCTTTTGACCTAATATCCTACCCCGCTATAGCCCTCTTCTTAATCCCCGTAAGCTGTTGGGCAGCTTCAATCACGTGCTCTTCGTAGAAGCCGCACTCTTTGTAGAGCTCCACTTGTGTGCCGTGTTCAATAAATTCATCGGGAATGCCGAGGCGTTTTACATGGGCGTTGTAATTATTATCCGCCATAAATTCTACGATGGCGCTTCCCATACCTCCGGGCAGGCAACCGTCTTCAATGGTAATTACCTTGTTGAATTTGGTAAATACCTCATGTAAAAGTTTTTCGTCAAGGGGTTTTGCAAAACGCATATCGTAATGCGCGGCTGATATGCCTTGGTTTTCTAATTCTTTAATAGCATTGGCAGCATGGTTGCCGATATGTCCTAACGAAAGCACCGCCACATCATCACCATCTTTCAGCTTGCGGCCTTTGCCCACTTCAATCAGTTGGAAAGGTTTTTTCCAGTCCACCATCACCCCGTTTCCGCGCGGGTAACGGATAGAGAATGGTCCCATGTTTTCCTGTTGGGCGGTAAACATCAGGTTGCGCAATTCCTCCTCGTTCATGGGTGCCGAAACCACCATGTTGGGGATGCAGCGCATGTATGCAATATCAAAAGCACCGTGGTGCGTTGGTCCGTCAGCACCGGCAAGTCCGCCACGGTCGAGGCAGAAAATAACATTCAGTTTTTGCAACGCAACATCGTGTATCACCTGGTCGTAGGCACGCTGCATAAAGGTGGAGTAAATATTGCAGAAGGGAACCAAGCCCTGCGTAGCCATCCCTGCCGAAAACGTTACGGCATGTTGCTCGGCAATACCCACATCAAAAGCACGGGTAGGCATGGCCTTCATCATAATATTCAATGAGCATCCCGAAGGCATGGCAGGCGTAACGCCTACAATCTTTTCGTTCTTCTCGGCCAACTCCACTATCGTATGCCCGAACACATCCTGATATTTAGGAGGCTGAGGTTTTTCGGTTTTTACTTTAATGATTTCACCGGTGTCTTTATTGAACAAACCGGGCGAATGCCAAAGCGTTTGATCTTCTTCGGCTAATTTATAGCCTTTACCTTTTACGGTAACGCAATGCAAAATCTTCGGGCCGGGAATAGCTTTCAGGTCATTCATCACCTTAACCAGATGGGCCACATTATGCCCGTCAATAGGCCCGAAATAACGGAACTGCATTGACTCGAACATATTGCTTTGTTTCAGTAAAGCAGCTTTTACACCGCCTTCTACTTTACTTACAATCTCGCGTGCCGTTGGTCCGAACATGCTTATTTTACCCAGCAAATTCCAGATTTCATCCTTTGCTTTATTATAGGTGCGTGAAGTGGCAATATCGGTCAGGTATTCTTTCAAAGCGCCCACGTTGGGGTCAATGCTCATACAATTGTCGTTCAACACCACCAGAATGTTGGAGTTCTCAACACCTGCATGGTTCAGGCCCTCAAAGGCCATTCCGCCCGTCATAGCTCCATCACCAATTACGGCAATATGCTGACGGTCTTTTTCGTTTTTCAGGCGCGAAGCCACCGCCATACCCAGGGCAGCCGAAATAGAAGTGGAAGAGTGTCCCACACCAAAGGTATCGTACTCACTTTCGCTGCGTTTAGGGAAACCGCTGATGCCCTTGTAAACACGGTTGGTATGAAACTCGGCTCTGCGGCCGGTGATTAATTTGTGTCCGTAAGCCTGGTGGCCCACATCCCAGATCAACTGGTCGTAAGGCGTATTGTAAACATAATGCAGCGCGGCTGTAAGCTCTACCACACCAAGGCTGGCACCAAAATGTCCGCCTTTTTTAGAAACAATATCTACAATGTATTGACGAAGTTCATCGCAAAACTGAGGTAATTCTTCCGGTTTGAGTTTTCTCAGGTCGGAAGGATAAATTACCTTTTCAAGAAGAGGTCCGGCTTTTATCTCCATCTAAAATTATGAGCGGCAAAGGTAGAAATATTAAGTAATAGTTAATATGGCACACGGATGACACGGATCTTACTGATAAAAATCCGTGTAATTCTGTTTAATCCGTGTCATCCGTGTGCCATTACTCATCATATTTTATTTTACTTTTGCCCATTCAAAAAAAATCCTTTCATGAAAAAACTGCTTCTCCTTCTTTTAATAACTCCTTTTGCACTTTCAGTTTTCGCACAAACAAGTGCCCTCGAATTCAATGATAATATTGTGGAGGAGCAAAATAAAATAGGCCAACGCATAATTGACTTTAACTATGCCGTTGAAGCCGGCACCGATACCGATTTGCCCCTGCAACTAACCCTTGAACAAACGAAAGCATCCATAGCAGTAATTGAAAAACTTTCGTGGCAGGATGGTGCTGCCTTAAAAAAATCAGCGATTGAGCTTTTTAAGTTTTACCAAAGCATTGTTGCAAACGAATATGTAGAGATGGTTAAAATTATTGAGAAGCCTGATTTATCGGAAGCTGATATTACACGCCTGAATGAACTATTGGCCTCCATCACTGAAAGGGAGGCAAAACTTGATGCAGATTTTGCCGCTCAGCAAGACGCGTTTGCAAAACTCAACAACTTTACGCTGGAGCGAAACGAGCTTCAGGACGAACTTGACAAGATTTCGGAATAAGACTTAATGCTTGCTGTCTTTGAGCAGCATCACCAGACTTTTCTTCACTATTTCGCCCATACTGCGGCATTTTAAAAACACATCACTTTTATAATGCGCTGCAAGTTCCTTTTTCAGGTGTGCGGTTTTCTCATCTGTTGAAATAGAATCCTTTATCATCACATCCATCAGGTCCTTTATCTGGTAGCGCGAAAGGCGCACCCTGCGCGAAATAAGTGAGCGTTCTTCATTGCGATATTGCTCAAACGATTCATGCGTAAGCAGTTTGGTACAGAGTTCAACAATGGCATTGTTCTCTTTAAAAAACTGCGGCAGGTACAATGATTTTTTGCCCTCGTAACTCTGCTGGTCAAAGTCAATGGCGCGGATGCGGTACTGTACATCATCAAAGTCGGGCGTTATGTCAACTACATAATTGTAGGAACGCATATCGCCCAGCAAACGCACAAAGCAACGCTCGTTAAATTTTACAAACTCTTTTGCCAACCGAATCTTGTTTACCCGTTTATCGCCCATCCATGAAGCAATAAACTGGTCGCCCGGAATGCCGGCAATGTGTTCTTCAATCAGCGTTTCGCGATCCACAAAATAATTGATGCGGTTAGGCGAAAGAATATGCTCCAATTCCAATCCGTAAATCCGCGAAGCATCGGCCTGCTTGATGTAAAAATAATCGTAGTTATCGTTAAGGCGGTTTACAATCCGTATGCGAAAGGGGTTTGAATTACCGAAGGTGCAGTAATCTATTCGCTCCACTGTAAGGTGTTTTAATCGCGAAGAAGAACCTTCGGTTTTCAGCATCATGTAAATGGAAGTGAGGGCCACATCCAGTTCCGCTGTTTTTTCTTTCGTGTACGTTACCGTTTCCCAAAGTGTGTCTTTCCCTTTTTTGTCGGTTACGGGGTGCGCAAATTTGTAATTCAGCAAATCGTGATACTCAATAGGTAATATTTTTTCGCGGTCGTATTGCCGCAAATATTTTCTCAACTGAGCATTGATTTTTATCTGGTCTTTTTTTTTGCTGGTGCTGTTCATATAGTCTTATAAATCAGGCATCACATGTGTAAAGCACCAATACTTTATATTTATTTAATTCTCCTATTGATATAAAATCCTCGTTTTTCTCCAAGTCTTCAATAATCAAATTAATCTCTTTGTTTTTTTCAAAAACCAATATGGTTAAATGATTTGATCCAGGACCAATTTCATATCTCTCAACAGGGGTGCCATATATCCAGCTTTTATCTCTTGGAGTAAGTATTGAGCGAATTCCGGTTCCCTGCATTCTTTCATAGACCTTTACCAAACGGATAGCATCAATATCACTTATATAAAGTGAATGAAAGTCATTTGAACAATAAACCATATTTATAAAACTATCCAAAACAAAGGGTATTGCATACGCATAAAGTTCAATTTTCCCTTCTTCATTTCCATCAATTGCTTTTATGGTATCTGTAAACAACTTACTATTCTCAATAAACTCTGCTATCTTTTCATTCGTCAACCAGTCATAATTTGTTCTTATAACTCCTTTATAGGTCATATTATAAGCAACAATTTCAACTTCTAGAAAATATTGAGGGCTGAAATCAGCCTTACAAGAATAATCAAGCAATTGAAAAAGCACTAAGAGGTAAACTATTTTTCTTTTTATCACGTCACAAATTTTTCAAAAAATGAAAGCCTCTTATCACATATCCGTCACGGAAATAAAACCGATGCGCATCACGGTTTTCGGTAAATGCATCTAAAACAATAAACTTACAACCCAATTGTTTTGCCTTCTCAGCTGCAAAATCATTAATCAGTTTTCCTACTCCTTTTGAGCGATGGTTTTTATCCGTAACCACGTTATCCAACTCAATGTATTTTCCCGTCCACAGTTTGGTATTAAACCATATTCCGGATAAGCCCACACATTTATCCCCATCCCAAACCACCACCTGCGAATAATTATTGGGAATCATATCACGCAGCATTCCTTCATACTTCTCCTTGGTCATATCAGGATAAAGTTGTTGCACGAGTGGAAGCTGTGCAAGCATTTCTTCAAGGGTGGAAATTTCTTTTACAAGCATGGAACAAAAAATGTGAAGCGAAAGTAAAGATATTATTGTCTTACCTTTGCACTATGGCACCACAACTAAACGAAATTCTGAAACTCAGCCTGCCCGAACGCATACTTTGGGCAGAAGCACTTTGGAGCAGCATTGCCATTGATGAAGAAGCCGCTGCTTCTTATCAGTTAAGTGATGAACAAATCCAACTCTTAGAAGAAGAGTTGATTGCTTACAAAGCTAATCCCGATGTTGGATTTACCTGGGAACAGGCAAAAGAAAAAATTCGAAAAGGTTGATGTATCAGCTTATCATCAGACCGCGTGCTGTTGAGCAAGCACGCAAACAATTTGTATGGTATGAAGAAAAACGAATTGGCTTAGGCGAAGATTTTCTACTCTCCATTGAAGCCTGTCTGAATTATATTCAGCGCACACCTTTTGCTTTCCAGAAAAAATATAAAGAAGTGAGAGTTGGCTTACCCGACAAATTTCCTTTTGGCATTTTCTACTTTGTAGACAACGATAAAATTATTGTGTTGGCAATATTTTATCTGGGACAAAACCCAAAGCTTTTTGAGAAGTTGAAGAAATAAATTTACACCAATACCTTCCCCGTCATCTCCTGCGGCTTCTTCACGCCCATCAGTTCAAGAATTGTAGGAGCAATATCAGCCAGTCTTCCGTTCTTTACTTTATCAACCCCTTTTGAAATAAATATACAGGGAACAGGGTTGGTAGTGTGTGCGGTATTGGGCGTTCCGTCTGTGTTAATGGCATAATCGGCATTGCCGTGGTCGGCAATAATGATGAAGGAATAATCTTTTTCCAGTCCTGCTTCCACCACTTTTTTGGTGCAGGCATCAACAGTTTCAACCGCTTTAACAATAGCACTGTAAACTCCGGTATGGCCTACCATATCAGGGTTAGCAAAGTTCAAACAAATAAAATCAGGTGCCGTTTTATTGATTTCATCTACTACCGCCTGAGTAACTTCTTTTGCACTCATTTCGGGTTTTAAATCATACGTTGCCACCTTAGGCGATTGAATCATAATGCGTTTTTCACCTTCAAAAGGCTCTTCTCTTCCACCCGAAAAGAAGAACGTAACGTGAGGATATTTTTCGGTTTCAGCAATACGCAGTTGTGTTTTTCCGGCTTTGGATAAAACTTCGCCCAGCGTGTTGGTCAGGTTATCTTTCTCAAAAATAACATGCACATTTTTGAACGTATCGTCATACCGCGCCATGGTTACATAATGCAAGTCCATTTTCTCCATCTCCTGTTCCGGAAAATCTTTTTGCGTAAGTGCCAAGGTAATCTCGCGGCAACGGTCGGTCCGGAAATTGAAACAGATAACAGCATCACCATTTTTTATTTGTCCGATTGGGTCAAATTTTTCATTGATGATAAGAATAGGTTTTATGAATTCATCGGTGTCTCCTTCTTTGTAAGAGCGTTTTATTCCTTCCACCGCAGAACCAGCCGGACGGCCTTTTCCATGTACCATTAAATCATAAGCCCATTTCACGCGTTCCCAGCGTTTGTCGCGGTCCATTGAATAGTAGCGACCAACCACGGTGGCGATTTTTGCTCCTGTTTTTTTACAAACCTTTTCTAAGTTCTCAATAAACTTCAAACCACTTTTAGGGTCGGTATCACGTCCATCAGTAAAAACATGGATGAATACATTTTTCAAACCTTTTTTCTTTGCCAGTTTGCAAAGAGCATGCAAATGTTCCTGCGAAGAATGCACACCACCATCCGATACCAAACCCATTAAATGCAGGTCCTTCTCTTCTGTTTTTGCATAATTAAAAGCCTCATTCAGCACTTTGTTTTTTGCAAGTGTTCCGTCTTCAATAGCTTTATTAATGCGCACCAGATCCTGGTAAACCACTCGTCCTGCACCAATATTCAGGTGACCAACTTCCGAATTTCCCATTTGTCCGGCAGGCAAACCTACATCTTCAGCCGAAGTTTTCAATTCACTGTTGGGATATTTTTTCATCAGCCCGTCAACAAAAGGAGTTTTGGCATTCCAGATGGCATCAGCTTTTGAGTGGTCGCCTTTGCCCCAACCATCTAAAATAAGGAGGGCGAGTTTCTTTTTTTTTGTCACGGTTTTATAATTTTCAAAGTAGATTGTTTGGCAATTTTATCATAATCAGAATCCTTATGAACTAATCCAACATCAAAGCGAATTGCATAGAATGCTATAAGACAATCATTGCTCTTATTAATGGTTACTCCTTTTTTTCTAAGCTTCCTGTAAAGTTGAGCAGCGCCAATTGCTGCTTCTACAGAAGAAACGTTAAGAATTTCAAAACTCAGAAGACTGTCTTTAATATTTTCAAAATCTTTATCCGCTGAAATTCCTTGTAATATTTCCTGAATTATAACAGGACAAATTAATAGTGGCTGGTCCTTCTCAATATAATCATTGAGTAAAATAGTATGCGGGCTTTTTACGCCATTCAGATAATCAATCCAAACTGAAGTATCAAAAATTGCAGGCTGCATTAAAATGCTTTTCTCATTTCATCCAAGTTTCCCTCCCAAACTACCTTTCCACGATAATCAAGCATTTTTTTGCGTTTTAGCATTTTGATAAAATTTTCAAGTGCCAGCTCAACTACCTTTTTTTTAGTGGCAACTTTGCTTAATTTCTGAGCCTCATTTATCAGACTTTGATTGATTTCTATATTTGTTCTCATTCTGTTTGTTTTGAATACACAAAAATACGAATAATTATACACATACAGCCATGGCAGAAAATCACGAATTCGGCAAACAGGGCGAAGACGAAGCTGAAAAATTGCTGAAAAGCAAAGGCTTTGAAATTCTTGGAAGAAACGTTCGCTTTAGCGGGCATGAGATGGATATTGTTGCGAAGAAAGACAAACTGCTGGTTATAGCAGAAGTGAAAACCCGAAGCTATTCCACCATGGGCGAACCCGAAGAGTTTGTTTCAAAAAAACAGCAGCAAAACCTTATTAAAGCAGCTAATGCCTATGTAGTTTACAAAAACTTAGATGTAGATGTGCGGTTTGATATTATTTCGATTGTTAAAAACCAATATCAAACAACTATCAGGCATATTGAAGATGCGTTTTATCCGGTGATGTAGGCAATATAGCGCAATGCACCGCGTTATTTCCTCATAAAGTAGTACCTTTAATTCCTTTTTTGAAAATTGTGTTGATGCGAGCTTTCAGATTTAGTGTTATTTGTTGTTTGGTTCTGTTTGCCGGAATTGCCAATGCGCAATTCTATAATGGCTTGCAAATGCCCTTCGGCAAAAATCGCGTGCAATACAAAAACATGAAAGACCGCTTCTGGTCTTTTTATCGTTTTGAAAAGTTTGACACTTACTTTTATCTGGGCGGAAAAGAACTGAGCAATTACACCGCTCGCTATGCCACTAAACAAATTGGTGAGATTGAAAAAGTTTTTGATTACACGCTTGATGACCGTATTCAGTTCATCATTTTCAACAAATTTTCTGATTTAAAAGAAAGCAACATCGGCCTTGAAAGCGAACAGCAATACAATATTGGCGGAGTAACTTTTATTGTGGGCACCAAAGTAGTGCTGTATTTCAATGGCGACCACCGCGATTTGGAACGGCAAATAAAAGCAGGTATTGCCAAAGTGATGCTTGACCAAATGATGTATGGCGGCAACATTAAAGATGTGGTGCGTAACTCAACATTACTCAATCTTCCTGAATGGTATACGCAAGGTTTGATTTCCTACATGTCAAACGATTGGGATGCAGAAATTGAGAACCATGTAAAGGATGGAATTCTTTCAGGGAAATATGAAAAGTTTAACCGCCTGACTGGTGATGATGCTCGTTACGCGGGACATTCCATCTGGCGCTATGTTTCAGAAACGTATGGCAAACAGGTAATCTCCAATATTCTTTACATGACCAAGATAAGCCGCAACATTGACAGCGGTTTTCTTTTTGTATTGGGCGTTTCGCTGAAAAATCTCACCTATGAATGGCTGGCCTATTATGACAAATTGTATTACGAGCGCAGCAAAAATCTTTCGCTGCCTAAAGAGGAACCTTTGCTGAAGAAGTCTAAACCAAACATGGTTTACACACAACTGAAAGCCAGTCCTGACGGACGGTACAACATTTTTGCAGGAAACGAATGGGGGAAATACCGCGTGTGGATGCAGAATACTCAGACAGGGAAAAAGAAAAAAATTATCCGCATAGGACATAAGCTGGAGCAAAAAACAGATTATTCTTTTCCACTACTGGCATGGCATCCTTCATCGCAATTGTTTTCAATGATTACCGAGCGCAAAGGAAAAATAATGCTCACGCTTTATAATTTACAGACGAAGAAAAAGACAAAACGTCCGCTTTTCAACTTTGAAAAGATTCTTGACTATTCATATTCGGATGACGGAAAAGAATTAGCTATGTCAGCCGTGCAGTTCGGGCAGAGCGACATCTTTATTTACAACCTTGCGGCTAATACCTATCATCAGGTAACAAAAGATATCTGGGACGATTTGAACCCGCGTTTCATTAACAAATCACGTGAAGTTGTTTTTGCTTCCAACAGAAACAACGACACGATTAAATTGAATGAAAGCAGCATGTTGCCAAAAGATGCTTCAACTGATATTTACGTTTACAATTATAAAACAAAATCGCAGCTCTTAAAACGCATTACACACACCTCAAATACTAACGAAACACAACCTGCGCAATTTGACAGTGCACACATTGCATACCTCAGTGACGCGAATGGAGTAAACAACCGTTTCCTTGCAAAAATGGATAGTGTAATCAGCTATGTGGATACCATTGCACACTACAGTTATATCGCTACTTCTTTTCCCGTAACAAATTATCCGCGCAACATTATTCAGCAAGATGTTCAACCAAAATCAGGAAAGGTTTCTGAAATTATTTTCAACGAAGGTAAATACTACATGTACCAGCGTTCAGTGCTTGCAGAAAGTGCAAACAAAAATATAGAACTGAAAGATTCGCAATTCCGCACCGAACAGAAATCAAACAAACAGGACGAAGAAAACGCAAATGCTGTGAGCGGCATTCCGCGCTCGCGCAATGCTTTAACTTCTGTCCCAAAAGAAGAACAACAAGCAACACAACCCGGAGAAATAAACATCAACAACTACACATTTGAAGGCGAAAATCGTAACGAGAAACAGGTAAGGCAAACCGAAACAAATGTTACCGCAAGTGGTGAAACAAAAGTGCGCCAGTTTGAAAATGGAAAAGAAGTTTTACCTGTAAAAGAAAAGGAATTCACACTGCCTAAACTAAGGAATTACGATGTAGCCTTTTATACTGACTACGTTGTTACGCAACTTAACAACAACTTCATTAATTCCTCTTACCAGAAATTTACTGGCGGTGGCGCTGTATTTTTTAATCCCGGAATCAACGGACTTTTCAAAATCGGAATCAGTGATGTGATGGAAGATTATAAAATTGTTGGTGGTTTCCGTTTTGCGGGAAACCTGAACAGCAACGAATATTTTTTAAGCTATCAGAATTTCAAACATCGTCTTGACCAGCAGGTTGTTTTTCACCGGCAAAGCTTTTTAAACATTGTTGATTTATCGGCAATAAAAGTCCATACACACACGCTTACCTATTCACTAAAATATGCTTTCAGTGAAGTAGCTTCACTGCGCGGAAGCCTTATCGGACGGACGGATCAGGAAGTAAACCTCAGCACTGACCTGAGCAATCTGCAAGAGAAAAACCGCAACAATTATCTCGGTGGCTTAAAAATGGAATATGTTTTTGATAACACGGTAAACCGTGGATTAAATTTATACAACGGCTGGCGCTACAAGATTTTTGGCGAATACTATCAGCATCTCGACAATGAAGCAGCACGTTTTTTTGTAATCGGCTTGGATATCCGCAACTACAAAAAAATTCACCGTGATTTGATTTGGGCTAATCGTTTTGCTGCCAGCACATCGTTCGGAACAGAAAAGCTGATTTACTATTTAGGTGGAGTTGATAACTGGTTTGCTCCGAAATTTGACAACTCCATCTCCATTGCAACCGACCAGAATTACCAATACCAGACTGTAGCAACTAACATGCGCGGCTTTTATCAGAATGTACGCAACGGAAATAGTTTTGCATTATTCAACAGCGAATTGCGCATGCCTCTTTTCAAATACATTATGAACCGCCCTTTGCGTTCTGATTTCCTTACCAACTTTCAAATTGTTGCCTTTGGCGATATTGGAACTGCATGGACAGGCTCTTCACCCTATTCAGAAGACAATTTTTTGAATACACAAACCATACAATCAGGTAATCTTACTATACGAATTAAAAACAGCAAAGAGCCAATTGTAGGCGGTTATGGTTTTGGTATCAGAAGTAGAATTCTGGGATACTTTATCCGTGCTGATTATGCATGGGGTGTTGAAGATGGCAGAGTGTTAAAACCGCTCTTATATGTTTCATTGAGCCTCGATTTTTAAAGATGAATAAACTGAACGACAAAAATTTATCATTCAAAACTATGGACGTAAACACTGTTCTGATATTGCTTTCAATCGGCCTGTTTGCCGGCTTACTGAGCGGATTTGTAGGCGTTGGCGGGGGAATAATTATTGTTCCGGGTTTGATTATATTTCTTGGATTTTCGCAACACACAGCTCAGGGAACAAGTCTGGCGCTGCTGATGTTACCGGTTGGTATTTTAGCTGTTATGAATTACTACAAAGCAGGACACATCAGTTTTCATGCGGCTTTTGTAATTGGCATCGCATTTATTCTTGGTGCTTTTTTAGGGTCTAAAATTGCAATCGGTATTGACCAGAATATTGTAAAAAAGGTTTTTGCCGTTTTTATGATCTTAGTTGCATTGAAATTTTTGTTCGGGAAATAATCCTGTGAAAGAAAAAATCAAAGCCCTTTCCGAAAAATATTTTACTGAAGTTGTTGCGCTTCGCAGGCACCTTCATGCCAATCCTGAATTGTCTTTTGAGGAGTACAACACTTCCACTTTTGTCTGTTCTAAATTAGACGAATGGAAAATTCCTTACAAAAAAGGAATTGTAAAAACCGGAATTGTTGCACTAATTGAAGGAAAAAAACCTGAGAAAAAAACCATTGCGCTGCGCGCAGATTTAGATGCGTTGCCGATAAAAGAAGAAAACAAAAAAGAATACTCTTCAAAAAATGTTGGCGTAATGCACGCCTGCGGACACGATGTACATACCTCTTCATTGTTGGGTGCAGCGAAAATTCTAAATGAATTGAAAAATGAATTTGAAGGAACAGTGAAACTCATTTTTCAACCAGGAGAAGAAAAACTTCCGGGTGGAGCTTCACTAATGATTAATGAGGGTGTGTTAAAGAATCCAAGGCCTGAAAGCATTTTTGCACAACATGTTTTTCCAAGTATGGAAACAGGTAAAGTTGGTTTCCGCCCGGGTATGTATATGGCTTCAACCGATGAAATTTATATCACCGTTAAAGGTAAAGGCGGACATGCCGCCATGCCTGCAAACTATGTCAATCCATTATTGATTGCGTCCAAACTTTTAGTAGCGCTACAGGCAGAATTTATGGATGAAAAAACACGTAACATTCCTAATATCCCAACTGTTCTTGCTTTCGGAAAAATCACAGGAATGGGCGCTACAAACGTAATTCCTGATGAAGTGAAAATAGAAGGAACGTTCAGAACAATGGATGAAAAGTGGCGTGATGAAGCCCATGAAAAAATGAAAGATATTGCTGCAAAAGTTTTTGCAGAGAATGGTGGAAGCGGTGAATTCAATATTATGAAAGGTTATCCATTCTTAGTAAACAATGAAGAACTTACCAACAAAGCGATTGCAAACGCAAAAGAATTTCTGGGAGAAGAAAATGTAGAACTGCTCGATTTGAGGATGACCGCAGAAGATTTTGCTTTTTATTCACAACATATCCCTGCTTGTTTTTACCGCTTGGGAACAGGAAATAAAAAATTGGATATCACCAGCGGGGTACATACTTCCACCTTTGATATTGATGAAGAAGCCTTGAAAACAGGAATGGGATTAATGGCGTGGCTTACTGTCTGCGAACTGAGGTAAACCCCCTGTGTGAATGGCAACAATCGTTGCGCCTTTTTGGAAATAATTCCTCTCTATCAAATCAAAAACTCCAAACATCATTTTTCCGGTGTAAACAAAATCAAGCGGAATATTGTGGTTTGATTTAAAGTCAGAAATGAAGCTCATTAGTTCTTCCGTCTTTTTTGCATAGCCACCAAAGTGATAGTCTGTTTGTAATTCAAAATTTGTTTTTGCCGGAATAAATTTTTCAATTTCGTCTTTCAAAAACTCTCCACCTTTCAAAACCGGAAAACCAATTGCTTTTTGATTCTCCTTCAGGGATGAAATGATTCCTGCAATTGTTCCGCCTGTTCCCACAGCACAGCAGATATAATCAAATGGAATATCAATCAATGAACTAATTTCAGCAGAGCCTTTAACAGCTAAATCATTTGTTCCACCTTCAGGTAAAATGTAGCATTCACTTGTCATGCTGAGCATAGTCGAAGCATCTTTCTTTCTATACTCATCCCGTGAAACAAAATGCAATTTCATTCCACAATCTTTGGCAAACTGTAAAACAGAATTATCACTTTCATTCAACTCCTCTCCACGAATTATCCCAATCGTTTTAAAGCCAAATTCTTTTCCTGCAGCAGCAGTTGCAACTATGTGATTAGAATAGGCGCCACCAAAAGTCAGCAAAGTATTCTTGCCTTGCAGTTTAGCTTCCTGCAAATTATATTTCAGCTTGAACCACTTGTTACCACTGACATATGGATGAACCAAATCAAGCCGTAACACATAAAGACTTATTTCTTTTTCCTTCAGTAAATCATCTTCTATTTTTTGCAGCGGAATTTTTCTCTGCTCCGGAAAATCAGTGTTTAACAAATTTGTCAACTGATTTTATTCCCGAAATATCTGAAACACTTATGAAATAAACACCTCCGCTAAGTGAACTTACATCAAAACTGAAATTATTTTTTCCTTTTGCAACTTCTTTTTTGTGTTGCTGAACCACTTTTCCAGTAATGTCGGTAATGTTAATTTCAATCAACGATACTTCATTGGAATTAATGATGTAATTCAAATTATCAACTGCAGGATTTTGCTGAATTGAAGTTGAGAAATTTGTTGTCAGCGAATTTTCTTCTGCGCTCACAATGCAACTGCAATCGTATTGCACGCTGCCCTGCCAACTGCGGTCAACGCTAAAAAATGCATCAAATGCTCCGGTGTTAAGACTTGCCGATCCGGCAAATATTTTCAGATGCGAATCCTCTGCAATCACATGACCACTTAATGAATCGGTGTGCCCTTCAATAGTTCCTGTTCCTCCGGTAGTGGCGATATAAAATGCAAATGTTTGTCCGGCAGGAATACAAACATCTAATAAAACAGGAATTATAGTTTCCGGTATTGGACAACTTCCTGCACAGGCAGGTTCAAAAGCAGATATACTACCGCCCAATGTCCAATCCGAAGCATTGGTTTCATGACCCATATAGGTTCCCTGCCTGTAATAGATACTGATGTCGCGCTGTCCGCAATTTTGTGCTACCATAGAAAACCTTTCAATGTTGACATCTGTAATTGCCTGAACATCGAAATAATAAGATTTTCCTGAAAAAGTATTCTGACAAGGTGATGTAAGCGAATCGCATTCGCTGGTTTGCGAGAAAGCAAAAGTGCTTAAAGTCAGGAAAAATAAAAATGAGTAGAATTTTTTCATGTTAACAGGTTTTAGTTTTTACAAATGTCAGAAAAATCAATTTAGCTTTACGAAAATATTTGCATCGCTTGTCTGACGATTATTCTTCCAAACCAAAACTTGACCCCGAGGATTTTTATTACAGTCCAGAAGGCTATATTATTTTTACAGAAAAATATCACCTGAAACGGGGTTATTGCTGCAAAAGTGGGTGCAGGCATTGTCCTTATAATTACAATCCTAAAACAGGAAGATTTGACAAAGAGAAAAAAGATGACAACCAAAGAATTTAAGAAAATTATTTTGCAGGGAATTCCCGAAAAACTTCCTGCACCTAAGAGTTACGATACTTCTCTGAACCATGCACCCAAGCGTAAAGACATTCTTTCTGCTGAAGAGAAAAAACTGGCGGTAAGAAATGCACTACGTTATTTCCCGAAAAAATTTCATGCTGTGCTTGCTAAAGAGTTTGCTGATGAACTGAAAAAATACGGACGGATTTATATGTATCGTTTTCGTCCGGAATATAAAATTTATGCACGCCCGCTTTCTGAATATCCTTTTAAATCAAAACAGGCAGGTGCAATCATGCACATGCTTAGCAACAACTTGGATTATGCAGTAGCTCAGCATCCGCATGAATTGATTACTTATGGCGGTAATGGTGCGGTATTTCAAAACTGGGCTCAGTATTTACTGACCATGAAATACCTGGCGGAAATGACAGATGAGCAAACCTTGGTGATGTATTCCGGTCATCCGCTTGGTTTATTTCCTTCGCATAAGGATGCACCACGCGTTGTGGTTACAAACGGAATGATGATTCCGAACTACAGTAAACAAGACGATTGGGAAAAATATAACGCACTGGGCGTAACCCAATACGGACAAATGACTGCCGGTTCGTTTATGTATATAGGTCCGCAAGGAATTGTTCATGGAACTGCGATTACAATTTTAAATGCAGGAAGAAAAATCAGTAAAGGAAAAACTGAACTTGCAGGTAAAGTATTTGTGTCATCAGGCTTAGGCGGAATGAGCGGTGCGCAGCCAAAAGCCGCTGTTATCGCAGGAGCAATTGCCGTGATTGCAGAAGTAAATCCGAAAGCTATTCACACACGCCACTCGCAAGGCTGGGTAGATGAAGTTTTTGATAACCTCGACATGCTGATGGTGCGTATTGAAATTGCACGACAGAAAAAACAAGCGGTTTCGCTTGCATATAAGGGGAACATTGTTGAGTTGTGGGAAAGGTTTGCCGAGAAAAATGTTGCGGTTGAAATCGGTTCTGACCAGACTTCATTGCACAACCCTTATTCGGGTGGATACTATCCTGCAGGACTATCATTTGAAGATGCGAAAAAAATGATGGCTGAAAATTCTGAACAATTTAAAAAGGAAGTTCAGAAATCATTAGTCCGTCATGTAAATGCAATTAATAAAATGGTGAAAAAAGGAATGTATTTCTTCGATTACGGAAATGCGTTTTTACTGGAAGCAAGTCGTGCGGGTGCTGATATTTTAAAATCGGATGGTAAATTCAAATATCCTTCTTATGTGCAGGATATTATGGGGCCGATGTGCTTTGATTACGGTTTTGGACCTTTCCGTTGGGTTTGCACTTCAGCTAATCCAAAAGATTTGGAAACAACGGATAAAATTGCAACTGTTGTTCTTGAAAAAATTTACAAAACCGCTCCAAAAGAAATTAAACAACAGCTTTCAGATAATATCCGTTGGATAAAAGAGGCACAAAAAAATAAATTAGTTGTTGGTTCACAGGCACGCATACTATATGCAGATGCTGAAGGACGTATTAAAATAGCCGAAGCATTTAATAAAGCCATAAGAGAGAAAAAGATTTCTGCACCTGTTGTGTTGGGGCGTGATCATCACGATGTTTCGGGAACGGATTCTCCTTTCAGGGAAACTTCCAATATTTATGACGGCTCACAATTTACGGCTGATATGGCGGTACAGAATTTTGTGGGCGATGCATTCAGAGGTGCCACTTGGATTTCGCTGCACAACGGAGGTGGCGTTGGCTGGGGCGAAGTGATAAACGGGGGCTTTGGTTTGGTTCTGGACGGCTCAAAAGATGCTGAAATGCGTTTAAAAAGTATGTTATTCTGGGATGTGAACAACGGAATCGCCCGCAGAAGCTGGGCAAGAAACAAAGAGGCCATGTTTGCTATTGAACGCGAAATGAAAAGAAGTAAAGGACTGAAAGTAACTATTCCCAACCTGGTGGATGATACCTTACTGAAGAAGCTCTTTTAACTCATTTTCAATCGTTTCGGACGGAACTGAAAAAAACTAGCCCTATTTCATAACTTTTTCAGGGATTTAAGGTAAAACACCTGCTTCTTAGATTAAATATATTCTATAGTTCAACTGCTGTATTGTGGTTGTTTGTCAGAAATTATTGAATAATTTAAGGAGTTTAGTATATTTGCGTTGCTTTAACATAAAAAACAAACAGAACAATTTAATACCATGAACAAAGTCTATTCTCTGTTAACCGTTCTTGCTCTTTCAGTATTATCCGCTTCAGCCGGAGTAATTGTACTCGAAGGAAATTATCAGGGCAAAAACATTTATGTGCAAAATCCTTTCGCCAGTTCAGGTGTCGGTTTTTGTGTGTATGAAGTAACTATTAATGACCAGACTACTACAGACGAGATAAACTCAAGCGCTTTTGAAATTGATTTTTCATTTTTTCAATTGGCTTTGGGCTCAAAAGTAGAAGTGAAAATAAAATATAAAGATGACTGCAAACCAAAGGTGTTGAATGCAGAAGTGCTGAAACCAATGGCAACATTTGATATTGATGCCTTGGCAATCACCAAAGAAGGTTTGTTGGTTTTCTCTACCAAGAACGAAACAGGAAGTCTGCCTTATACCGTTGAGCAATTTCGTTGGAACAAATGGGTAGATGTTGGAACCGTTCAGGGAAAAGGTTCACCAGATTTGAACAAATATGAGTTTCAGATTGGAACCATCCACTCGGGCGAAAATAAATTCCGCCTGAAACAGGTTGATGCAAGCGGAAAACCACGTTACTCATTTGATACAAAATACAAAAGCCCGCTTCCTCCTGTAATATTTAATGATGCAGGTAAAAAAGTATCAACCAGCATTTCATTCTCTGACAAAACCATGTACGAGATTTATAATGCATACGGTAATATTGTTCAGAAAGGAATTGATAAAAGCGTTGATGTTTCTAAACTTGACAAAGGAAGTTATCAGGTGAACTTTGATAACACCTTTGGTGAGTTCAAAAAATAAGCTGAATAAAATTTAAACAAAAAGCCAGTCCGAAAAGGATTGGCTTTTTTGTTAAACAGAAATGGAAAAAATAGAACACATCGGTATTGCCGTAAAAAATTTAGCTGAAGCAGAAAAAACATACACTGCCTTGCTTGGCGTTGCTCCTTACAAGCGCGAAGCGGTGGAAAGCGAACACGTAACTACTTCATTCTTTAAAGTTGGCGAAACCAAAATTGAATTATTGGAAGCTACTTCACCTGAAAGTGCAATTGCAAAATTTATTGAAAAGAAAGGCGAGGGCATTCATCATATTGCTTATGCTGTTGATGATATTGTTTCTGAAATGAAACGCCTGAAAGAAGAAGGCTTTGTTCTTTTGAATGAAGCACCCAAAAAAGGTGCAGATAATAAACTGATCGGCTTTGTTCACCCTAAAAGCGCAGGAGGAGTATTGACAGAACTTTGCCAGGAAATCAGCTAACTGAAAACATCCAGAATAGTTTCCGCAGGTTGCAAATGATAGGCTGCAATCCCTGTTTTTGAAGCACCTTCGATGTGCTGAATTGAATCATCAATGAATACAGTTTCGGAAGCAATCAGCTTGTTTTCATTCAATACCAATTCAAAAATTTCACGGTCTGGTTTGCGCATTCCAATTTCAAAAGACAAATATTGCTTTTCAAAAATTTCGTCAAAAATCATTTTGCCAAAAGTCCGTTTCAGATAGGCTGAGTATGCCTGATAGTGGATAATATTGGTATTACTTAACAGAAACAGACGATATTTAGTTGAGAGTTCTTTCAGTAAATCAATTCTTTGTTGAGGCAAATCAAGCAACATAGCATTCCAGGCATTATCTAAGTCTGCATCTGAAACCTGCTGATTAAAATAGGCTTTTAATTCCAGCCTGAATTGTTCGGGCGCAACTGTTCCTGTTTCGAGCCGGTCAAAAAGATGGCTTTGCTTTGCCTGCGAATATTTTTCATCAAAATCCGATAATCCTAAATTTTTAAAGGCTTGCGAGGTAAGGCGGTAATCAATGTTTAAGATTACTCCGCCCAAATCAAAAATGATGTTTTTGGTATTGGACTGTAAGGGAAACTTATTTTGCATATTGGGTGCAAATGTATAATTTCGCAATCCTTTTTCGGGTCCATAGCTCTCCCGATAGTTATCGGGACGGTTAGAGCAACAGAAAGGAGTTCTTTATAAAATATTTTAGGGCCCATAGCTCATTCGGTTAGAGCAACAGACTCATAATCTGTGGGTGCTTGGTTCGATCCCAAGTGGGCCCACTCCCTTGAATAAAAAAAGCCCCTTTCCGGGGCTTTTTTATTTTTAAAAATCCATTTCCTGACTTTCTCCGCCTGTGCGCTTTTGGTTGCGCTTCTTAAATAGTGAAGCATCCTGCTCGCCAAAATTCCAGGAAACATTAAAGCGCAGGAAACGGGTTTCTCTTCTGCGCGAACCTTCCTGTATGTAAAAAGGTGTGTCGTAGGTTGCTCCCCAGCGTCTGGTATTAAAAGCATCGTTCAGTGCTAAACTGAAATTCCATTTTTTCTTAATGCTTTTATTTATAGAGAAGTCAACCGAATACTGCGGTATTTGTGTTCCCTGCAAAATAATTTTCGGGGCTTCGTAGCGGCCGTTTGCCTGCAGCGTGAAATCGGCAGGCAGGCGGTAGGTAATGTTTCCGCGGGCTTCCCAGTTGAAGCCGCTATTTTTGGTTAATCCGTCTGTTGAGCTAAGCTCAACGTAACTGATACTTCCGCTCAGCATAATGTCCAGCGGTTTAATGAGCGTAAGTTTTAATGAGTTATCCAAGCCGTAGGTAAAACTGCTTTTGCCGTTTATAAAGGTGTTTACCAATACTGTTGAATCGCCTTCGGAAGGATAGGCAACGTTGGTAATGGGGTTTTCGGTTAGCTTGAAATAAAAGGAGGTAAGGAAGTTGAATTTATCGTTCCAGACATTGTAATTCAACTCGCCCATGTTGGTGAATTCGGGTTTAAGTTCGGGATTTCCGATGCGGTAGTTTTGTTTATCTGCTCCCATAATGAAAGGGTTTAGCTGAAAGAAATTAGGGCGGCTTAACTTGCGCGAAAAGTTCAACTGCATTTCCTGATTTTTGCTGAGTTCTTTGCTGAAATAAACACCCGGGAAAATAGAGCTGAGCAGGTTAGATGCTTTGGACGGATAGGAATACGAGAACTCCTGATTGCGGTCTGTTATTGTGCCTTTGTAATACGATTGCTCGAAACGGAAACCCAACTGATACTTGATATTCCACCACATTTTGCCCATGTAGTTGATGTAGGCGGCATTAATCAGGTCGTCAATATAATAGCGGTTGCTGAGGATGGTGTCTTTCTCGTAGCTGTCGGTTGGGAATACATAATTCTCTGTAAAATTTTCGCTCCAATACGGTTTGTAATAGCTGCGGATGCCCGCTTCAATCTTTGAATTTTCGGTAAGCGGGTTTACATAATCCAACTGAAGAATATACTGGTGCGAGCGTGAAAAACCATCGTTGCGCTGTATCTCGGGGTTTTCGGGCATGATGGTTTGCAGGCTGTCGTAGTTATAAGTGGTAAACACATAATCGCGTTCCGAATACCCGTAATTGTAGCTGGCATCAATCGTAAGCTCTTCACCTTTTTTAGGGAAGGTGTGTTTTAAAAAGGCGGATGCCGAGTAATTGTAATGGCTGTTTATCTGCACATTGTTGCGGGTGCCACTTGCGGTAACTACGTTTTCGGGCGACAGGTAGGTGAAGGTTTGTCCGTCATCTGAATCATTAAAACGGTAGTAAAAATTTCCTGATAGCGTAAGCAGGTTGCGGTTATTCAGGTTAATGTCTAACCCCAAACGCGCCATGTGATTCACGCCCCGCTCGTCATTCACGTTATCCTGATTAAAGTAGCCGGTTACACTTTCGTTATACAGATTGGTGCGATAGGTATATCCGTTATTAAGGTTGCGCGAGGTATTAAAATTGTAGGAAGCCGAAAAATTAATAGGATTCTGGCGGATGCTAATGTTAGCGTTTGCATTGTAACGGCTATTGGTTCCCACGCCTGCCGAAACGGTTCCGTTATAGCCGGGCTTGCGGTTTTGTTTCATCACTATGTTCAGGATTCCGCCCGAGGTAGAGGCATCAAATTTTACGGAAGCATTGGTGATTACCTCCACCTTGTCAATCTGATCGGCAGGTATCTGGTCAAGAGTAAGCGTGGTTGGCCTTCCGTCAACATACACCTGTGTGCCGCTGTTGCGCAGGGTAGCGTTGCCATCGGCATCAACGCTAACGCTGGGTATGTTTTTCATTACATCAGCTGCCGTGCCGCCTTTGGCCGAAATATCCTTGTCCACATTATACACCTTGCGGTCGATGTTCATGGTCATGGTGCTTTTTTCTTCGCCAATCACTACTTCGTTCAGCACCTTGGTGTCGGGTTCCAGCTTCAGGTTGCCCATGTCCACATCCAGATTTTGCATATTAAGCGCAACGATTTGTTCCAGGGTGGTATAGCCCAGAAAACTGATTTTTATTTTCAGGGGAATAAGCGGAAGTTTTTCCAGCGAAAAATCACCGTTTTGTTTTACTAAGGAACCCGAAATAATGCTGTCGTTTTTCAGCGAAGTGGCCGTTACCGAAGCAAACTCAACGGGTTGTTTGGTTTTTGAGTCAAGAATGCGACCGTAAATTTTTCCTATTGCGGGAGGCTTGCCCTGGGGTTTTTGGGCGTAGGAAGTTAGAAGCTGGAAGTTGGAAGTTAGAAGAAAGACAACGAAAAAAAATCTCATTAAATAGGAAGACACCTGAACTGCCGGATAGTTTAAATTATTTAGGGGAAATGACGATAGATGTCTTTGCGATGATCGAATGCAACAAAGTAAACCAAATTTTCAGTTTCAATCTGCAATCCTATTCGGTAATCGCCAATCCTGATTCGATAAAAGGAATTATAACCTTCCATCTTTTTCAGATTTTTTATCTGTGTTAATTCCTTTGCGGCTTCTACCTCTTCAATAGTTTTAGCAATGGAATTCTTGAGTTGCTTATCGCGTAGTTTTTTTAAATCTTTAAGAAATGACTTCTTGAAAGCAACATTCATTTGCCAAGCGCTTTCATAATTTCTTTGCGGCTTACATCAGGCGTTTTCATTCCCTCTTCAATTTTGCGGGCAAGATGCCAGTCTTCAACCTCAGCGCGGGTAAGTGTGCGTGTATTCATCCCCATTTTTTTGGCCAAAGCAAGCAATAAACTCATGTCTGATTTTTTAGTTGCGTTGATTATTACGGTTTCCATTTTGTAATTTTTTACAAATATAAGGCTTGTGTGCCATATGCACTGTTAGTTTCAATTGGTTTTTATATTCTATTATTTTTGAACTCCAAAATCAACATCATGGAATTAGCCAACATCCTTCGTTTTCCCGAATACATGAGCATACCCGAATATACCAAGGCGGCAGGCGTTTCGGTAAACACGGCACGCAACCGGATAAAAGCAGGTCTTATTTCGTTTATAAAAATTGATCAGGTTTACCTCATCAATACCGAGCGCTCGCCCGTTTCACAACATTACAATTCGGGAAGCAAAAAAGTGGGCCGCCCTTTTTTATCGGGTGTTAGCGAAAGTCAGTTGCGTTCGGTAAAATCGTATGCCCGGGGTAAAAAACGCAGAGCCGATATTTATTTTACGGCTATTTTAACGGGAAAAATTAAAGGCGTTGTAATAGGCAGCGAAGTATTTGCCTATGTACAAGAGTTAGATACGCTCTGAAACTACCTCCGTAATTTCCACGGAAGGCATTACCAAATTATCATTGTGAACGTGGGACACACGCTCACAACTATTTTACAACCATTGTGAGCAGGAGACACACGCTCACAGTTTCGGAAACATGATTGTGAACGTAGGACACAAGCTCACAACAATTTTACAACCATTGTGAACAGGGGACACCCGCTCACAATTAGAAAAGTATTATTGTGAACGGAAGACCCCAGCTCACAATAATAGTTCTGTTAGTATGAACGTGGGATTCACGGAGGCAATCCGTTTATTGAACAACCAATTTGCGGGAATATGAAGCAAGTAAGGTTTACGAAACCAACGTCCCCACCTTCTCCCCTTCCACCACTTTTAAAAGTGTTCCGGGTTTGTCCATATTAAAGACAATAATAGGCAGTTCGTTTTCTTTGCAAAGAGTGAAAGCGGTAAGGTCCATTACATTCAAACCTTTTGCATATACATCATCAAAAGAAATGCTGTCGAACTTGGTTGCGGTTTTATCTTTTTCGGGGTCGGCATTGTAGATGCCATCCACGCGGGTGCCTTTTAAAACTACATCCGCTTCAATTTCTATGGCGCGCAATGATGCCGCTGAATCGGTGGTGAAATAAGGGTTTCCTGTTCCCGCACCAAAAATAACAACACGCCCTTTTTCTAAGTGGCGCACCGCTCTTCTGCGGATAAATGTTTCTGCAATTTCTTCCATTTTTATGGCGGTGAGCAAACGGGTTTGCATTCCTTTACCTTCCAGTGCACTTTGTAATGCCATGCTGTTGATCACCGTTGCCAGCATTCCCATATAGTCGCCCTGCACACGGTCCATGCCGCCTTCCACCGCCTGAATACCTCTGAAAATATTTCCTCCACCTATTACAATTCCAATCTCTACTCCTTTATCAGCAATCTCTTTTATCTCTGTTGCATATTGGGCCAAACGGTTGTTGTCAATACCAAATTGCTTGTCGCCCATCAGTGATTCACCGCTAAGTTTGAGTAGAATTCTTTTGTATTTCATCTTCTATATCTGGTTTTGGAAATTTAAGGTCAAAAAAAAGAGAGAATTAAAATTCTCTCTTTTTTCATTTTTATGATTTTATCACTTTGCCAGTGAAATGCGTTTGAAGCCTGTTGCTATCAAACCTTTTTCAGTTTCGTCAAGGTATTGGCGAATTGATTTTTTGTTGTCTTTAATAAACTCCTGGTTTAACAGCGTGCTTTCTTTATAGAACTTGTTCAGTTTACCCAAAGCAATTTTCTCCAGCATATCTTCCGGTTTGCCTTCAGCACGTGCCTGTTCTTTACCGATTTCAATTTCGCGCTCCAGTGTTTTTGCGTCTACATCGTCTTTGTCCAGAGCTACAGGAGCCATAGCAGCAACCTGCATTGCCACATCTTTTGCAGCTGTGTCAATTGCTTCGCTTCCGCCTTTGTTGAAACCAACAACGGTAGCTACTTTATTTCCCGGGTGATTGTAAACCACTACTTTTTCTGCATCTACTTTTTCGTAAGCAGACAATTCAATTTTCTCACCGATTTTTCCAACCTGTTCGGTAACGCGTTCTTCAACGGTTAAGCCATCAAGGTTCAGCGCTTTCAATTCATCCAATGTAGCCGGATTTTTTTCAATTGCTAAATCAAGAATAGAAGTTGTGAAAGCAACGAAAGCATCATTTTTCGCCACGAAATCTGTTTCGCAGTTCAAAACAATTAATACTCCGCGTTTGCCGTCAGCAGTTGTTTTTCCGATAACCACACCTTCTTTTGCATCACGGTCAGAGCGGTTTGCCGCTACTTTCTGACCTTTTTTGCGAAGGTAGTCTACTGCCTCTTCAAAATTTCCGTTTGCTTCTGTTAATGCTTTTTTGCAGTCCATCATGCCCGCTCCTGTCATCTGACGAAGCTTGTTCACATCTGCTGCTGATATTGGTGCTATTGTTGACATTTTTTAAATTCCTGTAATTCTTAATTAATTATGCTTTTGCTGCCGGTCTGCGTGGTCCTGCTGAAGATGGTCTTCTGCTGCCCGGTTTGCGTGAAAGACCTGGTTTTCCGCCTTCTTCGCTTCCTGCATCAGCCTTTGCATATTTGTTTGTTTCTGTTGCTTCTTCTCCGTCCTCATCCGTTTCGTCTTTGTCTTTAGAAACTTTACGTTCTTCCAGACCTTCGATGATTGAATTAACAACCGTTGAAACAATAAGTTCAATTGATTTTGAAGCATCATCGTTTGCAGGGATTGCAAAGTCAACCAGATTAGGGTTTGAGTTGGTATCCACAATAGCAAACGTTGGAATGTTCAGACGTTTTGCTTCTGCAACTGCAATATGTTCTTTAGTAATATCAACAATAAAAAGTGCTGCAGGCAAACGGCTAAGGTCAGCAATGCTGCCTAAGTCTTTTTCCAGTTTCTCGCGCTGACGGGAAATTTGCAGTTTTTCTTTTTTAGAAATGGTGTCAAACGTTCCGTCAGAAGTCATGCGGTCAATTGTTGCCATTTTTTTCACCGATTTACGGATAGTGGCAAAATTGGTCAGCATTCCACCGGGCCAACGCTCGGTAACAAACGGCATGTTCACTCTTTTTGCTTCGCGGGCTACAATTTCTTTACCTTGTTTTTTAGTAGCAACGAACAGAACTTTTTTGCCTGATTTTGCAATTTGCTTCACAGCAGCAAGTGCTTCATCCAGTTTTGCAACTGTTTTGTTCAGGTCAATAATGTGGATTCCGTTTTTCTCCATGAAAATGTAAGGAGCCATAGCAGGATTCCATTTTCTTTTGAGGTGTCCGAAGTGAACACCTGCATCCAGCATTTCTTTTGTTGTTGGTAATGACATTTATCTGATTTAGAATTATTATTAAATATTGTAAGATTAACGTTTGCTGAACTGGAAGCGTTTTCTCGCTTTCTTCTGTCCGAATTTTTTACGCTCAACCATACGTGGGTCACGGGTCATAAGACCTGCAGCACGCAATGTTGGTTTGTTTTCGGCATTGTATTCAACCAGTGCACGTGCAATTCCAAGGCTGATAGCTTCTGCCTGCCCTGTAATTCCGCCACCTTCTACAGTAACTGTAACATCAAAGTCAGTTGCTGAGTTAGTAAGCGACAACGGTTTTGTAACCGAAGTCTGCAAAGTTGTGATAGGAAAATATTGTTTGTAATCTTTATCGTTTACAACGATGTTACCTTTTCCTTTTTTCAGGTAAACACGGGCAACAGCCGTTTTTCTTCTTCCGAGAGCGTTGATGACTTCCATACTTATCTTATAGTATTAATGTTAATTTCTTTTGGCTGTTGTGCTTCGTGTTTGTGCTCGCTTCCCGCATAAACGTGAAGGTTTTTGTTGATGGCACGGCCCAATTTGTTTTTAGGCAACATACCATAAACCGCTTTGGTAATTACTTCCGAAGAGTTTTTTGCGAAAAGCTCACGTGGTGTTGTGAAACGCTGTCCACCCGGATACCCTGTGTGACGCACGTATTCTTTGTCATCTAATTTTGCTCCGCTCAGGATAACTTTCTCTGCATTGATAACAACAACGTTATCGCCACAATCCATGTGAGGAGTGTAATTGGTTTTATGTTTTCCGCGAATAAGAATGGCAAGTTGAGATGCCAAACGTCCGAGCGTTTGTCCTTCGGCATTTACCAAAACCCAATTTTTGGTTGCCGTAGCCTTATTGGCTGAAACGGTTTTGAAACTTACTGAATCCACTGTTTATTAATGTTTTAGCTGTTAAAATTTTCAATACTCCCCTAAAAAGGGGCTGCAAATGTAAAACTAATTTTCAAATTTCAACAAGAAAGTGTTGATAATTTTGGGATTACCCTGATTTGAAGGCCAAACCGCTTGTTTCTTATTTGTTTACACAGCTTTTGGTTTTTAGAGTTAAGCTATTACATTTGAACCAAAATATAAAAACATGAAAAGACTTCTACTCCTCTTTCTCACCTTCTCACTTTCTCACCTTCTCACCTTAAAAGCACAGGATTGCACAGACTGCCGCTACCTTTCTCCTGTTTTTGATTCGGTAACTGTTTCAACTGTAGCTTTTGGCGAGGGCTATAACATTGATGGTGTAAACCAAACCCTGCTCATGGATATTTATCAGCCTTATGGCGACACTTCCACCAACCGTCCCGTTATGATTTTTGCATTTGGCGGTGGCTTTGTGCAGGGCAGCCGCGAAGACTGGTATGTAAAAGAAGTATGTAATCATTTTGCAAAAGCGGGATATGTAAGCATTGCACCTGATTACCGCATCGGTATTGATTACGGAGAAATTATTGCACTCCAGCACATGCGTATTTTTTTTCGCCCCATGCAGGATATGCGCGCTTGTGTGCAATACCTGAAAGCAGATTTTTCTGAACTGGGAAATAATTACCTGATTGACACCAATTATATTTTTATCGGTGGCGCTTCTGCGGGGGCTATTACCTCATTAATGACATCTTACTGCGACAAAGAACAGGAAATGGCACAAATGGGTGATATAGCTGCACTAGATGATTTAGGCGGCTTTTACAGCACTACCGGATATTATCCTAATTATACCTGGAATGGCTGCGCAACAGTAAATGTTTCGGGAGCCATAATAGATGCCGGATGGATTGAGCCGGGAGACGTTCCTATTATTTCGGCTCACGGAAATGTGGATGATATTGTTCCCTATGGTTATGGCGGGCTTGGCGGAATAACATTTGGTGTTTTTGATTTGCAGGGAAGCCATGTGGTTGATTCGGCAGCAACAGCAACCGGTGTTTGCAGCTATCTCTACACGATGGAAGGGCAGGGACATCCTACAGAAAGCATGGGTATGGATTACATAAAAAGTGTTGTCTATCGCCTGGCTTTGCGGGCACATGCTGTTTTAAATCAACGCTCGTTCTGCTGTCCGTTAAGCGTAGATATTGAAGGTGATACATTAGTTCACTGGACAGACCAGCCTGCCGTTGAAGTTACGCTTGCAGCAGGAATTGCCAGCGACAGTGGTAATGCAAGTCTTCAGTGGTGTACAATACCTTGCTTCCCGTTTACCGATAACGGTGATGAAATCATGCTTACGCCCGACAGTAATCTGAAACACGTAATGGCAATTGCCTATGAAGGCGGTTGCGAAGCATCAGATCTGTATATTGTTACCGATACAGCATTTGTTCCCGAAGCAATTAATGAATATTTAAACCTGGTTGATTTTTCTGTTTACCCACAACCTGCATCCACACAAATAACAATCAATGCTGAACTACCAGAAAATTACAGTTCGCTCTTTGTTGAACTATTAAACATTAAAGGACAACAGGTATTTGTGCAACAGTTTCCGGCAAACAGAAAATTTCAAGCACAAATTGAAATAACTGAATTCCCGACAGGAAATTATTTGCTGCGCTTGAAAGGAAATGATAAAATTCTTGGCAGTAAAAAAATAATCATAACACGATAAAAATTTATTTTTGTCGGCACAAAAATCAAACACTCAACTTAGCATGAAAACAATTTTCACAAAATCATTTTTAGCACTTCTTTTTCTTGGAGTAATTTCAATCACAGCTTGCCGCAACAACGATGATGAGGATGATAACTGCGGTGCAACAGGCACATTAGAAGCTTCGTGGAAAGTAAACGGAGTTGAGGAAAAAGCGTATCAGACTTTTCATGTTCACACTGTTTCTTTCTTGAGTTTAAGTTTTCAATCTTGCAGCGGTCCTAATAATGCAGTTGTGATTAATTACATCCCGTATCCACCGGCTGTTGGAACCTACGAACTTAAATACGGACCATTAAGCTCTCCGATTAAAGGTATGGGCACATACATTGACGAGAGTACCGGAACAAGCGGAGTTTCCTATGCTACCAATGATACTATTACGGGCACTTTTACCATAACAGATGTAGACTTAAGTGCTAAAACATTATCCGGCACTTTCTCATTCAATGGATTGAAAGAAGATGGTTCAGGTGTTATTTACAATATAACAGAAGGCCAGATTTTCAATACCGTTTACGAAGACTAAGGCCGCCCTTGAAAAACCGATGCAGAACAAAAATAAGCATCTGTTGTTTCATTATTTCGCTACCTTTGCGACCTCTTAATGAGCGACTCAATAAAACACGAGTGCGGAATTGCACTCATCAGGCTGCTCAAGCCACTTGAATTTTACCGCGAAAAATACGGGACTGCCTTTTACGGGCTAAACAAACTGTATTTATTGATGGAAAAACAGCACAACCGCGGCCAGGATGGAGCGGGTGTTGCCACTATTAAATTAGATGTAAAACCCGGAAGTCGCTATATTTCACGCTACCGTTCCAATGCATCGCAACCAATTAAAGATGTTTTTGCGCAAATAAATGCAAGATTGGAAGAAGCGCAGCGCAGCAACCCTGAAAAAATGAATGATGTTGCGTGGCTGAAAAAGAATATACCTGTTGTTTCGGAATTATTTCTTGGACACCTGCGCTATGGCACTTATGGAGGAAACAGCATTGAAAACTGTCATCCTTTTTTACGCCAGAATAACTGGATGACACGCAATCTGGTTGTTGCAGGAAATTTCAACCTCACCAACGTAGATGAACTTTTTCAGCAATTGGTTGATTTAGGTCAGCATCCGAAAGAAATGACCGACACTGTTACAGTGATGGAAAAAATCGGACATTTTCTGGATGAAGAGAACGAAAATCAGTTCCGCAAATTCAAAGGAAAAGGATATACCAACGAAGAAATTTCGGAACACATTGCACAAAATCTTGATCTGCAAGGCATACTCACCGAATCAGCAAAGCGTTGGGATGGCGGTTATGTAATGGCTGGTTTAATCGGACATGGTGATGCGTTTGTGCTGCGCGACCCGAATGGAATTCGTCCGGCATACTATTATCACGATGATGAAATTGCGGTGGTAACTTCCGAGCGCCCTGCCATGCAAACTGCTTTCAACATTCCGTTTGAAGCAATTAAGGAAATTACTCCCGGTCATGCACTGATTATCCGCAAGAGCGGAAAGATTGGCGAGTTTATGATTCGTGAACCGGAAGAACGAAAATCCTGCTCATTTGAGCGCATTTATTTCAGCCGAGGAAGTGATTCGGAGATTTATAAAGAGCGCAAACAATTGGGCAGAAATATATGCGAACGAGTTTTAGAAAGCATTGAATACGATACCAAAAACACTGTATTTTCTTTTATCCCAAACACTGCCGAAACCGCTTTCTATGGAATGGTAAAAGGCATTGAGGCTTATCTCACTCAGGTAAAAGTGAAAAAGATAAAAGAGATGGGTAACAATATTGATGCTGAGAAATTAGAAGATATTATTTCACGTAGGCCGCGAGTAGAAAAGATTGCGCTGAAGGATGCGAAACTCCGCACCTTTATTACTGAAGATTCTGCACGTGATGAGTTGGTTGCACACGTTTACGATATCACTTACGGAACTATCCGTGCAGGAATTGATAATCTGGTGGTGATTGATGATTCTATCGTTCGCGGAACAACGTTGAGGCAAAGTATTATCAGAATGCTTGACCGCTTGCAACCGAAAAAGATTGTGGTTGTTTCTTCTGCTCCTCAAATCCGTTATCCTGATTGTTACGGAATTGATATGGCTAAACTGGGCGACTTTGTTGCCTTCCGCGCAATGATTGCGTTGCTGAAAGAAAACTTCAGAGAAAACCTGATTGATGAAGTGTATGAAAAAGCAAAAGCACAGATGGAGCTTCCGAAAGAATCGAATATCAATTGTGTGAAAGAATTATATCGCCAGTTTACGGTGGAACAGATCTCAGATAAAATTGCCCAACTCATCACGCCTCCCGGAACCAACGCAAAAGTTGAGGTTATTTTTCAATCGCTGGAAAACCTGCACAGCGCAATTCCGGGCCACACAGGCGATTGGTATTTCTCGGGTGATTATCCTACACCCGGAGGAAATCGTGTGGTAAACAAAGCTTTCATTAATTTTATTGAAGGCAAAAACGTAAGAGCTTATTAAGGCTTTCGTTTACGTAAATTATAAATTTCATTCTGTTTTTTCCTAAATTTGCAATCGTAGAATAATCACCATGAAGCAAATAACATTAAACGTAGCGGAGAATAAACTTGACTTTTTTATTGACTTAATCAGAAATTTTGATTTTGTTAAAGTTGAAAAGCAAGCCGAACCAAGTAACGCAGAAATTCTCCGAAGCATTGAAACCGGAATGAAACAGGTTGAACTTATCCGCAAAGGAAAGTTACCGAAGAAAAAGATAGAAGACTTGTTGCGTGAGTTATAGCATAATCTATACTCCTGAATTTGAAAAACAATTAAAGCGACTTTGTAAGAAATACAAGTCACTTCCGAAAGACCTTTCTGCATTAGTTGCAGAACTAAAAGTAAAACCCGAAAGTGGGACTCCATTAGGTCACAATTGCTACAAAATAAGACTTGCCATTTCGTCTAAAGGAAAAGGGAAATCGGGAGGAGCGCGGGTAATTACTTTTGTAATACTTACCGAAAAAGAAATTTACCTCATCTCCATCTACGATAAATCGGAGCAGGAAAGTATTTCAGATAAAGATATCAGCGTTATACGGAAACAAATAAAACCGAAAAAATAAAATTCAACAGAAAGCAGAAATGCAAAAAACATAAATGTCAAAGAACAAAAAACCAAACAAAGCAGTGGACGACAGTTCATTCGCAAAAGCCATATTAGAAGCACTAAGTAAGTCTTCTTCACGGGCATTAAACTATAAACAGATTGCTAAAATATTAGATATAAACGATGGGCCGGGGCGCAGCAAAATTGCGCACACGCTGAACCAAATGAAACTGAACGGTACGGTAAAAGAAATTGACCGCGGCAAGTTCAGACTTAAAGCAGCTTCGTCTTACTTTACCGGAAAAGTGGACATGACCTCTACCGGTGCGGGATACGTGATTTCGCCTGACACAGACAAAGATATTTACATCGCACCGAAACACCTGAAAACTGCGCTGCATGGCGATACCGTGAAAGTATATGTTCATGCTGTGAAGAAAGGTGAACGCCTGCGCGGAGAGATTGTTGAAATCACAGCACGCGCAAAATCCAACTTTGTTGGAACAGTAAAAATATCTGCAAAATTTGCCTTCCTGTTGCCTGATAATCCTAAAATGCCGGTTGACTTATACATTCCGTTGACTGCTCTTAATGGCGCAAGAGACGGTGAAAAAGCAATTGCAAAAATTACTGACTGGCCTGCGGGCGCAACCAATCCCTTTGGTGAAATTACTGATGTGTTGGGGATGCCCGGCAACAACGATACAGAGATGAACGCCATTCTGGCGGAGTATGATTTCCCGCTATCGTTTCCGAAAAATGTGGAAGCAGATGCTGAGAAAATTCCGGAAACAATAAGCGAAGCGGAAATTAAAAAACGTAGAGACTTCAGGGATATAACCACCTTCACCATTGACCCCGTTGATGCAAAAGATTTTGACGATGCGCTTTCGTTGCGCAAGTTGGAAAACGGAAATTACGAGATCGGTGTTCACATTGCCGATGTAAGTCATTATGTAAAACCCGGAACTGCATTGGATGATGAAGCCATTAAACGCGCCACATCAGTTTACCTTGTTGACCGCGTTATTCCCATGCTTCCCGAAAAGCTGAGCAACATGGTTTGCTCGCTGCGACCGAAAGAGGATAAACTGTGTTTTTCGGCTGTGTTTGAGATGAATGAGGATGCAAAAGTTCTGAACCAATGGTTCGGGCGCACCATCATTAATTCAGACCGCAGATTTGCCTACGAAGAAGCACAACAAGTGATTGAAACAGGCGAAGGCGATTTTGCTGACGAGATAAATCTATTAGACCGCCTTGCTAAAAAGCTACGTGCCGAACGATTCAAACAAGGCTCCATTGCTTTTGAAAAAGCAGAAGTGAAATTTCATCTTGACGAAAAAGGAAACCCGACAGGCGTTTATGTGAAAGAGATGAAAGACTCCAACAAGCTGATTGAAGATTTTATGTTGCTTGCCAACCGCAAGGTGGCTGAGTACATCGGCAAAACCGAACAAGGTAAAAAAGAGCGCACGTTTGTTTACCGTGTTCACGATAATCCTTCGCAGGAAAAACTGCAACAGTTTGTTGGATTCATTGGTAAGTTTGGCTATTCCATGAAAACATCTTCGGGAAAAGAAACCGCTTTCTCGATGAACAAACTGATGAAAGACATTCACGGAAAAGGTGAGCAAAATGTAATCGAACAATTGGCTATCCGCACAATGGCTAAGGCGGTTTATACTACCGAAAACATCGGACACTATGGTTTGGCATTTGATTATTACACACACTTTACTTCACCCATCAGACGTTATCCCGATGTGATGGTACACCGTTTACTGCAACATTATTTAGATGGCGGATTTTCGGTGAACGAAGAGGAGTATGAAGAACAATGCGAACATTCATCTGCTATGGAAAAGCGCGCGGCAGAAGCCGAGCGTGCATCTGTAAAATACAAGCAGGTTCAGTTTATGCAGGACAAAACAGGTCAGAAATTTGACGGTATTATTTCGGGCGTTACCGAGTGGGGCTTATATGTAGAACTGGAAGAAAACAAATGCGAAGGCATGGTTCGCCTGCGCGATATTGATGATGACTTCTATGTTTTTGACGAAGATAATTTCTGCATCACCGGAAATCTGAGTGGAGTGAAATATCAGTTGGGTGATAAAGTGCGGGTGAAAGTTAAACGTGTGGATCTGGACAGAAAGCAGATTGATTTTTTGATGGTGCTGGAATAAATATTTCTTCCTTGCACACCCCGCAATTAATCTGTAAAATTGCGCGCTCAAAAATCCATCCTTGCTCACTGCCAAACTAAAAGATTACGCTGCCTTCAGCAAACTGCGCCTTGCTTCGCTGGTAGTGTTTTCAGCGCTGTGCGGCTACCTGATGGCGGCTGATACCACCAACTGGAAAGATTTAATTCTTTTGCTCATAGGCGGCTTTTTTGTTACCGGCTCTTCCAATGGTTTCAATCAAGTTATAGAGCGAGAGCCCGATCTGCTGATGAAACGCACACAAAACCGTCCCCTGCCGCAAAACCGCATGAGCGTTAAGGAAGCTGTAATTGTAGCTTCTGTAATGGGTTTGCTGGGCATTATTCTGCTTTACCTTATTAATCCGTTGAGCGCACTACTCGGAGCAATAGCTTTAATGCTTTACACGGCCGTTTATACCCCACTAAAAAAAGAAACTCCTTTTGCTGTTTTTGTTGGCGCATTTCCCGGTGCTATACCGCCAATGCTGGGCTACATTGCTTATACAGGCGCCTTTGATTTAGAAGCATGGGTGTTATTTGCTGTTCAGTTTATGTGGCAGTTTCCACATTTCTGGGCCATTGCCTGGAAATTAGATGATGATTATAAACTGGCAGGTTTTAAAATGCTGCCATCGGGCAACCGCGATAAAAGCAGCGCCTACCTTATTCTGGTTTACACGCTGATGATGATTCCTGTTAGTTTACTGCCATTGTTTTTTGGCATTTCGGGCTATATCTCGGCAGCTATAATACTGCTGGCAGGAATAGGATTTTTAGTGCTGGCAATAAAACTGTTCAACACCCTTTCAACCAAAGACGCGAGCAAGCTCATGTTTGCTTCGTTTGTTTATTTGCCTGTGGTGCAGGTGGCGATGCTAATTGATAAATTATAAAAATGGAAATTCAGGAAGAGAAAGAAAGAGCAGCCCGTTCAAAACGGATTATGATGTGGCTGGGCGTAATAAGCATTGTAATGATGTTTGCCGGCCTCACCAGCGGCTATGTTGTATTGCAGGCCGATAATTACTGGGTAAAGTTTGAACTACCCAACGGTTTCTGGATAAGCACGGTATTGATTGTTGCCAGCAGCGTAACCATGTTTCTTGCCATGCGTGCGGTTCGCTCAAACAACCTGAATGCTGTAAAATATTACCTGTTGATTACCTTAGGTTTGGGACTGGGATTTATGGGAAGCCAGAGCAAAGCGTGGAGCCAGTTAATTCATCAGGGAAACTTTTTCGTTGGAAAAATCTCTGACCTGAAAGGCGAGTACGGCAAAGATTATGTAATCATGAATCAGGGAGCACAGCTAAATTATATTGACGGAAACTTTTATGCTGCCTCGGATAAATCGCTTGCAGAACCACTGAACGAAAAGATAAATCACAAATTCAACACCGCCAGCGGATACCTGTATGTATTAACTGCACTTCACTTTATTCACGTGTTTGTAGGAATTATTGTTTTGCTGGTGGTTTTATTCAATGCTTACAGCAATAAATATTCATCCGAAAACCCAGTGGGAATGGAGCTTGCAAGCATTTACTGGCACTTCCTTGACGGCTTATGGGTTTATTTGTTCTTTTTTCTACTTTTTATTCGCTGAAATATATTTATTCATTAAACTTGCACCGTTTTTAAAAAAATCCAAACTCTAAAAATAATATGTCTGCTCACGCTACAACAAAACCTACAGATGTAAAAACTTTATGGGGAGGCGGAACCTCTCCTTTCGGTATCAGCTACGGAAAAATGATGATGTGGTTTTTCCTGATGTCGGATGCATTTACATTCTCAGGATTACTGACCGCCTACGGTTTCATGCGTCATAAATTTCATGATGTATGGCCTGTTGCCGGTGATGTATTTACCCACTTCCCTTTCTACAACGGACACATTGAGTTGGCTTATGTAGCCTTCATGACCTTTATCCTTATCGCCAGCTCGGTAACAATGGTATTAGCCGTTGAAGCCGGTCACCGCATGGATAAAAAAGGTGTGACTATCTGGATGTTTCTTACCATTATTGGTGGGGCAATCTTCGTTGGTTCACAGGCTTGGGAGTGGTATCACTTCATTCACGGAACTGAGCACGGTGCTGTGCGTACCTTCATTAAAGATGGCGCATGGGTTACCGAAGTTTTTCACGGAGCAAATCTTAAAGTAAATGAATACGGGCATCCTTTGTTTGCCGATTTCTTTTTCTTCATCACAGGTTTCCACGGTTTCCACGTATTCAGCGGTGTGGTTATCAATATCATCATCTTTATTGGGGTAATCAACGGCACTTACCACAAACGCGGCCACTACGAAATGGTAGAGAAAACAGGATTATACTGGCACTTTGTGGATTTGGTATGGGTGTTTGTATTCACCTTCTTCTATCTGCTCTAATTTTTCAAATCATATCTAAACATCTCAAATCTTAAAACATGGAAAGAGACGACATTTACGAATACTCCTTAGACACACACCACGGAGAAGAAGAAGGTAAAAAAGTAAGAAAGAAAATTTATCAGGTATTGGGAATTCTTTCAGCCGTTACCATTTTTGAAGTGGGAATGGGAATGCAGTTTTCACGCGTTGAAAGCATGCAGGAAATACTGAAATACTCTTTCATTTTCCTTACACTGGTAAAAGCAGGTTATATCGTTATGGTGTTTATGCACCTGGGCGATGAGCGCAAAAACCTGCGTTGGGTAATACTTGCTCCTTATCTTGTTTTGATTGGCTACCTTATTTTTATCTGCCTTACCGAAGCCGTTTATGCAGGTGAACACAGAACCTGGGATGCGGTTGTTGAAGCCTTTAAAGCAGTTACAGGCAGTGGTGCTGCTCACCACTAATAATAAATCTACTGAAATAGTTTAACAAAGCCGCCCCGTTTAAAGGCGGCTTTGTTGCGTAAAGAATAATCATGAACAAAAACTTAAAAAAAGCACTTATCCTCTTTTCGTTGCTGCTGCTGCCTACTATTCTATATCTGCTGCTTACAACCGGCAAACACAATTTTGTAAACCTTCCCTATCTGGTTAAAGAAAGTGGCGATACAGCAAAAATTCCGCCTTTCAGTTTTATAAATCAGGATGGCAAAACCATTACCAACGCAGATTACAAAGGCAAGATTTATGTCGCGGACTTTTTCTTCACTACCTGTCCGGGTATTTGCAAAACAATGACTGCAAACATGCTTCGTTTGCAGAAAGAATTTAAGAACAACAAAGACTTTGCTTTGCTTTCGCATACGGTAAATCCTGAAAAAGATACTGTTGAAACCTTGCGCAGGTATGCCCGCGACAAAGGCGCTGATACCCGCAACTGGAATTTTGTAACCGGAACAAAAGACTCTATTTACAAAATAGCTGAATCATATTTTGCCAATGCTATGCCTGATAGTTTAGCTCCGGGTGGGTTCTTGCACTCAGAGTTTTTTATTTTGGTAGATAAAGAAGGCAACATCCGCTGCCGCACCGAAGATGATGGCAACGTAAAAGCGGTGTATGACGGCACCAGCGAAAGCGATATGAAAAAGTTAATAGACGATATTAAAATATTGATTGCTGAATACAACCTGGCACTTAAGAAGAATAATAACGCTACTCCAAAAATTACAAAGAACAATGAGTGATAAATTTGTTTTCAGATTGGTAATGGCAGTATCCATTGTGGTATTTGCTGCGGTAGTAATTCTCAACCGCAAAATACTACCTGTTCCCGAAGTTATTCCGGCATTTGTTTACAAGCTGACATTACTGAATGCATTTATAAACGGAACATGCACTGTTCTTCTGTTGCTGTCGCTTTACTTTATCAAGCAGGGGAATATTGTGCTGCATAAAAAGATAAACATTCTTACTTTTTTATTGTCTGCGGTTTTCTTGTTGTCATACATTACTTATCATTGGATGGCAAAAGAAACAACGTATCCGGCTGACGCACCTTTGCGCACGGTTTATTTAACTATTCTTATTACACACATTATGCTGGCTGCATTAGTACTGCCAATGGTGCTGTTGTCGTTTTATTATGGGTTAAGAAGTCAGGAAGCAGACGGGCATGCATACATTCAAAAACACCGCAAGCTAACGCGGTTCAGTTATCCTATCTGGTTATACGTTACTACAACAGGGGTAATTGTGTACCTGATGATTTCGCCTTATTACAGTTTTTAATACCCCGTTTTAGCGCTGCCGATATTCTCAATCGGGTGCCAGGTGGTTTTTATTTCCTGAGTATCTAGTATCAGGTACGGGTTTTCGTTTTCGGGTTTGCTCCAGTCCTTGTTGTTATAAATGAAAACACGTTTCACGTTGAGTGAAGCATTTTCGCTGAGCAGTTTTATTTCTTCTTTGTTGTTGCGGCAATATACAATTGCATTTACATCCATGTGCGATGAAAAATGTTCCAGCAATTCTCTGGTATTTCCTGTCAGGATGTTTACTACTCCGCCCGGAACATCGGAGGTATTGATTACTTCTGCGAAGGTAACAGCACACAGCGGCTTTGTTTCTGAGGCAAGAACCACGCAGGTGTTGCCGCCTCCTATAATGGGTGCAATAACAGACACTAATCCTAACAACGATGTTTCTTCAGGTGCAATAACCGACACAACTCCCGTTGCTTCGGGAACCGAGAAATTAAAATGTGAGGATGCAACCGGATTTACTGACGAAAATACCTGCATGTATTTATCGCACCAGCCGGCATAGTAAACAAGTCTGTCAATAGATAATATTACTTCCTGTTCTGCTTGCTTTTTTGTGCTGCCTTGCTGGATAAGTTCTTCAACAAACTGCGCTTTTCTTCCTTCCAGCATTTCGGCAATGCGGTAGAGAATTTGTGAACGATTGAAGGCTGACTTTGCACTCCAGCCGGTAAAGGCATTGCGTGCGGCAACCTCTGCATTACGAAAATCTTTTCGTGAGCAAAGACAAATGTTTGCCTTTGGTAAGGGCGAAAGATTTTTCGCCCCTACAAATTGATAATATCTTCCGCTTTCGGTACGGGGAAACTGACCACCGATGAAGATTTTATAGGTTTTTAGAATTTCTGTGCGCGCCATTTTGTAAAACTACAAAATCTTTATCTCCACCCTTCTGTTCTTCTGGTGCAGATCTTCGCTGCACTCTACACCGTCTTTGCAGTGGTTTAGCAATTTGCTTTCGCCATAGCCTTTGGGTACCATGCGTTGGGCTGCAACTTTCTTGGTAACAAGGTAATCGTAACATGCTTGTGCACGTCTTCCGCTCAGGTCGTTGTTGGCAGCATCACTTCCACGGCAATCGGTGTGGGCACTCAGCTCAATTTTTATTTCGGGGTGGTCGTTCATGAACTCGGTTAACCTGTCGAGAATGGGAAGACTTTCAGGAAGCGGCTCGGCTTTTCCGAATGCGAAATAAATGTTATCCAAATTCATGACTACATCTTTCTTGGCTTCTACTTCCAGGCTTATTTCTAAGAGAGCAAGAATATCTTCGGGATCGGTGAAGGCGGGTATCTCCACTGTTTTGGGTACATAGCCTTCTTTGGAGAAGGTAATACTGTAAGAGAGGTTTGGATAAAATTCCAGTGTAAGGTTTCCCTTGGCATCGGTGGTTGTTTTTATTTCCTTGCCGTTTGATGCTACACTTGTAACGCCTGCATTGGGTATGGCTTTCAGGCTTACTTTATCTTTTACCGTTGCGTTTACAGTAAAGGGATACCATATCTTTTTGAACGAGTAAATTTTATCGTAGCCATGCTCACCATCGCGGTTGCTGCTGAGGTAGCCGGTTTCGCCATCGGGATTAAATACCACGGCAAAGTCATCTTTGTTGGAATTCATGCCGATGCCCATGTTTATCATTCCGGGTTGCTTGCCGGTAATATCGGTTGAATAGATATCGTAGCCGCCAAAGCCGGTGAAACCGTTGGAAGCAAAGTAAAGTGTTCCTTTATTTTCGTGGGGAAACATTTCGTTGCCCGCTGAGTTGATGTTTTTGCCCATGTTCTCGGGTTTTCCGAAGCCGCCCACCACTACGTTGTTGCGTTCCATCTTGTAAATATCGTAGCCGCCAAAGCCTCCGGGCATGTTGCTTACAAAATACAAGGTGCTGCCGTCTGCTGATATGCTGGGGTGCGTGCAGCTGTACTCGATGCTGTTTACGGGCAGTGGTTTCAGGTTACTCCACACTCCGTTTACGTTTTGAGCCACAAATATCTGCAACACGTTTACGCCTTCTTTGCTTATTTTATTCTGGGTTTTGCGTTTGATGTTTACTTCTTCCTTTTCCGATGCATTTTTGGTGAAGTACATCCACTCGCCACCTACGGATGGGCTGCCTTCATAAAACAAACTGTTCAGGTCTTTTTCGGTAAATACTTTCGGAGCATCAAAATTTACCGAATCCTTTTTTGCAGCATAGGCAAGGTCGTAGAAAACGGTGCGGTCGTTTACATTCAGTTCCTGCGGAGTTGCGAAGATGATACCATCTTTGTAAAGCGTAAGGCCAAGACTGCGACCTCCGGTTTCAATGTTCAGGGCCTGCACAGCATAGTCGGGACGAACTTTTGCCTGCTCGGCTGCCCATGCCGGGATTTTTTCGCGGTTAGCGATGTCTGTTTTTCCACCTGCATCTTTATACTTTTTAAACATGGCTGCAGCCTCATTGTGCTTGCCGTTGTTCAGCAATACCTCAGCATAATAGCGCAGGGTTTCCACATCCACTTTTTGGTCTGCGATTTTGGCAAAGGCTTTTTCGGCATTTGCATAATCGTTGATGAAATAGTAGCTCAACGCTGTTTTTTCCAACACAGGAAGGCTTTGGTCGGTTACCGTTCCGTAGAGAACCAAGGCTTCTTTATAATGACCTGTGCTGAAACTCAGGTCGGCTTTTGCCAAAGGGGTTTCGGTTTGGGCAAATACCTGCAAGCCGATTAACATACACATTACAGAAGCTACTATTTTGACCATTTTATTCATTTTTTCAATCTTTTTATTCATGTTTTCGATTAGAATTTTCAAAATTCCAATTAGATTTTTCAGTTTTTCAATTAGATTTTTGAGAATTTCGATTAGATTTTTCAGTTTTTCTCGTGAAAAAGTCAATGTTGTGGTCGAAATTCCCTAAAAAAGAATCGGAATTGTCACTGATTGAATCGGAAAACCGATAAAAAGAATCGGAATTCTGACCTCTCGGAGTGATTAACAAATTCTGCATTCTAAATCCTGAATTCTGCATTTGCATTAAAACCTTGGCGCATCAATTTTAACCGGTGCTTTTTCCTGAAAGAGGTGGAAAATGAGCATAATTTCGTGGCTGTTGGATGAAACATTCTTGAGCGGGCTCATATCAATGTCATAAGCGTAGGCCACTTTAAAATGTTTGGTAATGCGGAAGTTTACCATGGCCACCATAATCTGTGCGGTGCGGTAGCTCAGGCCCAACCCAATCAGGTTATTGTAAACCGCCTGCACATTAATATCCAACTGCATGGGCGAACCGCTTACCTGTTTCATCAGTAACGAAGTGTTAAGGTCAAATTTATCGCTCAACTTAAATACACGCCCCACATGCAGGTGATAGTGCATGGTTTTAAAGCTGAAATTGGTCTTGTTCTTGAAGTCGCCCTCATAAATTAGCTTATTATCAAGCAAACGGGGCAATGCAAAGCCTGCATAAAATTTTTTGGTGAAATAATAGATACCAAACTTGAATTGCGGAGCAACAAAGGTCTGTGTATTGCCCGCAAAAACAGGGTCGTTGGGATTAACCAGTTCCACATCCGACAGGTTGCTTTGCAAAGTTCCTATTCCTGCACTTAAACCAAACGACAGGGAGCTGCGGTCGTTCAAAGGAAGGCGATACGCATAGGTAGCCACAAAATCCAAACGCTTGTTAACGCTTATTTTGTCGTTGAAAAGGGTGAAGCCCACAAAATGTTTCTTACCTTTCAATGGTGCATTGAAACTAATGCCCTGAACCGTGGGCGCACCTGTAAAACCAACCCATTGCTTGCGGTAAAGCAAAGCACCGTTCAGGTTATTATAGCTGGCCACCGATGCCGGGTTCAGCATAGGCTGATACAGCATGTATTGCGAGAGGTGAAGCTGGTTTTGTGCTTGCGTGGTGGTGCAGTAAAGCAGCAGGGCAAGGGGGAAAATAAGTTTGTAAATGTGTTTCATTGTCTTTCTTTTTATACCTGAATACCTTTAAACCTTCAAGGTTTTAAAAACCTTGAAGGTTTATGTAGCCTGTTATTGTTTTCTTAATTCTATTGTTCCTTTCTTGGTTTCGGTTTCGCCATCGTTGGGATAAAAGATGTAGAAGTAAGTACCTTCTACCACCGCATCGCCACCCAGCACCATGCCTTTGTTGGTTTGTCCGTGCCAGTCGTTCAGATATGGCTCGGCATCATACAATAAATCGCCCCAACGGTTGAAAATCTGCAAATGATGCGAAGGGAATTTGAATAATCCCACAATCTCAAAGTTGTCGTTAATACCATCATCGTTAGGCGAAATACCCGAAGGGATAAAGAAGGTCAATACATCAATATACACCCATGCGGTATCGCAAAAATCACCGCAGAATGAGTCGCAAATGGCGTATTGAATGGAGTCAAGACCATCGTAAGTGCCATCGGGAGTGTAGGTAACCAGATTATCAGAACCAACATCGGCAGTGCCGTGTACGGGTTGGGTAATTACGTGAACCATTCCTCCGGATTGACTATCGTTATCCACCACATCAATTGAAATAGTGGTTTCGTTCTCGCCCGTAGCGCTGTCGTTTACTGCGGTAATGGCAGTAGGAAAGAAAACATCAACAAACGCGCTGTCGGCATTTACGCAACCGTTATCATCCGTAACCGAAACGCTGTACCAGGTACCGTTTTGGGGAGTAACAAAAATGGTCTCGATGTTTGCGCCCGTGTTCCATACATAAATAACCCCGCCTGTGGCAGTAAGTTGGGTAGATGAGCCGCTGCAAATAGTTTGGTCAACACCTGCGTTGGCATCGGGTAGTTCGTGAACGGTAACAACAATTGCTTGTCTGCCACCCAGATTAATACAACCGCTTACGCTTTCTGATTCTACATAATACGTAGTAGTTGATGTTGGCGAAACGGTAAGCGGAGTTGTGCCCAACAGGTTTCCTCCCGTTGCAGCCGAGTAAACATTATAGCCTGATGCACCTGCACCCGAAGCATTGATGGTAGTTTCTTCACCAAAGCATATTTCTTCCTTGGTAGCAGTAACTGCCGGATCATCCGGTGATGCTTTAACGGCAATTTCTATAGATAAGGAGTCAACACAAGGTGCAGTTCCTACGGTGTAGGTAACTTCAACCAGGCCGGCCAGACCAACAGGGTTAAATGTGTTGCCGGTAACCCCTGCCCCGCTCCATGTTCCGCCTGCTGTTCCGCTTACAAGGGTGTTTAGTGAAAGCGTTCCATCGCTTTCGCAGATAGAATCAGGTGCCGCCCATGCAGCCGAAACGTTGGTGATGGAAATGCTGTGAACCTCTGTCTCCACACAAGGAGTAGTTCCTACGGTGTACGTAATTGAAACTGATTGTCCGGTTAATCCTGTCGGGTCAAAGTTGTTGCCCGAAACACCGGTGCCGCTCCAGGTGCCGCCTGCGGTTCCTGTGAGTAAAGTAGTAAGATCCGTTACGCCCTGAACCTCGCAAATATTAGTTGGTGCATCCCACGAAGCATCAACATCGGCTACCACGGTGATGTTATAGGTTTTTGTGTCGCTGCAAGGAGTAACGCCTACACTGTAAGTTAATGCAACAGGACCGGATAAACCTGTAGGATTAAAAGTTGTGCCGGTAACACCTGTTCCGCTCCAGGTTCCTCCCGGGTTGCCGGTTACTAGGGGATTAAGGTTGATGTTTCCTGCTGCTTCGCAGATGGTTCCGGGGGTAGTCCACTCAGCCGAAACGGTTGAGGTAACGGCTATAGTTTGGGTGGAGGTTTCCACGCAAGGTGAAGTGCCGACTGTGTAAGTAACCGAGATATTTCCTGATAATCCTGAAGGATTAAAGATGTTTCCGCTAACGCCTTGTCCACTCCATGTACCCCCGCTGGTACCTGTTAAAAGAGTAGTGAGGTTAATAGTTCCTGCCGCTTCGCAAACGGCACCCGGTGAAGACCATGCAGGGTTTACATCGGGCGTAACGGTGATGTTAAAGGTTTGCACATCGCTGCAAGGGGTAACGCCAACGCTGTAAGTAATGGCAATTGGTCCGCTTAACCCGGTTGGATTAAATGTAGCGCTTGAAACACCTGTTCCGCTCCATGTTCCTCCGGGAGTTCCGGTAACAAGAGCAGAAAGATTTACGCTTCCTGCGGCTTCGCAAATAGTTCCCGGTGTGGTCCATGCAGCCGAAACGGCAGTGGTAACCGAAATATTCTGTGTCAATACCTCAGCGCAGGGCGAAGCACCAACAGTATAGGTAATAGCTATTGCTCCTGATAAACCTAATGGGTTAAAGGTGTTTCCTGTAACACCTGTTCCGCTCCATGTTCCGCCTGCGGTTCCCGTTATTAAGGTATTGAGGTTAATGGTTCCTGAAGATTCACAAACCGCACCCGGTGAGTTCCATGCAGGGTCAACATCGGTAACAACAGTAATGCTTTGGGTGGAGGTTGCCTGACAAGGTGAATTGCCCACGGTGTAGGTGATGCTGTGTGTTCCTACGCCTGCGGTAGTTGGGTTAAAGGTATTGCTGCTTACGCCTGTTCCCGAAAAAGTTCCGCCTGTTGTTCCTGTAATTAAGGTAGAAAGGTTTACGCTTCCTGCGGACTGGCAAACAGTGGCAGGTGCATTCCATGATGCGGTTACGGTTGGCTCTACTGTGATGGTATGTTGTTCGGTTACGGTGCAGGGTGATGCGCCCACTGAGTAGGTAATGGTATGCGTTCCTGCACCTGCTGTGCCTGGGGTAAAGGTATTGCTGCTTACACCCGGGCCTGAAAAGGTTCCGCCTGCAGTACCTGTAACAGTGCTGCTGAGGTTAATGGCACTTCCTGCGAGACAAACCGTTCCGGGGCTTGTCCATGCCGGGTTTTGGGTAGGAATAACGGTGATGGTAACGGCAGTACGCTGCGCACTCGGACAGGCAGTGGCTTCCACCAATGCTTCTACATAATAGGTAGTGGTAGCAGAAGGTGTAACCGAGAGCGGTGTTGAGCCCAGATTGGTTCCACCTGTTGAAGCAGTCCAAACATTGTAAGTAACCGAACCGCTTCCGCTGGCATTGATGGTAGCACTTTGTCCCTGACAAATGGTGGTAGAAGATGTTGAGGTAGGGTTTGGTGGAGCAGTGCAGGGTATATTGCTGCAATCCATGATGGGAGCCGGGTTAAGCGTAGTAACCACCGGAGTAAATGCTGTGCGGGTTGCCGTAGTATAGGTTGAGCTGGTAGGTGTTGAAAGTGTAACACTGTACGTGGTTGTTCCGGGAGTAAGGGTTGTTTGTCCGCACGAAGAACCGGTGGAGCCTGTGCCCATGTTTCCTGCATTATCGGTTTTAATGATGTTGTAGTTGAAACCACCTGTCTGCTGGTCGGTCATGGCCATCATGTAACCGCCATCGTTTGCCAGACCGCCTTCGGGCAATATGGCTGCAAGCGGACCAATGGGCAAGTAACCTCTTCCGAACATTAATGCCCCGCTGCTGCTGTTAACTTTAAGAATAGCCGAGTAAAACGAAAACAACTGTATGTTCATTCCGATGGCTGAGAAATTGCCGTCAGAGTTTTCCATGATATCCTGAATAACAAAAGTAGAAGGTGGAAAAGCCGAGCCGTTTATTCTGCGGTTGAAAACGCCCATGTTGGGTGAGCTGCCTGTTCCGTCAACAGTGATTAAAAAAGAGTTTACATCATCGTAACCTCCCAGAAGTATGCGGCCGCTGTGGGTACTTCCCGTAAGGCGAATGGCACAGTTGATTCCCTGCGAACTGCTGTTGCCTGCGCCCCATCTTCGAATATAGGTTAGGGTTCCGGTGGTTGAGGTTTTAATTAACAGGGCATTGCGGGGATAATCACCGTCATCGCTAAGGGTTCCGCTGCCTTCTGATGACTCGCCCACAAAGAAATAGCCATCGGCTGATTCGGCTACATCGTTTATAAAATGTTCGTCAGGATTGGTGGTGGAGATGGTCCACACACGGCTCCAGAGCAAATTGCCGCTTGCATCTACTTTAAACCCTAAGGCGCTGGAGGTATCAACGGTGGTTCCGCTAACGCCATCCCAGAAATAACTTACGCTACCGCCTACCAGAAAGCCACCGTCTGAGGTTTCCATAACGGCATAGGCCGATTCTTCGGAATCATTGCCGCTTGGAATGTCGGGACACTCGTAACGGTTTGCCCATACTACGTTTCCGTTGTTGTCAATTTTAATCAGAATAGCACCGCCATCGGATGATGAGCCCGAAATAATGAACCCTCCGGTGCTGATGTTTTTGATGTCGGAAAAGTCGGTGGCTATGCCTCCTGTAAATGCTTTTGCCCACTGGAAGTTGGCATTGGCATCCATCTTAATCACGTTTCCATAAAGGGGAATAAAAGTGGCGTTGGTACCGGCCACCAGGTAATCACCCGCAGGGCTCTGTACCATGCCTGCTGCAATATCAAAACTGGCTACATCGTAGCTCAGGCGGAAGGTGGTTTGGGCGTAACCGGTAATCAGTGAGCAGTAACCGGTAATCAGTAAAAGGGAAATACGTTTAAACATTATATTTATGTTATGTTTCTAAAGGGCTTGTTTTCAAGGTAAATGAAAACGGGCGGTAAAGGTATTAAAGGGTATGAATGTGCCAAATGGTTTTGTTAGGAGAAGGTTAATTTTAAGGAGGTTTTAAGGGGAATAGTTATGCTTCCCGATTAGTTTTTGCCGAGGCATAATTGATTCTTGCGTTGGCATAAATGATTTTTGCGCAGCCATAATTGATTCTTGCGCGGGGTAAAATGGTTTTTGCCAATGCAAAAATGATTCTTGCGCAAGCATAATTGGTTTTTGCGCGGGGTAAAATGATTTTTGCCAATGCAAAAATGATTCTTGCACAGCCATAACTGATTTTTGCGCGGGGTAAAATGGTTTTTGCCAACGCAAAAATGATTCTTGCGCAAGCATAATTGATTCTTGCACGGGCAAAATTGTGTTATGCTCAAGCAAAAATGGTTCGCGGAACATAAGCCGCTTGTTAAAATCTGTATTTTAGCAGCCCTAAATGCTGAAACTCCTCTTCCACACCGGACGCTACTTTATGCTGATGAAGCAAGCCTTCAGCGTACCCGAAAAGTGGAGCATTTTCCGCAAACGTTTGTTTGAAGAATTGGATAATCTTGGTTGGGGCAGCGTAGGTATTGTGGCACTGGTTTCCATTTTTATGGGTGCGGTAATCACTATTCAAAGTGCTTACAGTTTCACCAGCCCCTGGATACCTTTATATGCCGTAGGATTAGCAACCCGCGATACCACCATATTAGAATTGGCGCCCACCATTATCAGCATTATTCTGGCAGGCAAGGTAGGATCCAACATTGCGTCTGAAATAGGTACCATGCGCGTAACCGACCAGATTGATGCGCTTGAAATTATGGGCGTAAATCCCTCCACCCATCTTATACTTCCTAAAATTGTTGCCTCGGTTATCATCAACCCGTTTATTGTTTTAATGAGCATGTTCCTGAGCATTTTTGGCGGATGGCTTTTTGGCATACTGGCAGGAGTAGTAACCAGCTATGAGTATGTTTACGGAATTCAATTTGCCTTTACTCCTTACTATGTGCAGTACGCATTGGAAAAAACAGTAGTGTTTGCCTTTGTTATTTCATCGGTATCGGCCTATCAGGGATATTTTACCGAAGGCGGTGCGCTTGAAGTAGGTATCTCCAGCACCCGTGCCGTAGTGTGGAGCATCGTATTGGTGCTGCTTACCAATTTTATTCTTACACAGCTTTTACTGGTATGATAGAAATAAAAAACATTTCTAAGACCTTTGACGATAATCATGTGCTGAAAAATATTTCGGCAAAGTTTTATCCCGGAAAAGCTAATCTTATTATCGGACAAAGCGGAAGCGGGAAAACCGTTTTGACCAAGTGTATGGTTGGTCTTATGCCTGTAGATGAAGGCACGGTAGAATTTGACGGACGCGATTTTCTTTCCATGGATTTTAAAGAGAAGAAAGTAATCCGCCAGGAACTGGGAATGCTTTTTCAGGGAGGCGCATTGTTTGATTCGCTTACCGTTGAACAAAACGTAATGTTTCCGCTCAGCATTTTTTCAAAAATGAGCGAGGCAGAACAACGCGAACGTGCCAACTTTTGTCTTACCCGCGTAAATCTTGTAAATAGTAACCATCTCTACCCTTCTGAAATAAGCGGAGGAATGAAAAAGCGCGTAGCTATTGCCCGCGCCATTGCCATGAACCCTAAATACCTTTTCTGCGATGAACCCAATTCGGGACTGGACCCGAAAACTTCCATCGTAATAGATAACCTTATTAAAGAAATTACCGAAGAGTTTAACATCACCACCGTAGTTATTACCCACGACATGAACTCGGTAATGGAAATTGGTGACAACATTATTTTCATCTACAAAGGTGAGAAATGGTGGGAAGGCAGCAACGAAGAAATTTTGCGTACCGACAATCAGGAAATCAATGATTTTGTTTACGCCTCTAACTACATGAAGCGTATTAAGAAAGAGTTTTCGGGGAAATAAATTTTGGTTTCTTCCTTTTTTCTTTTTTATTTTACGGTAACAAAATCTATCGTACCATGAAAAACCTTACCCTCCTATTTTTATCGTTGGGCATTTACTTTTCAGCATTTGCGCAACATTCCAAAGTAGAACTATGCTCTGCTTTGGCAACTCAAAAAAAAATAAATACCAATAAATCAGAAGTGCTAACCGCACATTTCTATGGTTTGAAAAAACCTGAAATGAGCGAGAAGAACTGGAATCGTGTGATAGTGAATAAGTCAACACCAAAAGAAATAAAGCACAAAACACCCAACCACGAATTGTTGATGCACATTAAAGCACAGAAACAATTGGAGCGTCAGCAACAAAGCGGAAAAATGATTGACGGAATTGAGCCTCCTTCATCGGCTGCTATTAATCCTGTTGTTGGAGTTGATTTTCTTGGCAATGAAATGTATGATGGCACACCGCCCGATAACACTATTGCCATCTCTAATGGCGGAAAATTAGTTAGCTCCGATAATACCACTATTGAGTATTACCAAAATAACGGAACCTATATTTCAACTTATGTAACACACTTTGATTTTTTCAATGAGCCATCCCTCTCCGGAAATATTTACGACCCAAAAGTGTTGTATGATTCGCAAGCCGACCGTTTTATTTTTGTAATTCTTCACGGAACAGATAACACCACTTCACAAATACTTGTTGCATTTTCAAAAACCAATAACCCCAGCGATGGCTGGTGGACTTACAGCATCCCCGGCAATACTTCCAATCCAAACGATTGGTTAGATTATCCTAATATCGGAGTTTCTAACAACGAATTGTATATTTCCGGAAACATGTTTACCAACGCAGGTCAGAGTGATGGAAACGTATTGTTTCAAATTCCTAAACAAGCCGGATACGATGGTGGAAATCTTCAATACCAATATTGGCCTAATGTAGTTGATGGCGAAGGAAATGTAGCGTTTACACTTATTCCTGCTTCGTTTGGGCAACAGGGAAATTATGGTCCCGGAATTTATTTAGTGAGCAACAATTCATCAGGCAGCAACAAAGTTTACTTGCATGATTTAACCAATGATATGTCATCGGGCAACGAAACTATTGAAAGCTATTGGTTAAGCACAACGGCATACTCACCGGGTGCAAACGGCAACATGCAAGGTTCTTCTGACCTGATTAATACAGGTGATAACCGTGTGCAAAATGCTTTTTACCTCAATGGAATTATTCATTTTGTTTTTAACTCCGATATTGGTGGCTCATGGAACGGTATCAACTATAATCGTATGGATTTGAATGCAGGAACAAATACTTCAAGCACATTTGGTTTGCAAGGTTCGCAAGATTATTGCTATCCATCCGTTGCATCATTTGCAACTTCTGTAAGTGATAAAAGTGTAATGATTGGTTTTCTTTCTTCAGGACAAAACAGCTATCCTTCCGTTCGCGTTGTAAACTGCGATAACAATATGAGTTGGTCAAATTCAGTTTCAGTAAAAGCCGGTGAAAGTGCTGTTGACATTCAGGGCAATGAAGAACGTTGGGGCGATTACTCGGCAATGGGTCGTAAGCACAATGCCTCGGCAGCCGAAGTTTGGATGGTAGGTTGTTATGGTGTGCCTTCCAACGTTGGTGCAAGCAATACTTACAACGCTTGGGTAGCACAAATAAAAGGCACAGGCGGAAGCAACAGTATTGAAGAAGCGGATGAAAAACAATTTAACGTTTATCCAAATCCGGTGATTGATTTATTCAGCATAGAATTTGAATTAGACATAGCTCAAATGATTGACATCAGCATTTACAATATTAACGGTGAATTGGTAAAATTGCTTTACAAAGACAAAACCAAAACCGGATTAAACAAACTATATTTCAATAAAAATGCGTTGAGCGCAGGTGTTTACACCCTGATTATTAAAAACGAAAACTCTATTCTGAAAAATGAAAAAATTCTTATTGCCAATTAGTATTGTTGCGGTTGCAGTATTTGCTGTTGCTTGCAACGGAAACAAAGCCGACACAAGCACAAACAACAGTTTGCAAATTGATACACCTCTTGTGAATCACATTGATTCGAACCCTGCAAATGATAAAGTTCAACTGAACAGCGACAATGCAGTAGTTAATACCAATAAAGAGCAAGGCGAAACAACTAAAATGGGCGAAACCAACACCAAAGGTTCAGCCGAAAAAGGAACAATAGAAAATCCTTCAACCGGAAAAACAGAAGTAGTAAAACACGCAAGCGATAATCAGGCAAAGTTAGATTCTATTAAAAAGGCAAAACAAAAACAGCGAGGTAATTAATGTTAACCAATAACGACATACTTAAAAAACTGCGCATAGCTCTTGAGCTAAAGGACGAGGATATTATCCATATTCTGAAGCTGGCAGATTTCACCGTTTCTAAAAGCGAGTTGAGTGCGCTGTTCCGCAAAGACGACCATCCAAATTATGTTGCCTGTGGCGACCAACTGCTGCGCAATTTTTTGCAGGGACTTATTATTTATAAACGCGGTCCCCGAGAAACAAAACCCGACCCGAAAAAAGAGCAGAAAAAATAAAAAAGAAAAGGCTAAATTTTATTCAGCCTTTTCTTTTTTATCACAGTGTGAAGTTTATCTCTTCACCATTCTTCTCACCATATTCTCTCCCTGTGCCTGCACATTCAATATATACATTCCGGCAGCCAGATTAGAAATATCAATGTTCTCTTTGTAGTTTCCGTTTGCTTCGCGTGAATTAGCAAACACCAGATTTCCGGTAAGTGTGTAAAGCGAAATATTTACTTCTGTTTCTTTTCCCAATTCCATTTCAATGGTAAACAATTCATAAACAGGATTAGGATAAACGTTCAGCGAAATAGGGTTTTCTTCTTCTGCAATTCCTACCGGTGGGTCGGTTAGAGTAACACAAGCCTGTGTTGTGCAACCGTTATTATCGGTTACATCAAAGCAATATGTTCCCGCAGGAACACCAGTAACCGTTGATGGTACAGGAGTTCCGTTGAATGAATAAGTATAAGGGGCAACTCCACCCGAAGTACTTGCAGTAATGCTTCCATCTGCACAACCGATACACGAGGGATCTGTTCCACTTGCAGAAACAGTAAGTTCAGTTGGTTCGGTAATGGTTGCGCTTTCAAATGATTCGCAACCACTTTGGTCAGTAACTGTTACCGTATATGTTCCTGCTTCCAATCCCGTTGCCGATGCTGTGGTTTGCTCCGGTGTGGTGTTCCATGAATAAGTGAGGTTTCCTGTTCCGCCAGTGGCTATAACTGTTGCTGTTCCGTTGTTGCCTTCAAAGCAGCTTACATTGGTTTCTGAAATACTTAAATCGGCAGCACCTGTATTGTTTACAGTTGCGCTGGCTGTTGTGGTGCAGTTGTTGGCATCGGTAATGGTTACGGTATAAACACCTGCTGCAAGCCCGGTTGCTGTTGCAGAAGTCTGGACAGGTGAAGTGTTCCATGAATAAGTGTAGCTGCCCGTTCCGCCTGAAGGTGTAACGGTTACTTCTCCATCCGTTTGCCCGCAGGTTGCATCATCTACAGCAACCGTTGATGTAATGGCAGTAGGCTGATTAATAGTTGCATTTTTTGAAACTGAGCATCCATTAGCATCGGTAATAACAACGGTATATGTTCCTGAAGTTAGACCAAAAGCTGTTTGTGTTGTTTGGGCAGGAACGGTATTCCATGAGTAGCTATAAGGTGCTGTTCCACCTACAGGATTTGCAGTGGTTGCTCCGTTACTTCCCCCGTTACACGAAACATGTGTTTGCAATGTAGTTGCTGTAAGCGGTGATGCAGGTTGCGTAATGTTTGAAGTGGCAGATGCCTCACAACCGTTTGCATCGGTAACCAGAACGGTGTAAACTCCTGCTGCAAGCCCGCTGATAGAAGCCGTAGTTTGTGCAGGTTGTGTATCCCAAGCGTAAGTATATGGAGTTGTACCGCCTGTTGGGTTAGCAGTTGCAGTTCCTGTTAATTGTCCGTTGCATAAAATATTTTCGTGTGTGGCATTTACTGTAAATTCAGCAGGCTCTGTAATAGTAACCGTTGCTGTAAACTCACAACCTAAATTATCGGTAACAGTTGCGGTATAGGTTCCGGCAGTTAGTCCTGTTATTGATTGTGTAGTTTGAACAGGGTTTGTATTCCATGAAAACGAATAGGGCTGTGTGCCGCCCGAAACACCCAGTGATGCAGTTCCGTTATTGCCTCCAAAGCAACTCACGTTGGTTCCGTTCGCTTCGGCATTAAGTCCACCCGCATTAGGTACATTGATAATGGATGTTGCAGAGCAGGCATTTTCATCGGTAACAGTTACAGTATAGGTACCCGACAAAAGCCCGGTTGCTGAAGCTGTAGTTTGAACCGGGTTTGTATTCCACGAATAGGTATAATTTCCTGTTCCTCCGGTTACGGTTGCTGTTGCTGTTCCATTAGATTGTCCGCAATCTTCCGGTGTTGCACTTGAAGCAACATTTAAAAATTCAGGCTCGGTTATAGTAACCGACTCGACAACAGAACATCCATTTGCGTCTGTAATTGTTACATCATAAGTGCCTGCTTCCAGATTAATTGCTGTTTCAGTAGTTTGCTCAGGATTTGTATTCCATGAATAGGTATAAGGTTGTGTTCCGCCAACTGCATTTGCTGTGCCCGAACCATTATTCCCTGCATTGCATGAAACATGTGTTTGTACAGTACTTGCTGTTAGTTCTGCAGGCTCAGCTACTGTTGCTGTTTCATCTGCCGTGCAACCGTTAGCATCGGTTACAGTTAAGGTATAATCACCGGCAACTAAATTTGAAATTGCACTGGTTGTTTGTTCCGGTGTTGTGTTCCAGGAATAGGTGTATGGAGTAACACCTCCCTCAATAGTTGAATTTATTGCTCCTGAAGTTTCGCCAAAACACGCAATATCGGTTGCATCCAATGTAATTGCTATTGCTGCAGGTTGATTAATGGTAACGGTAGATACTGTTGTGCAGCCCGACTGGTCGGTAACAGTAGCTGTGTACGTTCCGGCCGTTAATCCAAAAGCGGTTTGTGTTGTTGCCCCACCCGGTGACCATAAATAGGTATAAGGTTGTGTTCCGCCTGAAGGTGTTACGGTTGCCGTTCCGTTATTTCCCCCGTTGCAACTTACGTTTGTATGCGAAACCGTTGATGACGGTCCTCCCGGGGAAACAACTGTTGCCGTTGCTGTTACCGAACAATCATTATCGTCCGTTACAGTTACAGTATAGGTTCCCGCAGGAAGATTAGTTGCCGTTGCGATTGTCTGAACAGGATTGGTATTCCATGAATAAGCCAATGTTCCTTCACCTCCGCTTGCGGTTGCTGTTGCAGTTCCGTTTTGCTGTCCGCAAGGAGTGTTTGTTGAAGAAACTGAAAGGGTTATAGCAGGCGGTTGAGTAATGGTAACACCTGCAGTTGAAACACAACCATTAGAATCGGTAACCAATACCGAATAGCTTCCGGCTGCAAGGTTTACAGCTGTTTGAGTGGCTTGATCAGGAATTGTACTCCAGTCAAACGCATAGGGCTGTGTTCCGCCTGTAACGTTAGCTGTTGCTGATCCATCATTAGCTGAATTACATGAAAGATTTTCAAACGTTATATTGGTTTGCATCAGGGCCGGCTGAACCAAAGTAACAGTTGCAGTTGCAGTACACCCAAAATTATCGGTAGCAGTAACGGTGTAAGTACCGGCAAGTAGCCCTGTTGCGTTGGCACTATATGTAACAGGATTTGTATTCCACTGAAACCAGTATGGAGTAGTTCCTCCTGAAGCTGTTGCAGAAGCTGTTCCATTTGCACTGCCAAAGCAAAGTGGGTCGGTATATGTTGCAGTAACTGTTATTGAATTTGATTGTGTTACTGTAACTGTGGCTTCTCCGTTACAGCCTTGCGCATCGGTTACATAAACTGTATATGTTCCAACTTCCAGTCCTGTTGCAGTTTGTGTAGTTTGAACCGGATCGGTATCCCATGCATAAGTATAAGGTCCTACGCCTCCCGATGGGGTTGCTGTTGCGGTTCCGTTTGTCCCACCATTGCAGGTTACAGGGGTTTCGGTAACCGTTATTGTTGGGCCGCCAACACTGCCAACCTGAGCAGGCCCACTTTGTGTACAACCTTCGGCATCTGTAACAGTAACAATGTAAGTACCTACCGAAAGCCCAGTTGCCGTTTGTGTAGTTTGTACTGGTGTAGTGTTCCATGAATACGTAAAACCGCCATAACCTCCTTGAGGAGATGCTGTTGCTGTTCCGTCAGCTAATCCACAGGTTGCTGGTGTAGTACTTATGCTTCCGGTAATTTGCGGCCCTTGGTTAATAGTTACTGTTGCCGTTTTGGAGCAACCGTTGCGGGTTACGGTAACGGTATAGGTTCCGGCTGTAAGATTAGTAGCTGTTTGTGTGGTTTGCACAGGTGTAGTGTTCCATGAGTAAGTAATATTTCCTGAACCACCGGTTACATTAGCTGTTGCTGAACCATCTGTTCCTCCATAACAGGTAGCGTCTTCTTTTGTTATTGTAATTGTTATACCGGCCGGCTGGGTAATGGTAACTTGCTCTGTAGTTACACAACCATTTGAAGTGGTAATGGTACAAGTATATGTTCCTGCACAAAGGTTAGTAGCTGTTGCTGTGGTTTGCACCGGAACGGTGTTCCATGAATAAGCATGGGTTCCAAAGCCGCCTCCGCCTACAAAGGTTATTGTTGCTGAACCGTTACATTGACCATTGCAGGTAACATTTTGTTGCGATGAAAATGCAAAACACCCTCCCTGAGGAGTTCCATCCTGCGCAGTTGCAGTGCTTAGGTTAACAATGTTTAAACAAATAAAAAGAGTAAAAACAGAAGCGTAGAAAAATTTCATTTTTTAGGTTTTTAGTTTGAAGAGGCGAAAAATATAAATAATTCATTCATGAATAGCTGCACCTCGGCTAATGGTTGTTGATTAAGCACGAAAGGGCAGAAAAGACGGTATTGATATAAACAGAGAAAATTTATTTACTGCGGATGATAAATCCGTTCAGCGCTTTTGTAAACTTCTTCTTTGTTGAGCGAGCGCTTTTTCAGTTTATGGGCTACAAACAATTCCATCTGGTCGTTGTAGTGCTTGCTATATGGACGGCTTGATGCACCATAAGAATGAATACTTTCAATTTCTGGTCCAGCTTTAGTGAATTTAACTAATTGCACAAAACTGTCACCTACCCAAATGCGCATCCGGCCATCTGCCATGGGACTTGAATAGGCTGCACGTATGCAATCAGGACAGCCGTTTATTGCCAGTGCTTTCCCTCCACGTTCCAGCACCTGAACTTTTCCGAGTGGCAAGTCTATTGTTCCGAAATGTTTAATTAAATGCTCCTTGCCTTCGCGAATACTTTTTACGGCCAATTCAATTCTGTAGTCTTTGCTTTTGCGAAGACTGTCTTCTTTACCTCCTGTATTTTCATACAACCTGAGCATGGAAAGCAGCACCGTTGCAAAGTTCGGGTCAAGGCTGTCGGCAGTAAGGTCAAAGGCTTTTATCTTTTTGATGGCATCAGCTATGTCGGGATATTTTTCTTCGTCCAGAGTCATGAATTCATCCAACGGAAAATCGCGCAGAAATTTTATTTTTTGGGGGTAGGTGTGGTCAAATTTTATGCGTTTAAAATCATCATAATTCACACTTCCGTATTGTTCCATCAATTCGTAGAAGCGTAAACTGCGGTTATTCACTTCTTCTTTATAGCCCATGGTGGGTGCATAACACTCTCCTTCTAAGTTGCAGTCTTCACCGCTTCCGTCAAACGCAGAATTGTTTACATTGAACACAAAACCACATTCAGGATTTAAAAACGTTGCATAGCTTTCAACCGGATAATACGACTTCCAGAGCGTTGCAGAAGTATCGCCCGGAACTACTTTATTCCAATCATAACTTAAATCGCGGATAGGAAATAATCCATTTGCAATCAGGCATATTGTATCGTTTTTATCTGCGTAAGTAACATTCTGATGAGATATTCCCTGAATTTTCAGCGCATTCAAAAACTCGGTGTAATTCTGTGCTTTGTTCATACGGTACCACTGTTCACCGGCTTTCAATGTAAGCAATGCCGGCAGGCGCATGGCAAACGTTCCGTGTTTGGTTTTCAGCGTTGGGCCGTAAATACTTTTCCAGTATTTTTTTCCGATAGCGAGAATAAAGCCTTTCTTTTCTTTCTTCCCTATTTTCACGCGAAGCTTGGCGCGTTTAGTTTCCAACTTCAACCACTTGTTGTCAAATTTGTAAAAATTCTTTTTGCGTGGGTGCATTGTTAGTTTGAAAACATCAATACCATCAACATGGCCGGTAGTGTGCGCCCATCCAAGGTTTTCGTTGGTTCCGTGAAAAATAGAAAGTCCACCGTGAAAAAGTGAACCGGTGATATTCCAGCCTTCTTCGCTGCAGAGATGTGCCTCGTACCACGAGAGCAAACCTTCCAACGGCTGATGCGAATTAATGTCAAGGTAGGTATTGCCATCGCTTGTCATTTTTGAATTAAAAGCAATGGCGTTAGAACCAATACCTTCATCAGCACCTTCGGGCAGGCGTTGGAGAATACCACCGTTAAGAATATCATTGATTGTGCCATCAACACCTGCCATCAGAGAAAGTCCAAGCATATAGCCTGCAAGTGCTTCCTGCGGACGCACATTGAAAAATTTTTCCTTTACAAACAATTCTTTCGGATGTGCTTTTGCATACGCATTTGCGCCTGCACAATAACCTTCCAGCACCCGTTTGTAATCTTCGGGAACATCTTTTTCATAATGCTCTTCCACAAAATCAATAACACCCATAAGTTGTGCAGCGTAATCAATTTTTGCGCCTTCAACTCCAAGATGACGAGCTAAAACACCTTTTGCAGCAAGCAACAGAAATTGAGCATTGGCTGTATCATCTTCTAATGTTGCCCACGCTAAACCATAAGCAACTTCGGCATCGGTATTTGCAAAAATGTGTGGTACACCAAAGGTGTCGCGAACAATTTCAATTTTACTTGGGTCAATGGTTTGTGCTGGCGCAGAAAAAGAAAATGCGAGAACAAAAACAAACAGAAAAAACCGTTTCATTAAAGATTTACAGGAGTAAGATTGGTAAGCGCGCAATCAAAATTGGTGCGGTCGGTGGTCATATTTTTGAATTCGTTGGGGGCATCCATTGCAGCAAATTTTGCACCTCCGTTGTCGCCAATACAAATACTGTAAGGCGCAACATAATTGCCGTTTTTAATTTCAATGGAAGGATCCATGTAGCCATCAAAAACAATGTACGGGCGGCTAATCGGAAATTTGTAGAGCAATAATTTTCCAAGATCGTAATCCAAAGAAGGTGTGCTGAACGTTGAAATGCTGATGCGATTGTCATGCACATAAATAGCTTTGGGATAAGGATTGAATGTGGTGTCGCTATGCGATTGCTGAACTAATTTGTAGCTTACAATGGCAATGCCTATGGTGTTGTTTTTCTCAATATCATTTTCAAAGATCTCTACTTCTTTGGTGGCCAGAATCATGACACCTGTTCCGGGCGGAACCTCACCAACAATATTTCCTTTAGGTGCAAAGTTGCGGTAGCTGTTATTAATACTGCGGTTGTGATGCAGGCGCACTTTTGATCCGTTTTGTGTTAATCCCGGCATATCAAAAACCAAAAGTCCTCCGGTGTTTTCGTGTGCATAATTATTAAACACATCGGCACGGATACAATTTTCAATTTCAATACCTGCAACATTATGATACGCTTCGCAATTTTTTACAATGATGTCGCGTGACTGACCAACATAAATTCCGGCATCGGATGCGCCAATGGCAATGCAGTTATCCATTACCACCGAGTCGCAATCAACGGGATAAAATCCATAAGCTCCGTTTTTTTCGCTGGGTTCGCCCGTCCACTCTACTTTCATGTTTTGAAAAGTAAGGCGTTTTATTTTTTGTGTTTTTATTCCATCACCTTTTGTGTTCTGAATAGTAAAATCAGAAAAAACCAAACCACTGCAGTTTTCTACTTTCAATCCTTCTGCACCTTCGGTTTGTCCTTCCCACGAAAGAATGGTTTTATCCAGACCAGCGCCTTTGATTGTAACATTGTGTTTACCTTCGAGCGAAAGACTGCCTTTAAATTTGTAATTACCGGCAGGCAATTCAATCACAGCGCCATCTTCGGCCATAATTAATTTTGTCTGGATATCTTTTTCAATATCCTGCCAGTCGGTAATTTTTTGTTCGGTTTGTTGTGAGCATGCTGCTACAGAGCAAACAAAAACTGCAAAGAGTAGGTTGCGGAAATTCATAAATGAAAATGGGTTTGGGTTTTTTAGAGGATTGCAAATGTGTGATTTAATTTGCAGAATGTGAATAGTTTGGTGCAATAAATTTTTCATGTTCCTTGATTATCTGTTCAACACCCTGCTGAATAATTTCTAATTTTGTAAGCCTTTTCAACTTACTACTCATTTATTCTGATGTTGCGTAACGTACTTTTACTCCTTATTTTTTCATTCCAATCCGTTTCTATTTTCGCGCAGGAATGCGGAATAATTTATGTTTCGCCAACTGGTGCCGGCAGCGGTGCTGCGGGCACAAAAGCAAATCCCGCTTCATTAGATTACGGACTGACATTGGTTAGTCCTGCCAGCAAAAAAATAAGAATGGCAGAAGGTGATTATCCCATTACACAACCTTTACAAATGCTTGCCGACCTTACTATTGAGGGCGGCTTTGATGTAACAACCTGGATAAAAAGCAACCGCAACATCACCAAAATTTTGCGTGATAATTCAAATATACAAACGGTTCCTCCTGCGCTTATTGGCATAAACTGCGTTAACATCAGCAATTTCAGATTGCTGGATTTGCGCCTTGAAGTAGAAGATGCAACCGGCAACGGTGTTTCGGTTTACGGAATTTATATTTCGGGCTGCAGTGAATACACAATTTCGCGTTGTTATGTAACGGTAGGTAATGGTTCAGACGGATTGCCCGGTGATGACGGAACAACAGGTTTAGATGGTGCCAACGGAACAGGTGGCGAAACAGGACAAGATGTAGGCAATTGCTGCCGTGCAGGTGGTATCGGTGCTTCGGGTTCATTTCCCGGAAGCAATGCCGGAGGCAATGGTGGTGAAGGGGCTGAGTGGGGCGGTTTTGAAGTGGAAGAACAATGTATTCTTGGTTTTTGCCAATGGATTGTATCGCCCGGAAGTGAATATACCAACAACGGATTTGATGGCGAAAACGGTGAAGGCTATGCCCCCGGACAAGGCGGAAACGGTGGAATAGGAATGTGCGAATTAACGTATCAGAATACAAACTGTCTGGCTCAAACAATAAATCACGGTGTTCGCGGAACAGATGGTGCTGACGGCATAGAAGGCTTTAACGGATTGCAGGGCGAAGCCACTTTTGCCGGAGGCTGGTATGTTCCCGGAGTTGGTGAGCAGGGCGACCCCGGACAAACACACGGAGCCGGTGGTGGTGGCGGTGGCGGTGGTGGTGCAAAAGGTTGTGAGCCTGCTGCACTCGACCCTTATATTCCTACCCCCTTCCCTATTCCTTATCCCGGTGATACAGCTTACCACAATGCCGGCAGCGGTGGCGGTGGCGGTGGTGGTGGCGAAGGCGGACAAGCCGGTGGCGGTGGACTGGGCGGCAGTGGTGGCGGTGGCTCATTCTGTGTTTTTGTTTTTAATAACGGTATTAACGGCATTGTACAAGATTGTTATTTAACCCCCGGTGATGGCGGACAAGGCGGGCCCGGTGGCGCAGGCGGACAAGGTGGCGCAGGTGGTTTGGGTGGAGAAGGCGGTGTGTTAGGTGATTTTGGTCCCGATCACAGCTGCAACAACGGAGAAGGTGGTGATGGCGGAAACGGTGGACAAGGCGGACAGGGTGGACAGGGTGGAAAAGGCTCTGACGGCATGAGCGCACCTTTTTATGAATTCGGAAGCACAGCACAGGTTCTGCGTCCTTACAACTACAACCGATTTGAACCCGAAATCAGAGTTGAATATTATGGCTGCACCAATTCAAATGTGGTGATTGAAACCGACACAACCGGAATCATCAACTGGATTTTTGGTTACGGTGCAACACCGGCAGGAAGCGAGGAAAACACCGACAGCGTTCAGTATTCAGGGCCGCTGGGCTTCCGCAATATTTCGCTTATTGTTGACGGTGTTCCTTTTTTCTACGCCAATTTTGTTGATATTACTACTGATTTTACGCCTCCCGAAATTGTAGCTACTAAAACTACTTTATGCGCAGGACAAAGCACCGACCTCAGCGCTTCTTCAACGGCACTTACTTATGAATGGAATATTCCGGGCGGAAGCATTACTTCTTCAACCGACCAAAATCCGGGCACAGTTACGTTTGATACGCCCGGTGATTACATTGTTGAACTGATAACAACCAGCTGTTGCGGAACTTCAAAGGCTGTTGACACCATTCATGTTCTGGATGCAGTGGTTATTGACTTAGGCCCCGATACTTCAATTTGTTACTTGCAGGATATGCCTTTTCTGAATGCAGGAGGAAATACGGGAGCTGTTTATTCATGGACATTAGACGGAAGCCCGATTACCGATGACACACAAATTGTACAGGCCGTTGGTCCGGGTGATTACAGTGTTACGGTTGATTACGGCAGCGGTTGTTCGGGAACCGATAACATCAACTTAGATGTGTTTATTGTTTTGCCTGTTGATCTGGGTGCTGATGATGCGGTTTGCGTAAATGCCAATTTCCCCGTGCTGGATGCCGGAATTCCAAATGCAACAACCTATGCCTGGAATTTTAACGGCAACCCTATTGGCGAGAATTCACAATTTCTGCAAACTATTTTGCCGGGCGATTACAGTGTTACCATTACCTCGGCCGAAGGCTGTATGGGTGGCGATACCATGAACCTTTTTGTAAGCGACCCATCGGTGAATATTGGCTTTGATGAAGTAATGTGTACCAACGAAGCCTATCCCCTACTTAATGCAGGAAACCCCGGAGCAACTTTTGTATGGAAATGGAACGGCATTATTTTAAGCGGTGAAACAGCACAAACCTACCAAACCCTGCAGGCCGGAACATATCAGGTAATTATGACCGACCCGTATGGTTGTGTTGCCACCGATGATATGACCGTTACCGTGTTGCCTACCATCAATGCGCAATTCAGTTCGCCCAACACCGCACAGATAAATACACCTGTAAGTTTTACCGACCTTACTGCACCTGCGCCATCAACCTGGAACTGGAACTTTGGTGACGGAAGCCCTAATGTTTTTATTCAAAATCCGGTTTATACCTATACTGAAGTGGGCACGCATCCGGTGTTTTTGATTGCCGCCAACGCTACCTGTGCCGATACCGCCATTCATATTATTGATGTGCAATGGAACTGCACCAATCTTGGATTGGTTGCTGATTTTACTATGAATACCGATACGGTTATTCTATCCGGTTTAGGAACAGTAACGGTTACCAACACCTCGGTAAATGCCGAGCAATGGTTCTGGGATTTTGGTGACGGCAGCTTTGTTGAAACAGCCGAAAACCCTGTACATGCTTATACCGAGCCGGGCATTTATACTATCACGCAAACTGCTATTAATTATAACTGCACCACTTCGGTAAGCCATACTATTATTGTAGTTGAGTTTGGGGTGGGAATTAGTCAGTTGTCAATAGTCAATGGTCAGTTGTCGGTTTATCCTAACCCTACTTCCGGAATTTTGAATGTGCTTTTTGAAACCGAAAAGCCGGTTGCACTGGAAATGGAATTAACCAATGCAGTTGGCCAGCAAGTTTACTTTAACCGAGTTGGCAACACAAAATATTTTACCGAAAAACTAAATCTTGAAGGTTTCTCAAAAGGGCTTTACCTCTTTAAAGTCCGTGCAGGTGATGAGGTGGTGGTGAGAAAGGTGGTGGTAGAGTAATCCTGTTTCTAAACAAATCTTTTGTCATCAAGCCTTTCCGCAATTAGAACCAAGTTGTCCGCAATTACTTCGGGGTTGTCCGCAATCACATCTTCGATGTCCGCAATTATTTCTTGAGTGTCCGTAATCACTTTCAAAATGTCGGCAATTACTTCTAAGATGTCCGCAATCGTTTCTTAAGTGTCCGTAATCACTTCTTGGATGTCCGTAATTACTTTCAAGATGTCCGCAATCACTTCTAAGATGTCCGTAATTAGAATTGCAATTCTAATTACGGACATCTTAGAGATAATTCGGGACAAAAATGTTTTAAAAAAAAAGGCAAAAATAAAGAGTCCCCTCAGGATTAAACCGTGAGGGGACTCTTTCAAAACTTCAAAAAATTATTTCAACTGTCCGCAGTCAGACACAATAATCTTTTTAGAAGTAGCACCGCTTTGGCTGCCTAATTTTTCAATTGCTTTAACCACATCAGTACCTTCTATTACTTTACCAAACACAACGTGTTTGCCATCCAGCCATGAGGTTACTGCGGTAGTAATAAAAAACTGCGAACCGTTGGTGTTAGGTCCGGCATTAGCCATGCTTAACAAAAAGGGTTCGGTATGTTTAAGGGTAAAATTTTCGTCATTGAATTTATTGCCGTAAATGCTTTTACCGCCTGTTCCGTTACCATTTGTAAAATCGCCACCCTGATTCATAAATCCCGGAATAACGCGGTGAAAAGGTGAGCCTTTGTAGCCAAAACCTTTTTCTCCTGTGCAAAGCGCACGGAAGTTTTCGGCAGTCAGTGGTACCACATCTGCGCGCAGTTCAAATACTATACGACCAAGCTTTTCGCCATCTGCCGTTACATCAAAAAATACTTTAGGGTTTTGTGCCATAATGTTTAAGGTTGAAAAAATGATTAATGATAAAAGGGTTAAACGTTTCATAATTTATGTTTTTTAAATTTTGAGAGCACGAAAATATGGATTTAATTTTCGCCTGCTTCTTAATCATTTGTTAATGATAGTTAAACAGCAAGCAACAAGCCGCTTACAATGGCAGCACCAATGCTGCCAAAAAAATAAATAAGCCCGCGTTTTGATACTGCCTTTTGTTCTGCATCGGGCAGCGCCTCAAAGGTGGCGATGGTTTTGTCATAATATTCCTTTTTACCAACCGTAAATTTTACAATCGGAAAAATCAGCGCTAACCCTATGATGGCAATCAGGCGTCCTATCATTCGTCCGCTGCTTCCGTGAAATACATTTCTGATGGTATCACCCATATAATCAGCAAAAACGTTTGACAAAACAGAAAGCAACAGTAATACGGTAATTACATTGCAGAACAAAGAAACTGCTGCTATTACATTTCCGTTTTTGTTTGCTGCACTTTCTTTTCCCTGTTGTTTCAGTTCAAGATATTGATTGCAGTAAAGGCTTTGAAGAAGGGTCATATGCTATTGGCTTACCACCATTTTCTTTGAATACACTCTGTCTTTTACCCCAAGCGAGTAGTAATAAATCCCTGCTGCAAGTTTGGCCGTGTTTATATCTACGCGATGTTTTCCCTGATTTAATGAACTGAATGAAATAGTATTTATCAAACTGCCCGCAGCATTGTAAAGGTTAAACACACCGTCAGTTGCAGAAGGAATATAAAATTCAACAGTAGTGATGCTTTCCGCAGGGTTAGGATAATTCTGATACAGTATAACATCGTTTTCCAAAACAACATCGCCAACGCCTAACACCGTGGTATCGGGCTGCGCACCATCGGAAGAAATGATGACACGAATACCCAGATCTTCATTGGCTCCCTGGCGGTATTCGGCCCAGTCGCCATCCAGTATTTCAAAACTGCGGTTTGAGATAGGTCCATACGGATGTGTGCCCAGCGCAATGGAATCGCCACCCATAATCCAGTTTACATAAACCGGTCCGGAAGTAACCGTATAGGGATTTGTGAAATCAACCCGGTTCCACTGCGAAGGAAAAAGCTGTGCATTGCTAACCGTTTCGGTGGCCTGAATAACTGCCGGCTGATTCTGCACATTTTCGGTAACAATGTTAGTGGTAAACCCATGCGGAACGGGATTAAACCCACCCAGGTTAGACATCACAAAAAACTCGGCACCTACAATAGTTGCCGGATAATAAGGCGGAATAATTTTTATGGCCGCACCGCTGTTACCTCCTCCCCCGTTCCACGAAACAAAGGTGAGAAACGTTGAATCTTCGGGAACATAGCTTAACACCACCTCACCGTTGGCACTGTCAACTACCACTATTTCAAAATCATTGTTGTTGTTGTAGGTATTTAAATCGCTGCTGTTGCTTACCGAAACACGATAGGTATAATCACCCGGATTATCCAGTGAAAGCACACCGTCAAAATTGATAGTAGTATCCGCTTCGGGAGCAATAGAACCTAATGGAACAGTTGACGAAAAACTGGAAATATTCTGTGCATCCAGAAAATTGGCAATAGCATTGGAAGGTGCGTCAACCATAGCATTTCCGACATTGGTGATATTGCTTTGCAGATACGTTGCGCTGCCTTTAAAAAAGAATAAACCTGCATTTTCATCATTCTGATTCCATGCCGGTTTCAGGTCAGGAATTTCAAGCGTAACCGTTTCGGGATAGTAAAATTTAATAGCAGCAGGAGCCACCGGATAATTATTTACCGTGCATTGCAAACCTATTGCACCCGTAACATTTTCAATACCTATTACAATATCATTAAGCCCTGTATTTTGCACAAAACCGGTTTGTTCGGCATATTGAAAAGTGATAGAACTATCTGTATTGGTAAAAATAACCTGAAAGGTGTTAGAGCCTGTAAAATCGGGCTGCGCATTTGCCCAAAACGGAGCCTGATAATAGGTAACAATAAACGTATCCACATTATTGCTCCAGTAGTAAACTCTTCCGGGATTAGCTTCGCTGTCAAAATTCAGATCCACCATAAACGGAGCAACATAATTATCAGCATTGCCTCCCGGTGAAGGAATAAGCGGAAAACTATGAGCAATATTTCCCACATTATTAAATGAAATCCAGCCGTTGCTGCCCACACGCACCTGATTGTAGTCGGTCCAGTAATAATGAAAATCAAAACCCATAGGCACCCAGCCTACTGAGTTGTCATCTGTAAATCCGTTCATTTCCGTTGCCACGGGAAGTATGTCAATCCAGTTGTAAACCGGTCCGCCAATAGCATTGGAATGCATCCATGTGTAACCGAAAGCATCGGGGCCTCCGCTGGTTTGGGCCTGTAGAGTGAAAAGGTAAGAAAATGAGAAAGTGAGAAGGAGTAGCGTTTTTTTCATAGTCAACTGGTTTTTATAAGAGAGGCAGAGATACTGCTTGTGCTTATTATTTTCTATTTTTAAGCCCTTAAAATTAACAAAAGCAAAATGAAAGCAAGGCTCTTCCTTATTTTTTTCTTTTCTGCTTTTTCATTTTTTGCGTTTTCGCAAATCTCATTGCAAGACCAAAACCGCAACACCAATCGCAATAATTTTTATGTTGAGCTTGGCGGAAGTGGCTTTTATTATTCAGCCAATTATGAGTTGCTGATTGTAAAATCAAAATACCTTGCCCTTTTTGGTCGCATAGGTGCCGAATATCTTCCCATCCGCGATGCCGACCGCATGATTCATTTTCCTTTAGCTGCCAATCTCACAATCGGGAAAAAGCGCAGCAAAATAGAAATCGGTTTTGGCGCTTTGTTTCGTCTTGATTTTTCGCCCAATAACGTAGGTGGCGAAGGCTATTACCTTACCAATCCTCCTACGCGGATTTTTATGGCGCCATTCCTTGGCTGGCGTTGGCACAGCAAACCCAACGAGTATGGCGAACATTTTCTGCTGCGCGTTGGCTTTACTCCCTTATTGGGCATGAATGTATTTTCCGATACCCCTTTCATGATTCCCTGGGGAGGCGTTAGTATAGGCCGCACCTGGCAAAACCATACTAAAAAGCGCGAGAAGTAAGATTTGTAAAACATGGCTATCATCAAAACTCCTGATCAGCGTGTTCGTGTTTTTATCAGTTCAACTATTAATGAGCTGGCCGATGAGCGCAAATCTGCTCGTGAAGCTATCAGCAACCTGCGTTTAATTCCTGTTTTTTTTGAAGCCGGTGCACGACCACATCCGCCCCGTGATTTGTATTCTGCTTACCTGGAACAGAGTCATATTTTTCTCGGCATTTACTGGAACAGCTATGGCTGGGTGGCTCCGGGAGCAGAAATATCAGGGCTGGAAGATGAATACCGCCTGTGCGAAAACAAAAAGCCTAAACTAATTTACGTTAAAAAATCATCCGAACGTCAGCCGCAGTTAAATGCATTGCTTGCCGATATCGAAAAAAGTGAAACAGCTTGCTACCAAACATTTTCAGATGCAGCAGAATTGCAAAAATTGATAGAAAATGATTTGTCGGTTTTGATGAGCGAGATTTTTGAGAACGCGATTTTTGACCAGCAACAGACTTCGGCAACAACTGCACAAAGCATTGAAATAAAACATCACAAACTGATTGAATTGCCACTTATCAAATCCGAAATTTACGGGCGTGATGAGGATTTGAAAAAAGTATCTGAACTACTTTCAAAGCAGGGAGTGAGTTTGATTACCCTGCTTGGTGCAGGAGGAACAGGAAAAACAACTTTATCCATTCATATTGCCGACTACCTGAAAGATAATTTTAAAGATGGTGTGGCATTTATTCCGCTTGCTCCTGTTACTGACTATAATTTAGTTGCCCCCACTATTGCTGATATTCTTGGCGTAAATGACAGCGGTAAACAGCCTATTGAACAGACATTGATTGATTTTCTCAGTGATAAAAATTTTCTGTTGGTGCTGGATAATTTTGAACAAGTAGTGGATGCTTCAAAATTTATCAGCGATATAATAACGCGATGCAAGGATGTAAAAGTTTTGGTTACCAGCCGCACTTCGCTTCACATTCGCAACGAGCGCATCTATAACCTTTCGCCTCTTGCCCTTCCTGACGAAAACAAAACCATTACGCCTGATGAACTTCGGAATTATCCGGCAACACAACTGTTTGTTGAACGTGCAATGGAAGTAAACCCTCGTCTGCAATTCACGAGAGAAAATACAGAGGCAATTATTGAAATCTGTCAGCGCATGGATGGTTTGCCGCTTGCCATTGAACTGGCTGCAGCCCGCACCCGTTTTTTTCAGCCGGCAGCATTAATGTCGCGTATCGAGAAAACACTTGACCTTGTTTCAAAAGGACATAAAGATTTACCCGAACGCCAGCAAACACTGCGCGGAGCTATTGAATGGAGTTATAATCTACTGACCGAAGACACGCAGAAAATTTTTCGTCAACTTGGGGTTTTCAAACGCAGCTGGACAATGGAATCGGCAGATGTAATTATTAATGACGGCAATGCTTTTGTTGATGTGGAAGAAATGATGGAGCGTCTGTTAGATGTGAGTTTAATAAAACCTGTTTTAGTAAGCCACAGCGCAGAACCGCGTTTTAATATGCTGCAAACGGTGCATGAATATGCAAAAGAAATGCTGGAGAAATCAGCTGAAGCGGAGGAAACAAAACTGCGTTATGCTAATTACTTTTACGACTTGTGTGTTGCAGCCGATGGTCAGTTATGGATTGTAAATTCTCAGGCATGGTTAGACAAACTCGAGTATGAATATCAGAATATTCGTGCTGCATACAACATTCTTGTTGAAACCGGCAACTTTGAAAAAGCATGGAACATGTTTTCAATTTTGTGTTCATACTGGACTGTGCGCGGAGGCTTTTCAGAAACATTCCAATGGATTAAAGATGCGCGAATCAATGATGCTGAATTCAGAAAAACAGCGAACATAAACAAACAGATAATTGCTCGTACATTAACCTGGGCGGGATATTGCAAGCTCTTTTTGTTTCAGTTTGAGAAGGGATTTGCAATGTTAAATGAGGCTGAAAAAATTGCAGAAGAAAACAATGATGAATATGCAATGCTGTATGCCAACATGTTTGACGGTTGTTATGGCTCGTTTATGTTCCGCGAAGATGCTCCTGCAAAAATGGCAAAGAGTCTGGCTTTAGCTGAAAAGCTAAACGATAAGCTTGCACTCGCAATGTATTATTGCTGGTCTTATGAATATTACAGGCAGCAGGAGATGTATGATGTGATGGAAAAAAATCTCCAACGCGCTCATGAAATTGCTACAGAACAAGGGAATATTTACATTCATGGTGCCATTTTTATTCTACGCTTCAGCATAGCCGCAATTGACCCTAATTCTGACTGGGAAAAGGTAAAACAAATGGGACACGAATTGTATAACCTGCTTCCCGAGAAAGGCTACAAGGGATTGAAAGCTGCAGCCATGATGTGCATAGCATACACATTAATGATGCAGGGTAAGCTTGATGAAGCAGAAGCTCCATTGATGAGCGGACTTGAATACTCAAGGGTTGCCGGAGAAATGGAAAGTAATGTTTACGGAAGTATGGAAGCAAGTGCTTTCTTTAAAATGAAAGGCGATGATGAAAAAGCGTATAAAATTTTCGGAGCACTGGATAATTTTATTTTGATTTCCGGCTATCCTTTGGTTGGCGGATCTGAAGCACAATACAATATGACAAAATCAAAACTTGAACCTGATTTTGAACTTGTACAAAATAAACGATGGTATGAAGAAGGAAAAAAATTACGACTGGAAGATGCTATTGTATATGCACTAAGTAAATAAAATAGATGCTTCTACTCTCCCCAAAAAACTTCAAGGATTACGAGCTGATTGATGTCGGCAATTTTGAGAAACTCGAACGTTTCGGACAATATATAACAATCCGTCCTGAGCCGCAGGCAGTGTGGCAACCAAAACTCAGTTATCGTGAGTGGGAGCAAAAAGCGCACGTAAAATTTGTAGCAAAATCAAGTTCTTCGGGCAACTGGAACAAACTTAAAAACACTCCCGACCGCTGGAACATACAATACGGAAATTTAAAATTTCGTTTGGCACTTACATCATTCAAACACGTTGGTATTTTTCCCGAGCAAGCTGTTAACTGGGATTATATTACTGAATCTGTTCAAGCACTAAATATAAGTGAACCTAAGTTTCTCAATCTGTTTGCATACACAGGTGCAGCCTCCATTGCAGCAAAAGCTGCAGGCGCAGATGTTACGCATGTTGATTCTATAAAACAGGTTGTTACGTGGGCCAACGAAAACATGCAGCACAGCAATTTAGATAACATCCGCTGGGTGGTTGAAGACGCCATGAAATTTGTAAAACGTGAAGTAAAGCGCGGGAAAAAATATAACGGAATTATTCTTGATCCACCTGCCTACGGACATGGCCCTAATGGCGAAAGCTGGAAGCTTGAAGAGATGATTGACGACATGATAAAAAATGTAGTTCAGCTTTTGGATGAAGAAAAACATTTTCTAATTCTCAATACCTACTCACTCGGATTTTCATCCATGATTATTGAAAATCTGATTTACAATAATTTCGAACGAAAACCTGCTTTAGAAACGGGTGAACTTTACCTGCAAGCCACAACAGGAAATAAACTTCCGCTCGGAGTTTTCGGAAGGTTCAGAAAGGTTTAATTAATTTCCCCCTACATCCTATTCATTATCTCGGAATAAATAAAAGCACCGAGTAAAATCAAAAAAAGCGATTCTGCAATCCATGCTTTTTTTAGTGATAAAAACCAGTTGGCAACTATCACAGCCAAAGGTATAGCCGCAAGTGTAAAGTGAGTGTATGATGCAACAGGGAAAACAAATGCAGATACCACTGCAATCAATAAAAACCAGAGAAATAAAAGCAGAAATTTGTTGGTTTTCACTTTTCCTGAAGACATCATTTTCAGAAAATTCATCAGCGCAGGAAAAAACAAGATGCCTGAAAAAATGAGAATAAGTTCAGCATGTTCGGGCTTGTCAAAATCAAAATACGAAGCTGAAAACCACACCGTAATTTGCTGCTCAAAAAAATCAGAAAGCCTGTCGAACCAGAAATAGTATGAAATTACAATTACCCAGGGAATAATAAATCCTAAAAACGAAATCACCCACTCACGCCAATTGAAAGGACGCAGCACGACAAAACCAGCCCATACTAAAAAGAAAAAAACAGCTGAAGGCAAATAAAACAGCGAAGCAATACTGGCAAAAAAACCTGCATCAAAACAATTTGAAAAAGCACTGTCTTTTCGGTATGAGTCAAATACTCTGTCTAACAAGAGTAGCAAAAAGATTGCAGAAAAATGTTGCGGCAATAATGTTCTGAAAGCCGGGAAAAGAGATAGTAACAAAATACCAAAAAGCGCTGTCAGAAAATTGGTGCGTTCCCTCGATTCGCGCAAATCATGTTTGTTAATGATATAGTTTAAATAAAAACTCTGAGTAAGCACTAAAGCAAAAGCAACCAATTCAGACAAAACAGGAACACTACTTAAAAAAGAAAAAAACTGAAAAAATGGCATGGCAAAAACACCAGACGAAACCTGAGGTTGTATCCATGAGACCAACCATAGCAAAACTGCAAATAAAGGCAGTGCTATTAAAGAAGCAGGTTGATTGGTTTTAAAAAAGCGGATAAACATAGCGGCCGAAAATTACAAATAAATAAACGCTGTATTTTTACCCTTCTGAACAAAACGGATTTCTTCTTGTTTTGACAGTTTACAATAATGAATCGCAAAGATTTTATCAAAGCAGCCCTACTTACATCCCTAACCGGAGCTACCATGAAACTTAATGCACTAAATAAACTGGTTGAAAATTATGATGAAACCGACAAAATGCCGGTGCTCTTTGTCGGTCATGGAAGTCCAATGAATGCTATTGAAGACAACATTTTTTCGCGCGAAATGAAACGCATGGGAAATGGTGTTCCTAAACCAAAAGCCATTCTTATGGTTTCGGCACACTGGGAAACAAAAGGAACATTTGTAACAGCGCAGGAAAAGCCACCAACCATTCATGATTTTGATGGTTTCCCTGAAGAATTATTTCAGGCAAAATACCCCGCACCGGGAAGCAAATGGCTGGCAGAAGACACAAAACAAACTGTTAAAAAAACGGATATTGGCTTAGATGAAACCTGGGGCTTTGACCACGGATGCTGGAGTGTAACAAAGAACATGTTTCCGAAAGCAGATATTCCAATCATTCAATTAAGTCTGGATTATACAAAGCCTGCACAATACCATTATGAATTAGCACAGGAACTTGCCTCACTTCGCAAAAAAGGTGTACTTATTATAGGAAGCGGAAATATGGTACATAACCTGCGCATGATTTCAATGCAAAGCGGTGATTTCAATGCCTCCTACGGACACGATTGGGCAATTGAAGCAAATGAAATTTTCAAAAAACATATTCTTGCCAACAACCATCAACCTTTAATTAACTACTCCTCATTAGGCAAAGCCGTTGCGCTTTCTATACCAACTCCCGAACATTATTTGCCCCTGATTTATACCCTTGCCTTAAAAGAAGAAAAAGAAAACATCACGCTGTTAAGTGATGTATTGGTGGGTGGTTCCATTTCTATGACCTCCGTTAAAATCGGATGATAAAAAGAATGTGTTTACATTTGACAAAACATTCTTTTTCATGCCGCAGTTCATTATTAATCTCCTGATATTTCTTTTGCTTTTAAGTTCCTGCAAAAAACAGGACAATGGTCTTGTATTCAAAAATCTGAGCTATGGAACCGATTCACGCAACAGAATTGACATTTACCTTCCGCAAAATCGCGACACAACCACGTCAATGGTGTTGCTTATTCACGGTGGAGGTTGGGTGGCCGGAGACAAAGGCGATTGGTCACAGGAAATAATAAACGAGTTTCTAAATTCCGGTTATGCTGTTTCTTCTATGAACTACCACTATGCTAATGGCGATTTTCATAACCAAATGGAGGACATTGCCAATGCCATTGATTTTATGCAATCAAAGGCTGATGGCTGGAAAATAAACAACAACAAATTTGCGTTGATTGGCGGAAGTGCAGGCGCACATCTTTCATTGCTTTATGCCCATGCATTTGACAGCACCGATGCTGTTAAAACGGTTGTTTCCATTGTAGGGCCAACAGACATGACCGATCCGGTTTTTCACCAATATGCCACCAACTATGGTCTTTACTTTGTTTTTGAACAGTTTTTCGGAACCACTTTTCAAAGCAATCCGCAGTTGTATGCAGACGGAAGCCCCATCTATAATTACAGCAATGTTCCAACCTTTTTTATTGCAGGTGGATTAGACAATTTAGTACCTGCCCAACAAAGCATCAGCATGTTTGATACCCTTACAGTACATGGAATACCTACTGATACCACTGTTTTCAATAATGCAGGGCACGATGTATTTGGCCCCAATGCGGTAAACAAGCAGCAGATCTATGATGAGGTGAAGGTGTGGTTGAACATGCATTTGGACAACTAAAAATTAATTGCTGTTAAACAGGCTGATAATCTTTGGCTTACTGCATAAATACAACAGGTGCAGAAAAAAATTGTGAAATAATTTTTGGCAGCAAACAAATGTTTTCTACATTTGCAGTCCTTTTTTTACGGAGGACTGCGTTTTTAACACTGAAATTAATTGCTGAAAACGTAGGATTGACAGGCATTGCAGAAGATTAAGGCCAAACGGAAAATCACCAAAACGTTGGAGATTGACCGGACTGAAAAACGGCAGAACAATGGTTGACGGCTTGAAAAAGAGGAAAAAATGCCGATGTAGCTCAGTTGGCCAGAGCAGCTGATTTGTAATCAGCTGGTCGGGGGTTCGAATCCCTCCATCGGCTCTCGTTCTTTAAAAGATTGAATTAAAACAGGGTATCGTAGGGGAGATAGCCAAGTGGCCAACGGCAACAGACTGTAAATCTGTCCTCTTCGGAGTTCATAGGTTCAAATCCTATTCTCCCCACAAAGGAATTAGGGGATTTAGGATGAAAATCCTAAAATCCTGAGATAATAAAAGCGGAAGTAGCTCATTTGGTAGAGCGTCAGCCTTCCAAGCTGAGGGTGGCCGGTTCGAGCCCGGTCTTCCGCTCCAAAGGGGATGGTTCCTTTAAACAGAGCCATCCCCGATTAAAAATACCCCAAAAGCCGTTGTAGCTCAGGGGTAGAGCACTTCCTTGGTAAGGAAGAGGTCCCGGGTTCAATTCCCGGCAACGGCTCTTCAAATTAGGAAGAGCGCAAAGACGATGAGTAGAGTAAACGATTAACTGTTTTAATAGATGAGAAAGAAGAAAATTTAAATTAACAATAACAACCTGAACACTAAAACTAACAAACAATAACAATTATTAAACATGGCAAAACAAGATTTCGACCGTTCCAAACCACACGTAAACATCGGTACTATTGGTCACGTTGACCACGGTAAAACTACCTTAACTGCAGCTATCACTACGGTATTGGCTTCTAAAGGTCTTTCTGAACTACGTTCGTTCGACTCAATTGACAATGCTCCTGAAGAAAAAGAAAGGGGTATTACTATTAACACATCACACGTTGAATATTCTACGGCAAACCGTCACTATGCTCACGTTGACTGTCCGGGCCACGCTGACTATGTAAAAAACATGGTAACAGGTGCTGCGCAAATGGACGGAGCTATTCTTGTGGTTGCTGCTACAGATGGTCCGATGCCTCAAACACGTGAGCACATCCTGCTTGCACGTCAGGTAGGTGTACCTAAAATCGTTGTATTCATGAACAAAGTGGACATGGTTGACGATCCTGAATTGCTTGACCTTGTTGAAATGGAAATCCGTGATCTTTTGTCATTCTACCAGTTTGACGGAGCAAATACTCCTATCATCCGCGGTTCAGCTCTTGGAGGTTTGAACGCAGAGCCAAAATGGGTTGAAAAAATCATGGAATTGATGGATGCAGTGGATAACTTTATTCCAATCCCTCCACGTGACATTGATAAACCATTCCTGATGCCGGTTGAGGACGTGTTCTCAATCACGGGTCGTGGAACTGTTGCTACCGGAAGAATTGAAAAAGGTATCATCAACACAGGCGATGAGGTTGAAATCGTTGGTATGCAAATTGAAAAATTGAAATCAGTTATCACTGGTGTTGAGATGTTCCGCAAGAACCTTAACAGAGGTGAAGCAGGTGACAACGCAGGTTTATTGCTTCGTGGTATTGATAAAAAAGATATCCGCAGAGGTATGGTAATCGCGAAACCAGGTTCTATCACTCCTCACACCGATTTCAAAGCTGAGATTTATGTATTGAAAAAAGAAGAAGGTGGACGTCATACTCCATTCCATAACAAATACCGTCCTCAGTTTTACCTGCGTACAACAGACGTAACAGGTGAGATCGATTTGCCGGCAGGTCAGGAGATGGTTATGCCTGGTGATAACGTAACAATCACTGTAAAACTGATTTTCCCTGTAGCGATGGACAAAGGATTGCGTTTCGCTATCCGTGAAGGTGGAAGAACAGTTGGAGCAGGACAGGTTACTGAAATCATTAAGTAATAAAATTAAATAAAGTGGATGTTGTCAAGGTGTTTCGGGAAACCGGAACACCTTGATTGCCCTAATAAAGTAGCATAATTAATGCAAAAATAAACACGGTAAGGGCGCATCCGGAAGAGAAAAAGAGATAGAGAAACGGGTGTAGCTCAATTGGTAGAGTAGCGGTCTCCAAAACCGTTGGCTGGGAGTTCGAGTCTCTCCACCCGTGCAAAAAAAGAAAATTAACATGTCACAACTGAAAACATACTTAGAGGAATCATACAATGAGTTGGTGAACAAAGTAACCTGGCCTACCTGGAGTGAATTGCAGGGAAGTGCCATTATAGTTGCTGTTGCCGCCATCATTATTTCGTTGCTGGTTTGGGTAATGGACGTTACAGTGGGAATCACAGGAACAGCCGACTCTGCATGGAGAGGTATTCTCGGGTTCTTTTACGACATGGTTAAATAGTAAACGCAATGACAGCAACAACCGAACAGGTAAAAAAATGGTATGTAGTACGTGCCATCAGCGGTAAGGAAAAGAAAGTAAAGGAGCAGATTGAAATGGAAATCGGTCGTCTTAAACTGACTGATTTTGTTTCGCAGGTGCTTATTCCTACTGAAAAAATTTACCAGATACGCAACGGAAAGAAAGTAAGCAAAGAGCGCAACTTTTATCCCGGTTATGTAATGGTTGAAGCAGTTCTGGTGGGTGAAATTCCTCACATCCTGAAAAACATTCCGAACGTAATCGGGTTTTTAGGAGAAACAAAAGGTGGAGAACCAGTTGCTATGCGCCAAAGTGAAGTAAACAGAATCTTAGGTAAGGTTGATGAATTGGCAGAAAGCAATGAAGAAATTAATATTCCATATATCGTTGGCGAAAGCGTTAAAATTACTGACGGTCCTTTCAACAGCTTCAGCGGAATAATTGAAGAAATTAATGAAGAAAAAAAGAAATTAAAGGTAAGCGTGAAAATTTTTGGCAGAAAACAACCTGTTGAATTGAGTTTCATGCAAGTGGAGAAGGAGTAATATAAATAAACCCGTTTGCAGTTTATAGTTTGCAGTTTTTTAGCTTCCATAAAAAACCCAAATGAAAAACAAACAAACACTTAAACAAACAAACAAATGGCAAAAGAAATAGGAGCGTTGATAAAGCTCCAGATAAAAGGAGGGGCGGCTAACCCTTCGCCACCAATCGGACCTGCACTGGGTGCGAAAGGTGTTAACATCATGGAGTTCTGCAAACAATTCAATGCAAGAACACAGGATAAGCCCGGAAAAACATTACCGGTTGTGATTACAGTTTATACTGATAAATCATTTGAATTTATCATTAAAACCCCACCTGTTGCTGTGCAATTATTGGAAGCTACAAAACTGAAATCAGGGTCTAAACAGCCTAACCGTGATAAAGTTGGAACCGTTACCTGGGATCAGGTAAGAACCATTGCTCAGGAAAAAATGCCCGACCTGAACTGCTTTACCGTTGATTCTGCCATGAAAATGGTAGCCGGAACAGCACGTAGTATGGGTATTGTCGTAAAGGGCGAGTTCCCTTCACCTTCTAAAAACTAAGAGCGATGGCGAAACTAACTAAAAACAGAAAAAAGGCACTGGAGAAATTCAACCAGACTGTTCCTTATGATGTTGCTAAAGCATCAGAAATTCTTAAGCAAATCACGTCTACAAAATTTGACTCATCAGTTGATTTGAGCATACGTTTGGGTGTTGACCCGCGTAAAGCTAACCAAATGGTGCGTGGAATTGTAACACTTCCGCACGGAACAGGAAAAACCGTTCGTGTATTGGTGCTTTGCACTCCCGACAAAGAAGCTGAGGCAAAAGCTGCCGGAGCTGAATTTGTAGGATTGGATGAATTTGTAGAAAAAATCAAAGGCGGTTGGACAGATGTTGATGTAATCATCACCATGCCAAGCGTAATGGCAAAAGTAGGTGCGTTAGGACGTGTACTCGGGCCTCGCGGTTTGATGCCAAACCCTAAAACAGGAACTGTTACCAACGATGTTGGTAAAGCTGTTGCAGAGGTAAAAGCAGGTAAAATTGATTTTAAAGTTGACAAAGCAGGTATCATTCAGGCTTCAATCGGCAAAACATCTTTTGATAAAGATAAAATTGCAGAGAACGCTAATGAACTTATCAGCAGCATCATCAAATTAAAACCATCTTCGGCAAAAGGCGCTTACATCAGAAGTATCTACATGTCAAGCACTATGAGCCCAAGCATTCAGATTGACACCAAATCGTTAAACAATTAATCGTATCCAAAATGAACAGAGAAGAAAAAAATAAGGCGATTGATGAGTTGGTGGAAAGCCTTGCAAAAACACCGCACTTTTACCTTACCGATATAGGCGAACTTACAGCAGAAAAAACATCACAATTGCGCAGAATATGCTTTGCAGAGGGCATTGAACTGAAAGTGGTGAAAAGCTCTTTGCTGCAAAAAGCTTTTGAACGTTCTGAGAACAAATATGCTGAATTACTGCCTGCACTAAAAGGCGCTACATCCATCATGTTTACTCAAACAGGTAACGGACCGGCAAAACTCATTAAAAAATTCCGTGCTAAAAACCCTAAACCACTTTTAAAAGCGGCTTACGTTGAAGAAAGTGTTTATCTGGGCGACAACCAACTTGATCTTTTAGAAAAAATCAAGTCGAAAAACGAGCTTATCGCAGAACTGGTGGCTTTACTGCAATCACCTGCGAAAAATGTGGTTTCTCAGCTTCAAAGCAGCGGACAAAAACTTTCAGGTGTGTTAAAAACACTGGGCAAAAGACCGGAATAAGAATCTTTAAAAAAATAATGCTTCCAACATTAAATAATCAATCAATCCAAAACTAAAAATTAACAATTTAAAACAACAATAACAATGGCAGACTTAAAAGCATTTGCAGAACAATTAGTAAACCTTTCAGTGAAAGACGTTAACGAACTTTCAAAAATTTTGAAAGATGAATATGGTATCGAACCAGCAGCAGCAGCAGTTGCAGTAGCAGCTCCAGCAGGAGGTGCAGGCGGGGGTGCTGAAGCAGCAGCTAAAACTACTTTTGATGTAATCCTGAAAAGCGGAGGACAAGCTAAATTAGGTGTAGTGAAAATCGTAAAAGAAATCACAGGACTTGGTTTGAAAGAAGCTAAAGACTTAGTTGATGGCGCACCAAAAGCAGTTAAAGAAGGTGTTTCTAAAGAAGAAGCAGAAGGTATTAAAGCACAATTGACAGAAGCAGGAGCAGAAGTTGAAGTTAAGTAAGCTCCCGGTATAGTATCTCAGGTATAGTCTGCCTTAGGCGGACTATACCTGTTTAATGTTCTTTGATTCTTTTTACATTTCAATTAAAACATACTACCGTGGCTCAACCTAAAAAACAACAACGCATAAATTTTGCTTCTATTAAAAACCCGATTGATTATCCGGATTTTCTGGATATTCAGTTAAAATCCTTTCAGGATTTTTTCCAGTTGGAAACTACTCCTGAAAACCGCAAACACGAAGGATTATTCAGGGTATTTGCAGAAAACTTCCCGATCTCTGATGCGCGAAATAATTTCGTGCTCGAGTTCTTGGATTATTTTATTGACCCTCCACGTTATTCACTCGAAGAGTGTATTGAAAGAGGGCTGACTTACAGCGTTCCGCTGAAAGCCAAACTAAAACTTTATTGCACCGACCCCGAGCATGAAGATTTCGAGACCATCATTCAGGATGTGTATCTCGGAACCATTCCATACATGACACCGAAAGGAACTTTCTGTGTTAATGGTGCTGAACGTGTGGTTGTATCGCAGCTGCACCGTTCACCTGGCGTATTCTTCGGACAAAGCTATCACCAGAACGGAACAAAACTTTACTCTGCAAGGGTAATTCCTTTCAAAGGTTCGTGGATTGAATTCGCGACCGACATCAACAATGCGATGTATGCTTACATCGACCGTAAGAAAAAATTACCTGTAACAACGCTTTTGCGTGCTATCGGTTACGAAAGTGATAAGGACATCCTTAACATTTTTGATCTTGCTGAAGAAGTAAAAGTGAGCAAAGCCGGCTTGAAAAAAGTAGTTGGCCGCAGACTTGCTGCACGTGTTTTGAAAACATGGGTGGAAGACTTTGTAGATGAGGATACCGGTGAGGTGGTTTCAATCGAGCGTAACGAAGTGCTCATTGACCGTGAAACCGTATTGGAAGATGCACACGTTGATACGATTGTGGATGCAGGTGTAAAAGACATCATCCTGCACAAAGAAGATGCAAACTCTAACGACTTTGCCATCATCTATAATACTCTTCAGAAAGATACTTCAAACTCTCAGAAAGAGGCTGTGGAGCATATCTACCGTCAGTTGCGTAATGCTGAGCCGCCTGATGAAGCAACTGCAATGGGTATCATTGACAAGTTGTTCTTTTCGGACAAACGTTACGATTTGGGAGAAGTTGGTCGTTACCGTATCAACAAAAAACTGAATATGGACACGCCTGCGGACACAAAAGTCCTCACCAAGCCTGACATTATTCAGATCATAAAATACCTCATCCAGCTTATCAACTCGAAAGCGATTGTGGATGATATTGACCACTTGAGTAACCGTAGGGTTCGCACCGTTGGCGAGCAGTTGTATTCTCAGTTCGGAGTTGGTCTTGCCCGTATGGCAAGAACTATCCGTGAGCGTATGAACGTTCGTGATAACGAGGTGTTCACGCCTACAGACTTGATTAACGCGAAGACATTGTCTTCCGTTATCAATTCGTTTTTCGGAACCAACCAGCTTTCACAGTTCATGGATCAAACAAATCCGTTGGCTGAAATTACTCACAAGCGCAGGTTATCTGCCCTTGGCCCCGGAGGTCTTTCACGTGAGCGTGCCGGATTTGAGGTTCGTGACGTTCACTTTACGCACTACGGAAGGCTTTGCACGATTGAAACTCCTGAGGGACCAAACATCGGGCTTATCTCTTCACTGTGCGTTTATGCAAAGATTAATCACCTTGGCTTCATTGAAACTCCTTACCGTAAAGTAACAGAAGGTAAAGTGAATGTGAAAGAGGCGGTTATTTATCTGAGCGCTGAAGAAGAAGAAAAAAATACAATAGCACAGGCAAATGCTCCTTTTGATGAAAAAGGAAATTTCCTGAGCAACAAAATCAAAGCGCGTTTTGAAGGTGACTTCCCTGTGGTTGAGCCTGAAAAACTGACGTTGATGGACGTTGCGCCTAACCAGATTGCATCGATTGCGGCTTCGCTAATTCCATTTTTGGAGCATGACGATGCCAACCGTGCACTGATGGGTTCAAACATGATGCGCCAAGCTGTTCCGCTTATGCGCCCTGAAGCTCCTATTGTAGGAACAGGGCTTGAAGCGCGTGTAGCAAGCGATTCACGTGTTCTGTTCAATGCAGAAGGCGATGGAGTTGTGGAGTATGTAGATGCAGAAACCATTACTATCCGTTACAGCAGAAGCGAAGACGAAAAACTGTTGAGCTTTGAAGACGATGTTCGTACTTACAACCTTATTAAGTTCCGTAAAACCAATCAAAACACTTCTATCAACCTGAAACCTATCGTTGCAAAAGGCGAAAAAGTTTTTAAAGGACAAGTGCTTTGCGAGGGTTATGCAACTCAAAAAGGAGAGCTTGCTCTTGGTCGTAACCTGAAAGTGGCATTCATGCCGTGGAAAGGATACAACTTTGAGGATGCGATTGTAATTTCTGAGCGCGTAGCAAAAGAAGATATTTTCACTTCGGTTCATATTGACGAGTATTCACTTGAAGTGCGCGACACCAAACGTGGACTGGAGGAATTAACTTCTGATATTCCTAACGTAAGTGAAGAAGCAACAAAAGACTTGGATGAAAACGGTTTGATACGCATCGGTGCTGAAGTTAAAGCCGGTGATATTTTGATTGGCAAAATCACTCCGAAAGGAGAAACAGATCCTTCACCTGAAGAAAAACTGTTGAGAGCTATCTTTGGTGACAAAGCCGGTGACGTGAAAGATGCATCGCTTAAGGCACCCCCATCATTGAAAGGTGTGGTAATTGACAAAAAACTGTTCTCAAGAATTATCAAAGACAAGAAATCAAAATCTGAAGAAAAAGGATTGTTGACCAAAGTTGATGATGAGTTTGAAAAGGAGTCGGTTAAACTAAAACAGAAGTTAGTTGATAAGTTGTTTGACTTGGTTGACGGCAAAAAAGCACAGAACGTTTCAACAAACTTCAGAGAAGTTGTCATTCCGAAAGGAACCAAATTCACACAGAAGTTGTTGCATTCTATCAACTATAATGACATCAGCCCAAGTGGTTGGACAACTGACAAAGAAACCAACGACAAGATTAAAATCCTGTTGCACAACTACACTATTAAGGCAAATGACCTGATGGGTATTTACAAACGTAAAAAGTTTGCGATTACTATCGGAGATGAACTACCTGCCGGAATTGTTCAATTGGCTAAAGTTTACATTGCTAAAAAACGTAAACTGAAAGTGGGTGATAAAATGGCTGGTCGTCACGGAAACAAGGGTATTGTAGCGCGTATTGTTCGTGAAGAAGATATGCCTTTCCTGGAAGACGGAACACCTGTTGACATTGTATTGAATCCGCTGGGTGTACCTTCGCGTATGAACCTTGGTCAGATTTACGAAACCGTTCTTGCATGGGCAGGACAAAAATTAGGTGTGAAATTTTCTACACCGATTTTTGACGGAGCTACCAACGAAGAAATCCTTAAATACACACAGGAAGCAGGAATTCCGGAATACGGAAGAACCTACCTGTATGACGGAGGAACCGGTGAGAAATTTGATCAACCAGCAACCGTTGGAATTATCTACATGTTGAAACTCGGACACATGGTGGACGATAAGATGCATGCACGTTCTATCGGTCCATACTCACTGATTACGCAACAACCATTGGGCGGTAAAGCTCAGTTCGGAGGTCAGCGTTTCGGAGAGATGGAGGTGTGGGCATTGGAAGCATTCGGTGCAGCCAACATTCTGCAGGAGATTTTGACCATCAAATCGGATGACGTTATCGGAAGAGCAAAAGCCTACGAGGCAATCGTTAAAGGCGATCCGATGCCAACTCCGGGTATTCCTGAATCGTTCAACGTATTGTTGCACGAATTAAGAGGACTTGGTCTGAATATCACGCTTGACTAATTAATCTGTAATCCCTGAAAAAGTTCAATGAACTTTTTCAGGGAAAAACAGAATCAGAAACCATTTACATCACAAAATTTAAACATGGCTTTCAAAAAAGAAACAAAACTTAAAAGTAACTTCACCAGAATTACTATCAGCCTTGCCTCTCCGGAGTCAATTCTGGAGCAATCAAGAGGTGAGGTTCTTAAACCCGAAACCATCAACTACAGGACTTATAAGCCTGAGCGTGATGGTTTATTCTGCGAACGTATTTTCGGTCCTGTAAAAGACTGGGAGTGCCACTGCGGTAAATACAAACGTATCCGTTACAAAGGCATTGTTTGCGACCGTTGCGGTGTAGAAGTAACCGAGAAAAAAGTAAGAAGAGAAAGAATGGGACACATTCAGCTGATTGTGCCTGTTGTTCACATCTGGTACTTCCGTTCACTTCCAAACAAAATCGGTTATTTGTTAGGTCTTCCTACCAAAAAATTAGATACCATTATCTATTATGAAAGATATGTGGTAATTGCTCCGGGTATTGCTAATAACTCTGCCGGTGAACCATTGAAGCAACTGGATTTCTTAACAGAAGATGAATACTTAGATATTCTGGATAAACTTCCGAAAGACAACCAGCATCTGGATGACTCAGACCCGAATAAATTCATTGCAAAGATGGGTGCTGAAGCGCTGCACATGTTGTTGAGCCGCATCAATCTTGATGAACTTTCATTTGACCTGCGTCACAAAGCAAACACCGAAACTTCACAGCAACGTAAAAATGAGGCGTTAAAACGTCTGCAGGTTGTTGAAGGCTTCCGTGCTTCATTACAGAACATTGAAAACAAACCTGAGTGGATGATTGTGAAAGTTATTCCTGTTATTCCACCGGAACTGCGTCCACTCGTTCCACTGGATGGCGGACGCTTTGCAACTTCAGACTTGAACGATCTTTACAGACGTGTTATTATCCGTAACAACCGTTTGAAACGTTTGATCGAGATTAAGGCTCCTGAAGTTATCTTGCGTAACGAGAAACGTATGTTGCAGGAAGCAGTTGATTCTCTTCTGGACAACTCACGTAAATCAAACGCGGTAAAAACAGACTCAAACCGCGCGCTGAAATCACTGTCAGATTCATTGAAAGGTAAACAAGGACGTTTCCGTCAGAACCTGTTAGGTAAACGTGTTGACTATTCTGCACGTTCGGTAATTGTCGTTGGGCCTGAAATGAAACTGCATGAGTGCGGTCTGCCAAAAGATATGGCGGCAGAGCTTTACAAACCGTTTATCATCCGCAAAATGCTGGAGAGAGGTATTGTAAAAACCGTAAAATCTGCAAAGAAAATTGTTGACAGGAAAGACCCGATTGTTTGGGATATTTTAGAGAACGTTCTGAAAGGACATCCAGTTCTTCTGAACCGTGCCCCAACACTCCACAGATTAGGTATCCAGGCTTTCCAGCCAAAACTGATTGAAGGAAAAGCTATTCAGTTGCACCCGTTGGTTTGTACAGCGTTCAACGCTGACTTTGACGGTGACCAGATGGCGGTGCATTTGCCGCTTGGCAATGCTGCCGTTCTGGAAGCCCAACTGTTGATGCTTGCTTCACACAACATTTTGAACCCCGCGAACGGTGCGCCTATCACGGTACCTTCTCAGGACATGGTGTTGGGTCTGTATTATATGACCAAAGGCTACAAGAGCGATAAAGACAGAACCGTAAAAGGTGAAGGTATGACCTTCTATTCTGCGGAAGAAGTAACCATTGCGAACAACGAAGGCAAAGCTGATTTGCACGCATGGATTAAGGTTCGTGCCAAGGTGAAAGAAAACGGAGAATTGGTTACCAAACTGATTGAGACTACCGTTGGACGCGTACTGTTCAACAAAGTAGTTCCTGAGCAAGTTGGCTTTATCAATGAACTGTTGACTAAAAAATCACTGCGCGATATCATCGGAAATATCATGAAAGAAACCGGAATGGATTCTACTGCGAAATTCCTGGATGATATTAAAGGTCTTGGATTTAAGATGGCTTTCAAAGGGGGTCTTTCATTTAACCTTGGTGATGTAATTGTGCCACCTGAAAAAGAAATTCTTATTGCTGCTGCCAACAAACAGGTTGACGAGGTAATGGAGAACTATAACATGGGGGTTATTACCAACAACGAGCGTTACAACCAGATTATTGACATCTGGACGCATACTAACTCCAAGCTAACAAAAACCCTGATGGATAAACTCATCAGCGACAAGCAAGGATTTAACTCGGTGTATATGATGCTTGACTCAGGAGCAAGGGGTTCTAAAGAGCAGATTCGTCAGCTTTCAGGAATGAGAGGTTTGATGGCGAAGCCGCAAAAATCAGGAGCTACTTCACAGGAGATTATCGAGAACCCGATTCTTTCAAACTTTAAAGAGGGTCTTTCGATCCTTGAGTACTTCATCTCTACCCACGGTGCACGTAAAGGTCTTGCCGATACGGCTTTGAAAACTGCCGATGCGGGTTACTTAACACGTAGGTTGGTTGACGTATCACAAGACGTAATTATTTCTGACGAAGACTGCGGAACATTGCGCGGACTGATTGCAACTCCGTTGAAGAACAACGAGGAGATTGTTGAATCATTGTATGACCGTGTTCTTGGTCGCACATCTGTTCACGATGTATTCCACCCGCTTACAGGCAAACTGATTGTAAGTGCAGGACAGGAAATAGTTGAAGAGTATGCACAAATCATTGAAGATTCACCGATTGAATCGGTTGAAATACGTTCGGTGTTGACTTGCGAATCGAAAAAAGGTGTTTGTACCAAATGCTATGGTCGCAGTCTTGCATCTGGCAGAATGGTTCAGAAAGGTGAAGCTGTGGGTGTAATTGCTGCACAGTCAATCGGTGAGCCGGGAACACAGCTTACACTGCGTACCTTCCACGTAGGTGGTGTTGCAGGTAATGTTTCTCAGGAATCAAAAATTGAGGCAAAATATGCCGGTGTTACAGAGATTGATGAGCTGCGTACCGTTCCAAGCCCTGAAGGTAAATTTGATGTTGTTACAGGTCGTTCAGCTGAGCTTCGCATTATTGATGTGAACACACGCATCGTTCTGTCAACTGCCAATATTCCTTACGGTTCTGAGCTTTACATCAAAGCCGGAGACAAAGTGGAAAAAGGCCAATTGATTTGCAAATGGGATCCGTTTAACGCGGTAATCATTTCTGAATTGCCGGGTAAAGTGAAATTTGATCAGATTGAGGAAGGTATTACGTTCCGTCTTGAGTCGGATGAACAAACCGGTTTCAGCGAGAAAGTAATTATTGACAGCCGCGATAAAACCAAAAATCCGGTTATCCAGATTTTAGGCAAAGACAAAGAGGTGATGCGTAACTACAACATTCCTGTAGGTGCTCACGTTGTTATCGAGGAAGGAAAAACAATTCCTGCTGGAACTGTACTTGTTAAAATTCCACGTGCAACCGGAAAAGCGGGTGATATCACGGGTGGTCTGCCAAGGGTAACGGAGTTATTCGAGGCACGTAACCCATCTAACCCTGCGGTTGTATCGGAGATTGACGGTATCGTTACTTTCGGAAAAATAAAACGCGGTAACCGTGAGGTTATTGTTGAATCAAGAACAGGTGAGATTAAAAAATACCTTGTTTCTTTATCTAAACACATCTTGGTTCAGGAGAACGACTTTATCCGTGCAGGCGATGCCCTGAGCGATGGAGCTATTACTCCTTCTGATATTCTTGCCATCAAAGGTCCAACTAAAGTTCAGGAGTATCTGGTGAACGAGGTTCAAGAGGTTTACCGTTTGCAAGGTGTAAAAATCAATGATAAACACTTTGAGGTAATCGTTCGTCAGATGATGCGTAAAGTAGAGATTGTTGATCCGGGCGATACTACATTCCTTGAAAGAGAACTGGTTAATAAACTGGAATTCGGTCAGGAGAATGATGAGATCTTTGACAAAAAGGTTGTAATTGATCCGGGTGATTCAACTGCTTTCAAAGCAGGACAAATCATCAACGCACGCAAACTGCGCGATGAGAACTCTATGCTGAAACGCAAAGACATGAAACCGGTTGAGGCGCGTGATGCAATTCCTGCAACATCTAACCAGATTTTGCAAGGTATTACAAGAGCATCGTTACAGACTGAAAGCTGGATTTCTGCTGCATCGTTCCAGGAAACAACAAAAGTATTGAACGAAGCTGCCGTGAAAGGAAAACGCGATGTATTGGCAGGTTTGAAAGAGAACGTAATTGTTGGTCACCTGATGCCAGCCGGAACAGGCTTGAGAGAATACGACAAATTAGTTGTAGGATCAAGAGAAGAATACGAAAGACTGCTGGCTGCTAAACAAGAGGCGGAAGTAGAAGAGTAATATTAATCTGAAAGATGAGTCAATTTGGCAATAGAGCAATCAATTGTCAAATTGGCTCATTTTATTTTAAAAAATAAAAACATGGCTGAGCAAAAACCAAACATCCCCCAAGGACAAATCAATATTGAATTGAGCGAAGAAATTGCTGAAGGGCAATATTCAAACCTTGCCATTATCACACATTCAACTTCTGAGTTTGTGGTTGATTTTATCCGTGTGATGCCGGGTGTTCCAAAAGCCAAAGTAAAGTCACGCATTGTTCTTACTCCTGAGCATGCCAAGCGTTTGCTCAATGCGTTGGAAGACAATATTGAAAAGTTTGAGCAGCAACACGGGGTTATCCGTTTTACTGAAAACCCTCCCAACGTTCTTCCTATGAACTTTGGAGGACCTCCTGCGCAGGCGTAGGTTTTACAATCAAGCAAGTCAGCTATTTTCTTCCCTTAACCAACGGTTTTATTTACCAAGCCAGTGGTTTTGATGTCCTAAGTCAGTGAGTTGCTTGTCCATGCGAAGGGTTTTCTTTCCCAGTACATCGGTTTTCGTTTCCAAGCGATGAGTTTTCTTTTCCAGCCAAGCGATTTTCTGAGACCCTCTGTGTTGTTTTCGTTTCCAAGCCGGTCGTTAGATTTTCCAGCCGAACGATTTTCTAAGCCCCCCTGTGTCGTTTTCTTTTCCGTGCGGTTGATTTTCTTTTCCAGCCGATTGATTTTCCGAGACCCCCTATGTCGTTTTCTTTTCCGTTCTATTGATTTTCTTTTCCGTTCAAGAGGTTTTCTTTTCCAGCCGATTGATTTTCTTTTCCAGCCCGTTTTTTATTTTGTTGATTTTGAGCAAGTTTCACGCAAAGGCGCAAAAAACGCAAAGTTTGATTATGGAATTTTGAAAGGTTGTGCATCTATATGTCAAAACCTGTTGAGGCAATTCCGCTTCGGCAGATAAAAAAATAAAAACATGAAAAACGTATTGAGCAATCGCGTTAACATGATTAACGCAAACATCACGTTCTGTGATGGAAACACAACGGTAACGATGAGCATACCGGCTTTTGCCACTGTATTGGCGGCAATAAAAGCAAAAATGCTTTTAATTAATTCATACAATCAAATTGGTGACGGCACTACGAAAGGTGTAACGCTTGACACGAATGCTTTGCGGAAAGCTATGACAACGCTTGGCGTGAAATGCGCGAACGCTACGTTGGCATTTGCAAATTCAACGAACAATAATACGTTGGCGGCATTGGTGGATTACAGCGAAACCGACCTGAACAAAATGAAAAAGGAAGATGTTGATGATACTTGTCAGGCGATACATGATGCGACTAACAACAACATTGCAGGGGCTTCAAACTTTGGTGTTACGCCTATTGATGTAACTGATTTGTTTGCCGCAATTGGTTTGTATCGTTTGGCAAGTCAGAATCCAAGGCAGGCGATAATCAGCAAAAGTCAGGCGAAATTGCAGATTAAGTTGATGGTGCGTGAGGTGATTGATGAACTTTTGGTGAAACAGTTGGACAAAATGGCGAACACTTTAAAGCCTACTCAGTTTGAGTTTTGGAGTGGTTACAAACAAAGCAGGGAAATAATTGATTTGGGTTCAACGACTGCAAAAGTTCGCGGAACGGTGTTGGATGAAAATGATGTTCCGCTGAAAGATGTTTCGTTTACAATTTTGAAAACAGGAACTAATGAAGAAGTTGCAAAAGTGCTTACTGATATTAAAGGTAAATACAATGCAGCGAAATTACCCGCAGGATTTTTTGATTTTGTTTTTGAGAAAGAGGGTTTTAAAAGTGTTACTGAAACTAACGTAAAAATTTCGGCAGGCAAGGAGTTGAAACGCAAAATTGTGATGGATGCTGTGATTATTGAAAGCGGAAGTTTGGGACAAGGGCAGCTTGCGAATATTCCGATTGATGATATTGATGAAGGTATCAGCAAAGTAATTATGGAAGCGAAGAACAGTGCGATGCGGTTTTACGCTTCAAACAGTCCGACAGGTGGTCCCGGTTCTGCGATTATAGATGTTGCTGCGGGTAGCGAAATCAGTAAAACTCCGATTGAATTTGTTGCATTGGTTGGATGGGGAAATGGTAACGGTTATATAAACGTGCAGAATATCGGAGGTGTGCAGGGGGAATGGAAGATAAGTTTTGAGAAGTAAGAAACTCATTGTAAATCACCCCCGAAAGGGGAGACTTGAAAAGGGAAGAGCCGCGAAAATCGCGGCTCTTCCCTTTTTTTCTGAATTCTTTTGTTTTAATGAGGGGCGTGTTTACCTGTTGACCAGCCGCTGTTTTTTAATAATTTTTGTCCTGATTCAATGGCGGGTGTTTCTAATTGGGTTGCCATGGAATCATTCCATCTGTTGAGGAAGCCGAACAGGGCTATTACGCCAAGTATTTCAACAATTTCGCCTTCGTTCCAATGGGTTTTTAAATTGACAGTAATGGTTTCATCAACGGCATTAGGCACTACGGATGCTGCAAGCGCAAAATCGAGGGCTGCTTTTTCGGCATCAGAAAAGGCGGGGTGGGTTTTATAGCTCCAGATATTTTCGAGTTGCTGTTGTTCTGCCCCGTATCGCTCGGCAGCTCTTATTGTGTGTGCCTGACAATAGCGGCATCCGGCAGCGTAGCTGCTGATGTAGCCAATAAGTCGTTTCAGTGAGCTGCTTACACCGCCATTGTTTTCCATTACTGCCTTGTTCAGTTCAATAAAAGCGTAGGCAATGCGTGGTCTGATATACATTGTTTTAACGCTGTTGGGACAAAATCCGAGGGTTTCGTCAAAAAAGCGTATTAGTTTTTGCAGTTCTTCGTCCTGCTCTGTTGCGGTTGGATTTATTAAGGGCTGATTCATTTAAAGATGGTTGATGATTCAGACAAATGTAAACGGAATAGTTAAAGTTTAACACCGAGCAAGGTAACATCGTCAATCTGGAAATGGTTTCCCATCCAGTTTTCAAAGGCGGATTTCAGGCTGTTGAATTGCATATTCATGTCAGCGGTTGCGGTTTCGGCTAAAAGATTTTTCAGGTTCTTTTTCATGAACTTTTTGTTCTCCTGACCACCAAACTGGTCGGCAAAACCATCGGTGAACAGGTAGAGGTTATCACCTTGTGCATACGAAACGGTTGAAGTGTTGTATTGCCCTGTTGAGTTTGAGGTGTTGCCGCCTACGGGGATTTTGTCGGCCTTGAGGGTAATAACGGTTCCGTTTTTTTGTATAAGATAGCTATCGTTGTATGAGCCGGAGAATGTGATTTGTTGCGTTTGTTTGTTAATGAGGCAAACAGACAGCGCCATTCCATCCTGCGTTCCGCTGCTGTTTTGATTAAGCAAATTATTTAAGCGCAGGTTAAGTTGTTCAAGTATCAGGTTGGGTTGTGTAATTTTTTCCTGAGCTATAATCTGATTAAAGAGGTTGTTTCCGATAACAGACATCATAGCGCCCGGCACCCCATGTCCGGTGCAATCAACTACTGCCAGAATGTGTTCGTGCTGGTTCAGTTTTTTAAACCAATAGAAATCACCGCTGATGATGTCTTTGGGTTTATAGAAAATGAAACTTTCCCGGAAACCTGATTTTATTTCACTGAGCAGCGGGATGAATGAGCATTGGATTTTGCTGGCGTAATGGATGCTGGAAGTAATTTCTTTGTTTATTGATTCGAGTTCTGTGTTTTTTACTTCTATAATTTTGTTTGAGCGCATTATTTCGGTGCGAGCTTTCTCTTCTTTGAGCAGGATTTTTTTCAACTGGCTACCCAATAAAATTGCGAGAACAATGAATATAAAAATGGTGAAAATTATATCCTTATAAATACTGTAAAGCGCGGTAATAATAAATTCGTTAAACAGGGTGTCAACTACCAAAACGGCAACTGTTTTTCCGTTTCTGTTTCTGATAGGTTCGTAGGCAGAAAGCCATTTTCCCTGGTTGTCACTGTATCCGCACGAAGTTCCTCCAAGATGATACGTTTCTTTCAGGTCTTCAGAATGAGGAATGAAAACCTGCTTATATGCAGGGGGATCGTTGGACTGAATTCCGATGAAGAAGTTTTGAGCAAGGCTGTCGAACGTGAGCGTGTAAATAGGAACTCGAAGTGAATTGAGTTGTTCAGTTTTTTCCAGAATTTCGTGCTGTTTCTGATAATAGCGGTTGGCATCGCAAGTAGGTATATCTGCACCATTGGGAAATTCCTGAAAAATCATTTCCAGTTCATCACCATCCATTTGGGCAACAAGCGATTTGGCAATACTGCTTAGGCGAAGAAGTTCCTGCGCTTCTTCATTTTTAAGATGTGTGCGGTAAATGACAATAATGAAGTATGCTGAAAGAACAAAGAGGGCGGCAAAAACCAGCAGACGTATTTTAACGGAAGTTCGTTCAAGAATTTTTGGCATTTTATTTCTTTTAAGAGAAGAATTTCTGCCCGGATAATTATCAGGAAGAACTGAAGAAAAAAAAGAGGCTGTTTATTATCAGAAATATACAGCCTCTTTTTAGTTACATTTTTTTTGCGCAGACTTCGGAACAAGTGTGTCCCTGTTCACCATGAGCAAATGTGCAGCCATTGATGCAGGCTTGTGAGCATTGGTGAGGTTTAAGCGGTTGTTCGGCAGTTGCAGCCCCGTGCTTGCATTCGGGTGCACAGGTGTGTTTGGCTCCTTCTTGTGCATCGGCAGCAGCAGGAACTGCGAGTGAGCCTGCCTGTGAGGTGGAAGTAAGGGGGCAAACATGTTTAGTTTCGGTGCCGGAAGTTTTGTTTTCAGTTGCCGTTTGTGCGTTTGAAACCATTGCAAAGCCAGTGAAGGCGATGAGGAAAAAGATTAGTTTTTTACTCATGGTAAAATTTGTTTTTGATTTGAATTCGTGAGACTTCGTGTTCATTGTTTTTAGTTTTTTGCAAAACCTCCCGCACGGAGGAGGTTTCGGGTAAAGGCAAGCCGTGCCTGTTTTGTTATTATCGTTTGATGAAGAATCCGAGCACCGCACCGTAAACCAAGTGTCCTATAATGCTGCCCACCATCATCAGCAGCATATTAACACCCGGTGGAGGTTCAGGCGCAGGCATCACCAAACTCATAACGCCCAACATTACCTGAGCGAAGATGAAAACAATGAAGCCATAAATTCCGGCACGAAGAAAATCATTACCGATTGGTAGTTTTTCGTTCAGCAAAAAGACATAGCCCGATGCGAAAATTATTCCAATGATAAAGTGCATCATCCAACCTATTTCTATGGGTAATTGCGCCATATCAGCAAGCATTTGGGCGGCATTCATTTCGGGCAGCCCCATAAAAGGACCTAAGAACATGACCAGCGACATTACGGCAGTTGCCACAATACCTGAAACTATTGATTTTACGATTTTTGGGTTCATTGTTGTTTGTTTTTTTTCAAAGCGATAAAGCATTGATAGTTTATTTAGAAAATACAAAATCTGAAGATGAAGCACCTGAATGACAACCACCACACATACCATTCATAAGGCTTGCACCCCGCATTTCCATGCCTGTGGTATCCGAAGCAATTGAGCCATCGGGCATAAGCATAAAAAATTCCCAATCACCAACATTGGGATTGAAATCATTTCCTCTTTTTACCATTGCAGTAAACTCATTAACACTGCCAGCAGGATTGTTGGAATGTTTAACGATAACTGTTCCAATCGGATAAGTTCCGTTAATAGGGTCTTGACCATTTTTGAAATATACGTTACGGGTTACGGTGCTGTCATTGCCACCATGAGCCATACCACCTAAAGCGGGATCGGGACCTTGTGCCGTTGCATCTAAAGACCAACTCATAAAATTGGCGAAGGTGCTGTTATCTGCAATGAACTCATCATTATCTTCATCTTTTTTACAAGATTGAAAAACTGAAATTCCCATAATGAGCATTGCTGTAAGGATTGTGAAGGTTGTTTTTTTCATTGGATTTATTTTTGAGTTAATATTCAGATTTGGGATTTACTTTTTTCTTGAAAGCTCCATTGTAATTTTAACACTTACATCTGAAGCCACTACCATATCGGCAGCCCAATCGCCACTTCCAACACCGTAGTCGCCACGTTTAATGATTGTTTCGGCTTGCAGACCTAAAATTTCTGTTCCTTTTTTCATAGGATGTTCCATAACACCAAGCACTTTAAAGGGAAGCGCTATTTCTTTTGTAACGTCACGAATGGTGAGTTTTCCGTGGGCAATATATTCTTTGTCATTTTTCTTTTCAAAACGGGTAGAAACAAATTTCATTGTCGGAAACGTTTTGGCATCAAAGAAATCTTTTGACTGCAGGTGATTATCGCGTTTGGTGTCTTTTGTGTTTACACTGGTAACATCAATAGTAAAATCGGCTTTGCTGGTTGCAGGGTTGGCGGGGTCAAAAAACAGCTCACCGCTGAATTTATCGAACTTGCCTTCAACGGGAACAAAGAAGTGGGCTGTAGTAAATGAAACCGAACTGTGGGCAAAGTCAAGCTCCCATTTCGGAGCATCAGGAATTACGTTGAATGCGCTGAATAGTGCAACGGCAATAAGTGTGAGAGAAATTGTGATTGTGTTTTTCATGTTTTATTTATTTAAAGATTAATAGTTGAATGAATAGACGAGCGATAATCAGTATCCTGACAAAACCTGAAAAACTATTTTGCTGATAGTTCCGTTTTTTTATTCAGAATAGTTGAATCGGCATATCCGAATTCAGGACCTAATTTGTAGGAAACCCCTTTTTCTCTGGCAGCTACTTTTATAAGCGCCATGTGATGAACGGTGTGTTCAATATTGTAAATAAGTTCACGCTCGTAGGTGCTTGCAACGCAATGTTGAATTATACCGGTTGAAATTATGTTTTGCTCAAGGGTTAAACTTTTATCGGTCTTGTTAAGCAGTTCACAGATTTCATTTATTTTTTGGATGGCTGCTTCGCGTTCTGTTTCAAGTTGATGATTTCTTTTTCTTTTGTCATAGCTAATCCAGCCGGTTTGGTATCCCGCAAGCAATTCTTCATAAAACTCAAGTATGTGGCGGGTGTGTTGCCCTATGCTTGCATTATCAATATAATGCGATTGGGCTGCATATACCTGATTGCTGATTGTTTCTAAGAAAATTTTGATTTCGGAAAGAAGGCTGCCTGCTTTGAAAGATAAAATAGTTGTGCTCATAGTTTTTCAGGGAATGTTATTCAGTATTTCTGCAACGCTTGCTCTTTTTTTGTAATCAGGATTAAACTGTCGCCAAACAATTTTACCATCCTGAGCTATAATAAAAGTAGCCGGTATTGGCAATTGCTGGCTATCGTCTGACTGTGCGTTTTTAAGATTTGCGCCAAGCAGGGTGTTGTAGATTGTGAGGGTTGAATTTTCGGGGCGGAAAAGAACATCATATGATTTTGAAATTTTGTAATCTTCATCATAAAGCAGGGTGAACTCCGCACCTGTTTTTACAAGTGTTTTTCCAAGATATTCAGGCTTTTCGGGCGATACAGCAATTACCTGTGCGCCTTTATCAATAATGGGTTGCAGACTGTCCTGCAAATTACTGAGGTAGCGATTGCATACAGGACACCACTGCCCGCGATAGAAAATAAGCACAACAGGACCTTTTTTAAGTTCTGCATTGCTGTCAACTATGTTACCGTTCTTATCCTTTCCGCTAAAGGATGGTGCGATTGTTCCTATTTCCAAGCCTTTTGGCTCATCCACTTTTTTATATTCCTGTGCCATTGTTTCAGTTGTTGAAAACAACAAAGTCAAAATCGGAAAGAGGTTTAGTGTTTTTGTTTTCATAAGATTTAAGTAGTGCGGCAAATTCATATTGAAGAGTTTGGGTTTTGTCTTTTGCATACCAGGTGTGTAATTCTTTTTCAAAATCGTCCCAGGTTTTGCCCTGTGGATTTGTTTTCCATTGTTTTAGCAATTCCTGCGCAGGAGCAGGACGGGGACCCCATGTAAAAAGTTCATTTTCGTTTTTATCAAAGGCAATGAGCTTGGGAATGGAATGGCTGCCGTTGGTGTGGTATTTTTCCAACCATTCAGGGTTTTGGTCGCGCAGGATAATTTCAAGTTTGATTTTGCCTTGTGAATGTTCGGCTATTTTTCCTATTACTGCCAAATTTTGTGCGCTATCACCACACCATGTTTCTGTTATCAGCACCCATTTTTGAAGTATGGTATTTTGTGAAAGCGCTATGAGTTCCTGATTTAGCTGAATGGTTTTATCAATTCGCTTCATGCGATGAAGGTTGAGAGAAGTAAACTGAATACGTGCAGTTGATTGTAGTTCGCCTGAAGATTTTCCTTCAGCAACCAATTGTTCTACCCAACTTAAAAATGCAGGGTAAGTAAAATTGTTTCCTTTAATTGTTTTCATAAATGGTTTTTGCTTTTTGTGCTTCATATAAAAATTCTTCCTGATTTGCATAGCCACCAATTCCGTGAAATGCTTCTCCTTTTTCATTAATGAAGAGAAGTGTGGGAAAACTGTTTATTCCATATTTATCGGCAAGGTCAACTCCTTCGCCTTCTTCCATGTTTACTTTCAGAATAATGAAATTCTGATTGAGGTAGTCGCTTACTTCTTTATCGGCAAAGGTGGTGCGGTCTAATTTTTTGCACCAGCCGCACCAGTTGGTGTAGGCATCCATAAAAACAGGCTTGTTTTGTTTTGCTGATTCAGCAAGAGCTTGTGAAAAAGTTCCTTTAAAAAAGTTGAGTTCTGATTCAACAGGTTTTTCATCTGCTTTAAGTTTCAGGAATAGGATCAAGCCTAAAACAGGGAGCGCAAAAAGTAGATATTTCATAAATGTCAGTATTAGTTAAATGATGGTTTAACTAATTAGACGGAAGCATATAAACTTCCTGACAGAATACTGAAAATAAATTTTAGTGGGCTACAACAAACTTTCCTGAAGTGGAAATTGGAGTACCAGCTATGGAAATTGAAAAATAATAGATACCTGATTGAAGTGCAGTAAGCTCTACATCAAAATAATCTTGCTTACCGCTTAGCGAGGTAACTTTTCTACCTGCGGCATCAAACACAAGCAATGTATATTCTGTTCCGTTATTATTATCAAAATAAATGCGTGTGCTTTCATTTGCAGGGTTAGGTCTTACCTGATAACCACTTTCAATATCAATTACTTCAACTGAAACTACTTGTGAAAACCCCTGACCACCCAATTCAAGTTTATAATTGTTGATAGCATTTTTTACAGGGTTTTCGTCAACAAATAAGTATTTCTGAGCAAACGTTACGTTTCCGCAAATACCATAAATTTCATGAATCTTAATAAATTCTGACTGGTTTGTTGAACGGTATATTTGTATTCCATTACAAGTACTTCCTGAAACAATTACCCAACTCAAAACAACAGCACCATTTTCTTCGTTGGCAACAAAACTGCCCAGAATAGGATGGCTGGTTTGTGCTACTGCTGACGATTTCAGCAGGAATATCAGAATAGTAAGGTTGGTGATAATTTTAGTCAATTTCACTACTAATCTTTTTTAGTATTTGATTTTTAAGTTCAGGGTTCTCAACCATCCTGTTTTTATCAGATTGAAATTGCTTTGCCAAAAATTTATCCATTATACTGCTTTGCTTTTCATAAGCTTTGCATGCCGAACACATTCCTATATGTAGATTGAGTTTCAACCCTTCAATAAATGAAAGCCCTGCCACCGATTTTTTCTCTACCAGTTCTGTAGCTTTCTTGCAGGAAAGCATAAACAACTTTGCCATTTCTTTATTTATTAAACCAGTTAATTTCCAGACATTTTTTAAGCATCAATTTTGCGCGATGAAGTATTTGCCAATAATTAGACGGAGTGATTTCAAGTTCCTGACAGATTTCTTTTGAATCTTTTTCCAAAAGGTACTTTGATGAAATAATTTCTTTCCAGTTTCCGGGTAAATCATTCATGCACTTTTTCATTGTTCCGCTGAATTCCGGGTTATCAATAAACCCTTCCTCATCACTCCATGTGTTTGCAGTATGTGATTCCCACGCACCACTCCTATCAAAAAAACTATTGGTTAAATCATAGCTTTCCTTTTCGTTCTTGTTTTCAAAACGTAAAAGTGAGTGTGCCGATTTACGGTAGTGATCAATGATTTTTCTGTTTAAAATTGAAAATAACCATGTTTTAGGATTGCTTTCACCTTTAAAAGAATCAAATGCCTGAACTGCTGCTAAAAATGTGTCCTGAACAAGGTCTTCTGCGGTTTCTTTATCAGAGGTTTTGTGCAGTGCCCATGAATACATGCTGTCTGAATATAGTTCTACCCAACATTTGATTGTTGTAGTTGGGTTTGTGGTATTCATTACATTTTGCATAAGGCAAAGGTAGGATTTTGAATGGTCAATTTGTTAAGAAGCAGTAACAAGCGTTGGCAGATTGCACGCTTTTGGATTTGCCTTTGGGTCGGCTCGTGCGTTGGCGGCAAAGACAAGGGTGTGCAATATGCGAGGGCAGTTATTTTCTACGGAGCATTTATTTTAAATGGAAACGGTCTTTGTGCGTTAGGGCAAAACTAAATGTGGTGCATACAACTTAAAAACAAATAATGAGATGCACCTCTTTTAGTTTTGCGAAGCGGTGGGATTTCGGCTTTGCCGAAAAACCTGAGGCGTAGACCAGTTGTACTGGCTTTACCTCTTCCCCTTAAAAAACTCCTTTACAATAGCAGAACACTCTTCGTGCAGAATGCCGTTGCTTATTTTGGTTTTTGGGTGTAGAATTTTTCCCTGAACAGAAGTATAGCCTTTCTGTTTATCAAAGGCTCCGAATACTAAGCGACCTAATTGCGTCCAGCCGCAGGCACCTGCACACATGATGCAGGGTTCAAGGGTAACATAGAGCGTACATTCATCCAGGTATTTGCCGCCAAGGAAATTGGCAGCAGCGGTGAAGGCCTGCATTTCGGCATGGGCGGTTACATCGGTAAGGGTTTCGGTAAGGTTGTGCGCACGGGCAATAATCTGATTGTTGCAGACAACGATGGCACCCACGGGCACTTCATCGGCATCAAAAGCCTTTTGCGCTTCTTTCAGGGCTTCGCGCATAAAATAATCGTCAGAGTAAACACTTAGTTGCATAAAAACATCATCGAATAGCAAATTAAAAAAGCGAATATACGAATGAAGGCAGCCATATAACATTCGTAATATTCGTAAAAGATACGTTATTCGTTGATGCTCATCGCTGATAACTCATTCTATTCTCTATCTTTGCGCGCCTTTTAAAATTACAGAGAACATGATGGACAGGAATTCGCTTATCGGTATGTTTTTAATTCTTCTTATTGTATTGGGATATGGTTACCTGACCATGCCTAACGAAGAAGAACTGAAAGCACTGAAACACAAACAGGATTCAATTGCGCTGGTTGATTCGCTAAGCAAAATAAAACACGTAGAAATAAAACAAGCTGTTACTGACACCGTTGCAAAAATTCAGCAGCTACCGGATTCATTGCGCGATGAAACTGCAAAAAAATTATTCGGTTCGTTTTACAAAGGTGCGCTGGGGACAGAGCAATTTACCACGCTTGAAAACGAAAAAATAAAAGTAACACTGAGCAACAAAGGCGGAAAAATTTATTCCGTTGAACTGAAAGAATACAAAACGTTCGACTCGCTGCCCGTTGTTTTATTTAAAGGTGATAGCGCTGTTTTTGCACTACGCTTCCCGGGACAGAATAAAGAAATCAATACATCGGAATTTTATTTTGCTCCGCAAGGAAACTCTGCTTCAGTAAAAGGAAACGAAAGTGCAAGCGTTGCTATGCGCCTTGCTGATGAAAACAATAACTACGTTGAATTTGCTTACAAACTGAAAGGCAACAGCTATGTGGTAGATGTAGATGTAAACGTTTCGGGCGGGCAAAGCATGATTGCTGCGGGTACTAAAGAACTGGCGTTTGACTGGTCGTACAAAGCCAAGCAAATGGAGAAAAGCAGAGAGAACGAAGCCAATGTTACCAGTATTGAATACATGAATACCGAAGAGGAATATGATTACCTCTCCCCTACTTCTGATGACGAAGAAAAACCGGAAGAAAAACTGAAATGGTTTGCCTTTAAACAACAGTTTTTCAGTTCGGTATTGGTTTCAAAAGACGGGTTCAGCAATCCGACTTTAAAAGTTAGCACAGAACCTGAAACAAGCCGAAACCTGAAAACAATGTCTGCTTCGCTTACGCTGCCTTACAGCGGGAAATCAAGTGAAACTACTTCGTTCTCGTTTTATTTTGTTCCTAATCACTACAGCACGCTCAAGAGTTACGAATTGGGAATGGAAAAATTAGTTCCGCTTGGTTGGGGAATTTTTGGTTGGGTAAATCGATTTGTGGTAATTCCTGTTTTCAATTTTCTCGGGCAATTTATTTCCAACTACGGAATAATTATTCTGCTGCTCACACTCATTTTCAAAATCGGTTTGTTGCCTTTGACCTACAAAGCATACATGTCAACTGCAAAAATGCGTGTACTGAAACCAGAGATTGATGAGATAAATACGAAGTATGAAAACAAAGATGCCATGGAAAAGCAGCAGGCTGTTATGGCCCTGTACAAAAAGGCCGGAGTAAATCCGTTGGGTGGTTGCTTGCCCATGGTTTTGCAGATGCCTATTCTTATTGCGCTCTTCCGATTCTTTCCAGCTTCTATTGAATTGCGCCATAAAGCATTTTTGTGGGCCGATGATTTGTCGAGCTATGATTCTATTTTCAATCTGCCGTTTACCATTCCGTTCTATGGCGATCACGTGAGTTTGTTTACGCTGCTGATGACTGTTACCACCATCATTTACACCAAAATGAACAGTGATCTGCAAGGCAGCAATCCGCAAATGGCGCAGATGAAATGGATTATGTACCTGATGCCGATTATGTTCCTGGGCTTTTTCAACAGCTATGCATCAGGATTAAGCTACTATTACTTCCTTGCCAACATGGTAACATTCGGTCAGCAGTTTTTATTCAAAGCATTGGTTGATGAAGATGCTATTCACGCCAAAATTCAGGAGAATAAAAAGAAACCTGTAACCAAATCCGGTTTCCAGAAAAAACTGGAAGACATAGCTAAACAGGCACAGGAGCAGCAAAAGGCTAAGAAGAAGTAATTTGACGAAACAACGTTAAATAATTTGCTGTGTTTTTTTGAACAGCATATTTTTCTATAACACGTTGTTTAGCTTTCTCTATTAACGATTTTCGTAAGTCAGCATCATCCAGTAGCTGATTAATAGCAGCAGCCAGAGACTTATAATCTTTAACCGCAGAAAGCAATCCGCAGCCCTGTACTGTTTCTTTCAGACCTCCTGCATCGGTTGATGCCACTGGCACTCCATAAATAAAAGCATCCAACACACTGCTGCCCAAACCTTCTTCCTGTGAGCTCATTACAAATACATCCATTAGTGAAAAGAGATCTTCAGCATCATGCCTGAAGCCCATGAAAATATACTCTTGCTGCAAATTCAGTTTCTGAACCTCCTCTTTTATTTCCTGCATCAGATCTCCTTCTCCGAAATGCAGAAACACAAAATCGCTTCTCAATTTTTTAAGTTCTGCAATGGTGTTAACCATGGTATGCGGGTCTTTGTGTTCAACAAATGCCGCTGTTGTGGCAATTATTTTCTTGCCGGTTAATCCTGAAGTATAAATTACCTGCTGAGCATTTTTTGCATCCAACGCTTTTTCTTTAATCATTGATGGTATAACCTGAACATGCTGAATGCCTTGATTTGTCAATATATTCCGGATGGCTTCGGAAATAGCAACCACTTTATCCAACTGTTTGTATTTCCATAAAGTAAAAAAACCTTTGGGCACAAAGTCAACTCTTCGCGTATACACAACAGGTGTGTTGTAAAACCATTTGGACAGCACCACCCATATCAAGGCTTTTGAATTCTGTACATGAATAACATTGTATTTATTTGCATTGAAAAGCAGATGAAAAAATACTGCAAACTGTGAGTTTACTTCTATTAGTTTACTGCCTGTCTGTTTTGCTTTTTGCGACAGCAAACTATTTTGCATACACAAGAGTGATACGCTGACACCTTGTTCCGAAAGACCTTGCACGGTATATAGCGTTTGCCGCTCACCACCGCGCCATGTTTTTTCGGTATTTATCTCAAGGATATTCATTCGTTCCTTAACAGCTTGTTACAGAAAAGGAAAAATGAATTAAAAAAAGCGAAGAATGTAAGTCCTGCCTGTGATTCCAAGGTATCCTCACTGATGAATGAAAGCAAGACAATCACCAAAAAAACCGCGTACAGATAACCTGATTTAAAACGATGAACAGCTAAAGGATAAAAAACAGAAAACAAAAACCAGACAAAACCAATAGCACCAAATGTAACGACAATGGTGAGGTATTGATTATGCGCCCGCTTCCTGAATCGTTCTTCCAGCGGTGATTTCATTTTTTCATACTGCTCTTTGTATGCTGAGGCTACATCGCCTGTGCCAACGCCCAGTATTTTATTCTCTTTAATAATATTCAACGCTGCTTTCCAATATTCAAAACGCTGCATTACCGAATGACCGCTGGGGTTTCCGTTTCTGCGGTAATCTTCAAACTCCCACAAAATTTCGTAAAGACGATCGCTGAAGCTGAGTTTATCCAAGTACCGGTAATTAGCCACACCATTTTGTATAGCCATTATTTCAACATCGGTGAGCTTTTCCACACCCGCGGCATCTTTGCGGTAATCCTTTGAAGTAAGAAAACGCTCCAACGTGAAACATACCATGTTTCCGTTTTTATCCTTATCGGTGAATTTAATAACACTGCGTTTGTTCCATGCATCTTCTAACTCCTTCCAGGAAACATAAATGCCTAGCAGATTGCCGTTTTCCACCCGCTTGTCATTAAGATTATGAGTGTAGGGATTACCCAACGATGTGAGCGAATCAAGTTCGGAAATGTTTACTGTGTTTACATGGTTAAACTTTTTTACAGCATTTGCAGTCCAGATAGTTGCTATTGCAACAGCAATCATGAGCACCGAGAAGAAAGCAACTTTCAGTTTACGGCTCTCTGATTTCAGGATCATATAAAAAAGCGAAAACAATCCTGTAGCAAATAAAATAATGAGGCCGTTTGCAGCCTGCAAAATCACGAGGAAAAATATAAACCATGCTGCAACAGAACCCAGCACAATTTTCTGACTTTGGCTGTATTCATCTTTCCATTTATGAATCAGATAGGGAACAGAAAAAATGCCGAGGCACAACATAAGACTGAAACGAATGTGCGAAACATGCGAGGTCATCTCGCGCATGTTGGTTATTATCTTGCCGGAGAAACCATACAGGTTGTAAACCCCCACCATGGTTTCGCAGAAAAGGGCGAACAGAAAAATATGTAACACTGTTCTGAAATTTTTATCTGTGAGAGCAGGAGTACTTGATAAAATAAGAGGAAGCAGCAGTAAGGGCAACTTGGTTTTAAGATCTTTCAGAGCATACGCAAAATCACTTGTCCACAGTAAACCAATGAGGTGCAACACATACAGCGAGGCAATCACTACTGCTATCTTGTTTTTGAAAAACAGGTTCAGCTTTTCTTTCAGCCCTCCTTCCAGCAGCCAGTTGCCGAGCAGCACAAACATGGAAATGCTGATGAGCACTTTTGAAAGAGGCATACCAATAACAGCCATTGCCAGAGCGGCAACATAAACCTGCGGATGATACGGCCTGATGAAGAGCAGCAGTTTATTCATTGTCAGCGAAGATAAGTATTGCGCTGAAAAAGGAATAGAAAATTACACCGGTTTGCCTTTCCAAAACGGCTTCTGTAAAAAAGCTGATGAGTATATTTATAAAAAAGGCAGTGATAAGAAAATTCTTTCTCTTCAATGAATAGGAAATACCAATAATGATAGAACAAACTAAAGCAGATAACCCCGGCAAGCCGATGGCTGCCCATGTTTGCAAATACTGATTATGGTAGTTAAGGTTTTGTTTAACAACACGCACATAATCTTTCTTTTCGGCTTCTTCCATTAATTTATCTTTTGCATCACCTGTTCCAACTCCTGCTAAAGGATTTTCTTTTATCACTTCCCAGGCCGCATCCCAAATCATAAACCGCGCTGAAATACCATTATAGCTTTTGTTATCGCCTGACAAAAATGCTGTGGATTCATTTTTTACAGAAAGAATTCGTGTCCTCAAACCGGTTACAAAATACAATGCAGAAACACAGAACAGCAGCGTTATTCCAAGAACAGCAAAGCCTTGTAACCATTTTTTTTGCGAGAAAAAAAAGAAAACTATTCCTGAACATGCGATGAACAACAGTGCCACTAATTGCGCCCGTGCCGATAACAAAACAATGGTTATGACCAGGATTACAAACGAAAAACCATAAAACCATTTCATAATTGGCTGTTGTTCACGGAAGAAAAAATGTACCGAAATGCAAACCGCAAAAACAAGATACATTGCATAATGACCAACATGAATAAAATAAGAGAGATGAATGTAAGAGAAATAATTTTCGCCTGTTACATGTGTTTGATATGCTGCACGTATGAGGCAAATAACGGCAGATAACAACGAGACAACAAGAAAAGACTTTAAGACAAGAGCAGATTTTTCTTTCAACGGAAGAGCTGAAAAAACAAATGGAAATATAACCAGCGGAATTTTTAACAACAAATCGGTGAGTGCATAGGCTGTATTAGACGAATAGAAATAACCACAGCAATAAAACAGATACAATGCAGCAAAAATTACAGCATTGCCGTTGGATAAAAACGCAAGTAATTTGTTTTTAAGATTGCCAGTGAAAAGGCAAACTGCCGTAAGCAGCGCAATACCCGGCCAAACGGGAACTCCCTGCTTTTGAAAGGGCATAACTGCCACTGTGTATAACAGTGAAATAAGCAGCAGTGTTTCAGTTGTATTACCGAAATATTTCCGGATCTGCTGCAAGTTGTTACTGTATTATTTACCCTTTACCGGACCGGCCAGCAAAGAAGAATATTTACTCTTATCGGCCAGAATGCTGAGTGCTTCTTTTACATCAGGGTCTCTGTCGAGCAATGATTCCACGCGGCCTTTCTGATAGTAATAACGCGAAACAATTTCTTCTTTCAGCAGTTCTTTTATCTCGTCTTTAAATGTAACAAGGTCTTCGTTTTTGTTGTGGCTGAGTTTTGCTTTCAGTGCTTCGTATTCTGCTTCCACATCTTTAAAGTATTTTTCTTTTTCAGCAGTTTCTTTAAACTTCTTTACCACATCTTCGCTGTGGGTTGAGTATTCGTAATCTTTATCAGCGATGTAATCGGTAAACTCTTTGAAAAGCTCATCGGTGATCTGAAATTCTTTAACAGCAGGAATAGTGGGATGCTCACGTTTGTACTTTGTTGCAAAATTGAAAATCATATTCTTGCCCATGAGCGCACGCGCAATCTGTGAGTAGGTAACCGGTTCCAGCACAATATCGGGCAATACACCACCGCCATCAAAAACAGGTCGACCATTTTTGGTTGCAAATTTTTTCATCAATGAGTCAGGAACTTTACCCACGCTGCCATCTTCATTACGGTGGCTGTAGTCCAGCGCCTGTATGCAGCGTCCGCTGGGGATATAGTATTTTGCAGTGGTAACTTTCAGCTGGGTGTTATACGAAAGCGGGCGGGTGGTTTGCACCAGACCTTTTCCGTATGAACGTTGTCCCACAATAACACCGCGATCCAGATCCTGAATGGTTCCCGAAACAATTTCGGAGGCAGAAGCCGAGCCGCTGTTTACCAGCACCACCAGGGGAATTTCCATATCCAATGCCTGATTGGCGGCTTTGTATGTTTTTTCCCACTCTTTTACTTTTCCTTTGGTGCTTACTACCAGTTGTCCTTTCTCTACAAAAAGATTGCTGAGGCTTACGGCCTCGTTCAGCAGTCCGCCCGGATTGCCGCGCAGGTCAAGCACAAGGGCTTTCATTCCTTTTTTCTCTTTCAGTTCTTTAAAAGCGGTTTGCACTTCTTCGGTGCATTTATCGGTGAACTGATTCAGTTTTATGTAGCCCACTTCGTTGTTCAGCATTTCAAAGTGCGGAACAGATTTTACTTTTATCTCTTCGCGCATGATGGTTTTTTCAATAGGCTTGTCAACTCCTTCGCGTTTTAAAACCAGTTTTACTTCGGTGTTGGGCTGACCTTTCAGAATTTTGCTGATGTCTTCTGTATTTTTTCCTTCGGTTGATTTTCCGTTTACTTCAATGATTACATCGCCTGCTTCCAGTCCTGCTTTTTGTGCGGGCGAATCTTCATAAGGCTCGGCTATAACAATCTTCTTATCCATGGTGCGGATGAGTGCGCCAATGCCGCCATACTGCCCTGTTTGCATGAAGCGGAAATCTTCAATGTCGGATTCGGGAATGTAATTGGTGTAAGGGTCCAGTGATTCCAACATGCCTTCAATACCTGTTTTCATCAGGTCGCCCGGCTTGGTTTCGTCAACGTAATAGAGGTTGAGCTCTTTGAACAGTGTTACAAAAATGTCGAGGTTCTTGGTTATCTCAAAATAGTTGTCAACATAGGACGAGTTGAGCAATGCAATGCCCGAAAAGACAACGGCAAGAATAAGTCCTTTGGTTCTGATTGATAATTCTTTTAGTTTTTTCATGTGATAAAATTTATGGTACAGGGTCGTATCCGTGTCCGCCCCAGGGGTTGCACGATACAACGCGTTTAATGGTAAGCCACATTCCTTTAAAGGGTCCGTGTTTTTGTATGGCTTCAACACCGTATTGCGAGCAGGTAGGTGTATAGCGGCAGGCAGCCCCCAGAAAAGGTGATATCGCTGCTTTGTAAAAGCGGATAAGCAGGATAAAAAATTTACTGAGCAGGGCCTTCATACTTAGATAAACGTTGTAAAATTAGAATTATTTTATCCTCTGCTGTTTTATATTCGGGCAGCCCGGCACCTACGTAAATAAGCATGATGGCCAGTTTTTTATTTTGTTCGTTCAACGCTGCATACAGCGTGTGTTTGTTTTTGCGGTAGGCTTCGCGCATCAGGCGTTTGATGCGGTTGCGGTCAACAGCGCGGGAAAATCTTTTTTTGGGTGCAGTCATCATTACCTGCGCGGGAAAGGCTGTTGTTAATGTAGTTTCCATTGCAATAACCTTAAACGGATGCACCAGAAATGACTTGCCTTCTTTAGCCACCAGCTCAATAAGCTTGCGGCTGCTCAGTCGTTCGTCTTTAGTAAATGTCTGGCTTTCCATTGAACAAAGATAAAGGGAATGCGGGAAGGTTGGTTGTTAAAAAATGTTAGTGGGATTTCCGTCATTGCGAGGGTTTTTCACCCGAAGCAATCTCTAAGAGAGTGCAGTTGTTTAATTGTGAGATTGCTTCGCTGCGCTCGCAATGACGCTATTTCTTCTCCCACACCTTGGCACCAAAAACAGTAAACCCGTAAAACGGTTTTTCTTTCGGGGTATCTTCTGTCATTTTTTCGGGCTTCTTTGTCTGCTCTTCTGGCTCAGGTGTGGCTGCAACAAAGCGATAAATATGTTCGGTATTTTGTTGTTCTTTCTTAAGAAGGCCTTTTAATTCAGGTGCGGTAAAGGTGATACTGTCGCGTTTTGTAAAACCATTTTCGTTCAGTGTTTTTTCCAGAGCTGTTTCGTTTTTTGCCCACCAGAAAAAGCCGCTGCAATAATCAGCAGCATCAAATTCAAGGGTAAAAAACACACTGTCGGCAAAGGCATAAATGCTTTTGTCTTTTTTGTAGGTATCTAATTTTGCTTTGCCCATAAGGGTTTGGGCGGTGTTGCGCCTCATGCCTGTTTCCAGCAGTGCCGGTTGGGCAAAGACTGTGAAGGTGAAGAGGAAAAAGTAGATTACGGAAAGGAGTTTCATCAGGGCTAAAGTACGGAATATAATGTGTTCAGGTGTATGGGTTGGTACCTTAATACCTGAGCATTTTAATCCACCGCACTCTTACTCACCGCATTACTCAGTGGGCTAACTCCTTTGGCATTGCCTGCCCAGTAATACACATAATAAGTAACACCTGCCTGCAGGTTTCTGAAACTTTTTTTGCGTAATTTGCTTACATCAAGAATAAAATCAAGCTCGGCCATAGCAGTGTTTTTAGTATGGATGCGTATTTGCCCCCATTCGGGTAAGTAAAAACCCTGAGGAAGCGGCTTGCCGATTGACAAAATAGCTCCATAATATTCGGCATCTTTTACTACTCCGCATTCCGAAATAAGTTCGCGGCTGTCGCCTCTTTTAAGTGTAACGCTGTCAACATATTCAGGACCTTTTGCTTTTCGTTCGCTTATCTTGGTTGGTTTATATCCTGCAAGTAGAATAGTGTTGGGATTATCAGCAGCTTCTTTGTTTACATATTCTGCTGTTTCGTTAAGCGCCTCAATTAGTTTGTCGTATGCTCGGGTATAATCAATGCGCGGATTACGTCCGTTTTTATAACCGCTGTATTTGTTACGTTCATCTTCTATCAATGCATTAAACCCGGCTTCTGTAAACGGGGGTGCCGGAAATCTGTCGGGGTGCTCGTAAATACCGATTCTAACTCCGGCAGCAAATGTGGGAAATTCATAAACTCCAAGTCGCTTGTAATCAAGCTTGCATTTTACTTTGTAAGTAGCCATGGGATTGATATTTAATTGGTTTATAGTGGTTTTAATTAGGTTACAGTTCTGTTATGCCTGCAAAACAGTAGTGCAGGTTTTCAAATTTATTTGGAAAGCTTGCAAATTGTAATTGAACGGCTGCAACTAATAATAACATGTGTGCTATTTATTAATGCATACTTTCAACAGAATTAATCATGCCTGCAATCATTTTTTGAAAGCTTATAATAAATGATTGCATACCTTCAATAATCATGTGTATGTTTTCATACCTTTAATGCAAGCAGTATTATGTTTATAGCAGTACTGCTAAACTGTTTTTCAAGTTTGCATTTAGTTCTTGAAAACCTGCCTGACTGTTTTGTAAACCTTCAACAGTTTATTTTTAATCACAAGAGGGTATTCCTCTGTCTCAAAGAACATTTTTATAACAATTTGTTCTGCACAGCAAGCCATAAGCCTGCTCGCAGAAATTAATTGATTGTACTTACAAAAAATAAAGCACCGGAACTGATACTTGTGCTTGCTAACTACACCTGACCGGCAGGGGTTTAGTAGTGTTTACTAAACTGTGGTGCTAATGTAAGAAGATTTTTGGGAATGCAAATGGTGGGGGAAGGGGAAATTTTGGGAGGGGTATATTGAGTGATATAATACATTTCGACAAGCACTGCATAATTGTATTATTATAGACATTGTATTTTTTATAACTTTGATATAAGAAATTATAGGGTTATGAAAAATATATTTACTTTATTTATACTTGTATTTTTTCTTTTTCTGTCTTCATGTAATGACAGTTCAGAAGAAAGTTCTTGTCCTTCCAATTGCAAAAATTGTAATCTATTATATACATGGGTTTCTGATTCTATTAGCTACACTTCTTCTTCTAGTAATTATAACTACACGCCTACCGTTTACAATCAGTCTGGGCCGAATACATATTTATATAATGACACATTTATAATATCTGTAGAAGATACTACTATTTGTAATTATATCATTGATGTTACACACCATATTCATACCGGATCTGAAAATTCATATACATGGTATTTAAAAACATGGCAAAATGATACTATTCAATTTGGGAATAGTCCATTCAGTTATACTGGTTATATTGTCCTTTATTCTGATGAAAATAAGCTAATCATTGCAAACTCCCGATATTATGGATCAATGGGTGTTATATATACAAATTCAGAGAAGTATTATCTGAGAAAATTACAATGATTACCTTGAGCTAAGGAGCAATGCCTCTGTTGAGCGTAGCATCTTGCTACGCTTACCTTAACAAGGCCTCCTGCCTTTTTACAATTATAGTGTTAGTTCATCAGCTGCATCAAAAAAAACAGGACAGAAATTACATTCCCACATTTTGTTTTATTTTAGCAATACCAAACACCTTGCATAAAACAGCATGCAAACAAACCATAACCGCCAATCCATCCGATTAAAAGGATATGATTATTCAAAGGCTGGATTGTATTTTGTAACAATATGCACCCGCAACAGGGAATGTTTGTTCGGAGATATTACCAACGGGGTAATGAATTTGAATGATGTGGGGGAAATGATTGAAACCCAATGGCAGGAATTAACAAAACGATTTCCAAATATTGCATTACACGAATACGTTGTGATGCCCAACCATTTTCATGGTATTTTGGAAATTGTTGTTACACCCGTAGGGGCGGCCCTTGTGGCCGCCCAAAATAATCCCCCCGAAACCACGGCAGGGGCGGCCCTTGTGGCCGCCCGTGATAATAACGATGCACAAAATAATACGGGCAACCATGACAATGCCATTATTCAAAATAATGGTGGCGACCGTGATAATGCCGGCATTCAAAATAACAATACCAGGGCGACCACAAGGGTCGCCCCTACGGATATAACGGGGAATAACAATGGGGCGGCCACAAGGGCCGCCCCAACGGTTGCCGGAACAAATAAAACCATTGGTGATATGATGGATGCATTCAAATCAATCACCACCGTTGAATATATTCGGGGTGTTAAAAATTCGGGATGGCCTCCATTTGATGGTAAAATATGGCAACGCAATTACCATGATCACATTATCCGGAATTATCAATCGTATGTAAACATTTCAGAATACATCATCAATAACCCCATGAAATGGGCCGATGATAAATTTTACAGGAAATAAACCATCTCCACAACAATCAAAAAACATTTCCGAAATACTACTTTTGGCATCACTGAAATGAAACGCCTGGCTCTGCTCGTTATTGTATGTATCCTTTCGTTGGGCATGATACCACCCGGCAAAAGCATTGTTAATGCACAGTATTATTTAAACCAGAGTTATGGTCCGCATAAGCGCAACAAAATGGATGTGTACCTGCCGGCAGTGCGCAAACAAAATACACCCACCATAATTTTAATACACGGTGGCGCCTGGATAATAGGCAATAAAAAGAGCTGGCCTTCAGAAATTATAAACGGTCTGGTGCAGCAGGGTTTTGCAGTAGCATGCATTAACTACCGCTATGCCTGCGGTGATTTTCATGCGCAGATGGATGATATACAATCAGCCATTGATTACCTGCGCAGCAAAAGCACCGAATGGCAAACAGGCAATGGCAACATAGGACTGACAGGCGTTAGTGCAGGTGCACACCTGTCGCTCTTGTTTGCACATAAATATGATTCTGCACATCAGGTAAAAGCAGTGGTTTCTTTAGCGGGCCCCACCGATCTTGGTGATACATTGTTACAACAATACCTGCACCGCCACTTTATCAACTTTGTTATAAAACGTTTTCTGGGCAGCTCCGATGCACAGGTATGCGCTGATGCCAGTCCTGCAGTTAACCCCGACAAAGTACCCTCGCTGTTTATTAATGGCGACCGCGATAAACTGATACCTGCCGAACAAAGCCTGCGTATGTTCAATATCCTTGCAGCTGATGCAACCCCTGCCGATACCACCGTTTTGCATAATACCGGCCATTATATTTATGGTGCAAGGAACGTAAATATTCCGCAACTCAGTAGTGAGATGAATCAGTGGATGAAAATGTATCTGGAGTAAAGTTTTTTCTGTTATTTTTGATAAAACTATTTAAATTAGTGTACTCAAAAACATCTAATCACCAACAAATAATAAAAATGAAAACATTGTTACAAACCCTGTTTTTACTGCTCATCGCTTCCACATCCTTTGCGCAGGACGGCTCCTTAGACCTTACTTTTGATACCGATGGAAGAGTTACAACAGCCTACGGAACCTTTGATGAAGCAGCTCTGGCAATTGCCCTGCAAAGCGATGGAAAAATTCTGATAGCCGGCCACAGTTACAACAACGCTGATTATGATTTTGCAGTAGTCCGTTACAACAGCGATGGCAGTTTAGACAATACCTTTGGCACAGGCGGCATTGTTACCACACCCATCGGCAGCGGTGATGACAGAGCCAAAGCCATAGCCCTGCAAAGCGATGGAAAAATTGTAGTGGCAGGTTCTTCTTACAACGGCACCATTGATGTTATTGCCTTAGCGCGCTATAATAGCGATGGCAGTTTAGACAATACCTTTGATGTAAACGGAATCCTTACTACTGTTGAAGGAATATACAATGAATATGCAGAAGGCGTAGCCATTCAAAGCGATGGAAAAATTGTAGTAACCGGAGGAATTTACAACGTAAACAATTTTGATGTGCGCGTGGTTCGCTACAATGCCGATGGCAGTTTAGACAATACCTTTGATACCGATGGGTTGGTGCGCACTGCTGTAACTGCCAATTATAACGACTATGCAAATGATGTGGAAATTCAAAGTGACGGAAAAATTGTGGTGGCAGGCTTTGCCAACTCAGGGCTTGAAGCCAATTTTATGCTTTTGCGCTACAACAGCGATGGCAGCTTAGACAATACCTTTGACACCGATGGAATTATAGCCGACCAGATTTTCGGAACATTTAATGAATATGGCAATGCCTTGGCCATACAGGATGACGGCAAACTGCTTATTACCGGAACCAGTAACAACACATTCTATGATTTTATAACCCTGCGTTTCAATACCGATGGAACCTTAGACCCTACCTTTGATAATGATGGAATAGCGGTTATCGATTGGGGAACCTCAACCGATTATGGTGAGGCAACTGCTATTCTGGTTCAGCCTGATGATGATATTGTAGTGGCAGGTCTGCACAACATAAATGCAGATTTATATTTTGCAGTAGCCAAATACAATGGCGATGGCACATTGGATAATACCTTTGACAGCGATGGCAAGGTAACAACCGGCTTTGGCGGAAGCTGCCAGGGCATGGCAACAGCCATTCAGCCCGATGGAAAAATACTGGTCGCAGGCGGAAACTACTCCACACAAAACACCATTGCTATAGCACGATACAACAACAGTGTACAGGGTGTTATAATAGGTGTTGACAATCCTGAAGCAGGCAGTGAAATACTATCAGCATCACCCAATCCCTTTGCTGAACAAACTATTTTTCAATCGCAAAACAGTTTAAGCAATGCTACATTTATTCTTTACAATGCAGCCGGTCAGCAGGTAAAACAGCTGAACAACATTTCGGGAAACAGTTTTACCCTGCACCGCGAAAACTTAGCTACCGGGCTTTACTATTATCAACTGCTGCAGGATAATGCAATGCTGGCTGCTGATAAATTAATCATCAGCGAGAAGTAAATTTCAGGATGCAATTTTTCGTCCGGCATTATTTCCTTCTTAAATTAAGAAAGGGCTTAGGTGGCGGATTCACATTCTTTAACACCCCACCTCAAAAGAATAATTCCTATTTTCGCTCGCCTTCACGCAAAACGTGAATACCAGAATACATTAACACCTTAACACATTGAAACAATATAACCTCATTAACAACATAGCCGGCTGGCTCATATTTGCCGTTGCTGCATTCGTTTACATTTCTACCATTGAACCCACAGCAAGCTGGTGGGATTGCGGTGAATACATTTCTGCATCCTATAAACTCATGGTGGGTCACGAGCCGGGCGCTCCCATGTTCCAGATGATAGCGCGTTTGTTCTCACTGCTTGCCGGTGATGATGTAACGCAGGTGGCGCGTTGGGTAAACACCATGTCGGCATTGGCAAGTGCCTTTACTATTTTGTTTTTGTTCTGGAGCATCACTGCTTTTGCAAAAAAGATTGTTTTCAAAAGCGGAGAGTTTACCATGCCCGGAATCATTGCCGTAATCGGAAGCGGTGCTGTAGGTGCTCTGGCTTATACCTTCTCTGATTCATTCTGGTTCTCGGCTGTGGAAGGTGAGGTATATGCCATGTCATCATTTTTCACCGCCATTGTTTTCTGGGCAATTCTTAAATGGGAAAGCGTTGCCGACCAGCCTCATGCCGACAGATGGATCATTCTGATTGCACTTCTGATGGGCATGTCCATCGGTGTCCACTTACTGAATTTGCTGGCTATTCCGGCTTTGGTTATTGTTTACTATTTCAAGAAACACGAATTTTCGTGGCAGGGATTTATCGCTGCACTCGGTGTTTCGGTTTTAATTTTGGTTGGAGTACAATACGGTGTTATACCCGGTGTGGTAAAACTGGCGTCAATATTTGAACTACTGTTTGTAAACAGTTTTGGTTTGCCCTTCAACAGCGGAGTGGTGTTCTATTTTGTTCTGCTTATTTCGTCCATTGCGTTTGGAATCTGGTACACACAAAAGCATCAGAAACACGTTGCCAACACCATCATTCTTGCTCTTACATTTTTATTAATCGGTTACAGTGCTTACTTCCAGTCGGTGATTCGCTCCAACGCAAATCCACCTATGGATGAGAGTAATCCCGACAATGTATTTGCACTCATCAGCTACCTCAACCGCGAACAGTATGGCGACCGACCTTTATTCAAAGGACATTACTTCACCGCTAAAATGACCCGCACCGAAAAAGGCGGAAAGGTTTATCACAAAGGCAAAGACAAATACGAAGTGGTGGAAGAGAAAACAATTCCCGTTTATGATTCACGAAACAGCGGAATTTTTCCGCGTATGTACAGCAATCAGCCACATCATATTGCCGAATACAAAAACTGGAGCGGAACAGACGGAAAGAGAAAACCAACCATGTCTGAAAACATAAATTTCTTTGTTGACTATCAGTTAGGCCACATGTATTTCCGCTACTTCATGTGGAATTTTGCAGGCCGCCAGAACGATGTGCAAAGCAACGGTGCCGATGGAACAGGTGCAAGCGATTTGCTCAATGGCAACTGGATTTCAGGCATTCCGTTTATTGATGAAGGACGTCTTGGTCCTCAGGATAATCTTCCCGGTTCTATTACAACTAACAAAGCCTATAACAAGTTTTACATGATACCTTTTCTGCTTGGAATCATTGGTTTGGTATGGCATTTCCTGAAAGACAAAAAAGATTTCTTCGTGGTGTTTCTGTTATTCACACTTACAGGTGTTGCCATTGTGGTTTACCTGAATCAATATCCTTATCAGCCGCGCGAACGTGATTATGCGTATGTAGGTTCGTTCTATGCCTTTGCCTTCTGGATTGGACTTTCAGTTGCAGCTATCTTCGACTGGATTTCACAGAAAGGTCCTGCTATAGTTGCAGCAGGTGTGGGTACAGTGTTAGGATTATCTGCACCTTACCTTATGGCAAAAGATGGTTGGGATGATCATGACAGAAGTAACCGCACCGCAGCACGCGACCTTGCCGCTAATTATTTAAAAACATGTGCACCCAATGCCATCATTTTCACCAACGGTGATAACGATACATTCCCGCTCTGGTATGCACAGGAGGTAGAAGGCATACGCACCGATGTACGCGTTGTTAACCTTAGCCTCTTCAACACAAATTGGTACATTGATCAGTTACGCAGAAGAGCATACGAATCAGCACCACTGCCTTTTTCTATAAGCGAAGAAAAGCTTTTAGGCGACAGAAGATTACAGCTTCCCCTTGTTGACCGGAACATCCCGGGATATGTTGACCTGAAAAAAGTAATTGACTTTGTTTCGCGCGATGATAAAGAATACAGAATATCAACTAACGGTGGGGATTTCAATTATATTCCCACAAAAAAATTCCGCATCCACGTTGACTCTGCAAAAGTTATTGCCAACGGAACAGTTTCTGTTGCCGATTCGGCCAACATTGTAAAAGCAATTGAGTGGGAAGTAGAGGACAATTACATCACGCGCAATCACCTGATGATGCTGGATATTCTGGCCAACAACAACTGGGAACGTCCGATTTATTTTGCAGTAACCGTTGGTGATGAACTGTATCTGAACCTGCAGGACTATTTCCGTGTGGAAGGTTTTGCTTATCGTTTGGTTCCTGTTAAAAACACTCCTAAAGACGGGCAAACAGGAACTGTTGCTGCTGATAAAATGTTTGACAGCATGGTAAACAATTTTGCATGGGGCAATATGAAAGACTCATTGCTCTACCACGGAACTGAAACCGTACGCATGAGCATGAACTACCGCAACATGTTTGCACGCCTTGCCTTTGCATTGATTGAACAAGGCAAAAAAGAAGAAGCATTAAAAACACTGGATCGCTGCATGGAAGAAATTCCTGCTTCATCTATTGAACTTAACTTTTCTGCACTGGCAATTATGGAAGGCTATTACCGCTTAGGCGAAAACGAAAAGGCAAATAAAATAGCAGAAAAGATGGCAGCTATCTACACCCGCGAAATGGATTATTACAGTTCTCTTCCGCTTAAATTTGCACAGCGAACAGGCAAACAACCGCGTATAGCCTTTTCTGTATTGCAGCGTCTGGTGCAGGTAACCGGCACCTACAAACAAACAGAACTGAATGCGCGTTTGAAAAAAATGTTTGACGAGAAGAAAGATGCGTTTGTAAATTCTCCGGCAGCGAAGTCGATTAAATAGCTACGCCTTCACTCCTATTAAACACATATCATCCACTTGCTCGTGGTTGCCCATCCATTGTTTGTAGTGAGCAAGTATGCGGGTTTTTTGTTCTTCCATCGGAAGATGTCCGATGCTTTGAAGTAACTCGCGCAGTTGTGCTTTCTTAAATTTCTTGCCTTTTTCACCACCAAACTGATCAACCATACCATCTGAGAACATATAAAAGCTGTCACCCGGCTGCAACTGATAGGTATGATTAGAAAATGATTTGGGCTCATCGGTAAATTGTCCGATTGACATGCGGTCGGCCTTCAGTTCAATCAACTCACCTTTACTGATAATAAACAAAGGGTTGTGTGCTCCTGCATATTCCAGTTCCAGTGTTTTGGTGTTGAAGTTGCACAGCGCCATGTCCATACCATCGCGCACCGATGTACCTTCAGTGGCTTTGTGCAACGTTTCATTAACAGAAAGATTGAGGTAATTGAGAATAATAGAAGGCTTTAATAAACGGTGTTCATTCACCGCCTGATTTAATCCGTTGTGTCCTATAATACTCATAAATGCACCAGGAACTCCATGTCCTGTGCAATCAACCACCGAAAGTAAAACGTTGTCGCCACGTTTTTCAACCCAGTAAAAATCACCGCTGACAATGTCCTTCGGCATATAGAGAATAAACGTGTCTTTGAGGTATTTTTTAAAAACCTGTTGCGGAGGAAGCACTGCTTCCTGCAATGTTTTCGCGTAGTTAATACTATCAGTAATGTCACGATTTTTATGTTCAATAATATCTTTCTGTAATGAAATCTCTTCTTTCTGACGCGTAATTTGCCAGTTTGCTCTGCGTATGCTTACATAGCTGTAAATGGCAGCAGCCACCACCAAAGCAATAATCAAGAAAAACCACCAGCGTTGATAAAAAGGTGGTTCAATCACAAATTTAAATGAAACTGGTTTGGCATTAACAATGTCTTCTTCTGTTCCTGACTTTACAAAAAACTCATATTCGCCAGGAGGAAGGTTGGTATAATCTTTTTTGTTTTGGTATGTTATCCGTTGCCAATCATTTTCAAACGGTTTAAGGTAATACTGGTAGGCAATCTCGTGCGGATTGGTAAGGCTTATCCCAACGAAATCAAAGGTTAAGTGGTTTCGATCATATGGCAAAACAAGATTGTAAGGAATATTTTTGCTGTCAACGCTGTCAGCGAATAGCTTCCAATCTGTTATTAGTTGCGATTCAAGCCGAACGCTTTTAATTACAGTAATGGGTTCAGTATTTTTCGGCACATCAAACTCTGGCTGATAAACCACCAAACCACTAGCCGTTCCTATCCATATTTTTCCTTTGTTGTCAATCATCATGGCATTGTTACTACAACCTCCGGCAAAACCATCGTCTTTTCCGTAATAGCGATTACGGTTAATGACATCGCCTTTGGCAGTAATATGGCTGATACCTTTGATCATACCCAGCCACATACTGTTATTTTTATCAAATACCAGCGAGTAAACTGCACTGTATTTCAAACCTTCTTTTTCACCAAAATGAGTAAGATACCTGCGGTTGTATTTATACAAACCATCATTCGTTCCGAACCAGAGATTCCAGTCTTCATCCTCATCAATACAACGAATACGGTCGCCAATAAAACCATTGCCTTTGTTCATATGTTGCACGCTGGTACCGTTGTAGCGCAACACCCCGTCTTCATATCCGAACCACAAAACACCTTCACTGTCTTTATAGATGCAATACGTTTTATCCTGAAATTTTTCTCCGGGTTTAAAAGGAACAATTTTATTGTTTTCCACATTGGCAATGCCACCCCATGTAGCAAGCCATATCGTTCCGTTTTCTTCCACCAGAATATCCTGAATATGATATATCCCTTTATCCTCTGCCGGTAGTGATGTAAATTTTTTACCATCATATTTAGTTAAACCTCGATTTGTACCTATGAGAATTGTACCGTCTTTCTCCTGCTCAAAACAAGTAACTGTTTCACTACTCAGTCCGTTTTTTTCTTTGAACGTTTTAAACTTTTTGCCATCAAATAATGTAGCTCCGCGCTTTGAACCTATCCAGTAAAGTCCTGAAGTATCCTGAAAAACAGCCTCAATAATATCGTCAGGCAAACTATCGCGGATGTTATAACTGTAAAACATTTCACTGCTCAGCTTAGAAAGGCCATTGGTTTTGGAAGCAAACCACATATTGCCTTCCCGGTCCTGAATAATTTTCCAAATATTGTTGTCCACCAAACCGTTTGATTTTCTGAATTTTGTGAACTGGCCATTTCTGTATTTAAAAACACCTTCGCTGCTGCCAATCCAAAGGTTGTCAACATCGTCTTTACAAAAATCATAAAACGTAATATCGTTAACCGTGCCGGGTACTTTTACCTGTGTTATGATTTCGTTTTCTAAATTAAATAAACCTTCATGTGTAGAAATCCAGTAGTTCTGTGTTCCACGCTGAATAATAGAATATACACCGTTTGATTTCAATCCGTTTGCGGTGGTATAGTTTTTTACTTTACCTCCACTGAAGAGAAATAAACCGTTCTGAATAGTGCAAAACCAAGTATTTCCTTTGTTGTCCTCAACAATGTTGAATACGGTGGAATTATCCAATACGGAGTCGAGTTTAAAAGGAATAACGGTATCGCCTTCCAACACACAAACTCCCTTGCCTGTGCCCAGGAGAATTTTACCTTTTTTGTCTTTAAAAACTTTTACTACTCCGTTGTGCGAAAGGCCATTTTCGGTTGTATAATTCTTAAATTTTTTGCCGTCATATACACTCAGACCATTACCTGTACCGATATAAAGATTGCCTTCGTTTCCCTGTGTAATACTATAAACAACATTGTTGGCAAGGCCATTGGTTTCATTAAAAATTTCAGGTGTGTTGCCATCGTAACGTGCAACACCGCCTTGGTTGGTTCCTATCCACAATCTGCCGCTTGCGTCCTGAAATACACTTAGCACCTGGGATTGGGGCAGACCTTTTTCAACCGTAAAGTTTTCGAAGAAATAGGTCTGTGAAAACAGCGGAGAAGCAAAACAGACGAGCGCAAAAAACAGAAGTGTTCTGTTCAAATAGTTAAGACGCATGTTGTTTCTGTTCAAAGCAAAAAGGTTATAAAGCAGACGACAAACTTACACGAATTAATAAAAACTTAAACTAAGCGTTGTTCTGCTTAATCACAAATCCATTACTTTCGTGAAATATCATTCAAAATGTCCTGGACCAATTACCACAGCCACTGCAATTTTTGTGATGGCAGCGATGAAGCAAAAGTATATGCCGAAGCAGCGGCTGAACAAGGAATGCTTGTCTACGGCTTTTCTTCGCACGTTCCTATGCCCTTCTATTGTGCATGGAGCATGAAAGCTGAAAACCTTGCTGTTTATAACGAGCAAATTGAAAAACTAAAACTCGAATACAAAGGTCGCGTGCAGATTTACCGCAGCTTAGAGATTGATTACATTCCCGGATTGATTGGCCCGCAAACATCGTTTGTAAAGGAAGCCAACTTAGATTATACCATCGGCTCCATTCATTTTGTTGACCGGTTTGATGACGGCAGGCACTGGGAAATTGACGGCACTTCTGCCATTTTTGAAGATGGCTTACAAAAGATTTTTGCAGGCGATATCCAGAATGCGGTAACACGTTATTACGACCTTACCCGAATGATGGTGCGCGAAGAATGTCCCGATGTTATAGGGCACATTGACAAAATAAAAATGCAAAATCAGGATAATAAATATTTCAGTGAAGATGCCGAATGGTACAAAACCGAAGTGCTGCGAACACTTGATGTTATTGCAGGAACAAAGGCCATTATTGAAGTAAACACGCGCGGACTTTACAAGAAAAAAACAACAGAGCCTTATCCCGGAAAATGGATGCTGAGCGAAATTCTGAAACGCAAAATTCCGGTGATGATTAACTCTGATTCGCATCATCCGAAAGAAATTACTGCAGAATTTGAAACCGCTGCCGCCTTGTTAAAAGAAGTAGGTTTTGAAACAGTAAAATCTTTTGTTGACAATAAATGGCAGAATTTTAAGTTTGACAAAAATGGTCTAATCCTGCCTGTCAATGCCTGAAAATTTCATTAAACGCTGGCTTTCCAATTCTAACGGTTTTGTTCTTTCGTTGTATGCAACACTGGCTGCCTTCTGCACATATTCGTGTATGTATGCTTTCCGCAAACCGTTTTCAGCGGCAGGCTTTGGCGATGTAGATGACATGTGGGGATTAAAATTCAAATCTATCCTTGTTATCTCTCAGGCAATCGGTTATATGCTTTCCAAATTCATCGGAATAAAGGTTGTTTCCGAAATGGGGAAAAATAACCGTGCACTCGGAATCCTTTTGCTGGTTGGCATTGCAGAACTTGCATTACTGGGTTTTGCAGTTGTTCCCAACAACTTTAAACTGGCATTTCTATTCATGAACGGGCTTCCGTTGGGCATGGTATGGGGTCTGGTTTTTTCATTCCTTGAGGGACGCAGATGGACAGAAGTGATGGGCGCAGGTTTATGTGCCAGTTTTGCTTTTGCTTCGGGATTTGTAAAAACTGTAGCTGCCAATCTTATGCAAATGGGTGTTTCAGAATTCTGGATGCCGGTGGCAACGGGTGGAGTTTTCTTTATACCGCTTGCATTTTTTGTTTGGATGCTCAGCAATGTTCCCGAGCCTACAAAAGAAGACGAAGCCCTGCGCACTAAACGCGAGCCCATGAATGCCGAACAGCGTTGGAGTTTTTTCAAGGCATTTGCTCCGGGATTGATTTTACTGGTTATTACCTACATGTTCCTGACCGCCTTCCGTGATTTCCGTGATAATTTTATGGTGGAGATATTAAATGCGCTTGGATTTGAGAAAAAACCCGCCATTTTTACCCAAACGGAAGTTCCCGTAACACTTGGTGTGTTAGTTCTGCTTGGCTTTATCATGTTCATTAAAGACAATAAAAAGGCACTGATGATTAACCATTTGGTGATTGCTGCCGGCTGCCTGATTACCGGATTGAGCGCCTTTGCTTATCACAGCGGCTGGATAAGCCCTGTTGCGTGGGTGATGTTAAGTGGCTTTGGGGCTTATACAGCCTACATACCATTCAACTGCATTCTGTTTGAGCGATTGATTGCCGCGTTCAAATACGTAAGCAATGCCGGTTTTCTGATTTATGTTGCCGATTCATTTGGCTACCTGTGCAGCGTTGGTGTGTTGTTTTACAAAGACTTTTTTCTGTCGGAAGTAAGCTGGCTGAGCCTTTTTACCAATGCCTGCTACCTGATTGCAGTATTCGGAACCTTGTTTACCCTGCTTGCACTCGGATATTTTTATCAGAAAAAAACTGTGGTATAGTTTTGCTAATTAATCAATTTGATGTAGGTTTGCGCTGCAAAAAATAAAAAACTATGGGCTACCTATTATATCCTACTCGCGATCTTATTGAAGCAACCTTTCCTCTTATGCCGGCATTGGGCAACAGTATGAACTATGCTTTGATGGCAGTTGGCGGAGTTGCCTGCGCTATCTGGATTGGCTTAATGCTGAAATACGAAAAGCAGGAAGTTCCTAACAGACAGTAATCAGTCCTGTTCTTCTATTACATCTTCCCGCAGGTCGAAACCAATATCCTTGCGGTAATATTTTCCTTCATAATCTATAACACGAATATTGCGGTATGATTTACCCAACGCATTATTCATGTTTGCACCCACAGAAGTAACTGCCATCACCCGGCCACCGTTTGTAACAGCTTGTCCGTTTTGCAGTTTGGTTCCTGCATGAAAAACAAGACTGTCTTCTACTTCATCCAGGCCTGTAATTACTTTTCCTTTTTCGTAGTTGCCGGGATAACCGTCTGCTACCAGCATTACGGTAACAGCAGTGCGGTCGTCTACTTCTAAGTTTACCTCATCCAGCGTTTGATTAGCAACGCCCTCAAACAATTCAAGCAAATCGGTTTTTATGCGGGGAATAACCACTTCGGTTTCGGGATCCCCCATACGGCAATTGTATTCAATTACAAATGGCTCTCCGTCCACATTCATCAGTCCGATGAAAATAAAACCGGTGTAAGGAATGTTATCTTTTTTTAACCCTTTTACCGTTGGAATTACCACACGTTCTTCTACTTTTTTCAGAAAATCTTCAGTTGCAAACGGAACGGGTGAAATAGCTCCCATGCCTCCGGTGTTTAATCCTGTATCGCCCTCTCCTACTCTTTTGTAATCTTTAGCTGCAGGTAGAATTTTGTAATTCACACCATCGCTAAGCACAAAAACCGAAAGCTCTATACCTTTCAAAAACTCTTCAATTACCACCTTGCGACTCGCCTCTCCGAATTTCTCTTCCATTAACATTTCGGTAAGTTCGAGTTTTGCCTCCACTACATCTTCACAAATAATTACACCCTTTCCGGCTGCCAATCCATCTGCTTTTAAAACATAAGGCGATTCTAATGTATCCAGAAATTGTAATCCTTCGCTCAGCGTTTCGGCAGTAAAGCTGTTGTAAGCAGCCGTTGGAATATTGTGTCGCTGCATAAAAGCTTTTGAAAAATCTTTGCTGCCTTCTAATTGTGCACCTTCTTTTTGCGGACCAATTACGGGAATGTATTTCAACACTGAATCATTCAGAAAAAAATCATGAATGCCTGCAACCAAAGGAGCTTCAGGACCAACCACCACCATGTGAATTCCGTTTTCGCGCACAAAGGCTTTTACCGCTTCAAAATCCAATGGGTCAATGTTTACATTGGTTCCGTGCGCAGGTGTACCTGCATTTCCGGGAGCGATGTACAATTTTCCGAGGTGTTTGCTCTGGCTCATTTTCCAGGCAAAAGCATGTTCGCGACCACCGGAACCTAGGATAAGAATGTTGAATGTTTGTTTCAAGAAACTATATTTTTTAGAAGTGCAAAATTGAAAAAAGAATTTTATCAGTAATCATAATAATTATTCATCAGCGAAGTTCTGATACCGGCAAAAATGTAAACACCCGTATTTGAAATGTCTGCAACAGTGTGGTTACGGATTGTTACTCCGCCTTCCAATCTCAAATTCATTGCAGGATTTATAAGGTAAGACATTTTCAGTTCGGTATAAATCATGGTGTTTTTTACTCCCTGCAAGGTTTTATTTCCGTATTCAAAGCGCAACAAGTAGGATTTAAAAATATCTCCGCCATAGCTCAGGCTGTCTGAACCATCAGTTCCATAAAGGGAATAAACCATTTTTCCCTCCACAAAAAATTTATTGAACCGGTAACGTATAATTCCAATTCCTTCCATAAGATTTGCACCACGCGGGTGAGCAAGCGGTTCGTTAAAATGACCGTAATTGGTTTCCAGGGTAACGTGTGCATAGGTATAAGGTCGAATAAAATTGAACTCGCCCTGGTAATACAAATCTTTAATTCCGAATAAATCAAAGCCTTTGAGACCTACCTGAAAAGCTTGTTTGTTTCCCCACCAACCTGCTTTTGCGCGAATTTCGGAAAGGAGAAATTCATCTAACATCAACTGACCATAGAGGAAGTTTTTTCCGAAGTGGCGCACTTTTAAATTGAAACCTAACAACACGTTGTCGGGAGAACCAATGGAAAACTCAACAGGACGGAAAAAGATAATCGGATTGAGGTAGCTTACATCAAAGCCACGGTCGCTGGTTGAGTCTTTGCTGTTCCAGATAATGCTTTCGAACAAGCCTATGGAAACACGCTTCAGCAGAGGCAGTTCTAAGTAATGAAACGTGCCGAACTTTACATGGTATTTATTGCGGTCGCCACCGGAAGCACCCACTTCGCGGAATTTGGTGTAGAGATTTACGTACTTGATTTTCCAGACGGTGGTGGTAATTTTCAGGAAGTCATAATTGTTGGCGGAGTTGCTCAATAACAAGCTGCGATAACCATCACCGATAAATTGTTTGTCGTGGCCTAACTGAACATTGAAATGTTTGGAAGGTGTATAAGAAATGTAACCGGAACCTGTGAAATAACGATAACCCCCATTGCTCATGCCATGAACATAGCCTTGACCGGGAACAACATTGGTTTGCTGGATTTTTTCGTTGATGTAGTCCGGGAATCTTGAGTTGGAGAAAAGAAAATTTACCTCACCTCCAATTTTTTTTACAATGCTGAAACCGACACGTGCACCAATGGATGCTTCGTAGCCATTAATACCTTTCAGTTTGCTGTAGTTGGTATAATTAAAAAGAGGGTCGAGAAAAAAAAGTGATTTAGGTGTGGCGAAATGAGCAGCGTGTGTAGTAAGAAATTTGTTTTTTTTGAAAACTATATTTTTCTCCAACGACTGTCTTATCGAGTCAATAAGTTGCTCACTAAAATCCGTATAGCGATAAGGTTTTATCGAAGAGTGTGCATAAGTATTCTGGTTGTAAACTATATTATCGAAAATGGTTTGCGTTTGCAGGTCGGTGTTGATATTGAGCTCCTGCGCATGAACAGAAAAAAGAATTAACCACAGAGACACAGAGACACAGAGGATGCTGCGCATTTTAAAAATCATAATAAAGATTTCTCAAACTGGTTCGCATTCCGATATTGAAAAGGCTGTTGCTACGTTCAGCAAATTCTGTTGACTGTTTGCGACTGGTGTATTCAATAAAAATATTCCAGTTGGTTTTGGGATTTACGAGATAAGAGAGCCTGAATTGCGCATAAACCAATGTGGTTTTCACGCCTTGCCCGATTGTATTTCCGAAAGAATAAATTCCGCCAACGGCATTGTGGTCAGAGATAAAAATATTTTGTCCATAGCTGTACATACCTGTATCAGCACCATAGACCGCATAATTAATTTTTAGTTCGGCAGATAAATCTTTCCAGCGATAGCCGATGATTCCCACTGCTTCGCGGAAGTTTGCTCCCAACGGGTGCGCTAATGCTTCATTATAATGCGCATAATTCTGCAACTGCTTTTTGTGAGCATAGGTGTATGGCCGCACCTGATTATATTCGGCCTGCACATAAAGATTTTTTACACCAAACAGGTTGAAACTTTTTATGCCAATCTGGTACCCGTATTTCTGCTGAAAAAAACCTTTGCCTTCTTTTGATTTTGACAAATTCATATCATCCATAACAAACTGCCCGTAAACGGAAGTGTATTTGAGTGCTTTTATTTTCAGGTTGACTCCCATTATTGCATTGTCGGCAGAGTTGAGCGAGAATTCAACAGGGCGGTAGAAAATAATGGGGTTGATGTAATTGATATCAATGCCGCGTTTGCCTGTGCTGTCACTGCCTTGCCAGATAATGCCTTCAAATAATCCCAACTGGATTCGTTTGGCAATAGTAATATCCAAGTAATGGAAGCTGCCGTATTTGCGGGGATAACTGGCAAGATTATCAACCAATGAAATGTCGCTTTGAAATGAAGTGAACAGATTCATGTACCTGATTTTCCAAACGGTGGTTGTGATTTTCAGGAAAGGATAGCTATACGCAAAATCGGATAACAAGAGAGAGCGATAGCCATCGCCAATAAAATTTTTGCCGTGACCGAACTGGAAGTTTACGTGCTTGGTTGGCGTATAGGAAATGTATCCGAAGGCTTGTGAAAAATCGAACGATGAACCTTTGAATGTTTTTATTCTTCCTTGTCCGGGAACCACTTCTTTTTCTTTTACATACTCGCTGATGTAATCGGGGAACTTTGCCTGATTTTCATAGAAAGAAGAATAGAACGAGAATTTTTTTCCGATGCTTCCGCTCACCTGCACACCCCGTGTATTAACGGAAAGCGAGCTGTCGTTAGCGAAATCTTTGCCGTATTGTAAATCAAAGAGCGGACTGAGTTCAAGGAAATAATCTTCGCCTTGCGTTTGGAAAAAATATTGCTTCAGGAATTTGCGGCCAATTTTACTGTTAGCAAATTTTTTATCGTTGTAGCCGAAACGCGAAAGCGAATCGTAGTTGGTGATTGCACGGACTTCGCCTTCCAGGAAAGGGCGAATGGATGTGTGAAAATCATTTTCAGGTTTGTTCAGTTCGGCTTCAAAACCATAGTAGTAGGCATGATTATGAGGAATGGTTGTTTGCTGGGCAAACAGTATTATGGGAAAAGAAAACAGGAAAAGCGTAAGATTTTTTTTCATGCCGCGTAAAGGTAGAAAAAGCTATTTGTAAAATGCTTTGATGCTTTCGGCTACAAACTTTATTTGCTCTTCTGTTAGCTCGGGGAACATGGGCAACGATAAAATAGAACCCTGATAAGAAGCAGCAACAGGGAAATCTTGTGCTTTATGATTTAGGTAATTATAAGCAGGGAGCAGCGGAAGAATTGTGGGATAATGGATTTGTGTCTGAATGCCTTTTTCTGATAGATAACTCATCAACTCGTTTCTTTTTTCTGCACGAATTACATAGAGGTGAAAAATGTGTTTTGCTTCAGAACGGATTTTAGGAGTTGTTATTTCAGAAACATCAGAAAGCAATTGATTATAAAGCAAGGCATTTTTCAAACGTTGTTCGTTCCATTTTTGCAAGTGAGGAAGCTTTACATTCAGTATTGCCGCCTGAATTGTATCGAGGCGGCTGTTGATACCTTCTATACGGTGTTGATGTTTTACCAATGCACCATGATTAGCGAACATGCGCATTTTTATTGCCAGTGTATCGTCATTGGTGATGATTGCTCCACCATCGCCATAAGCTCCAAGATTTTTTCCGGGATAAAAACTGAAGGCAGATGCAATGCCTGTTCTTCCTGCTTTTATTGCTTTGAATTCTGCTAAGTGTGCCTGGGCGCAATCTTCAATTAGAAATAAATTATGCCTTTTGCAGATCGTTGCAATTTTTTCAATCTCTGCCATTTGTCCGTAAAGGTGAACGGGGATTACGGCTTTGGTTTTGGTGGTGATTTTTTCTTCAATCTTGTTTACATCAATTGAATAATAGTCGGGTTCAATATCAACGAAAACAGGTTTTGCTCCGCATTGCGAAATGGTTTCGGAAGTGGAAATCCAGGAGTTGGCAACGGTGATTACCTCATCGCCTGAGGTGATACCGAGTGATTTAAGAATGATATAAAGCGCATCGGTTCCGTTGCCGACACCGATGCAATGTTCTGTCCCGCAAGCTTTGGCAAAACTATTTTCAAAAGATGTTAAAGGTTCACCTCCAATAAAGTTGGTGTTTTCTATTACTGAGAGAATAGCAGAGTCTATATCTTTTTTTAGAGAATGGTATTGGGGTTTTAAATCAACAAAAGGAACCAGCATAAACTACTATTATGCGGGTAAAGATAGGAAAGAGCTATTTGCTGCGCGCCTTTTTGAAGATGATGTTGTAGAAGGCTTTGAAGAAATATTTGATGTCGGTAAGGAAGGGAGCTTTTTTATATGCGCTAATGTACATCCTTTCTGAGTCCATTAATCCTTGAAAAGAGTCGGGCATGTCTGCATAGTAAGGGGGAACAAGACCTGGTTTTGTGGCAAGTCGCAGTTCAACCAAATCTTTTTCGTAGAGGCTAAGTTTATGTTGGCTTAAAGGGCGGACTCCAACTATTTTGATATCTCCTTTTAAAAGATTATATATCATAGGCAATTCATCAATCCAGTATTTTCTGAATATTTTTCCTAATGTGGTTACGCGAGGGTCATCTTTAATTTTGTCGCCTTTAACTAACCCTTTTTGTTTATAAACATATTCCTGCAGATATTCAGAATAGGGGTGCATGGTTCTGAATTTGTAGCAATAGATTGTTTTCCCGTTTTTGCCTACACGTTTCATTTTAAAGATGGGTCCGTAGGAGGCGTTTTTATCAAAATAGGGGGGTCTTGATTTTTTTACAAAGAAATAAAGGTTTATTCCAACTGCTTTCTCCAAGAGTAACTCAAATCCACATGAATAGAGTCTGCCTAATGCTTCGGTTTTTGATAATACCCGGTTTCTACCTTCTGTTAACAAGAAGTATATTTTTTTGGTCATCGGGAGCTTGGGAAAAACTCGTTTAATGAGAAAATCTAAGAAATAATAAAAATCGCTTATACCTCTGGGGTACTTTTTTAAAATACGAGCTTCGCGCAAACGACTAGTTTCTACGCAACCTATAAAAATTCCATCTACGGGAAGTTTAGCGTTTACAGCTTCAAAAAATTTATTTATTTGCTTAATGTCATTAATCCGTTCTAGATTAATATAGGTATCGTAATAATTATCATCTAGTGATTTTACCTCAAAATGAGAGCGTGTTTGGTGAACTACAGTGTGTTTACTTTTAAGGTCGGCATAGCTGTGTATAAGTTCATACACACCTATTCCGAACTCGTCTCTAATAAGTTGCTCTCTATGATCAGTTACTTCGCGGGATAACAAAATTATTTTGTTTCTTTATTTTCGGCAAAGGTAGCTATTATGATTAAAAATGTATTAATTGTTTTAAAAGCCAAAGTAAAAGCCAAGACTAGCTGTATTTTTTTTGCCGTTATAAAAGGTGGGAGAGTATCTTTCTATGTAGTATGAGGAGGGTAACCCATTAGCATTATTTGTTATGGTGTTACTATAGGTATATGATATGTCTATTCGACAATTATAAGCAAATTCCCAACTTGCAGAGATTGTGAGTTGGTTGTTTTGCCATGTGATGGTATCGAGAAATGGGTACATATCTATTGGTGTTCCTCCTGTTATGTATGCATAGGGGTTTTCTTTCCCTTTGGTTGCAATTGACCAAGACGCGCTGAAAAACAAACCCCGGATAGGTTTAAAGCTCATGCCTGCTGCATATTCTCTGGCATTATCGCCAAGGTAGTGTCCCATATTGAATCGGTTGCTTTCGTATGTGAGTGTAGGTACACGGTGGGTAAAGGTGAGAGGTGTAGATTGTGTAAACTCGAAATAGTATGCAATGTTGCGGAAAGGGAAGTTGGTAACTTTTGCTCCTGCTTTTATGCTGTAAAAGTTTCGCCTGTCTTTGTCTTTTATGCGGGTCACGGAAAACTCGTCAATGAAAAGTGAGCTGTAAACATGCAGGTGCTTTAAGGAACGGATGCTGAGATCAAAAAATATCTGTGAGTTTTGGTTATCTATATTATGGTTAAGGGTATGGTCAACTGATTTATAGAAGAGAAAGGGGATCAAGTAAGCAGGCTGAACGCCTACATCGCTATAAACGATTGAATTGCCGAATGAAAGAGCTGCGCCCTTTATGGGGCCGATAGTGATGAAATTTGCCGCTATGTATTTATCACGAAAAACGATACGGGGTTTTCCTGTCCCTGGGTTATAGGTTCGGCCTGAGTCGATTTCTTCGGAAACAAGCCAGCCATGGAAGTAGTTTAATTCGAACCACTTGGTTGGTTTTACCTGCATTTTAATTATAGGGAATGATGGGGTGCGACCGGAAAGGATATTGGATCCGTTGTAATTATTACCCCATTGGATGTGGTCTTTTACTATTCCGAGGTTGAACCATTTATAGGTGTAGGTGATGCCGCCTCGCATTTCGGAATAGTCGCCTCCTGTTCTTGTTCCTTCATTTAATTTATAATTTGCACCGAGCGATTGTGTTAAATAGGTAGGGAGTGCCAATACTTCTTTTGCCTGATAAGAATCGCGGTAGTTGGCGTAGATGCCGATGTTTTTGAAGCCGTATAGGTAGATGTTGCCTCCGAAGTAGCTGTTGTAGATATTGCCGGAGCTGTTTGCATATCCTGTGCCGCCTCCGATGGGGCGGAAGTTGAGGCTGAATTGTTTACTGCCGAATGTGTAGGCGGGAGGTAGGAGGCTGAGGGTGTGTCCGTTTTTTTGGCGGAAGGGTTTTAGGGGGACAGGTTGTGTTATTGTTGAATCGTTTTGCAGCTCGATGTGGAATTCACGGAGGAAGAATTTTAAATCGGCTTGCTGGCGTTTGTTGAGTTTGTCTTGTTTTTCGGTGAGTTCTTTTAGTTTCTGGGCTATGAGGGTGCGGGAGTATGGTTTTACTGCTGTGTTGAGGGTTATAAGTTTTTCGGTGGCCATTTCATCGAGGAATAGGTAGATGGCGGTGGAGGTGGTGTGTTCGTAGACGGTTTGGGCTTGGGCAATTGACAGCAGACAATTGACAGTTAGCAGCAGAGAGAGAATAGTCCGGAATTTTTTCACGGGGGTAAAAATAGTTTTTTAACCGCAAAGGACGCAAAGGAATGGCGCAAAGAGGGGCAAAGGACTATAGAGGGATTAAGGTTATTTTGCGTTTGTGTTCTTTGCCGGGGCGGATGTGGATATTTGTTTCGGTGCGGGGTTGGTAGTTGGGGTGTTGCCACTGAAATGTGTAATCACCGGGGGGGAATTTTGGGATGGAATAGCGGCCGCGGTTATCAGTTTTGATTTGGGCAACCAAGAGGGTTGCCTCTACTGGTTCACCGGTTTTATGTGCGGTGAAGGTTGCGTTTTGAATAGGGGTTCCGTTTTTATTTGTGATGATGCCGGCTACGCGGGTGTGGGTGGTTCCGAGGTCTATTATTTTGCGTGCATTGAAGTAGGAGCTGACGAAGGTGGGGTTTGAGATGATGAGGGTATGGACCATGCTGTCCATTTGTTGTTTGAGGAGGGTGTTGAGGATTTCGCGGATTTGGGTTTTGATGGTTTGGAGTGCTACGGAACGGGATATGATTGCCTGGCGGGGGTTTGCCATTGAGTCGCGGTAGAGGTTGATGGCGGTCTGGAGGTCGGTTACATCGGTGAGGGTATAGCCGAAGCCTGTGGCTGAAGCGAGGTTGAGGTTTGCTTCGTCATGGATGGTTTGGCAGATGTCGTCTATTTCTTCTTTCTTTTTTGCGCTCATTTGGTTGAGGGTGTAGTTTACTTTGGCGCGGAGGGTGTTGCTTTTTATGGTGGCGGCATAGGCGGTGAGGGCGCAGGCGCATTTGAATGCGATTTTTTGCATGTTGAGGCGGCTGATGTTGGTGTCGATGGTTACGCCTTTTGAGCCTTTGGTTGCTGTTTGGTTGAGTTGGTCGATGATGGTGAGTTTGGTTTCGACTGTGGCTTTGATGCCGGCAAAGGCGGGAATGGCGGAGGTGGCTGCGGGGTTTTCGTTGCACCATTGGATGGTGGTGCGGATCATGTTGAGGCGGTTGGTGTCGCGGTTTTGCATTTTTTATTTTGCGAGTTGGCGAATTAGTGATTTTGTGATTGAGTTTGGGACGAAGTTAAGGTGTTTTTTGGTTCTGTTAATGATATTTTTTATTCTGTAACTATTATTTTTATTATTGTTGATTTTATTATTAGTTACAATATTTTTATTTTTGATAATATTAGAATTAATTTTAGTAAGGTTAGTTAGTATTTTATTGCTGTTAATTATTATTTGTATTCTGCAAATATTAACTTTATTACAATTTGTATTATTTTTTATTATGTTATTATTAATTACGGTTATGTTAATTTTATTATTGCTTCTGTAATTATTAATTTTGTTTCTGTAATTTTTGTGTTTAGTGCTGTATATTAGAGACTTATGGGAAAATGGGGACTAAAAAGAGGATTAGTCTTTGTGTGCTAAGATTGCATTGAGGCAGCGTTGTGCTGCGTTGCCATCCCAAAGCTGGGGTGTGCGGGGTGTGCGGGGTTCGTTGATTATTTTATTGAAGTCGCGGGTGATGTTTTGGATGTTGTTGCCTACGAGGTAGCCTGCGCCTCCGTGTTCGAGGAGGGTTACAGGGCGTTCGGTGTTCCAGCGGAGGGTTAGGAATGGTGTGCCGAGGACGCAGCATTCTTCCTGCAAGCCTCCGCTATCGGTTAGCATTACTTTGGCGCTCATGTTGAGCTTGAGCATTGGGAGGTAGCCGAGGGGATGGAGGAGGAGGAGGTTTTTGCAATCGAGAAGGTTTTGCCAGAGGTTGAATGTTTGAAGTTGTTTTACGGTGCGGGGGTGTATGGGCCAGATGAGGGGGATTTGATTGGCGGCATCGGTGGTGATCCAGTTGGTTATTGCGGAGAGGATTTGTTTGTCGTCAACATTTGAGGGGCGGTGCATGGTGATGAGGCCATATTCTTTTAGGGTTGAGAAGTGTGTTAGCCTTTCATCGTTGGGGGTAAGCTGGTTTGATTTGAGGATGTTGGGGAATGATAGGGCTGCTGCTGTTTCGCGGTTGTATTCGAGGGTGTCGATCATTATGTTTCCGACAAAGACTATTTTATTTTCGGGTGTGCCTTCTTTGCGGAGGTTTTCGGATGATATGGGGTCGGGTGTGAGTAGCAGATCGGAGAGGCGGTCGGTAACGAGGCGGTTAATTTCTTCGGGCATGTTGAGGTCGCCTGAGCGAAGGCCTGCTTCGATGTGGCAGCATTTTATGCGTTCTTTTTTTGCTGTTACGGAGCAGGCGAGGGTTGCGTTTACATCGCCTACTACGACTACCCAATCGGGTTTTTCGGTTTGGAGGACTTTTTCGAAGGCTATCATGGTTTGGCCTACTTGCTGGGCATGGGAGCCTGAGCCTATTTCGAGGTTGATATCGGGCTGGGGGATTCCGAGTTCAAGGAAGAAAGTATGGGACATGCGCTCATCGTAGTGCTGACCGGTGTGGACGAGGAGGTGTTGGATGACCTCACCCCCCTGCCCCCTCTCCTTAAGGAGAGGGGTTTGCTTTTTGTTGTGTTCGTCAATTGCCCGGATGAAGGGGGCTATTTTCATGAAGTTGGGGCGGGCGCCTACTACGGAGATGATTTTCATGCGGGCAAAAGTAAATAAGTTTTTGACCGCAGCGAGGGCAATTGCCCTATGATTTTGTTTGGCGATACACACTTAAGTGTCTATTGGGTTGCCGCCAATGAGTATATTCTTGTACCAAATGATTTTCTTATCATTGTAGCATACTATTTTTATAAAAAATGAAGGAAATTTACATTCTCGGTTTGCTGTTTTTGTTAGGCTTTAATTATTCGCAAGCGCAAAATGTATATATACCTGATGCAAATTTCAGGAGCTTTCTTCAATTGAATTATCCCGATTGTATGGTGGGTGACAGTTTAAATACTATGTGTGCTGAAGTAATAAACGAACAATCCCTCATTATTTCGAGTGAAGGCATTAGTGATCTTTCGGGAATAGAATTTTTTACTGGATTAGAGAATCTTAATTGTGATGCAAATCAATTAATTTTTTTACCTGCATTGCCCTCAACCTTAAGAAATCTTGAATGTTGGGCTAATAATTTGACCTCACTGCCTGTTTTACCAGCCCATTTAGAAACATTAAGTTGTCACTCAAATCAATTAAGCAGTTTGCCTTTATTGCCAAACACACTAAGAACCCTTGATTGTAATACTAATTTATTGACTACCATACCCAATTTTCCACCTCTTCTACAGGTAGTTAATTGTAGTTATAATCAATTGACTATTCTGCCAGCACTAAATGAAGGATTAGAAACTTTTTATTGTTCGAATAACGAGTTACAATGTCTTCCGTTTTTACCTAACAGTCTGACATACTTTGCACCATTTGGCAATAATATAATTTGTATTCCAAACGTACCACAAAATATGGATACTACAGGATATAATATTCCTATCTGTAGTTCCAACAATATTCACAACTGTTCTTATTATCCGCCTGTTTCGGGTTATGCATATTATGATGTGAATGATGATTGTGTATTTGACCAAAACGAAACAGGATTATCAGGACGTGTAATTCAACTTGATGACGAGAGTTATGCTATTACTGATAGCAGTGGTTATTATTTTTCTGTGGTTGATACCGGAGAGCATACTATTAATCAAGTCCATGATAATTTATTATGGGACATTGTCTGTCCGGGTATTCCTTATAACGTTGATTTTACAGCATATTCTGATTCAGCAAGCAATATAAATTTTCCAAATTCTGCTTTGGAAAATTGTTCGTGGCTTTGGGTTGACATTGCTTCGCCTTTTCAACGCAGATGTTTTCAAAATACGTATCGTGTTGATTATTGCAACAGAGGAACGGTTGCTGAAAGCAATGCATTTATTGAAATCACTTTTGAGACGGAGGTTATTCCTTTAAGCAGTTCGTTGCCATGGAGCAGTGTAAGCGGTAATACTTACCGTTTTGATATAGGTTATTTAGACGTAGAAGATTGTGGTTGGTTTACAATAACTGATTCTATTTCATGCGATGCTTTTATCGGGCAAACTGCTTGTGCCACTGCGATAATTTATCCTGTGAGCCCTTGCCTTACGGGAGATAACGGGTGGGACAACTCAAGCATACAGGCAACCGGAAAATGTACAGGTAATTCGAACATTGAGTTTGTTTTAAAAAACACGGGAACCGGTAATATGGCAGGGCAAAGCTTTTACAGGATATTTGAAGACAATGTATTAATTACTGCAAACGGGGCTTTTCAACTTAGCGCAAACGATTCTATTGTTATTCCTATTTCGGCTTCGGGGAAAACGTATCGTATAGAAGCAGAACAGCGATCGGGACATCCGGGGAACAGCCTGCCAAGAGCAAGTGTGGAGTATTGCGGCAACCCGCAATTTTCGCAGGGACAAATAACTGCTGTTGCAGAAGATGATGCTGATGACTATATAGAAACAGATTGTAAAGTAATTATTGCTTCATACGATCCGAATGATAAAACTGTAATCCCTTCAGGAATTGGCACAGCACATTACATAAAACCGGATGATTTTTTAGAGTATATGATACGCTTTCAAAATACAGGAACGGATACAGCCTTTACGGTTGAAATTGTTGACACACTTGCGAATTTGGTTGTTGACCCCTTGACTTTTGAATCGGGTGCAGCAAGTCATCCTTATTCTGTGAGTATGCGTGGAAATGGAATAATTACGTGGCGGTTTGCAAACATTCTTTTACCTGACAGCAACGTTAATGAAATGGCAAGCCATGGATTTATAAAGTATAAAATAAAGCAAAGGTCTGGAAATGTGAACGGAACCGTTGTTAATAATACTGCTCATATTTACTTTGATTACAATGCAGCAATAGTTACTAATACATCATCTGTAACGATTTCTGACACTTTGATTTTGCCAGGAATGAATGAGATGAACAATCAAAATGATGTTACTATTCTTGTGTATCCTAACCCATTTAGTAACGAGACCACGCTTGAAATAAAAACTGCTCTTATTTATAAAAAGGGAGTGGTTGAACTCAGGGATGGTTTTGGAAGATTATTGAACAGTTATTCCATTTCAACAGGTTTGTCCCACGTAAAAGTAAAGCGGAACAACCTGAGTGCTGGACTATATTTTTATTCTGTTATTCTGGACGATAGAATAACGAGTAATGGTAAGTTAGTTATTCAGAACTAATAACCAACAGATTATAAGACTAAAAAAGTTCAAAGGCAAGAACTGCATATTAAAAATTAGATACAGCAGATCTACCAAGGATTTTTATTCTACTTAAACCTGTATTGATATTGAGGATCTTCTTTCATTGTTTGAGCGCTTTGCGGATAATTTTGAAATAGCCATGTGAGCAGTTTTGCTAAATCAACTTTTTCGGAGAGCATTTTATTTCTTTTTTCTGCAAACTCTTCTTTCAGATTTTTTGTGTTTATGAGACGCGTAATGGTAGTGTAGAGTTGGTTTACATTTTCGGGTTTAATACCATAGCCTAATTGATAAACGTTTTCTAACTCATCGAGGTAGCTGATTCTTCCGACAAAATCATTGAAGCGTATAAAGGGCACACCCAGAACGCCTGCTTCTGCTGCCATGGTTTGACTGTCGCCAATATAAAGAGATGAGAATGCCATGACATGGTGTATGTCTTTCGGATTGATATTTATGCGGTATTGCTCTAATTCTTTCTCCAGTTCCCTTTCACTGGTTATGTATATCTTACCATGAGGGGCTAATAATTCTGTGATCTTTAAAGCTACTTCGGTGTTTATTCCTCTAATTCCTTCGTCATGATGTGCAACTAATTTGACAAAGCGGATAATAAAATAGGGTTGGTCGGGTGAGAAATATTTTTCGACTACTTTTTTATCGGGCGTAAAGTGGTTTGGATGCAGATAGGCTAACTCGTGATAGCTCTCGTATTTGATGGTTTTATCATCAAATCTTGTAACGCAAACGCGCGGAGCAACAATGTGGTTTGCGTGAGGGTAACCGAGGGCTGCTGTTTTTTTAATTGCATCGTAGTCGTCTTCGTTTACTATGATGCTTTTATACGGAAGTATTTTTCCAAGAAGCGATATAAGTATGGGTGTGCCAATTATTATATCTGCTTTTTGTTTTTTAAAGATGCGGTAAGCGCCAAAGATCTTAAGAAAGAACTGTATGATCAACCCGATCTTACCTGATATGTTTTTGTTTGCTTTTACTTCAATGCTTATATCAGCAAAATCTGAATGAATAATGAGGTCATGCAGAACATCTTTTTTATTGTAGCAAACGAAAACCTGATTGTTTTTTCTGAGTTCGGCAATTACATTTTTAAATAAGTGGAAATGGGCGGGGTGAGCGAGGTAGAATCCTATTTTCATGAAAACAGTCTTTTTTTGCGGTAGTTGAAAGCGTCTTTAAATGTAGGAGCAGGGTTGTATGTGGCTTTTGCAGTGTCGTTCGGCAAAAAATCTTTTTCTCCTTTTTCGAGTTTTTCAATTGCTTTAATAATTGCTATGGGAGCGATTTTATAATTTTTTTCGACCAAGGTGTTGAATGTATCTTCTTTTTCAACGGTGTATTTTTCCTGAACAATTATATCACCGGCATCAATTGCTTCGGTTAAAAAATGAATGGAAACACCTGTTTCTTTTTCGCCTTTATACAGCACCCAAAAGGGAGTTAGCCGGCCCCTGTTTTTAGGAAGCAGTGCATTGTGCCTGTTAATAACGCCTATTGATGGTATTTGCAGCAGCTTCTTTTTTATGATGAACTGACTCTGATTAATAATTAAATCGGGTTTAAGTTCCATCAGTCTTTTTTGAAAATCGGGATTATTGGGTGAGTTGATGTCAAATGTTTCAATGCCCAAGTCTTTGGCATATTGCAGGGTTGAGGGGTTCTTTGTTAAGTTTAGTTTTGACAGCGCTTTTTTTAACTTATATATTACTGTTATGAATGAATTTTTTATGAATGACGGCAGACCCATTATAAGCAAAAGTGAAAACACATACGCAATTTTTGAGCGGTTTTTACCGATTGCCATTCTGCCACCTTTGGAAAGTGCCAGACCAACAATACTATCGCGCTTTACGTTAATTATATGCTTAATAAAATTATTAATCTGGATGGGGTCATCCATGGTGATTATGAATATTCTCATTGTTTAGAGCGAAAGGGTTTTGCAATACTCCTTTACTGTTACTGACTTGAATTTTTTGGTGTTAAAATAGGCTAACTCCTTTTCATAGAGGTCACCGCAATTTTTGCCCAGATTTTTTACTTTCAATTGCCTTCTGAGATAGTCTTGCCAAAAATATGCGAGTGGGTTGCTGGAGCGCGAATGGATTTTAAATTTCTCGTTTGATTCATCAACAAATTCATGCGGGTGGATGAGAAAAACTATTGGTTTTCCGGTTTTAGTTGTTTCAAATGCAAGCACTCTTCTTTGGATGGCAGTTAATGTGGGGAATATTCTCATGGTTGTGCTTACATAGGGCATAATGGTTGCACTAACGGGAATCTCAATTATTTGTCCTTTGCCTTTCTTGAACAGGTTATTAGAATCGGTTCTGTAAGGAAGCCGCGGAGCAGTTAACCAATTGAGTTTTTTAATACTTCCGAAGGAGAAGAACATATCAAAGCGCTGAGAGGCTATTGAACTATCGATTTTATAACCGGCTTCGGCAAGTGCCAAAGCGGTATTATTGCTAACACGGAGAGCGGGGGCACGAAATGAAACAACTTCCTGTCCTGAAATATCTTCCAATAATGCTTTTGATTCTTTCAGATGACGCAGTTGCTTATCGTAAGGCATAACATCAAAACCGTTTTTTTTCAGGTGCGACATTCCATGGCTTGCTACTTCATGTCCATCGTTAACTATCATTTTTACCACATCGGGAACAAGTTTTGCAATATACCCGGTGAAAAAGAATGTGCTTTTAATATTATGTCTGGCATAGAGGTCCAGCAATGCCGGCATCCCTACTTTATAAACTTTAAGACCTGTTTCATCACGCAATGTATTATGCCACAATGATGTGGTTTCTACATCGTTTGTAAATAAACTATACTGTTCCATTAACCCTATGCGATTTTGTTTTTGCTAATACTTTGCAAAGCAAGCTATTTTTTCGCAATTTCAGGTTGCATACTTTCATACAGCAACTCGGCTAAACCGGCAAACATCCATGCATTTGACCACCTCATAAATGAGGTTTTGACTGTGTAATACCTGAATTTACGGAAATAGAAGTAGCCCTGGGGGTGTTGCATATTGCGGTGCATCCATAAAGCAACGTCAGTTGCGAGCGCGGTATTTTTGAAGCGCGATAAGGTAAGAAGTGCCTGAGAAGCTGCGGTGCAATCAACAGGGAATGTTTTATTGTGATAAAACTTTGGAATTTTCATGTCGTCAAAAAAGTGCTGAACATAAAATTCATATCCTTTTTTCAAATTGGGTTCAAACTTTTTATCCTGTGTGTAAAGGATGTAGTCGGCTAAACAATCTAAGACATAGCCTGTATGGTAATTATCAATCCATCCTCCGGTTCTGCTTCCTGAATATATCCATGAACCATCATTGCTTTGTTTCTTTACAATATATGAAGCCGCTTTTTCTGCTTCTTTTTTTAGTTGTTCGTTTTGGGTAATTGAATAAACCTGCGCTAAAAGCCTTACGCCTTTCATACTTGCATTATAGACTGTTTGCTTATCAAACGGGGAATATGAAAAACAATAGTCCTTGTCTGAATCAAACGTGCGGTTCAGGTCTTTGAGCACAAAATCTGCTGCGCTGATGCAGAGGTTCAGCGCTTTAGGGTTTTTGCTAGTTTGATGGGCTATAAAAAGGGCGTTGGTAATTATTCCGGTTGCAACTACTGTAGGTTGATATGCCGGTATATTGCTGTATCGTGCGGCCCAATCAAAATCATATCCCCAGCAAGCACCGCTAAATCCTTTTGGAATCAGTTTTTCAAGTTCATCAATAAGAAAATCTATTTTTTTTATGTACTCACTCTTGTTTTCGGGATATACTTTGCATAGCCTTGCATAGGCTTGAATACAAAGGCCAACGGTAACGGGATTGTATCCTTTTGGAATAAAAAAAAGGGGGCGGAGGTTAAGCGGAGATCTTTTAATTACCTGCTGAAATGCAAATCTTAAAAACTTATTTGATCTAAGTACCGGTAATCTGAAAATGGGGGATTTAAGTGCATCGTAGGGGTCGTGGCCGGTGTAATTTTCTTTTTCTATATAGCTGAGCAGCTTATTAAAGGACTCTTCCAATTCATTCATTCTATATCTATTATTCTTTTTTCTTTTATGCTTTGCACAACTTTAAGGGTTGCCAAGGAACTGATATAACATTCTTCAAAAGAGATGGGCGAAGGCGAGCCGTCTGCAATTGATTTGAGGAATAGTTTAATTTCGGTGGCGTGACCTTTGTCTTGTCCACTGAATTTTATTTTTTTAACTGAATTATTATAAATGGTGAGTGATTGAAAATCATCTATTACAGCAACAGTTCCACCACAAAAAACTTCAATGTATTCTTTGTTTAAAGTTTTACTTCCGTTAGAAAAATAATTTATGGAAGCAACGCTTCCGTTTGCGAAACCAAGATTGATGGTAATGGTGTTGTTAAGCTGATTTGCATCCTGCATGGCATTGGCAGAAACTGTTGTGATTTTTGCCCCCGCAAGATGCATGGCAAGGTCAACAAAATGACAGCCTTCTCCTATAATTCTGCCTCCGCCAATTACAGGGTCGTTTACCCAATGGTCGGGAGGTAAAACACCTGCATTTACTCTTATGTTTACCGTTTTGGGTTGTTCGGGTACAAACAGTTTTTTAATTTCAATTACAGCAGGTGCAAATCTTCTATTAAACCCTACCATTATTTTTTTGGCGGTGTTTTGCTCCACTGCTTTTTCATATTCTGTGCGTATTGTTTCTAATTCAGTTTCATTTAAAGCCAAGGGCTTTTCTACAAAAACGTTTTTAGAATTTTGAATTGCCTTGATTACATACTCTGCGTGAGAATTATGACGGGTTGTGATAAATATGGTGTTGATATTGGTGTCTTTGAGAAGTTCGTCTGCACTTTCGGCACAGTAATTAAAATTGTATTTGGCAGCAACAAATCTGGCAATATTGCCCCGGGCAGTTGCTATACCTACAAAATTGCAGGCTCCATTCATTTTTGGCAGTAAGGTTCCCTGAGCAAAATTTCCGGCACCTATCATTCCTACATTGGCAGTTTTTTCCGGAAAATTTTTGTTGTGTAAAACTACCTTTGGCGAAACAGGTTTTGATTCGTCATACTTGATTACAATTCCATTATAAGCTTCGGATTTTGCCAATATAAGATCATACGCTTTAGGCGCATCTTCAAGAGAAAATGTATGCGAAATCAGGTCTTCAATATTTATGAGTTTTGAAGATAAATAATCAATAAAGCTTTGCATGTTCCGGTTTTCGGTCCAACGGACATAACCAATAGGATAATCTATTCCTTTATCTTCATAGTTTATGTCGTATCTGCCTGGGCCATAAGACATAGACATGCGGAGGTCAAGTTCCTTTTTAAAATAATTTACTCTGTCGAACCCAGTTGGCACCGCACCCACAATAACAACTTTTGCTTTTTTTCTTGCCACACTTCCCGCAAACTCAACCGGGTCAAGCGAAGATGTTCCGGCTGTAATGATAATAGCATCTACACCAAAACCACCGGAGTGTTGCATTATTAATTCTTCAATACCTGCGGTGTTACGGTTATAGACATTTTCTATTCCTGTTTGAATGGATTGTTGAACTTGCTTATCAGCAACATCAACACAAATTGGCTTTATTCCCGAGGCTTTTAAAATTTTTGCTGTCAGTTGTCCAAGCAGGCCCATACCAATAATCAAACAATTTTCTCCCATTTTTAAATCCGCCTGCCTTATTCCCTGAATTGCGATTGCAGCAATGGTTGTGAAAGCAGCATGTCTGAGGTCAACCGTTTCAGGAACCTTTACGCATAAATTTACCGGCACAGAAACAACATCGGCATGAGATGCAGAAGAGCCGCCACATGCTACTTTATCACCAACTTTAAAACCGGTTACTTCAGAACCAAGTGCAATTACTTCTCCTGCACAACTGTATCCTAATGCCGATGGTGTATCTAATTTATTCATGACAAGCTGGTAGGTTTCCATTAAACCATTTCGCTTTATCATTTCAATTACCTGCTTAACTTCTTTCTGCCTGCTCCTTGCTTTAGCGATGTAGCCTTTTCGTGCGTCAGTAACTGTTTTTCCTTCGGTTCCGGCACTTATAACTGAATAATGATTGCGGACAAGAACATCGCCTTTATTAACTGCCGGAAATGGCACCTCCAATATTTCCATTTTCCCTGACTTTAGTTCCTGAGTAAGTTGTTCCATTTTTTTTATTTTATTAATTGAAAAAGGTGCGAAACCATATTTCATTTACCATCAACCTCCAAATAAGTTGAGAATTATCTTCTATTCCTTTTTCATTATTTGATATTAATTTCTGCACATAATCAGAGTTATATAATCCTCTTTTTTTAATAGTCTCAACAGATAGAATATCATATACCATTTCTCTTAAATCATTTTTTAACCAACCCCTCATTGGAGCACTAAATGGGGCTTTAGGCCTGTAAATAATATCATGTGGTATGTATTTCTCTGCAACTTTTTTCAGCAGGTATTTCTGAACATTATTTTTGATTCTCATTTCGGGCTTCACTTTAAACATTAGTTCCACAATACGATGGTCTATTAAAGTTGGTCGCCCCTCTACGCCTGCTGCCATCATTGCTTTATCAGAATAGGTTAAATTGTGGTCGGTCATATACGTTTTAGTGTCGGTATAGCACATTTTTGTCAAATATGAACCTTTTGCATTTGTAAAAATATTATTACGAATTTGGTAAAAATGACTTTGTTCTATGGGCTTAGCATGTAAATAATACTCGTTGAAATTATTGCTTCTCAGACCTGAATTCATGATGGACATGTGCCGCTCAAATTGATTCAACGAACCTACTTCAATAAATCTTTTTAACCATCTTATATACTTGAAGTTTTTCTTCGAGTTGCTTTCGGGAATCTTTGAAATCAATGCTTCAAGTGAAGTTCTTATTGGTTTAGGAAAAACTTTTTGATAAAAATCAGCTTTGAGGCAGGCTAAATAAGTGCGATAACCTCCAAAAACCTCATCAGCTCCCATTCCTGTCAACAATACACTTATGCCATTTTCTTTAGCCGCTTTAGAAATAAGATAGGTACTTATTGCTGAAGGGTCGGCAATGGGCTCATCTAAATGATAAACCATTTTGGGTAAAAGTTCAGCAATGTTTGGTTTTAAAATAATTTCATGGTGCTTAAACCCGAATTTTGAAGCCATCACATTTGCATAATGAGAATCATCTACATTGCCCTGTAGTTGTAAATCTTTTTTTTCAAATTTTATGGTGAATGAATTGAGTGCATTAGTGTTCATTTGACCTTGCATCAATGCTGCTAATATGGACGAATCTAAGCCTCCGCTTAACATAACGCCAACAGGCACATCAGAAATAAGATTTAACTTAACTGCATCATTTAATAAATAATCTAATTTTTCAATTTCTTCTTTTTCTGAATTATCATTCTCTTCAATTTCAATATTCCAATATTCTAAAATCTCCAGCTTAGTAGTTGTATTAAATTTCAGATAGTGCCCTGCAGGCAATTTATAAATATTCTTAAATCCTGTATAGGGTGCAATCTGGTAATGAACCGGAGTTTGTAACGAAAAAATATCGGGTTCTTTATTGTATTCTTTTAGTTGAATAATCGCCTTAATTTCAGATGAAAAGGAAAGACTGTTACTTTGGTGTAAATAGTAAACAGGTTTTATTCCAAGACGGTCCCTGGCAATAAAAAGGTCTCCGCTTATTTCATTATAGATGCTGAAAGCAAACATACCGTTAAACAGATTTAAACAGCCTTCGCCCCACTTGTGATATGCATACAAAACAACTTCAGTATCTGTATCTGAAGTAAATACATATCCGGATTGCTTTAATGAATTACGTATTTCCTTATAATTATATATTTCTCCATTCAACACAATCCAATTACCAGTGTTTTTATCAAACATAGGCTGATTGCCTCTTTCAGACAAGTCTAAGATAGAAAGCCTTACATGCCCTAACCCACTCTTTTTATCTTCAAACCATTGAATAGCTGAACTGTCAGGGCCTCTGTGTTTAATAGCATTTATTGCATTAATTAATTCTTCCCTGTTTCCGCAATTTATAAACCCTGCTATTCCGCACATAACCGTTTTTAAGCTTGTTCTAAAACATTATTAAATATATTCTTCATTCTTTGAGCAACAATTGATGACCAAAACTTGCTTTTTGCTTCGGCATAATTTGTCATACTGTAGTTTACGTAATCCGTGTTATGGTAAATAATATTTATGATATTTTCAGAAATAAATTTAACATCTACTTCATTTATTAATCTTCCATTTTTTTTATCAGTAAAAATTGAAGAAATTCCTCCTACATTGGTAGTAATAACAGGCAATCCGAACGCCATTGCTTCAAGAACTGCATTTGGCATACCTTCATACTCAGATAAAAACACAAAAATTGAGGCCTCTGTAAAAAGTGCTTTTTTTTCTTCTCCTTGAACAAACCCTGTAAATTCAACATTTTTGATTTTTTGTTTATCTACTTGCTCTTTTAGTTTATCTAATTCTAAACCATCTCCGGCATAGATAAGACTATAATTATTATGCGTTTTATTAATTTGTTTAAATGCTTCTAAAAGAATATAAACTCCCTTATTTTTTTCAATCCTTGATAAAAATAATATTTTTTTAACTGGCGAGTTTATTCTATTTTTTATACAGTTGTCGATATTGACATTTTCAAGTAACTTTTCATCAACCAATGTTGTTTCTAAGTATATTTTTTTTTTGTAGCCTATACTTTTCAAATAATTAATATTACTCTGTGACAAATCAATTATAGCATCAGCTTTTAAAAATGTTTTTTTGAATATTATTTTACTGAAGCCTGACATATTATAAGCAAATTTATTGTCCCATCCGCGAAAAAAAACAATTACTTTTTTTCCAAATAACTTGCTTAATAAAACAAAAACGCAATCTCTGTAGATTGAACTTTTATATAATGCAGTTGTTGTTTGAACGAGAACAACATCAGGCTTTATAATTGCTTTTATAAATTTAAAATAATCTTTCAGGTGGGTGATAATTTCTGCTAATAGACCCGATTTATTAGGCCATCCCCTAACACCTCTTGTAAAGTAGAAAATATTCTGCGGGAGCCTATTTCTTATTGCCTGGTAATAATTTGTAATACCTCCTCTTGCATTTTCTCCGGGAACGAGAATAAGCACTTTCTTGTCTAACGCTTTCATCACCGACTAATTCAACACTTTATCTAAAACAAGCAGACTCCATAACAGATTACCATTATCGCTTTTCCCTGATGAGTTGTCATTTATTATTGATTGCAAAACGATATGGTTAAATATATTATTTTGTTTCCCTATTGCAAATAAAATTTTTTTTGTTTCCTTATCTTTAAACCACTCTCTTACAGGCACCCTAAATCCCTTCTTAGAAGCTGATAGTAATTCTTTGGGTAACTTTTTACCGACTGTATTTCTTAAAATGCTTTTTCGTTCCCAGCCTTTCATCTTTACATTTTTATCAACATTTGCCATAAACTCAATTAAACGATAATCTAAAAATGGCAGCCTTGTTTCTAAAGAATATGCCATACTCATTCTATCTACCTTAACTAAATAATCATTTGGCAAATCAAATTTAAAATTCAAGTACATTAACTTATAAAAGTCATCCTTGTATGGACATTGTCTCATAAAGTCTTGAATGTAATCTTCAACTTTCCACTTTTTAATATCAGCGTTTATAAGTGATTTTAAAATACTAATTTCAGGTTTTGCTTGTTTATCCAACACTCTGTAGTTAAAATCTTTTGATGAGGAATACAATAAATTATAGTATCTGTTTAGTGGGTATCTGTATTTTCCTGAGAAAAAAATTGACGCGCTCTTTAAAGTTGATGCTAAGTAAGTTTGTAATACCGTTGGCAGGCTCTGATAGTGTTGTGCAAATTTAATTCCCTGATAAGATGAGTAGCCGGAAAGCACTTCGTCTCCCCCATCTCCTGTTAATACCATCTTTACTTTGCGGGCAGCAAATTTAGATACATATCCTGTTGGTATTGCGGAGGAATCTCCGAATGGTTCATCATAATGGCGAACAATCATTTCAAGTGTGTTATCTATATTATCCTGTTCCACTACTCCAAGGTAATGATTGGTCTTAAATTTTTCAGAAACTAATTCTGCCAGATTACTTTCGTCAAACTCTTTATCACCATATCCAATTGTAAATGTATTAACCGGAAAATTTGTATAGTTTGACATTAAAGCCACAATAGAGGCAGAATCCAAACCACCACTTAAAAATGCTCCGAAAGGTACATCACACCGCATTCTGATTTTTATTGCTTCGGCAAACAATGTCTCAAATTCTTCGTAAACGTTATTTACATTTTTATTCATATTGTTTTCTTCAATTAAAGGAAGGTCCCAATACTTATGTTCTTTAAACCCGTTTTCATTTGCCAATATATAATGACCGGGCATTAATTTTTTAATGTGCTTATAAAATGAATATGGCGCAGGAATGCTTTTAAAAACAGTATAGATTTCTAATATTTCCAGTAACGGCTCTTTTGGAACTCCATATTCTAATAAAGATTTTATTTCAGAACCAAAAATAAATGAGTTATCCCAGGTTGAATAATGAAGTGGCTTTTCTCCTATTCTGTCTCTCGAGAGCAGCATTTGTTGTTTTCTGTCATCCCAAAGTGCAAAAGCCCACATACCATTAAATTTATTCTGGCACTCAACCCCCCATTCTTCATAAGCTTTAATTAATACTTCAGTATCTGAACTAGTGTGAAAAAGGTATCCTTTTTTACTTAACTCCTCTCTCAGTTCTACATAATTATAAATTTCTCCGTTAAGAACAACAACAATGCTTTTATCATCATTATACATTGGTTGGTTGCCTGAAGATAAATCTATGATTGATAATCTTCTGTGTCCTAATCCAACATTTTTATTGGCGTAAAAACCTTGACCATCTGGCCCCCTGTAGCTAATAATATCAGTTATTTTTTTTAACCGATTTAACTCCACTTCACGATCCCTATCAAAATGAATTATTCCGGTTATCCCACACATACTAATTACTTTTTTTAAATATAGATACAACCTGTTCTGCTGTGTAATGAGAACCAACAGAATTTAAATGTTGTTCTAAATCATATTCTGAGAATCTAATTTTAATTGGGTTGCAAGGGTTTCCAACACAAACAGTGTAAGGAGGCAATGATTTTGTAACTACAGACCCCGCACCAATTACTGCTCCTTCTCCAATTGTTACTCCTTTTAAAATGGTAACATTACTGCCAATCCAAACATCTTTTTCAACTAATATAGGAATATTTTTTCCGCCTGATTTTACAAACCTCATTGATGTTCCAACAACAGCTATATTATGATCACCACCCATAATTGTAACACCAGGACCAAACATTACATTATCGGAGATTGTAACCGATACTGTAGTATTTATTACTGTATTCTGACCCATAAAAACATTATCTCCTACTTCAATTAAACGATGATCTGAAAATTCAGAGTTATAACCAAATTTGAAATTATGCCCTGCTTTTTTTAAAGAATACTTGATAATAAACCACTTAACAAACCACAAAAAATTTGGTAATGACCTAGTGATATAACTCAAATATTTTGGTGAGATATTAAGCATTTACAAATAATTTAGCTATGAACTTCTCTAATTTATCTCCATTAATAACCGGATTAAAAAATAGCTGACATTTTAGCTTTCCATTTAATCCAACTTTTGATATTTCTGATTTACTATCTATAACATATTCAAGAATTTCTAATAAGGAGGCTTCATTTGATGGCTCTGCAAGAAAAATATCTTCTTTGTCTTTCAGGTAAACCTCTATGTCGCTCACCCGTGTTGCAATAACAGGCTTGCCTGTAGCTAAATATTCGCCTAGTTTAAAAGGAAACCCTGCATTTGCATAACCGGAATTTACTCTTGTCATCAATAAAACATCAGCACTATTCAGAAATTGATAATAGTCTTGATCCGGAACCATACCAACATAAGTAATATCTGGTTCATCTAATATTGTTTGCAAAAAAAAGTCATTTATTTTTCCAGCTAATAATAATTTGATTCCTTGTCTTTTTCTTACTAATTTTTTAAATGCGTTTATTAACAGCCCCACTCCATCTTTGTTGCCAAAGCTACCGGCATAAATAAAAGTAAAATCTGACGAATTATTTATTCCCTTATTATCTATATTAAAAATTATGTTTTCAGCACTTACAGGAATTAACGCCATTCGCTCCTCTGTAACTCCTAATTTTTTCATTTTCTCTTTCAGTCTGGTTGAAATAACAACTACTCCATCTGAAAATTTGTGTATATATTTTTCAAAAAGTAAATTTATCTTATGTAAAACAGAAAGATTAAATCCAGTATTTTCCTGATGCAGGCTATAGTTTTCAACAATATCAACAATTACTTTAAATCCTAATCTTTTTCCAACTACTGCATATAAATAATTGGTTAGGCCAATACCGTCATATAAAAAAATCACATTCTTAGAACCATTTAATTTGGCTGATATTAATAATTTTTTTACCATTATAACGTTGGTAAAACTTTGTATTTTATTGATTTTACAAAAACTATACTTTACACCATTCTCAATACCTTCATTGGTATTTCTATCATTATTTCTTCCAATAACAAAAACCTTGACTTCATTATTTTTCGCCAAAAATTCAGCAAACAGTCGTATCCGTTTTGAGCCTGCCATTCCATAAGGATATGGTTGAGAGGATACAAATACTATATTCATTTATGCTGTATTGTTTTAATAATTCTTGCAGGGTTTCCAACTACAAGCGAATCGGGTGGAATATGTTTTATGGAAACAACAGAGCCTGCACCAATAATAGAACGCGCCCCTATTTTAACACCCTTTAGAATAATGGAGTTTGTACCAATAAATACATCATCTTCAATAATAACAGCAGATGCTTTTACATCTGAACCATCTTTTACAGAATCTCTCCTGTTTTCATAATTTAAAGAGTGGTAATCATGGTCGAATATTCTAACGTTACCACCGATTTTTACATAATCTCCTACCTTAATTAGGCTACGCGCAGAAAATACTGTTGATGTAAAACCGCAATTATTGCCAATGACAATTTTGCCATCATACACACATTGAAAACTTGCCTTATTTGTAACCCCCACTAAATTTGATTCTTGCCTTGAATTTAACTTAAAATTATCCCCGATTATTACTGAAGAAGGATTTGAGCATTTAATTAAAACGTTCCCATCAATAACCGCATTAATTCCAATCTGACACTTTAAAATTTTAAGCTTAAACTTAAACTTTAAAGAGTAGTACCAGACAGAAATAAGTCTTTTCAAATGGTAATTTATTTTTAATAAGATCATCCTGTTCTGTTTAATTGAATAGTTTTAGTTGTCTTGCGCGGAACTAAATCAATAAACATAAAGCTAAGCCCTATAAAGAGGGGCTTGTTAAAAATCATTTGCGAGAAGCCTAGCAAAAGCACAATTATCACAAAATAAAATGCAAATTTTATATTAAATTTTCTGCTTAGGCAATAAGCCCTAAAAGATTTAAACATAGTATAAAAAAAGAAAAAGAAGCCAAATATCCCAAACTCAACCAACATATTAGTTGTACCATTGTTTCGATGAGTAAGAAATGCCTCTCCCTTTGATTCTTTAACATCAAAACGGGTTGATTCAAAACGTCCTCTGCCTAAAATTGGATTGTTCAAAAAGTCAATTAAATCCAATTGGGCGCTCACAAATCTGGTCCTAGGCGCAAATTTCAATTCTGTTGCACTCATACTTGTAATATCCTTTTCCACTTTTTGACCTAAGAAAAATGAATTTATGTAAACCCAGATTCCGGACAATAAGATAATTGCTATAACTAGTATCTTATAATTTCCTTTCAGTGTAAATGAGTAAAAAGTTATAAGAGCAAAAAATACGAAAAAAGTTCCTGTTGAAAGGGTTGTAAAAATACCAATAAAGAAAATAATATTTTTTTTGGTGAGCAACCTATTGTTTTCTATCAACTCAAAAATTATAGCGAGTATTAGAAAAACTCCAAAACCACCGGGTTCCCAAAATGGACCTGAATTTCTTGGTATGAGTGATTCTACAAATCCACCATCTTCATTATAGGTAAGGCCAAATGTATAGATTATGATATGTGTGCGCCCGGGGTTATTTAACTGATATGGCTCTATTAAAGTTGATAGATTAGTTAAGAAATTATTTACTTCATCGTAAAAAATTAATGATGGAAAATAAAAAACAAAACTTACAAGCGTAAACAAATAGATAATATTTACATAGTATTGTGATATTTTATCTCCAATAATTTTGATAGTTATATAAGCATAAAGAATTCGAAAAAAATATCCAAGAATAATATTTAGTTCTATTACCTGATAATAAATAGATTGAGCTAAAAAAATTATTAAAAAGATTACACTATAAATTATAATGAAATTATCAATTTTTTTCTTTTTTATAATAAAAAGAAAAAAAGATGGTATAAAAAAGATAAATAAGAATTCATTACCTATAAAAAATGGCATTGATGCCATTCCAATAAAAAAATACAACACAAGATAACTTGTATAGCTATCAAACTTACTTTTTGAGTTAGCTAAATTTGAAGACTTTAAGCTTACTATACTCATTTCATTTGTTAAATATTTTAACTAAAAAGTATGCTTATTAAAATCGATTATATCTTTATCATGCAGGCATTCTGGGGTATACATTTTGACCATTTTATTGTCAATAAATGGTTTCATCATTTCTACTCCCGGTAAATCGAGTAGAAGTACCTGACATTGAAAACTTATTGCTTCAATTAATGCTGTGGAATATATACCAATTACAAACTTTGACTCAGCCAGTTTCTCATAGAAGTTTTCGAGTTTACTTACAAAAGAAATATTTGCTATTTTCTTTAATTCATTTAATTCAGGAAAACTCTGTGCGTTTTCATACTCGGCAGGATGTAATTTATATAAAACCTGATAGTCTTTTAGTTGATCTGTATAATTCAAAATAGCTGTAGCTATAAGTTTGGTTAAACTGGGTTGGGAGACTATAAGAATTTGATTTGTACGCTTTATTACATGTAAATATTTTTTACTTTGGGCATCTAAGTATCTATTACCGTAAACAATAATATCGCTCTCTTTTATAGGTATTTTACAGGTTTCTTTCCAAATTTTTGACCATATATAAAATTGATCCGGAAAATATTTTAAGCTACCTTCTTTTATGTTTGGATAGTGATAAATAATATCACTGGATGATATCAGACCATGCTGAATGTCTATTACTTTTATATTGTTTCTTTTAGCAGCACATATTAATGCTGTTTTATCACAAAAATTAACAATATAAATTTCAATAGGTTTCTTTTTCTTTAATATAGCTTCAAAATAGAATAACGTATTTTTAAATATCAAGATCTCCTTTCGAATTAGTCTGATTAAATCAAAACTCATATCAAATTCGTTATTTAAGGTTCTCTCAATTTTTTTTATCTGTCTTGTTTCTTCATCAGAAAATTTTAATTTAAAAAACCGACTTATATAAAGTGAGATGAAATATATTAAGTCTAAATGTTTTATACTAAAATCTCTTTCAGATAATTTATCGTATGAATAAGAAGACTGGTACTGGGTCACTTTGAACCTCCTTTTTCTTAAATCGTCTACAATAAATTTAGTGTAGGGGTCAATATACTGTTCATTAAAACGTAATTTTCTTGAACTTTCAAAAACAAGAATATCTGATTTTGCATAATCTAAAAAGGGGTTGTAATATATTGCATTAATAAGTCTGCCAGTTTTTTCAACAATGTTTTTTAGTGATAAAATTTTTCTGTGTTTTATAAAAGGAGAATGGTCTTCTCCACCCGCTTTTATCATTACACTCGAGTAGATTTTATACCGAAGCAATTCCCAAATAAAAACATTATTTATCTGCCAATCAAAAAGTTTATTTTCTTGTTCTATACTTATGATTTTATCGGTAATATGTTGAATTACTTTTTGCATGTTACGCTATTACCGACAAGTTATTACTTGGAGATACCTTATCATGAGTAGCAAGATATATAAAAGTAATGCCAGAAAATAAGTTAATAAAATGGGCTGCCAAAATCCCCGAAGAAATACCGACAAGTTTATTTTCAAATAGTTGTAATCCAACAAATGGAAAAATTATTAAAAACATGGAGAACAATAGCTGGTAAGCTATCATGTATTTCCATATTTTTAAACTCCATAGAGCATTTACTGCAATTACTGAACCGCTGAACACACCGGCAAAAAGCAAAACTTGCATAACCGGAATGCTTAATATATATGGCTGAAAAAATTTATGAACTAAAATAGGACAAATAAAATAACCAATAATTGCTATAGGGGTTAAAATAACTAGTAAAACAAGGGTGATCTTTTTTGCATAATTCCAAATAATTAGTTTGTCATTTGTTTTGCCATAATCATAAGTCATTTTTGGGTAAATGTAACTTGCAACAGATGAGGGGAAAAGCGAAAAGGAACTAAACGCATAGAATCCAAATGAATAAAATCCGAGATGCTCTAAATCAGAGTACTTTAATAGCAACATTTTATCAGTTGTAGCAGCTAAGGCTTCAATATATGCCAAAATAAAAATTGGGAATCCAATCTTTATTAATTTAATAACTGCCTCCTTGCTCCATAAAAATTTAACTTTTATTGGTCTTAATAGGTGCATAAGACTAACATAGATGACAGATACGGCTATAGCTTTTACTATCAATCCGTAATATGCATAATAAACTACCAAAATCAATGTACTTAAATTTACAATGGCATGAATAAGTTGTAGTTTTGACAGTGCTAAAAAGGAATCCTTTGAACGAAATGTTGAAAATAAATAATTTTGGTAGTAACTAAGCGCAATAAGAATAGTAACACCGGCAATCCCATAATTCATTTTTGGGTCTTGAATAGTTGTGAAAAATAAATATCCAACCCCTGAAAAAAGAATTATTAACGAAGAGATTAAAGTTGCTGTTTGAACTGTTCCTGACATTATAATTGCTTCCTCTTCTTCTCCCTTTCCAAATAAAAATGGCAACTCTCTGTTTAATCCATTAATTAAACCAGCTTGAAGAAATAGTGAATATGTTAAAGCCAAATTTAGTGTGTTCCAGAGCCCAAAATCTTGCGGTGTAACAAATTTTGCAATTACAAAACCGGTTATCATTTGAGCTAATGACTTAACGATAGAACCACCGGAATATAATACAGGTGCTTTGAATTTAGAATAGAAGTGAACTATTTTTTTCATTCTTATTCTAAAGATGATTTGATTATGCTAATCATCTAACCCGTCCAATGCGGATGTATGTCTTAGCTTCCATTGACCCTTTTCATCTTTGCCCCATAAATGTGGTGATCGATGTTTGTCAATTATTGACCAAAACTCCTGTTCTGTTGTGTCAATGTATTCTAAAAATTCTTTAAAATATTTTTGCGGAAATTCCTGATCAAACTTTTTTGCCAGAATAACTGCTTCTTCTCTCAATATTTTATCATTCCTGACTTCTTGTGCTGCATCATACGTTGCCCGGCCTATACCAAATTTTATTAACGTAGTAAAATAATGAAACGGATCTATTTTATCGTCAATACTACTATATTTTGAATAACTGCCTTCTGTTCTTTCCGGATTGGCAGTAAATCCGGTATTTTCTACTGCATAATAATAACACTCCTGAGGATCCCATCTTAAATAATATCCTAAATAGTGTACTTCAACCCCTTTTTTTGAGAGATCTGCTGCACTAGGTGGGATGTAGGGCGCAAAATCATTAACATGAAACCCGTATTGGTTTATTATATCTCCTACTTTTTCTCCACCTAACAACATATCTTTTGGATTATCAACTACAAAAAATTTAGGGTTCATTGTCGGTATGTTATTCTCATCTACCTTATTACCATATTCTGCTTGATTTTCGCCATAAAAAACCAGCTTAATGCCAAATTTTGAAGCTATTGACGGACCAATAATTCTTTGACCTACTATGAATGGCTGAAACGGGTGAAGGAGGTTATGGAATGCCAGTTTGGTAAGTAATCTGTGAAGTTTACCATTAGGGGTATATAATAAGTTATCTAAGCCACCTGTGTGCATCCAATTATTAAAGTTTTTCCAACCTATATCTGTATACAAATGTGGAGCCCATGTTACAGTTAAAGGATTCATACCATACTTATATTTTAATATATGGGATGTATATGCACTGTCTTTGCCTCCACTACCTGGAACTACACAATCATATGAACCGTCCTTACTTCTAAACTTATCGCATAACTTTAAAAGAACTTTCTCTCTCTCTATCCAATTAATTGATTTTTCCTTGGTTTCGTGATACCGGCATGCTGAACACACTCCTTCAGAATCAAAATCGATAACTTCCTTTTTCTCTCCTTTAACATTTTTAAATTCTATCGTGGAATTGGGCCGTTGGTTTGAAATAATACATTTTTTACAAAATTTTACCTGATTGGGTAATCCATAGTATGCTTCGTGTTTAATCATTTTAATTTTTTTGCCAGGTGAATAAAATTTTGAAGAATATAAAGTCCGATGTCTCCACTTTTTTCAGGATGAAATTGAACTCCATAAATATTGTTTTTTTTTGTTGCTGCGCAGAAATTAATACCCCCATATTCGCATATTGCCAGTATGTTATCTTCATCTACAGGCTTAGCCATAAAGCTATGTACAAAATATACATCTGATTTTGGGGATATATTCTCTAAAATAGTTTTTTCCCATGTTTTATTAATTGGGGGGCTAATCTCATTCCAGCTAACATGAGGTAATCTTTCACCTTTAGAAGTATCAACAGGTAATTTTATAGTTTTACCTTCTATCAGACCTAATCCTTTTGTTGTTCCAAATTCCTCGCTTTCCTCAAATAACATTTGCATTCCTAGGCAAATCCCTAAGAACGGCTTTCCTGTATTAACAAATTCTTTTATTACAGGAACTAAATCAGATTTATTCAAATTCTTCATCCCGGTACTAAAAGCTCCTACTCCAGGTAAAACCAAGCAATCTGCATTAAGTATTTCATCTCTTTTAGCGGATAAAAAAGGTACGACCGCTATTTTTTCAAAGGCATTTGAAATACTTTTTACATTCCCTATTCCATAATCTATTATTGCAACTCTAGTTGAACCCATTGCGCACTAAAATATTGTTATCTCCTAAGTTATTTTTTATTGTTTTTACTGAAAACATATTATAATGGATTAGTGAAGCAATTGCTACTCCGCTTAAATTATTAGAATAATGAATCACTTTTTGAATATCTGCCGGGGAGCCTGCTCCTCCGCTTGCTATAACGGGAATATTAACAATTTCCGAAATCTGTTTAACTAATTCTATATCAAATCCTTTTTTTGTACCTTCCATATCAACAGAAGTCACCAGAATTTCTCCTGCACCTAAATCTTCTAATTGTTTTGCCCAATCTACCGCGTTAATCCCCGTTTCCTGTCTACCATTATCAATATATGCTTCCCATGTATTATTTCGCCTTTTTGCTTCTATAGAACCTACTATACATTGTGTTCCATAAATTCTTGATGCCTCTTTAATAATTTCAGGTGTTCTAATTGCTTGTGTATTTAATGCAATTTTATCTGCACCTGATTTTAATGCTTTTTCAATGTCATTTACTGAGCGAATTCCTCCACCTATTGTAATTGGAATAAAAACTTCCTTGCATGCTTTTTCAATAATGTGAAACAGGTTATTCCTATCGTATAGACTAGCAACAGCATCCATAAATAGAACTTCATCTATGCCATCCGAGTAATATTTTTTTGCTAATTCTATTGGGTCTCCAACTTTTCTTAACCCTTCTAAATGAATTCCTTTAATTACAAATTCATTCTTTACGTCTAACCTTGCAATTAATCTTAGTTTATGCATCTGATAAATTTACCTCGTTGAATTGCTTTTGTTTATTAATATTCCAGAAATTTGAGTTTCTGATTATATCTATAAACAGCTTATCACTTGTTCCATCGCCAAATAAATTTATTTTATTACATTTTATTGTTTTTGCCAACTCAACAGATTTTAAGATTTGTTGAGTTTCATAACTGCAATTAATAATTTCAATATTTGAAGATCTGTTTTTTTGTCTGGTTCCAATATTTATTGTTGGTATGCCATAATGGGGCGCCTCCCGAATACCGGCACTTGAATTTCCAATTAAAAAACGTGAATATTTAAGCAGGATAATAAAATACTCAAATCTAAGTGAAGGAAAAATTTTTATGCTTTCTTTATTTTTTAAACGCTCGTATTGTTGCAAAATAAATTTATATCCTAAATCATTATTGGGGTAAATTACAACTGTATTTTCATTTATATTAAGTAATGCATCTACAAATTGTTTAGCATAGCTTTCCATATGTTCAATTTCAGTAGTAACAGGATGAAACAACGCAATTATATAGTCATTGAACTCAATTTTGTATCTGTTTTTTACCTCTTGTATTGTTGGTAAATTATTCGACAGCATTGCATCGATATCGGGTGAACCAATTACAAATATGTTCTCATTTAACTCGCCCATTTGAATCAATCGTTTTCTAGCTATCCCATTAGCAACAAAATGAATGTGGCTCATTTTACTTATAGCATGTCTTATTAGCTCATCTATTGTTCCTGAAATTTCTCCTCCTTCAATGTGAGCAACAAGAGTATTATTCAATGATCCCGAAATTGCCCCAGCCAAAGCTTCAACTCGGTCGCCATGAATAACGATTAGATCAGGCTTTACCGCTTGTATAAAATTTGAAAACCCTTCAATTGTTTTAGCCAATATCTTATCCATTGAACATTCACTTGTATGGTTTTCAAATGTGAAAATGTTCTCATACCCGCATTTTTCAATTTCTTCTACAGTATAGCCATGAATAACAGACAAATGCATGCCTGTAACAAATATATGAACCTCAAATTCATCTGATTTTCTTGTTATTTCAATGAGGGATTTGAGTTTCCCAAAATCTGCTCTGGTACCGGTAAGAAAAAGAATTTTTCTTTTCATTTATTTTTTTACTAAGTAGTAAGGTACTTTTGTAAAATCAAAATGTTTTATTTCGAAGCCATTTTCCTCCGCATACTTATCGGCTAATTCTGTTTCCCCCTGAAACACCCCATAGTCATCAAAGATAATGACTCCTCCTTTCACAACAAGAGATGCTAATTTTTCTATAATAATCTTACACGGTTCATAGATATCTGTATCAATGTTCAATAAGGCTATTTTAATATTTGGATTTTCAGAAACAAATTTAGGAACCGTATGTAAAATATCTCCTTTTATCAAACGACAATTAGTAAATTCTTTCAATTGAATAAAGTTATTTAATTCCTCTTCCCCAATTGAAACTCCTCCACCTGTTTCATCAATAAAAGCTTGTAGTTCTGCTTTATCTTTTTCAAAACCCGTTTCTGGAAATTTGCCAAATACATCAAATCCAAAAACTTTTCTTTTAAAAGTATTATTCTGTTCAAATAGCTGTATAAAATTAATAAACCGCATTAGTGATGCACCTTTAAATACTCCACATTCAACAATATGTCCTTCTAATGAGGAAATAAGTTTGTACAGTTCATAGTGTGCTAAAAGCCTACCTGTGCGTTTATAATTACTTGTTAGATAAAAACCATTTTCATATTCGAAGCTGTCTTTTTTATTGTATTTCATTTTCAATATCAGATTTTTTAATATGACTATCAATTTCAATATCGACCAATGCTTTTTTACCAAGTAATGAACTATAATGTTCTGCTAAAATCTCTCCTGTCCCAGGGCGTTTTACCCATACATTTTCTTTTGTAAATAGCTCACCTGCTTTTATTGGCTTTATTGAAACGACTGTTGAAAACGCAAAGTTAATTGTAACCTGTTCCTCAAGAGCAGGTTCTTTTTTACCTCCAAGCATTATATGTATTAACTTGCTTCCTTCTATTAGTTCTGCACAGTTTTTTTCATCCATAGAACATATTATATCTGGTCCGCTGCGATTCATGTGGTCTGTAAAATGTCTCTCCAACAAACTTGCCCCCTGTGCAACGGCAGCAAGGCAAGCATGGTTGCTTGTTGTATGGTCACTCAAACCAACAGGTAGATCAGGAAAGGTTTTCATTAGTTCTTGCATTGCACCTAATCTAACCAAATTCGCAGGGGTAGGGTATAAATTGGTAGTATGCATAAGAGCGAGCGGAACATTGTGTTTACTAATTACTGCTACGGCTTTAGCAACACTGTCAATTGTATTCATTCCTGTGCTCAAAATCATAGGCTTTTTAAAAGATGCTATATGTTCAAGTAAAGGGTAATTATTACATTCACCGCTTCCAATCTTAAATGCTGGAACATTCATTCTTTGCAATCGGTCTGCAGCTGCTCTTGAAAAAGGAGTTGATATAAATATCATTCCTTTTTTTTCAACATATTCTTTTAGTTTTATTTCTTCATCTTCACTTAAAGAACATCGCTTCATTATCTCATATATGGACACACTTGCATTGCCCGGAATAACTTTTTGGGCTGTGGCACTCATTTCATCTTCTACAATGTGTGTCTGGTGTTTAACCACTTCTACCCCTGCTCGTGCTGCGGCATCAACCATCTCGAAAGCAGTCATTAATGAGCCCTCATGGTTAATTCCAATTTCTGCTATTACTAAGGGTGGATAGTCGGAACCAATTTTTCTATCTTTTATATTTATGAATGGGCGCATTAATATGTGAGTTGATTTTTGTACTTATTAAAAATAATTTCCCCTATTTCAAAGTCTTCTTGTGTATCTATATCCACTTCTCCAAATGTTCTAGCTGTAATAAATGGATAAATTTTATTGCCAAAAATGCTCTTCTCTTGAGCTACAGTTTCACTCTTTGTAATATAAACAGAACCATTTTCAAAATAAAGTTTTTGAATATCTTGAGTCCGCTCTTCTAATTTGTAAGAATAAGGTAAATAGCTGTTACCAACTATTCTACCTAATTTATGATGGTTCTCACACACAGTAATCAGAGAGTCAATATTTTCTATATTATTTTCAAATTCTTGTACTGTATTATCAATCAAATTAAGCTCTCTAAGTGGGTTTGATGGCTGAAGTGTAACTATTCCATCAAATATAATTTCTTTTGATTTTAATAATTCCATTACATGCACTAGCGCATCTGAAGTTGTTGCAGTATCTGTTGCTAATTCAGTAGGTCGTCTAATTACAGTTGCGCCAAAGCTCTCTGAAATTGACGATATATTATTATCATCTGTTGAAACATACACTGTTTGTATGAACTTTGACTTTAAGGCGGCAATTATACTGTAATAAATTAATGGCTTACCGCAAAATAGTTTAATATTTTTACCGGGTAATCTTTTTGAACCTCCTCTTGCAGGTATAAATGCAATGTATTTCACTAAATTAAGACTTCTATTTAATGAACCTTTTTTTAAATCTTTGTATTAGGTTGTTATTTTCATCCTCAGAATAATAACCGTAACCGTAACCATAACCATAACCATAATTACCCAGTTTCCTGTCTATTCCATTAAATACAATTGAAAGTTTTTTCATTTTTTTATTTAGATATAAATCTGCAATTGTTAACAAATATGTTCTTAGCGTCTTATTCTGCCTAACTATATATAAACTTGCATCCACATGTTCAGCAATTATTAAACTGTCCGTCACTAAACCAATAGGAGGTGAATCAATAATCACGAAGTCGAACTGTTCTCTCAAAAGAGATATTAATTCGCGCAGTTTATCAGACATTAAGAGTTCAGCTGGGTTTGGTGGAATTGGGCCAGATGAAATAATGTATAAATTCTCATTTACAGATGATGGTGTTAGTATATCATCAATATTTGCCATTCCTATAAGATAGTTACTTATTCCAATAGTATTAGAATTTGGGAAACTTTTTGAAAGTTTAGGTTTTCTCAAATCCATTTCTAAAACAACTGTTTTTTTGCCGGAAATTGCAAAAGTCACGGCCAGATTAACTGATATAAATGTTTTCCCTTCTCCACTTACCGATGATGTTACCAACATAACTTTCTCTCCAACCCCTACTCCCATAAATTGCAAATTGGTTCTTATAGATCTGAATTCCTCAGAAATAGCTGACTTAGCTTTTGCATGAACCGTAATAGCCAATTTCTCCTCGCTTTGACCAACAATTCCAATTATTGGCGCTTTAGCATTTTTTTCTATAACTGATTTTGAAATAACTTTGTCATTTAGTAACTCTTTTAAATAAATTCCAGCCATTGGTAAGCCTAACCCTAAAACTAACGCTATCAAATAAGATAATTTTTTTACAGGCTTTATCGGTTTATCTGAAAAATAAGCCGGTTCAATTACTTTATTATCAGCAACAGTTGAAGCAAGTGCAATGGCAGATTCTTCTTGTTTTTGGAGTAAATACAAGTATAAATTTTCTTTTATTGTTTTTTGCCGCTGGATTTCTACTAAGTCTCTTTCTATGGTTGGTATTTGCTTTATGTTTTTTTCAAATCCGGACAATTTTTTTTGTAAAATATCCTTTTTAATACCAAGTGCATCTATAATACTTTGAACATTTCTTTTAATATCTTCTCTTTTAGAATAAATTTTTTGTTTTAGAATTGTACTTAATGGATTATCAGCATTGATTGTATTATCATAATTAATTTTTAAGGATTCTAGCGTATAGAGTTCCCCAACAAGTTTTTCTAATGCAGGATCTGTAAATCCGGGTAAAGGAGGTGCTTTATATTCATGATTTATAAGATTATTATTTATTTCATTTACAAAAGCCACCTCCATATTAATTCTAGAGAGTTCTTGATCATACTGTTCAACTCCTTGTAAAAAAAACCTTGCCTCCTGACTAATGTCAGCTATGCCTTTCTCCTTTTTGTATTGCTCAACCCCGTCTTCTATACTGGTTAAATCAGTTGTAACAAATTTTAATCTTTCTCTTATAAAATCAAGTGTGTTTGCTGCCATCTCATTTTTTTCGTTCACACCACTTTGAATATAAACTTTTGCTACCTCATCTAAAAAATCTTTGCCTTTTTCTGGAACAGTAGTTTTTATTGACAACTCTATCACCGTTGCCATCTTATTTACTGCTGAAACCTTAAACTCTTGATAATAACTTTCTACTTGTTGTTGCCGGGAGTTTATTAAAAATAGAAAATCTCTTTCAGCATAATTTTCATCAAGAAGCAGGTTTTGATTAAAATCTAAATTAGGCACTATTTTAAATTCACCATAAGGAGTGGTAATTAAATCATTATAATTTACTGCTACAATTGCATCATCATATTTTAATTTAATTTTTCCGCTCTTCTCAAAGAAAAGTTCAAACACAGTTTTATTTACTAACTCTGAAAGGGTGTCATAACTTACCTTGAATGGAATGGCAGAAAAATGCCTCTCAGAGGTAGCAGCATCTCCAACTAAGAAATAACTGACATCAAAATATAAATTATCTAGCGCTTTACCAATAATTGGTCGAGAATGAATAATCTCTATTTCATTTTCTACAATCCCAGCATCTTTAAAAATATCCAGTTCTTTCAAAATTTCGGTTCCGGAAGGAGACTTTTTTTCATCCTGAACCAAAATTTTACTGGAAACCAAATATACTTTTTGAGAATATCTATTATAGATATATGCTATGGCTAATGATAGCCCCAAAGAAAAAATAAAAATGTGCCAGTATCGCAAGAAACTAAAAAATGTCTCTTTGAGATTTATTTCGTTATCATCTTCGTAGCTCGAATTGATATCTTTATTATCTTCCATCAGCTATTTAAAGTAGAGCATTAACACTGTAAGAGCACTAATACCACTAATAATTATTGGTAAAACCTTGTAAACATTGTCAGCATTTGCGGCTTTTCCTCCGCCCGGGTCAACATAAATTACATCATTCGGTTGCAAATACATATAAGGTGAGTTAAGAACCTCCTTTGAAGTTAAATCAATTTTATAAATCTGATTTTCCCCATTTACTTCTCTTATCAATTTAACTCCTTTTCTTAACCCGTAAACCGATAAATCTCCTGATATTCCTAATGCCTCTAAAATTGTAATTCTCTCGTTTGGAACTGGGTATACGCCCGGTCTTGCAACATCTCCCAAAATAGTAATCTTAAAATTAGAGAACCTCACACTTACGGTAGGTGATTGTAAATATCTCTCAAGATTTGTCATTAGAATTCCTCTTATTTGGGTGGTAGTAAGTCCATCCACTTTTATATTTCCCAACATAGGCACTTGAATATTGCCCTCATTATCTACCAAAAAACCGGGCGTTGACTGCGTCAATGTTTTATCAGGTGCTGAAACATTTTGGTTTATAAACGGATAATTAATCAATGCATTTGACTCTGCGCTCAAACTCATCACCGTAATATTCAATATATCACCCGGCTTAATCGTTGGCTCATAAAGCGCAGTCCTAAGACCAGAGTTAGCCGCAATTTTTGCTGTATCAGAACCGGGAATATCCTGAAAATAAGTTATTTGTTTGCGCGTAATACATGATGTAAAAAACACCACAAAGAGCAATAACCAGAGTCTATTATTCAATTTCATTATTTACTTAGGGCTTTTTAAAGCCGCGCAAAGGTAAAAAAGATATTTAATGCAGATTTTATCTGTTTTCTAACGAATTATTGATTTTTCAGCCATGTGTAATACAACTCCAACCCTCTGTTAATGTCGGTTATTGGATTGTAGCCAAGTATCTTTCTTGCTTTATCTATATCAGCAAATGTTGTGTTTACATCGCCTTGCTGCATTTCCGCTGTGTTGATCAAAGCAGCTATACCGGTCGTTGTTTCAATACGTTTGATAAGGTCTTTTAAGATAATTGGTTGCGAACCTCCTAAATTAATAATTTCATAACCTTTTAGTTTATTTATAGCAGAAACAACTCCTTCTGTAATATCATGGATATAGGTGTAATCTCTTCCTGTTGTTCCATCTCCGTAAATAGTAATTGGTTGATTATTCAAAATAGCATTAAAGAATTTATGTATTGCTAAATCAGGACGTTGTCTTGGACCATAAACCGTAAAAAAGCGCAAACAATAAACATCAAATCCGTGCAAATGATGATAGGTATGACAGAGAAGTTCTCCCGCCTTTTTTGATGCAGCATAAGGCGAAATCGGATTATCAACATTATCCGTTTCTGCAAATGGAACCTTAGGATTATTGCCATAAACGGAAGAAGAGGATGCGAAAATTAATTTCTTCAGATTTGCGTTTCGCATTGCCTCCAAAAGATTTAGTGTTCCAGATACATTCACCTGAAAGTATGCTTCAGGATTTTCAATAGACGGACGAACTCCTCCTTTTGCAGCAAGATGAATAACTATATCAGGGAACGTTGCAAGAAGACTTTCATATAATTTTTCGTTATCAAGTATATCGCCTTCAATCAAATAGTAGTTCTTGCTTTTTAATGCCTCTGAAATATTTTGTCGCTTAATTTTTTCGTGATAAAAAGAATCAAAATTATCAAATGCAACCACATTATGACCATTAGCGAGCAGCTTATCTGCCAGATTAGAGCCAATAAATCCTGCAGCTCCGGTGATGAAAAATTTCATTTGTAAAAGTCCCTTGTTTTAAACACAAAGTGCGCAAAAGTAGATAAATATAGTCTGCCATATTCTTACTTTTGCCCGCATGATAAAATCAATGACTGGCTTCGGCAAAGCAATAAAAGAGCTGGCAGGCAAAAAGATAACTGTTGAGATACGCAGTATTAACAGCAAACAGTTTGATCTGAATTTGCGCATGCCTTCCAGCTACCGCGAAAAAGAATCGAATATCCGGAAAGAAATTCTTTCAACGCTTGAGCGCGGAAAAATTGATTTTCTGCTTTTCACCGAAGCCGCTGCCGCTTTGAAAAAAGTTTCGCTGGATAAGGAAGTGGCAAAAGCATATTACCACGAAATAAAATCGCTTTCCGATGAATTAAATCTTGACCGGAAAGATATTCTTGCTACGTTATTAAAATTGCCCGATGTGATTTCTGCCGAGCGCGAAGAACCTGATGAAAATGAATGGCTGGTTGTGAAGGAAGCATTTGTTGAAGCACTTGCAGCAACAGACAAATTCAGACTTTCGGAAGGGAAGGAACTGGAAAAAGATTTCAATATGCGGATTGGTAAAATTTTAGAGCTGCTTGAAAAAGTTGCTGCCTGCGAAGGAGAGCGGATGCAAACTATTAAAGCAAGAATTTCAAACAATCTTGCAGAGGTTATTCCACCAGAGAAAACCGACAAAAATCGTTTTGAACAAGAGTTGATTTATTACCTTGAAAAAATTGACATCACCGAAGAAAAGCTGCGTCTGAAAACACATTGCGACTATTTTATTACCACCATGAAAGAAAATTCCGCAGGTCGAAAACTCGGTTTTATTACCCAGGAAATCGGACGTGAAATCAATACTATCGGTTCAAAAGCAAACCATGCTGAAATACAACGTTTGGTTGTTCAGATGAAAGATGAACTGGAAAAAATCAAGGAACAACTGCTCAATATCCTTTAACTTAAGGGAATTTCTTAATTTTTTATTTTGCCAAATACCTTAAATGCGGTATATTTGTGCGGAAATTTCTTATTTAGAACAATTCTAATTAACGATTGTTAATACCTAAAAGATTAAAATACAATGATTACCGTTTCAGAAAATGCAAAACAAAAAGCCATCAATTTGATGCGCGAAGATAATAAACCCGAAGGCTCTTTCATACGTGTTGGTGTTGAAGGCGGAGGTTGCTCGGGGCTTTCTTACAAATTAGAATTTGATAACCAGATGAAAGAAGGCGACCAGGTTTTTGAAGATAAAGGCATTAAAATAGTAGTTGACAAAAAAAGCTTTCTTTACCTCGTTGGCACTGAACTTGACTATTCGGGAGGACTAAATGGAAAAGGTTTTGTTTTCAATAACCCCAATGCTTCTCGCACCTGTGGTTGCGGTGAAAGTTTTGCTGTCTGACAAACAACGATGGCAGAACAAAAAGACATACTAGAAGAGCACATCTCTTCGGAATATAAATACGGCTTCAGTTCAGATATTGAAACTGAAACGGCTCCGCCCGGGCTGAGTGAAGATATTGTGCGCTTTATTTCTGCTAAGAAAAATGAGCCGGAATGGATGCTGGACTATCGCCTGAAAGCATATCGCCACTGGAAAACCATGGAAGAGCCGCGTTACTGGGCGCATCTTAAATATCCTGAAATAAATTTTCAAGACATTATTTATTATGCAGCACCAAAACAGAAACCGGAACTGAAAGATTTAAGCGAGGTTGACCCTGAATTGTTGGCTACGTTTGAAAAACTGGGTATCTCATTGGAAGAGCAAAAACGCCTGACCGGTGTGCAATCCAACATTGCCATTGATGCGGTAATTGACAGCGTTTCAGTAAAAACCACGTTCAAAGAAGTTCTTGCCGAGAAAGGAATTATTTTCTGCTCGTTCAGCGAAGCGGTGCAGGAGCATCCCGAACTGATTAAAAAGTATATGGGCTCAGTTGTGCCGTACACCGACAATTTTTATGCGGCTTTGAACGCAGCTGTTTTCAGTGATGGTTCATTTTGTTATATCCCGAAAGGTGTTCGCTGCCCGATGGAGCTGAGCACCTATTTCCGCATAAACACTTCAGGGACAGGACAGTTTGAAAGGACCTTGATCGTTGCCGATGAAGGCTCTTACGTTAGCTACCTTGAAGGTTGCACTGCCCCGATGCGTGATGAAAATCAGTTGCATGCGGCTGTGGTAGAAATCGTTTCGCACAAAAATGCAGAAGTAAAATATTCAACCGTTCAGAACTGGTATCCCGGAGATAAAAACGGGAAAGGCGGTATTTATAATTTTGTTACCAAGCGCGGAATTTGCCTCGAAGAAAATTCAAAAATTTCGTGGACACAGGTGGAGACAGGTTCTTCCATTACCTGGAAATATCCAAGTGTGATTTTAAAAGGCGATAACTCGGTAGGTGAGTTTTATTCTGTTGCTGTTACTAATAATTATCAGCAAGCCGATACCGGAACCAAAATGACCCACATCGGGAAAAACACACGCAGTACTATTATTTCAAAAGGTATTTCTGCGGGACACAGCAACAATAGTTATCGCGGATTGGTGCGCATTAATAAAGGCGCAAAAAATGCCCGTAACTTTTCGCAATGCGACTCATTACTGATGAGTGATAAATGCGGAGCACATACTTTTCCTTATATCGAGATAAAAGATAAATCTGCTGTAGTGGAACACGAAGCTACCACTTCAAAAATTGGTGAAGACCAGATTTTTTATTGCAAACAACGAGGCATTGATACGGAGAAAGCAATTGGCTTGATTGTAAACGGTTATTGCAAAGAAGTATTCAATCAATTACCAATGGAGTTTGCTGTTGAGGCGCAGAAATTACTTGCTGTTTCATTAGAAGGAAGTGTAGGATAGACATCAACAAATAACGAATTTACGAATTACACATGCTGAGCATTAAAAATTTAAGAGCCGGAATTGAAGGGAAAGAAATTATTAAAGGCTTTAACCTGGAAGTGAAAGCAGGAGAAGTTCATGCTATCATGGGCCCAAATGGTTCCGGGAAAAGCACGTTGTCGAATGTTTTGGCAGGGAGAGAAGATTATATTGTTTCCGGTGGTGAAGTTTCTTTCAACGGGAAAAATCTGTTGGACATGTCTCCTGAAGACAGAGCCCGCGAAGGTTTATTCCTTGCTTTTCAATATCCGATTGAGATCCCAGGAGTAAGTAATATCAATTTCCTGAAAACGGCTATCAATGAAATACGCGCTTACAAAGGACTTAGTCCTATGGAAGCAAAAGACTTTCTGAAACTTGTAAAAGAGAAACAAGCATTAGTTGAATTACAGGGCTCGCTTGCCAACCGTTCGGTGAATGAAGGTTTTTCAGGAGGAGAGAAAAAACGCAACGAGATTTTTCAAATGGCAATGCTGGAACCAACACTTGCCATACTTGACGAAACCGACAGCGGGCTTGATATTGATGCCTTGCGCATTGTTGCTAATGGCGTAAACAAGTTGCGTTCTGCCGACCGCTCTTTCATTGTTATTACGCACTACCAAAGGCTTTTGGATTATATCGTTCCTGATTTTGTTCACGTATTGTATGATGGAGTAATTGTGAAATCGGGAACAAAAGAACTTGCTTTGGAACTGGAAGAGAAAGGATATGACTGGATTAAAAAGGAATTGGCGGAAGCATGATCACTGCAGAAAAAACATCAACCACTGAAAAATTAGTTTCGGATTTTGAAGCAGTAAAAAAAACGCTTCCCGGAAACTCTTTTATTCAGAACATTCGTCAGAAAGCAATCGAATCATTCTCTGCTCTTGGCATCCCTGCAAGGAAGAATGAAGAATACAAGTATTCAAATGTTCAGAAATTATTTTCGGAAAGCTTCACACAATCCGCAATTGACAATTCGCAATTCGCAATTGATAAATACCTCATTCCAAATCTCAATGCACACATCGTTGTTTTGGCAAATGGTATTTTCTCGGGAGAACGTTCTTCGCTGAAAAATTTAGAGAAAAATGTTGTCGTCACTTCACTTAAAAATGCATTTGAAAAACACCCTGAATTAGTTGAAAAACATTTTTCAACGTGTGCAGGTATTAATTCCGATGCATTCATTGCGCTGAACACCGCCTATGCTGCGGATGGAGTTTTCATTAGCATTCCCGATAATACCGTAGTTGAAAAACCAATTCATATTATCAACTTAATTATTGCGAAAGAGAGCACATTATTCTTCCCGAGAAATCTTTTTATTGTTGGAAAAAGTGCACAGGTGCAATTGGTTGAAACATTTGAAACGCATGACCTTCCTGTGAAAGCTATTTCAACTTCAGTAACGGAAATTGCAATTGAAGAGAACGCAAAAGTTCAGTATTACCGCCTGCAGAATGATTGTGAGAACGGACAGCAGATCAATAATGTTTCTGCATCACAGCAAAAGAATTCACACTTTGATACTAATACGGTAACACTGAGTGGTGGCTGGGTGCGCAATAACCTGAACATTGCATTGAACGGAGAAAATTGCGAATCGCATTTGAATGGATTGTTCATCACTTCCGATACACAGCATGTGGATAACCATACTCTGGTTGACCACCGCAAACCTCATTGCGAAAGCAACCAGACCTATAAAGGAATACTGGATGGAAAGTCGACAGGCATTTTCAACGGGAAAATTTTTGTGCAGCGCGATGCCCAAAAAACAAACGCATACCAAAGCTCAAAAAATATTCTTATGAGCGATGATGCCACCATCAATGCAAAACCTCAGCTGGAGATTTATGCTGATGATGTGAAATGCTCACACGGCTCTTCAACAGGAAAGATCGATGAGGATGCTTTGTTTTACCTGCGGGCACGTGGTCTGGGAATAGAAAGTGCCAGAAAACTTTTATTGCACGCATTTGTTAACGATGTGATGCAAACCATACGAATTGATGCTTTGAGAGATTATCTCGAAACATTAATTCACAAAAAATTAGGAGAATAATGACTGCTGTCGCACAACATAAAACTGTTTTAGATGTAGAGAAAGTCCGCAAGGATTTTCCAATACTTTCACGCAAGGTGAACGGAAAACCATTAGTATATTTTGACAATGGTGCTTCGTCACAAAAGCCGCAAAGTGTTATTGATGCGACTACTAAATACTACTCCTACGAAAATGCAAACATCCATCGTGGTGTGCATACACTAAGCCAGGAAGCTACCTCAGCTTATGAAGTAGTGAGAGAAAAAGTTCGTGCGTTTATCAATGCAGATAAATCGCACGAGATTATTTTCACCAAAGGAACAACCGACAGCATTAACCTTGTTGCATTTTCATTTGGCAGAACGTATGTGAATGAAGGCGATGAGGTATTAATCTCGGCAATGGAGCATCATTCTAACATTGTGCCCTGGCAAATGCTATGCGAAGAGAAAAAGGCAACCCTGAAAGTTATTCCCATCAATGACAACGGAGAATTGATGATGGATGAGTTCAGGAAACTGCTTTCTAAAAAAACTAAACTAGTTGCCGTTACACATATCTCCAATTCATTAGGAACAGTAAATCCGGTTAAAGAAATTATTGCAGTAGCGCACGAAAAAGGTATTCCTGTTTTGATTGATGGTGCGCAAGCTATTCATCACACAACGGTAGATGTGAAAGAACTCGATTGCGATTTCTACGCATTCTCTGCACACAAAATGTATGGGCCAACCGGTGTTGGCGTGCTTTACGGAAAAGAAGAATTACTGAATGCCATTCCACCATATCAGGGCGGTGGCGATATGATAAAAACGGTAACGTTTGAAAAAACAACGTACAACGAGTTGCCTCATAAATTTGAAGCCGGCACACCTAACATCGCTGGCGGAATAGCATTTGGCGCAGCAATAGATTACATCAATTCTCTCGGAGTTGAAACCATTGCAGCATATGAACACGAGCTTACAGAATACGCACTGCAACAACTTAACACTGTGCCGGGAATAAAATTTATCGGCAAGGCAAAAGAGCGCGCTTCGGTAATTTCTTTTCTGTTAGACAACATTCACCCGTATGATGCAGGAGTTATTTTAGACAAGATGGGAATTGCCGTCCGCACGGGACACCACTGCACACAACCATTGATGGACAGGTTCAAAATTCCGGGGACTGTGCGTGCATCGTTTTCATTTTACAACACAAAAGAAGAAGTTGATACGCTGGTAAAAGGCCTTCACAAAGTAATAGACATGTTCAAATAAATGGCAACGATTAAAGAAATAGAAGAAACCATTGTTGAAGAGTTCGGTTACTATGATGACTGGATGGGGAAATATGAATTCATCATTGAGCTTGGAAAATCACTGCCATTAATTGATGAAAAATACAAGACAGAACAAAACATTATCAAAGGCTGCCAGAGCCGCGTATGGCTTCACGCAGAACAGGATGGTGATAAAGTGGTGTTTACTGCCGACAGCGATGCTATTATCACCAAGGGTTTAATCAGTTTATTAATCCGTGTGCTTTCGCATCAAACACCTGAAGATATTATTAATACAGATTTGAGTTTTATTGATCGCATAGGATTGAAAGAACATCTTTCGCCAACGCGCTCCAACGGATTGGTTTCGATGATAAAACAAATGAAGCTCTACGCGCTTGCTTTAAAAACAAAAATGCTTTAACCACATGGAAGCAACAGAAAAAGATAATCCTACTACTCCATCTCACACCGATAAAAAAGAGCTGGAAGGTCGCATCATTGATATTCTGCGCACGGTTTATGACCCTGAAATTCCTGTAGATATTTATGAGTTGGGATTGATTTACGAAATCAAAATTGACGATGATTTTGGAGTTGAGATTATAATGACATTGACTTCTCCCTCCTGCCCTGTTGCTGAATCATTGCCGATTGAAGTGGAGCAAAAAACAAATTCGGTGCAGGGTGTTCGTTCAGCAAAAGTTACCTTGACATTTGAGCCGCCCTGGGAAAAAGAAATGATGAGCGAGGCAGCGCAGTTGGAGTTGGGGTTTATGTAATTTGTTTCTCGCAAAGACGCAAAGAAAAAGAATGGAAAACGAAATCATTAATAAAGTAGCATCAAGCGGGTTAACCGAATTTAACCTGGAGGATTTTTATCCTAAAGGTGAACGTGTTGTTTTTGATTTGAAAGATTTTCTTTTTCAGGGATTGATACTGAAAGAAAAAGATTTTCGCGAGGCGCTTAAGAGTTTTGACTGGACTACCTATAAAGACAAATATGTTGCCGTGCTCTGCTCTGCCGATGCCATTGTGCCTTCATGGGCATTTATGCTGATAGCTGTTTATTTAGAACCTTATGCAAAAAGAGTGGTGTTTGGTAATCCCGATATGTTAGAAACGGTTTTGTATAATGATGCCCTTTCAAAACTGGACATTGAAAAATTCCGCGGAGAAAAAATCATCATCAAAGGCTGCAGCAAATATCCTGTTCCTGAATCAGCTTATGTGGAGATAACCCGCCTGCTGCGCCCTGTGGCTAGGAGTATTATGTATGGCGAGGCGTGTTCTACGGTTCCGCTCTTCAAAGCGAAGGAGTAATCATCTTATTTAAACCTCACAATCGCCTCCACCCCAAAGTGGTCACTCAAATCGCAAAACTTTTTGAAGCAAGGCTGGACAGTTGCAAAGCGCCTTACGTTGCGGATAAGTTGTTTGGGTTGTGTTCCGTTGGGGCGGTAAAAAATAAAATCAATCAGGCGGTCGTCATCACCTCCGCGAATATCATTGATGGATGAGGCTGTATATTTCAGTTCGCCATCGGGCACATATTCTTCCACATCCAGAGTTTTCAGCATTTGATAATAAGGGTCGCCCCGGTCTATTCCCATGTTAAAATCGCCTGCCAAAAGTTGCGGAACACCTTCCTGTTTATAGGTATCAATAAGGCCGCGTATTTGCTCGTACTGCGATTGCCGAACAGGATAAGGTCCGCCTGCCTGAATGTGTGTTCCCAGTAGCTGAAACTTTTGTCCTTCCCATTCGCCTTCTACCAACAATGCGCCTTTGTGTGCAAAGCAATCGGTAAAGCCATCGCAGTCTTTGTATTTTATTTGTTTCAGTTTTTTAAGCGGTATTTTACTCAGCATCCACACCCCGCTGTTTGTTTTTATCCAAAACACTCTGCGGTTGGCAGGACCTATGCGGTAGGGATATAGCTTCTTCAATTTGCGCTTTATAATTCTGCGCGCATCGCCATGAAAAGCTTCCTGAAAAACCATGATGTCGTAGTTTTCTGCCGGAAGCATTTTAGCAATCTCGCGGGCACGTTTGCGTTTTCCGGTATGCAATGCAAAGCGGGGAAGCATGTAAATATTCCAGCTCAGTATCCTCAGTTCTTTACCTGTTTCTGCGGGTTGAGCAATTGCCGGGGTTTCGGGCAAAAGGAAAAGAACACAGAGAATCGCTAAAAAAGATTTCGCGCAAAGGCGCAAAGGCGCAAAGTTTTTCATCAGAAGGTGTAGCGCAATTGCAGGGTATAATTCCTTGGCGGATCTACTACTCCAGGCCGGTTGGCATACTCAAGATTACCGATATTTTTCACAATGAACGAAACCTGCATTTTTGGATTTACTCTTACTGCAAGACGGGTATCCACTACAAAATCTCCGTTTGCTCTGCGTTTGGCAAAATCATCTAATCCTTTCAAAACTATATAATAAATGCCGTCAATGCGGTCGGCAAAACTGTTGTAGTAACAGCTTGCTCCCAGTGAAACAATTTTATAGTCTAACTACAAATCAAAACGTACCGTGTGCCTGTTCACCAACTGCATTACGCGATAGGCATCGGCACTATCCATTTTGCTGTAGTATTTAAACATGTTTTCAAGATACGTTCCCACATTTTTTTGTGAAGGATCTTTGTCCAAATCACCCGGATAAGAATAGGTATATCCTCCAAAAATACCTACACCAATAGGACCAATTTTACCTTTTCCTACTAACGAAACTTCAAAACCTGCCACACGGCTGTTGCTAACATTAAAGGGTTTTAAACCCAATACATTTTTAGTGCTACCAACTCCATTACTGTCAACCACGTATTTTGAGTAACTGCCAAAGGTGTAAACAATCTGGTTGGTGTATTCCATCCAAAAAACGGTGGCATCAAAAAAGCCCATCCAGTTGCCTAATTTCACACCTTGCTTAATACCCAACTCTGCGCTCCAGCCTTTTTCGGCCAACAGCTGCGGATTAGGAAGAATAAAAATTGCTCCTGCAAAAGTGGCATCAATAAAACGCTCACCAACGCTGGGTAAGCGATACGCCTGCCCCCATGATGCACGGATATTGGTTGTGCTGCTAACCTCCCAGTTAAGCCCCGTGCGAAACACCGGCTTGGTAGCTTCCATTAAACTGTCAACGGCCATAATCTCGTAACGTGCACCACCAACCAAGGTAAGTTTTTGCCAGGGCTTATATTCTAACTGACTGTAAACAGCTGCTGTCCATGTGGTACGCAAATCAGGAAACAAATTACTGCGGTTAAAACCAAAACTGCCCATCAAGCCGCTGGTAACAAAAATCTTGTTCTTTACATTACTCTGAAACTGATATTCACCGCTAAGCAAATTGGAGTTTGCACTTGGCGTTTCGCCCTCGCCCTTGCGGAAAACATTGAACCAACGCCCACGCACAATGTGTCGGTTATTCCTCTTATCAAAATGGGTAAAATGCGGGTCAACCATAGTCATGGTATACTTGTCGTTAGAGCCGTCAAGTTTGTAAAGCGTACTATCGTTCAAATCAATCGGAAGAAAAAAGCGGGTACTGTTTTCTTTCATAAAATTAAAGTTCACACCATAGCTGGTGCGCTTTGTTTTAGGGTCAAGGTATTTGGTTTTAAAACCAATGCGCCCGCGCGATTCATCTGCATCCTGTAAATAATTGTGATTGAAATTATAATTACCGCCTACTACCAGATCCAGATTACCAAAACGCCTGCGGTGATTAAATGAGCCGCCCATAAACATGGGCGAGTAGCCTTTGTTCCACCAGATTATATTTCTGCGCTCAGGCTTATCATAAAAACCCGAAAACAGATTTACCTCCGTTTGCGGAGTTTCTTTTGCCCAGCCTGTTTGCACGTTGATAACACCGTTCAATGCCGAAGAACCATACAACACCGATGATGCGCCTTTAATTACCTCTACCTGCTCAGCATTTTCAATAGGTATGAATTTCCATTTTGCATCACCAAGGTCGCCACTGGTTGAGCTCTGGTTGTCGAGCAATACAGCCACACGGCTACCTACACCATACGAAAAACTGCTTCCTCCGCGAATGCTTACCTGCCCGTCAGTAACCTGCACACCCGGTGTTTTGTAAACCACCTCACTCAACTCCCGTGCATTTGTATTCTTAATAAGAGCGGAAGAAATAACATCCATCGTTACGGTTTCCTGACTCAGGTTTTTCTCATACTGACTTCCGGTAACGGTTGAAATCTGCAACACCTTTGCATCGGTTTTCAGCTGAATATCCAGAACAAGGTCTTTGCCTTTTTCAAGTGTAATTTCTTTTGTCTTGGTTTTATATCCTATAAAACTGAAGGTAATCGTATGCTTGCCTTCAGTGGCCTGCAACGAGTATTTTCCTTTCAGGTCAGTTACTGTTCCTTTCTTGTCTTCAAGAACAACATTTACTCCGGGAAGCGTTTCGTCATCAGAGGCATCGCTTACTTTTCCTCTGATAATTACATCTTGCGCAAAAGATGTGATGGTAAAAAAACAGGCTGTTAAAACTAAACTGAGTAAATGCTTTTTCATAAGCAGACATGGATTTTAAGATTGCCGAATATAGAATAATAAAATAATAGGATATGCAGGGCAGGAAAAATTTATCAGAATGATAACGCTCAGGCCTGAACAAAAAGTTTTGTAAGTGTAGCCAGTCCTACAAACAAAATCAGCACCAGAACAATGTTTTTAAACTGTGCTTCCGAAATTTTTTCCAATAATCGTTTGCCGATATAGCTTCCCACAAAACCGACCACAAACAAGGCTGCAATAAGATACAGGTCGTGTGCATGCACATAGCCGTTGGCAATGTAAACCACCGTGCGGCTGGCATCTATTGCTAAATCAATAATTGCCGAAGTAGCAATGAACGCATCTTTCGGCAAACTAAATGCTGCCAATGCAAGCCCGCGAATAGCGCCACCAGTTCCCAACAAACCCGCTACAACCCCTGATAATGCACCGCTCCCCAAGGAGGTAGTCAATGTTGGTTTCAACGCAAGATTTTTAAAAATCAGCAAAACAGAACTAAGTGTTACTAAAAAAATTCCGAGCGAAAGCTGAAGAATTTTCCCATCAACAAACTTGCTTGCATACGCTCCTGCTATTACAAAAATCACGGCAGGGATTCCCATAAGCAGCACCAACTTTTTGTCAACACCTTTTCGGAACAATACAATTTTTGAAATGTTGCTCGACAAATGAAACAGCGCTGTAATGCCCAACACCGAATGAAAGTCAAGAAAAAAACCGGCAATAGGAACAAAGAATAACGAAGAACCAAAACCTCCCACCGTGCCCAATATTTCTGCAATGAGCGAGAGAAAAAGAAAAAAGGCAATACTTTTCACAGATAAAAAATAGTGTTCTCAAAGATGGGGTTTTTGTTTTTATAATCTTTATGTTTACCGCATATAAAAACCAACCATGCAAAAACTCTTTACCACTTTCTTACTTCTCACGCTCTCACTTTCTAACTCTTTTGCGCAAAGCTACAGCGCTCCCGAAAGTGTGGAATACGATGCCGCCAACAACCGTTATCTGGTTGCCTGCAACGGAAGCACCAACAGCATTCAGCAAGTTGTTCCGGGAAATCCTCCAACACTTTTCACCTCTAATGTTAGCGGACCTTACGGCATTGAAATTCTGGGCAGCAAACTCTGGGTTTGCGATGGTGGAAGAATAAAAAGTTATAACCTCAGCAACGCTGCCTTGGTTGATAACATCAATCTGAACGCAACGTTCCTCAACGGCATCACCAGTGATGGCGACCATTTTCTGTTTGTCAGCGATTTCAGCGCAAAAAAGATTTATCGAGTAAACACCAATACGGGCGCATTCTACACAATGGTAAGCAACACCGTTACCTCACCCAACGGCATGTGGTATGACGGAGCCAACAACCGTGTACTCTTTGTTAACTGGGGTAGCAATGCACCGGTAAAAGCAATCAGCCTTGCCGATTCATCAGTTACAACTGTGGTAACAACAACACAAACAAACTGCGATGGAATTGGTCGCGATGCTTCGGGAAATTATTTCATCTCATCATGGACTCCACAGGCGGTATATAAATATAACAGCAGCTTTGGCTCGCCCACAGCCGTTGTTTCATCAGGCATTTCTAATCCTGCTGATATTTATTACAACACCGCCACCGATACCATTGCTGTTCCTAACTCCAACAACAACACTGTTACCTTTCACTATGTTGGAACACCTGTTTCAATTGACGAAATAAAAGACAATGATGCCGTAAAAGTCTACCCCAATCCTGTAAATAGCGCTACTGTTTTTCAGTATTCTGTTTCATCTGCATCAAAAGTTCAATTGATGGTTTACAGCATTACAACCGGGCTGGCAAGAATTGTTGTAAATGAAGTTCAGCAAACCGGAGATTATAAAATCCCTTTTAACAGCGAACGGCTTTCACCGGGGCTGTATTATTATTTGTTGCACAAGGAGAATAAAATTTCGCGCGGAAATCTTTTAGTAACAGAATAGCTGTTCATTGCTGCATTCAATCCAGCAACTTATCCAGCGGCCTGCGGTCGTTAATCCCTTTGCTTTTGTATTCCGAAACGGTGTAGCCCGTAATCTGTCTGAACTGGTTACTCAGATACTGCACACTGCTGTAGCCCATCATATAGGCAATTTCGCTCAGCGTGTATTCATTATAACTCAGCAACTCTTTTGCTTTTTCAATTTTCAGAAGAATGATGTACTTCTCCAGGGTATGTCCTGTTTTCTCCGAAAAAAGTTTGCTCAGCGAAACGTAAGGCATACCCACTTTCTCACTCAGGTAATCCGAATTTCGGATAAGTGAATTGGCGTTGTTGGCATGATATACCAATTCAATCGCTGCTACTTTTATTTGTTCTACGGCCTGCTCCTCTTTGCTTTCAATCAACTCGAAACCCTCTTCACGCAGGGCTCTTACAAATTCTTCCTTTTTAAATTTTCCCGGCTCAAATGAAATTACCGCTTTACCAAGTGTGGTTTTTTCTTCCTCGTGCCCACCGGCCAGTTTTATGGCATCGGCAACCGAACGGATGCAGCGCGAGCTTACCATGTTGCGTATATAAAAAGTTTGAACCGGCATAATGCAGAAGCGGACGAAATTAGGTGAATTTTGATTTACTTTGCATCCGCTTTGTTTGACCCCGTATGGGGTCATATATTAATAGAATAACGCATAGCTATTAACATGCGACCCCATATGGGGTCGAACATTTTTATGCTTTGTAAAAATTATGAACGATAAAAAACACACACCCGTTAAAGAATTATTGGCATCCGCCTCGGTGGACCGTGAAGTAACCGTTAAAGGCTGGGTACGCACCAAACGCGGAAATGCCTTTGTACAGTTTATTGCACTCAACGATGGCTCTACCATCAACAACATTCAGGTGGTTGCCGACATGACAAAATTTTCGGAAGAAGAGTTGAAACAGGTTACTACAGGTGCGGCAGTTGGCGTTACCGGAACACTGGTAAAATCAACAGGTGCCGGGCAAACAGTGGAAATACAAGCCACGCAGGTAGTGGTTTACGGCATTGCCGACCCCGAAAAATATCCGCTGCAACCCAAAAAACATTCGCTTGAATTTTTGCGTGAAATTGCTCACCTGCGTTTCCGCACCAGCACCTTCAGCGCGGTGTTCCGCATCCGTCATGCACTCACGTTTGCCATCCACAAATTTTTTAACGACAACGGATTCTACAACATCCACTCCCCTATCATCACCGGTTCTGATGCCGAAGGCGCAGGCGAAATGTTTCGCGTTACATTATTAAATGCAAAAAATCCTCCGTTGAAAGAAGACGGCACCGTAGATTACAGCCAGGATTTCTTCGGCAAAGAAACCAACCTTACCGTTTCCGGACAATTGGAAGCAGAGTTGGGTGCTTTGGCGCTTTCAAAAGTCTATACCTTCGGTCCAACCTTCCGTGCCGAAAACTCCAACACCTCGCGCCACCTTGCCGAGTTCTGGATGATAGAACCCGAAGTTGCTTTTGCCGACATCAACGATAACATGACTCTCGCCCAGGACATGCTGGTGTATGTGGTAAAATACATTCTCGAAAACTGCGAAGACGATTTAAAATTCCTGAGCGGAAGATTGCTGGACGAAGAAAAATCAAAGCCGCAGGACGAACGCAGTCCGCTGGAGTTAATTGAAAAGCTGAAGTTTGTTACCGAAAACGATTTTGTGCGCCTCACCTACACCGAAGCCATTGAAATTCTCCGCGAATCGAAACCCAATAAAAAGAAACAATTCAATTACCTCATCAACGAGTGGGGAGCCGATTTGCAAAGCGAGCACGAACGTTTTCTGGTAGAAAAACATTTTAAAAAACCCGTTATACTTTACAACTACCCCGCAGCCATCAAAGCTTTTTACATGAAACAGAACGATGATGGTAAAACAGTAGCCGCCATGGATATTCTCTTCCCCGGCATTGGCGAAATTGTGGGCGGTTCGCAACGCGAAGAAGTATATGAAAAACTACACCGCAGAATAACAGAAGTAGGAATTGAAGAAAAAAGCCTGTGGTGGTATCTGGAAACGCGTCAGTTCGGAACCGTGCCTCACGCAGGTTTCGGTCTTGGCTTCGAGCGACTGATGATGTTCGTTACCGGCATGACCAACATCCGCGATGTGATTCCATTTCCGCGCTTCCCTAAGAACGCAGAGTTTTAATAAATACCCGCCATGACAGACCTCTTCGATGCCTGGAAATTTGTTGCCGGCATCGGCCTCTTCATCTATGCCATGATGCTCATTGAAGATGCGGTAAAAAACCTGGCAGGGCGCAGCTTCAAAATTTTCCTGAAAAAACAAACCGGCAGCCCGCTAAGAGCAGTTGCAGGAGGAACTATTCTTACCGCCCTCCTGCAAAGCAGTTCACTCGTTGCTCTCATGGTACTTGCCTTTGTTGGTGTAGGCACCATCTCCATGCAAAACGCTATTGCCGTTATTTTGGGCAGCAACCTCGGCACCACCCTCACAGGCTGGATTGTGGCGGGGCTTGGATTCAAACTCAGCATCGAAGATTACACCTATCCCATTATTGCCCTCAGCGTTTTAATAATGCTGCTCTTCAAAAAAAGACCAAAGCTCTTTTACACCGGCATGTTGTTATTAGGCATTGCTTTTTTGTTCATGGGTATTGAGTTCATGAAATCCGGAACCATACAGATTATTGATTATTTCAACCTGAGCAAATATGCCGGAAAAGGAACTTTCTTCTTTCTCATAGTCGGCTTTGTGCTTACTTCCATTATTCAATCCAGTGCGGCAACTATGGCTATTGCACTCAGCGCATTAAGCAGCTCGGTAATTCTGCTTCCCGCTGCCGCTGCCATTGTTATTGGGTCTGAAGTGGGCACAACCGTCAAACTCCTGTTTGTATCAATCAACGGAAGTGCCGACAAAAAAAGAGTAGCCGTTGGAAATATAATGTACAACATCATTATGACCATTATTTCGTTTGTATTGCTAACGCCTATCCTGCTGCTCATAACCGATGTTTTCGGAATCAGAGACCCCTTATTTGCATTGGTTAGTTTTCAAACACTCATAAATTTCTTCGGCATTCTGCTCATGCTTCCCTTCCTTAAACACTATGCAACCCTGCTGATAAAATTAATCAGGGAAAAAGAAGATACTGTTGTAACCACTTATATTAATGTTGAAAATATAGGCGAAGCAGAAACCGCATTGGAAGCACTGCAAATGGAAGCCGGTCTTTTTGTGCGCTATACAGTAGCTACCAACCTCAGCATTTTTCCTGAAAATAAAATCACACCGCAGCACACACTTTTTACAGGTGCAAAAAAAATCAAAGAACAGTTTTTCAAAATGAACTACGATGAAAAATATGTGTTCCTCAAAAACCTGCACGGTGAGCTGATTTCGTTCTGCATCAAACTGTCAAACGAAAAACACAACGATGAATACAGCAACAAAGCTGCAGCCCTGCAGGCTTCGGTTAAGTATGCCATGTTCTCGGCCAAACAGTTAAAAGATATTGCACACAACCTTGAAAACATGCGCGAATCAGCGCATGACGAAAAATTTGATTTGTATAAAACGTTGGCAAAAGAGGTAGCCTCCTTTTTTGACCGGATCACTGAAAACATGGAGCCTTTTTCAGCAGAGAAATTGCAAAAGCTTACAGCCCTCTGCGAAGAAATACATACACGAACCGATGCCGGCATCATGGAACTGTTCAGCAAAAAAATTCCGGCATTTGATATTACTTCCATGCTCAACGTAAATCGCGAGGTTTACAATTCTTTCAGGCAGATACTTCATGCTTTAGAAAATCTTTCCGCTGGAAGAGAAAATTTCTCTTTGTAATTCATTTCTAAATTGCCAACTTCGCAGATGTAAGATATCAAGAAAGCGATTATGTTGAACCAGCGATTACAATTAAAACTCCAGCAAAAACTCAGTCCGCAACAGATTCAACTCATGAAGCTGCTGCAAATTCCTACTATGGAACTGGAGCAGCGAATCAAAGAAGAGATGGAAGCTAATCCCGCTCTGGAAGAAGGCGAAGAAAACGATGATGAGTTGGAAGAAACTCCCGAAGACATTGACGAAGAAATAAAAGACGAAGAAGAAGAGACTCCGGAGAACGAAGAAGAACTGGAAGAAGAAAAACAGGAAGAAATAAAAGAAGTAGAAGACCACGACATTGACGATTTTTTTGATGAAGACGATGACGGTATTCCCGACTACAAGCTATCGGCAAACAACACCAGCCCCGATGACGAGCGCAAAGAAATTCCCATTGTAGGCACAGCCGGTTTTCAGGATGCACTGATTGAGCAACTAGGCATGCGCAGATTAGACGAGCGCCAGCATAACATTGCATTACACATTCTCGGCAACATTGATGATGACGGATATCTGCGCAGAGAACTCAATGCTATGGTAGATGATCTGGCTTTCGGACAAAACATCACTACCACCGAAAAAGAATTAGACGAGTTGCTCCACATCATTCAGCAGTTCGACCCACCGGGTGTGGGTGCCCGCGATTTGCGCGAATGTCTGTTGCTGCAACTCAAACGCAGGGAACACAGCATCACCAACCACACCGCCATCGTCATCATTGACAAAATGATGGACGAGTTCATTAAAAAGCATTACGATAAGATCTCTAAAGAACTGGAGCTGGAACCCGAAGATTTAAAAGATGCTATCGGTGAAATACTGAAACTGAATCCCCGCCCGGGCAATACCATGGCCGATAACGTAAAGAGCGTTTCCAATGTGGTTCCCGATTTCATCATCACCAATAACGAAGGCGTGCTGGAACTCAGCCTCAACCAGCGCAATGCACCTGCCCTTAAAATCAGCAAAGAATACAAAGAGATGCTGAAAGAATATGGCGGCAACAAAAAAAATCAGCCTAAAGAAATGAAGGATGCCACCGTGTTTATCAGACAAAAGATTGATGCGGCAAAATGGTTTATCGATGCTATTGAACAGCGCCAGCAAACGCTGCTCATCACCATGGATGCCATTATGAATTTCCAGACCGAGTATTTCCTCACAGGCGATGAAACCAAACTCAAGCCCATGATTTTGAAAGATATTTCAGAAATTGTGGGGCTCGACATTTCCACCATTTCACGCGTATCCAACAGCAAATATGTACAAACCCAGTTCGGTACATTTTTAATTAAATCCTTCTTTTCCGAGTCACTTTCTAATGATGAAGGTGAAGAAGTCTCTTCACGCGAGGTAAAGAAGATACTTTCCGAAACCATAGCTGCCGAAGACAAACGCAAACCCGTTCCTGACGACAAACTGGCCCAGATACTCAAGGAAAAAGGCTACAACATTGCCCGCAGAACCGTTGCCAAATACCGCGAAATGCTCAATATTCCTGTGGCAAGGCTCCGAAAAGAATTATAATGCAAACCGCTTAACTCCACCCCCTCCTTTTTTCAAGGAGGGGGCAGGGGGTGGTAACTAATTTTTCTACCTTCGCACGCCCTTTGCTGACACCCTGTCAGGGTTTTTGCATTGGTTTAATAATTGACAAACACAGGTTTTTTCATTAAAACCTGAAAACATAAACGCACACAAATGATAAACTTCATTAGCGGCCTAGCCGGAAAAATATTCGGAAGCAAAGCCGACCGCGACATCAAAGAAGTGATGCCCCTGGTTGAAAAAATAAAAGCAGAATTCCCGAAACTTGCTTCCCTTTCTCACGATCAGCTTCGCGCTAAATCAGATGACTTCCGCAAGCGCATTCAGGATTTCCTGAAAACCGAAAACGATGAAATTGCATCTATCCGCGAGAAGATTGAAACCAACAACGAATTAGACGCGCACGAAAAAGAAAACCTTTACGAGCGCATCGACAAACTGGAAGAAACCATAAAAGAAAAAACGAAAGAAATTCTTTTGGAAATTCTTCCCGAGGCTTTTGCCGTGGTGAAAGAAACAGCAAGACGTTTTACCGAAAACGATACCCTGCGCGTTACGGCAAGTCAGATGGACCGCGACCTTTCGGTACACAAACAACACATTGCAATTGAAGGCAACTATGCCGTTTGGAGCAGCCGCTGGATTGCCGGTGGCACCGAAATAAAATGGGACATGGTGCACTACGATGTGCAGCTAATTGGCGGTATAGCCCTGCACATGGGCAAAATTGCCGAGATGGGTACAGGTGAAGGAAAAACTCTGGTGGGAACACTTCCTGTTTACCTCAACGCACTGACCGGAAAAGGCGTACATCTTGTTACGGTAAACAATTACCTCAGCCGCAGGGACAGCGAGTGGATGGGGCCTTTGTTTGAGTTTCACGGAATAACGGTGGATTGTATTGACAACCACCAGCCCAACTCCGAAGCCCGCAGAAAAGCGTATTTAGCCGACATCACCTACGGAACCAACAACGAGTTTGGTTTTGATTACCTGCGCGATAACATGGCGCGCAGCCCCGAAGATCTGGTGCAACGCAAGCACAACTACGCTATTGTGGATGAGGTCGATTCGGTTTTGATTGACGATGCGCGTACACCGCTCATTATTTCGGGACCAACTCCAAAAGGCGATAAACAGGAGTTTACCGAACTGAAACCGAAAATTGAGCGACTGATTCAGGCGCAACGTAATTACGTTAACAATGCACTTTCTGAATCAAAACGTTTAATCAAAGAAGGAAAAGAGGAAGAAGGTGGTTTGTTGTTATACCGCTCACAGCGCGGTTTACCGAAAAATAAGGCACACATCAAATACCTGAGTGAGCCGGGTGTAAAAACCATCATGCAAAAAACAGAGAACTACTACATGCAGGACCAGAACAAGGAAATGCATAAGGTAGATGCCGAACTGTTTTTTGTGATTGATGAAAAAACAAACTCCATTGAATTAACCGAAAAAGGGATTGACCTTATTACCGGAAACTCTGATGACCCTGAGTTTTTTGTGCTTCCCGATATGGGAACCAAAGTGGCGGAAATAGAGCATCTGCCCATTGACGACCACGAAAAAGCTAAAAAGAAAGAAGAGTTGATGCGCGATTTTGCCATCAAGTCTGAACGCATTCACACCATCAACCAATTGCTGAAAGCCTACACGCTTTTTGAGTTGGATGTGGAGTATGTGGTGATTGATAACAAAGTAAAAATAGTTGACGAGCAAACGGGCCGTATTATGGAAGGCCGCAGATATTCCGATGGTTTGCACCAGGCGATAGAAGCCAAGGAAAATGTGAAGGTAGAGGCTGCAACACAAACGTATGCAACCATTACCCTGCAGAATTATTTCCGCATGTATAACAAACTGGCAGGTATGACCGGAACTGCCGAAACAGAAGCAGGCGAGTTCTGGGATATTTACAAACTGGATGTGATGGTAATCCCTACCAACCGCCCGATTGCCCGTAACGACCGCGAAGATTTGGTTTACAAAACTGCCCGTGAAAAATACGGAGCAGTGATTGAAGAGATTGTGAAATTGACCGAACAGGGGCGTCCTGTTTTGGTGGGAACAACTTCGGTTGAGATCTCGGAATTGCTTTCGCGCATGTTGAAAATGAAAAACATTAAACACAATGTTTTGAATGCGAAATTGCACCAGCGCGAGGCAGAGATTGTTGCAGGCGCAGGACAAAAAGGTGCGGTAACCATTGCCACCAACATGGCAGGTCGCGGAACGGATATTAAGCTTGGCCCCGGAGTGAAAGAAGTAGGTGGTCTGGCCATTGTAGGTACCGAGCGCCACGAATCAAGACGCGTTGACCGTCAGTTGCGTGGTCGTGCGGGAAGGCAGGGCGACCCCGGTTCTTCACAGTTCTTTGTTTCGCTGGAAGATAACCTCATGCGCCTTTTCGGTGGCGACAAAATGACCAAATGGATGGACCGCCTCGGACACAAAGAAGGCGAGGTTATCCAGCATTCGGTGATGACCAAATCCATTGAGCGTGCGCAGAAAAAAGTAGAGGAAAATAACTTCGGAACACGTAAACGTTTGCTGGAATACGATGACGTAATGAACTCGCAACGCGAGGTAATTTACAAACGCAGACGCCACGCCCTGTATGGCGACCGCCTGTCGGTTGACATCTCGAACATGATTTACGATACCTGCGAGGGCATTGTGGAACAATACCGCGAGACTAAGGATTTTGAAGGATTTAAAATTGAGCTTATCCGCACCTTCTCTGTTGAATCGCCTGTAACGGCTGAAGAATTTGCTTCCACCAACTCACCGGTGCTGAGCGAAAAAGTGTTCCGGTATTTAGAAGAAAAATACAAACAGAAAAAAGAGTTCAGTGCCGAGCGTGCCTACCCTGTTATTAAACAAGTGTATGAAAACGAGGGACAAAATTTTGAGAACATCGTTATCCCATTCAGTGACGGAATAAAAACATTGAACGTTGTTACAAATCTTAAAAAAGCATACGAAACACGCGGAAAAGTGCTGGCCACATCGTTTGAAAAAAACATTGTGCTCGCCATTATTGACGACATCTGGAAAGAGCACCTGCGCGAAATGGACGAATTGAAATCATCGGTGCAGAATGCCGCTTACGAGCAAAAAGACCCGCTGCTGATTTATAAATTCGAGTCTTTTGAATTATTCAAAACCCTGTTGGGGAAAATCAATCGCGAGATTGTTCCTTTCCTTTTCAAAGGCACTTTGCCCGAGCAGGCTCCTACCAGTTTTAAGCGCAACATAGCACCGCCAAAACCCGAAGCCAACCTGAAAACAGGAAGAGATGAAATTGGGACACCCCGCCAACCCGGAGTTCCCAACACCGAGCAGGAAAAACCAATGCCGGTGAAAGTGGAAGACAAAATAGGCCGCAACGACCCTTGCCCCTGCGGAAGCGGTAAAAAGTATAAGAACTGCCACGGGCAGTAAATAAAAAAAGCCGCCCGGTTCATAGGCGGCTTTTTTTATTGCATGACACTACTATGCAGGGTCAGCCGGAGGTGCCGGAGGCGTTGGTGTAGTAGGATCGGTAGGCTTACTTTTAGAACTTGCGGTACCTTCTACCACAATAAACCCGTAATCACCCAGTTTCTGTTCATTGCCTCTGAAATGACCAAGCAACACATCCACTATCGAACGCACATAAAAATCAACCGTGCCGGGCTGCATACTGGTTTGGCCTTCGCTTAACCCAAGAGCCAAATCCCTGTTTTGAGTGGCCGTTACCGCATCGCGGTGCAGAGCTTCGCTCTGCAAATGAAACGTATTGGCCGACTGTGTTTTGGTATCAAAATCCATCATGTTCAAACCATTCAGCGGTCCTGTACCGGCATCCAACACGTGTTTCTGATGTATCAGTTTTGCAAGATCTATCAGTTCTTCAGCGTTTTCGGGTATCACCACTTTTATTGTTTTTCTGCTCATCGCTTTGTTCTCCTTTTTACAAGTGTATTTATCCGCCTGTTTTTAGTAAACCCCGGTTACCGGGGGCTTAAAAATCCTGCCTGCTGAACCTGCATATTTTATGGTATCGCCCAAGGCGATAGCAAGCGGCTTATCTTAACTTGTAGTAGAAAACAATCATTAACCCTTTTTTAAAGAACCTTGATGTTGCTGTTCTTTCTTATAGAAACGCAGGCAGTATTTAGTTTATTGTGCTGTAGCAAAAATATTTTTCTTGAAAATGTATAAATCACTGAACATCAGCATGAAAAAATGCTTAAACAGGACCTAGAAACTGAGCAGCGAACCTTAACCCTTTTCTAAAAAACCTCCACTCCCTTGCAGCGGACTCGAAAAACTGAGCAAAAGACCTTAACTCCGTTGCAGCGGACACGACCCCCGCTGCAAGAAACCATACCTCCGTTAGAACGGACCCCTTCTCCGCTCCAAAATACCTGAACACCGCTCCAGCGGACTCGAAAAACTGAGCAAAAAACC